>CAYWPC010000001.1:0-1828 GCA_964460075.1 uncultured Acidimicrobiaceae bacterium
GGTCGTCGTTGTGCCACCGCCCGATCCCAGGCTACCGATGTAGTCGGTGATCGCCTGGATCTCGGTAGTGGTGAGCGAACCTGTGTAGCTGGCCATCGATCCCGTAGTGAGGATGTTCAGGATCTGGGCAGTGCTCAACGTCGTGGTGTCGAGTGCCGGGGCGAAGCCCCCGGATCCGCCTGTCCCGTGGCAGGCAGAGCACGATGACGCATAGAGTGCTGACCCGTTCGCAGCCGGTGGTGTCGCTGCGGTGGTCGTTGTCGCTGGTGTACTGCCCGTAACGGAGATCGTTACGACACCGGCATTCGATGTCAAGGTTCCATCCGACGCCTTGTAGCTGAACGAGACCGTTGCGGTCACACTCGGAGCCAGATAAGTAAACGAACCGTTCGGTGAGATTGACAGCGATCCGGTTGCAGGAGCGGTCAGAGGCACCACGCTGAGAGAGTGGCCGTCCGGATCTGTGTCGTTTCCAAGGATCCCAGGAACGTTGACGACCAGGGTGGTACCAGCAGCGACGCTGTAGCTGTCGTCAACGGCAACGGGTGGATTACCCGTAACAGCTTGGCTGCTAACGATGGCCGGGATTGCAACCGCACGAGCGAACGTTTGGCTGACGGGCGCAGCCGCCGTGCTTATGAAATTCGAGACTCTGGCAGCGGCTCCCCCCGGTGCAGGTATGTATACGGCAGCAAGCAGAACTGCGGTTCCTACTACAAGGAGTGCCAATCTTCTGTGTTTCATACTCTCTCTTCTTCGCTTCATGGTCTTCTCCCGACTACTGCTATTACACATCGAGTCGGCATGAATTGTCAACTTCTGAACTAAGCATTTACGTCAGTCACGAACGCACTAGCTATCTGCATCCCTCCCATTGTTGAAAGATGTCCTTCGGGTTCTGCGTGCTTCGCCATAGGCGAGAAGGCCGAGGAAGGCAATAGAAGCTAGCGCTATCCCAAGTTGGGTCCTTGCATCGAGGGGTACGGAGGTCCTGTCGGTATCGAGCTCGGCGTACTTGCTTGGCTGGAGGGCCACGATGCTGCCAGTGCCAGCCGGTGCGAGGGTGGTCGTAGGCGTCGACTGGGCCGCTAACGCCTGCACATAGGCAGCCACGGCAGCAATCTGGTCGGGGTCTAGCCCACCCTCGAACCCCGGCATGTTGCCGATGCCGAGACGGATGATCTCTGTCAGTTGGTCTGTGCCGAAGGGCACGTTGATCGGCGCGGCCAGGCCGCCCTCGCCGACGGCGCCGTGGCATGCAGCGCAACTGGAAGCGAAGAGTTCAGGTCCTTGGCTGGCCAACGGTCCACCGTTGGGCTCATCACTCGGTGCGTCGGGTGGTGGTGTTGTGTCTCCTGTCGTGGGGTCAGCGATCTGGAATGCGACGCTGAATGCGGCGATTGCATCGATCTGCTCGGTACTGAGGCTCGTCGAGAAACCTGGCATGGCGCCGACACCATTGGCAATGGCCGCGACGGATGCATCGAAGCCCATGACGGAACTCTGGAGTGATGGTCCGATACCGCCCTCACCGAGTGCGCCATGACACGCGGCACAACTAGAAGCATATAGGTCCGCCTCGGGCCCCGACGACACGTCCGCTGAGCCCTCTGTGGCGATGGTTGTCGTTGTCGTGGTGGAGGTTGATCCTCCGGAGGACTGGAACCTCACGGAGTAGGACGCCACGGCGCTGATCTGCTCCTTGCTGAGAGAGCCAGTGAACCCTGGCATTGCTCCCACTCCATTGGCAATGGCCGACACGGTCGCGCCTTTGCCGAATGTTGAGGTTTGGAGTGATGGTCCTAGTCCGCCTTGTCCGAGTGCGCCG
>CAYWPC010000001.1:1928-164996 GCA_964460075.1 uncultured Acidimicrobiaceae bacterium
GCACCGTTGGCTGACCCACCCCCGGGAGGCGTCGTCGTTGTCGTGGTAGACGTTGCAGCGCCGATTGTGATGAGTGCGGTTGCTGAGGGGAGTGTCGGATCGCTCGTTGCACCCTGATCGTCGGTGACCGTGAGCGTTACCGTATAGAAACCATCGGCAGCGTAGCTGTGATAGAGCGTGCCAGCCTCAGAGGCGTTACCGGAAATGACCGGCGTGCTGTCGCCGAAATCCCACGAGTAGGAAGCAATTGTTCCGTCGGGATCGGATGACGTAGTTCCGTCGAGGAGAATGAACGTGCCAGCACTCGCAGCAGTTGGGCTGGCACTTACTGTGGCGACGGGCTGTTGATTGGCCTGTTGTCCCACCGCCGGTCCGACCCAGATGAGTCCGATCGCGGCTGCGACGAGTATGCCACTCATTGGTAGCCGGTGTTGCTTTCTGGCCATCATGCCCTACGTGTCCTCCACCGTCAGAGGCCCTATGCGGCCCCCATATAAACGCATAGCTGTCAACTACGGAATAGAAGCATAGCTGTGAACTAGTCAATTATGACATCTTGTGAGCGACCACCCTCCTTCTCGGTGTGCGCCCATGTCATGACTGACGCAGAAGATCGCATTCTGCGGCGCCGCCGGCACGCGAATGCGATGCCTTTGTGCAGGTGAGCGGTGCTGCACCGGATTGGAAATGCAGTGTCGACAGAGAATGTGATATATCCTTAGTCGACAGGTATACATTACGATCGTGGAACCACAGAGGAGGGCTGATGGCAGGACGACGTGATCTGAGACGGCTAGCGCCGTACGTTCTCGTGGCTCTCTCCTTCGTGACGGCCTTTGCCGTGCTCACAGTTCCCGCCCTCGCCACAGGGGATGAAGAGGGCACAAGGGGCCAAGCCAACGTCGGCCAGGTGCAAGCAAATGCAGCCAACGAGCAGATCGTTCCACGCAACGACCTGTCGGAAGGCGGTGAGTTATACCGATCGGGTTGCGCTGCTTGCCACGCCGCTACGGGTATCGGTGGTGCTCTCAGCTTTCGCGACAACGCTCCACCGCTTAACAGCTACACAGCGCTCGAGGTCGCTGCCGCTATTCGAGGTGGACCAGGGGAGATGCCCTTCTTCGGCCCCAATACGCTCAACGACGAGGAGCTCGAGCAGATAGTCACCTATGTGCTCTACCTCCAGCAGCCAGACGATCTCGGAGGTGCGCCGATCGGTCGGGTGGGGCCTGTCATGGAGGGTCTCATTGCATGGTTGGTTGGGATGAGCGCACTGATTCTGGGACTCATGTGGATTGGAGATCGTCGTGCCTAAGACCAAGGCTCCTCAGATTTCGTTCGGTATTGCCGCTATTGCGGGCATAGGGCTGCTCATCGTGTATGGATCCGGGGGCCAGCCACAGCTCGAAGGGCTTCTCTGGTTCTACGCACTTGGGGGCATCGGCATCGGCATAGTGACAGGAGCGAACCGATTCCTTCCTCAGGAACAAAGCGAGGAAGAGCGTCACCCACTGGTGAGCTCGGACGCGATGCTCGCAGCCGTACGGGCAGATCTGCGACGCGCCGACGTCCCTGCCGGTGAACTCGACGAAGAACGGCGCACGGTGCTCCGCCTGTTCGGAACAGCTGTTGTGGCAATGGGGGCCGCCGTTGTCTTCCCGATCCGGTCGCTCGGACCGCGTCCATCACAGGACTTGCGCGAAACCGCGTTCACGGAGGGTGTGCGGCTCGTGACCGTGAACGGCGCCCCGATCAAGATGAACCAACTCGGTGTGGGAGAGCTCCTGACAGCATTCCCAGAAGGACACACCAACGCAGCGGATGCCCCCACTCTTCTCATTCGGTTCGATGACGACAAGTTCATCCCCATTGCGGGCAGGGAGACCTGGGTTGCGAACGGAATGGTCGCGTATTCAAAGATTTGCACACATTCTGCATGCGCAGTCGGTCTGTACCAGAACGTCACTGGGCTCCTACTGTGTCCTTGCCATCAGTCGACCTTCGATGTGAATGATGGCTGCCGACCAATATTTGGGCCCGCGACGAGGCCCTTGCCGCAGTTACCGATTGCGATCGACTCAAAGGGCTTTGTCGTGGCACAGAGCGACTATCGGGAACCGGTTGGGCCCGGATACTGGGATAGGGCTGACAGCGTATGATGCGTGCAATCGTTCGGGGACTCGACGAGCGCCTCGGTACGGCGCGGATGACCAGGGGGATTCTGAACAAGGTCTTCCCCGACCACTGGTCGTTTCTCCTCGGAGAGATCATCCTCTACTGCTTCATCATCCTGGTTGGTACCGGCGTATACCTGACGCTCTTCTTCGATGCCAGCCAGCAAGAGGTGGTGTACATAGGCAACTACGTACCGCTCCAGGGTGTGGAGATGTCAAGGGCGTACGCATCGGCGCTCGACATCACCTTCTCGGTCAGAGCAGGCCTCGTTGTCCGCCAAGTGCACCACTGGGCAGCGTTGCTGTTCGTAGCATCGATGGTGGTCCACCTTCTCCGCACCTTCTTCACTGGAGCTTTCCGCAAGCCACGAGAGCTCAACTGGGCGGTGGGCGTCACCCTGCTCGCGCTTGCCCTCGTCAACGGGTTCACGGGTTACTCGATGATCGACGATCAGCTCTCAGGTACGGGACTGCGAATCGCGTACTCCATCATTCTCTCGATCCCGTTCGCGGGCCCCTGGCTATCGTCGTTGCTCCTTGGAGGAGAATTTCCTGGCGCAGACATCATCTCGCGCCTCTTTGTGTTTCACGTAATGATCGTGCCGACGATCATCGCACTGCTCATCGTCGTTCACATGGTCATCCTCGTGCGCCAGAAGCACACACAGTTCCCTGGGAAGGGCCGCAGGGAGGACAACATCATCGGCCTCCGGTTATGGCCGACGTACGCAATGAAAGCCGTCGGTGTTTTCTTCCTCACGAGCGCTGTGCTCGCAGCACTCGGGGGGCTGGTCCAAATCAACCCGATCTGGATATTCGGACCGTTCCGCGCTGCCGACGTGAGTTCTGCATCCCAGCCAGACTGGTATCTCGGATGGCTAGAAGGAGCTCTACGCCTCATGCCGGCCTGGGAGCTTCGCGCGTCACCGTTCGAGATTCCGAACCCGTTCTATCCGGCACTGCTGTTGGCTGGCACAACATTCGGGGGGTTGTACGCCTGGCCGTGGCTCGAGGCGAAGTTCTCCGGCGATCACGAGATGCATCACCTGCTCGATCGACCGAGCGAGCGGCCTCTCCGCACATCGATCGGCCTCGGCGCGCTGACCTTCTTCGCTGTGCTCTTCATTGCAGGTAGCGACGACGTGATCGCCGTGTGGCTGAATATGTCGGTGAATACGCTGGTACGGACGTTGCAGCTACTCGTCGTCGTGCTGCCGATCGTCGTGTTCCTCGTGAGCAGAAGCGTGATGCGGCGTCGCCTGCGACGGCGAGCCGAACGTGGCGAAGGTCCTCCTGTGCGGGTAGGGCACTCCAAATGGGAACCACGGGTTGCGTTCCTACTCGTCGCAGCGTTGGTCTTCGCAACTGTGTCATCTCTATCGACTCCATCCCCTCCAGAATTGCCGGAAACATGGACCGCTGCAGCGAACGTCGGTCTATCGGGCAGGGAGCTGTACAGCGCTGGGTGTGCCCAGTGCCACGGAGACTTCCTTGAGGGTAAGTTCGGCCCCGCCCTCGGAGAGGGGAGCGACGCGACAGCGATGTCTGATGTGCTCATTCAGGCGATCGTGTTCTCGGGAATTGCCAAGATGCCTGCCATGCCTGGCGTCCTCACCGAGGACCAAGTCCAGGATGTCATCATGTACATCCGTCAAGTCCAAGCAGGGTAACGGCCGGTGGATTACTGCCTCTCCAGATGATCGGCGGTTGACGCGCCAGCAAGCACCGGTAGCATCTCCAGCCACAGGCACCCTCCCATAGGTAACGGACACATGCATGACATGGACACCTGACAGTTGGCGCTCAAAGCACGCCGAGCAGCAACCGATCTATCGGGACCCGAGCGCGCTCGAAGCAGTCGAAAAGGACCTCGCATCCTCACCACCGCTGGTGTTCGCAGGCGAGGCACGCCGCCTCCGCAAGCAGCTAGGTCGGGTGGCGATGGGAGAGGCCTTTCTCCTACAGGGTGGCGACTGCGCCGAATCGTTCGCTGAGTTTCACGTAGACACGATCCGTGACACCTTCAAGGTCATGCTCCAGATGTCGGTGGTCCTTACGTACGGAGCAGCCTTGCCCGTGGTGAAGGTTGGACGAATGGCCGGTCAGTTCGCAAAGCCACGATCGTCCGACATGGAGATCAAAGGAGACGTGGCGCTGCCAAGCTATCGCGGGGACATTGTCAATGGCATCGCCTTCGACAAAGTCACACGAGCACCCGATCCAGGTCGAATGGTCAAGGCCTATCACCAGTCCGCGCTAACGCTCAACCTCCTTCGAGCATTCGCACAAGGCGGTATGGCGAACCTCGAGCAAGTGCACAAGTGGAACCTCGACTTCGTCGCCGACACCGCCCAACACAAACGCTACGAGATTGTCGCCGAAGAGCTCGATCAGACGCTTGGGTTCATGCGGGCGATAGGACTGACTCCCGAGACGGCCAGGCAGCTGCGGGAGACCGAGTTCTACACAAGCCACGAGGCGCTCCTTCCCGGCTACGAACAGGCGTTGATCCGCACAGACAGCCTTACCGGTGATTGGTACGCGTGTTCTGCGCACCTCTTGTGGATCGGTGACCGCACTCGTCAGCTCGACGGTGCGCACGTCGAGCTGCTGCGTGGCGTTGGGAACCCCATTGGCCTCAAGTGTGGGCCGTCCATGACGCCGGACGAACTCGTTCGCTTAATTTCTGTGCTCGATCCTGAGAATGACCCAGGCAGATTGACCCTGATCACCAGACACGGATCTGACGGCGTGGGTGAATACCTCCCAGCTCTCATTGAGGCCGTTGAGCGTGAGGGTTTTCGTGTTGTATGGTCGTGCGATCCCATGCACGGCAACACCATGGTGTCTTCGAGCGGTTACAAAACGCGTCCGTTCGAGCGGATCGCGTCTGAGGTCGAACAGTTCTTCGACATTCATCGTTCCTACGGAACACACCCCGGCGGCGTCCACTTCGAGATGACGGGACAGAACGTCACGGAGTGCACGGGAGGCATAGCCAACGTTGCCGAGGAGAATCTTGCCGACAGGTACCACACCCACTGTGATCCCCGCCTCAACGCCAGTCAAGCACTGGAGCTCGCTTTCATCATCGCCGAGCAACTGAAGGTCGCTCGCAGCTGAGCGAGGGGTGACGCCGCCACGAGATCGGCACTCGCCATCAATGGCAACAGCACGCACATCGCACCACGTGCTTGGCGACTCATGGCGTGCCGGCCGGTACGCAGAGGTGACGTTCCAGCACGCACCACACCGATGGGTGTGCGAGTTCGGATCGCATTGAGCGCAGCGTCATCAGAAACGAAGGAATAGCGGCAGCGACGGACATGGGGTTCGGCCGTGTGATGTCGAGCACACGCTCATCGGGGCGGAGAACGAGGATCTCGGTGTCTGGCCAGGCTGTGCGAATCTTGGCCAATTCCATAGCGAGCGCTCTGCGGCCTGCCCTATCGAAGATGTCTTCATAGAAACGAGCGCCTGCGCGGGGCGCCGTCGCAGCCAAAGGTGCAACGACGAGCACGAGATCGAGGGGATCGCGACACGCGAGCAACAGATCTGCCGACGTTCCGGACGCCAGGCCTCCGTCCGCATACCAGCGGCCATCGATCTCAACCGGTTCATATACGAACGGAACAGCGCTGGATGCCGCTACAGCGAGCGCGAGTCCAACCTCGGGTGCAGCATCGGTGCCGAACGGCACTCGCTTTCGTGCCTCAAGGTCATATGCCACGATCGCTGTGGGTTGTTCAGGCCAGCTAGACGCGAGATCGCCAGCGGCGTCGGTCACCCATTCAACGAGCCCATCTGTCCGATAGAGGCTTGGGCTTCCGAGAGCTGCATACAGATCAGGTCTACGCAGTGCGGGGAGCAGACCCTTGGTGATCCAGCGAAGCACGCCACGTGGGGCACCCCTTCTGTAGAGATGGTTGCTCAGCCAGTCGTGGATCTCCGCCTGCGTCTCACCGGTACCGGCAAACGAATCGAGGTGCAGGGCGTCGGCACGAGCCATCGCTGCAACGAACGCACCGGAGGATGTACCAATGACAACGTCTGCGCTGCCCGCATTCCAACCCGTGGCCATCTCGATCGAGAGCAGCGTTCCGAAATCGAACGCTGCGCCCGTGATCCCTCCACCGCCGAGAACCAGTCCTACCGTGCTCACGCCCGAGAGCTTATCGGGCACAGGCCTCCACGGACATACGTATCCGAATGTCTGAGAGATGGTGTGAACCTGTTCCTAAGGTTGCAGCATGATGCAACTCCAGCGCTCGGTTGAGTTTCTCGCAGCACTCGAACAACGAGACGGCTATCCGCCGATGAGCGAGGCCAAGATGCCATCGTTTCGTGACTCCCAGGCCGCGGTGACTGTCGTAGAGGACGATGTGATTCGCGCTGTTGGCGCGATTGCCAGGCATCGACAGAGCGACGGAACGTTGCATGCATCGATTGAGACGGCTGTGGACCCGTCGATGCGCTTCACCGAGTTCGAGGGTGCTGTCCTAGATGCGACCCTGGAGCTTGCTGATCGGAACGAGTTGCTATCGGTGTGGTCGAATCGCGTATCACTCGATCGGGCGCTTGACCAGAAGGGATTTGTCGTGGTTCGCACGTTGGCCTACCTCGTCGTCGATCTTCCCATCGAGATGCAGCACGAAGGTCCTCGATCGTCCGTGAACCTACGCACATTCGTGCCAGAGGACGTGCCAAGCTTGGTCAAGGTGAACGCGGAAGCGTTCGCTGGTCACAGGGAGGCAGCGTCACTCACCGAGGCGGATGTCTGGGCCATGTCAACAGAACGGTGGTTTGATCCTCGGGGGCTCATCATTGTTGAGGATGGGCTTGATGTTGTTGGGTTTTGTTGGACGAAGGTTCATGCCAATGGAGATGGCGAGATTTTCCGCATTGCCGTCTCGCCCAGTCATCAGGCGACAGGTGTGGGGAGAGGTGCCCTGGAAGCAGGATTCGTACATCTCGCGGAGCGTCCCGATGTGGTGAGGGGAACATTGTGGGTCGACACATCGAACCGGCGTGCCATGCAACTCTATGCGTCCCTTGGGATGGAGTCCGAGCGAACAATTAATGAATTCGAGAGCTCGTAGGAAGTCAGCCGAAGGGCTGCCCACAGTTAGGACAGTGGTTGTCGGTCTCGCGTGTCTGGGACTGACACCAAGGGCAAGGTAAGTCGCTCGACTCGTCGAACGCGGCATATGAGACCTGCTGCAGGTTATCCGCAGCAGGTCTGTGACTGCCGATTGCTGCAAGAGCAATGATCACGAAGACTCCAGCGAACGCCATCTCCACCTTCACGCTCCCTTCGTCGGATACCCCAATCTAACGCTAGGGCGCGAAAAACTACGGTATTGTGGGTACTGCCTCGGCAATTGTCGACAGCGGTGTTTCGCTTGACCGATCCCTCGGTCGCATCGATGTGATTGGCGTGTTAGCAACGGTCAATGGCATGGAGCGCCATACATAGCATCGCTTTGGGTCATGTCCTTGGGTCCTTGAGCGATCACGGCGACGCATACGGGTAGCCTTGACGCCTCGCGAGCAGACAAGGCGGCAATCGTGTCGATTCATATCACCCTCCCTGACGGCTCTCAGCGTGAGTATCCCGATGGCGTGACAGGGTTCGATGTGGCGGAGTCGATTGGTCCACGCCTGGCGAAGGCGGCTGTCGCTGTGACAGTGGACAGTGCCATGTACGATCTCCACAGGCCAATCGGGCGCGACGCAGCCGTCTCGATCATCACAGAGAATACGGAAGCGGGACGCCACGTGGCGCGCCATTCAGCGGCACACATCATGGCCCAGGCGGTACTCGAACTGTTTCCAGGTTCCAGCTTCGCCATCGGCCCAGCCATCCAGGACGGCTTCTACTACGACTTCGACGTCGATAGACCCTTCACGCCGGAGGATCTAGCCATGATCGAAGCGAAAATGGTGGAGATCGTTGCTGCCGATCAGCCATTCGAGCGAGGAGAGTTGACCTTCGACGAAGCGCTCAACGCGTTCGCCGACCACCCGTTCAAGAGAGAAATCATTGCAGGCGTCGATGCGGACGAGGGCATTGACGACGAAACGGTGAGCACGTATCGCAACGAGAACTTCCTCGACCTCTGCCGAGGGCCACACCTTCCGTCAACGGGCCGACTGAAGGCTTTCCGTCTGATGCGGTCGGCCGGTGCGTACTGGCGCGGAGATGAGTCCAAGCAGCAGCTGCAGCGAATATACGGAACCGCGTGGGAATCGAAGAAGGCGCTTGACGCGTACATGCTTCAACTCAAGGAGGCCGCACGCAGGGACCACCGCAAGCTCGGTACAGAGCTCGACTTGTTCTCGTTCCCCTCCGAACTCGGAAGTGGATTAGCTGTCTGGCATCCCAAGGGTGGAATACTGAGACGAGCCGTCGAGGACTACTCCCGTCGGACACACATGAACCACGGCTACGAGTACGTGGTGACTCCGCACGTTGCCAAGGCCGACCTGTGGAAGACCTCAGGGCACCTCGACTTTTACCGTGAGGGAATGTACCCCGTAATGGAGCTGGACGGCGGAGAAAACCGACCAGGCCAGGAGTACTTCGTTAAGCCGATGAACTGTCCATTTCACATCCTTATCTATCGATCTCGGAGCCGGTCGTATCGGGAATTGCCGCTTCGTCTCTTCGAACTTGGAACCGTCTACAGGTACGAGCGAAGTGGCGTTCTCCATGGGCTGATGCGCGCACGCGGCTTTACCCAAGACGACAGCCACATATTCACAACCGAAGACGACCTGGCTGATGAACTGAAACGTCTGCTCGAGTTCGTGCTCATGGTGCTTCGGGATTTCGGTTTCGAGGAATTCGAGGCAGACCTATCGACACGACCGGCCAAGTACGTTGGCGATGTTGACTTGTGGACGAAGGCAGAGGCGTATCTTGCATCTGCTCTCGACACTGCAGATCTGCCGTACCAGCTTGCACCAGGGGAGGGAGCGTTCTACGGGCCGAAGATCGACATACACATCAAGGACGCGATCGGCAGACGCTGGCAGCTGAGTACGATTCAGATCGACTTCGCGCAGCCGGAGAACTTCGAGTTGGAGTATGCAACAAGCGAGAACACGAAGCTGCGTCCTGTGATGATTCACCGAGCTCTTCTCGGCTCCGTCGAACGCTTCGTGGGGATTCTCGTGGAGCACTATGCGGGCGCTTTCCCCATGTGGCTTGCACCTGTGCAGGTGACGGTCGTCCCAGTTGCGGATCGCCACAGCGACTACGCGTTCTACGTAGCCAGTCAACTTGCGGAGCGGGGTCTCCGCGTGCATGTAGACGACGCAGATGAGACGGTCGGCGAGAAGATCCGGCGCGCGATCACGCAGAAGCACCCAGCAGTGATCGTGGTCGGCGACAAGGACATTGAAGCGTCCACGGTTGGTCTGCGACTGCGAGGCGAGGACAACGAACGTCGCGGGGTTGGCATTGACGAAGTCATCGGCGAGCTCACTGCCATGGCAGAGCCCCCGCGGTAGCGGCATTGTCCGTGCGTCTGTGTGAGAACACGGCATCGGTAGGCTCTCGCCTGGAAGGCACTTTCCAGCCACAACGCGAGTCGGAGGAAGTACGTGAAATCACTCGTTAGCGCGCTCGCTGGAGCGGTACGGAGGGCACCGTGGGCTGTCATTGTCGTGACGATCGTCCTCACGGGGATTCTCGGATCGTTCGCAGGGCAGTTCCAGCCTGCCGAGGACCAAAACTCCTCCTTCGCTCCAGACGCTCCGGAGCTCACAGCCGCTACATTCATCGCAGCGACCTTCGGCTCGGTATCTCGTATGCAGGTGATCACATCGTCGACAACCGGGGATGTGATCACCCTCGAAGCGCTGAACGCAGCGATGGCGCTCGACGCGGCGGTGCGCGCGAGCGATAGCGCCCAGTACCTCGCGGACACAGACCAGGTGCCTGCGATCCTGAGCCATCTCGCGCCCGTACAGTTCGCGATCGGAGCGGGAGCCCCATATCCGACAACCGACGCTGAAGTCAAGGCCTTGTATCTCGCAGGTCTCGACCAGATTCCGCCGGAGTTCCGATCATTTCTCACGGCGTTGCTATCCGATGACGCCAACTTCGAAACCGCAACGGCAGAACTCGGTCTCAGCTCCATCACCTACGAGTCGAGCGACAACTTCGATGAACTGGCACAGCGGGCACTGGGCATAGCCGATGCTGTTGCGACCGTGGAGGTCTCGGACAGCATCAGCATGGAGCCGTTCAACGTGGAACTCATCTTTAGCTCCACCGACGACTTCGAGAAGGAAGTATCGAGACTGCTGATCGCCGCGGCCCTGATCATCCTTCTTGTTCTCGCAGCGATTTTCCTTGTGAGACCGAAGGGCACGAGGGAGACGGCCACATACATACTCGGCATTGTGCTGATGCTTATCGGATCGGGGATCGCCGTTATTCCTGGTCTTGCCCAGATATTCCCGAGTCTCTTCCCTGCATCTTGGGGGGATCTCGAACTCGGCCCTGTGCTGCTCTCCGCCCTTGCGTTCTACGTCGTTGCGTTCTTGATGTGGACCTTCAGCTCACAGCGGCTGCGCCGTACCACTGCAGACACAATCGTGACATTTCTCACGATCGGCATCGCCATCCAGTGGATGATGGGGTACGGGTTCCTTCGGTTCGAAGACATGTCGCAGATGGTGCAGATCTTGCCAATCCTCCTGATCGGCCTCGGCGTCGACTACTCCATCCACATGACGATGCGGTACCGACAAGAGCTCCACGCTGGCAAGAGTGTTGACGAATCGATTTCGATGGCGATTCGAACCGTTGGTGTTGCTCTCGTGCTCGCGACGCTCACGACGGCGGTCGGCTTTCTCACGAACGTCACGAACGACATCCCGGCGCTGGCGGAATTCGGTGAGTTGGCTGCGGTCGGAATTGTGTTCTCATTCTTGCTGATGCTCACCTTCGTACCGGCGGTGCGGGAGATTTTGGACCGCAGGGCGGAACGCAACGACCGCCTCGACACCAGCGACCTTGAGGCGGGGGAGTCTCGGTCGCTTCCGAAGCTCATCGGCAAGACAGCCATCCTTCCGCGGAAATACGCCACAGCGACGGTGATCGTTGCACTTCTCCTCACAGCACTCGGTGCCTATGGCATGACGGGGCTGTCGACGAAGTTCTCGTTCCTCGACTTCGTGCCTACCAATTCGCCTCTGCGTGACACGGCTGTCACCGTGGATGCGCGCTTCGACTTCCCTGAGACAACGTCGGTCCTGGTCCGTGGTGACGTTGCGACAGGCGCTGCGTGGAATGCCATGGTCGCCTCATATGTCGCAGCAGCAAATGTCCCATCACCAGAGGCGCCGCTCGTCAAGTCCATACCGAAGCCCTCAGGCGATTTCCCAACAGGTACATCGCTCATGTCAGTGATGCTGCGTCTCTTGGACCCTGCGTCAGAGACGCTCGATCAGGAGCTCCTTGGCGTAGCCGTCAGTTTGGGATTCGGACCCCCAGGGATATTCCCTCCGAACGCCGATCTGTCACGACTGTACGACGAGGCCTTTGCCCGGTACCCCGACGAGATGGCGAGCGTGCTCGCCTCGACGGATGGGGCCTACGACGCGGCGCTGTACAACTTCGACACGATCGCGGGAGAGGGTCAAGCCGCCGACCTGGCCGCGGGTCTCAGCGGTGTCTTCGAGCCGACCAACGAAGTGGGGCTGTCATCGGTGACAACCTCGACCTTCATCATCAACAACCTCGTCATCAACAGCCTGCGGGACTCGCAACTGTCGTCGCTGCTACTGACCATGGGCGCAGCACTCCTGCTCCTCGTGATCAACTTCCTCTACGACTCGCGTCGTCCGATGCTTGGTGTCATCACGACCGTACCCGTAGCGATCGTCGTCATCTGGGTCTTTGGGATAATGGCAGCGCTCGGCATTCCCTTCGGCCCAGTCACGGCAACGATATCTGCGCTTGGCATCGGTATAGGGATCCCGTACATGATCCATGTCACACACAGGTACCTTGAGGAGCGAATCGAGTGGGATGACGAGAACGAAGCCATCGAGCACACGCTCATACACACCGGCGGTGCGCTCGCAGGCTCTGCGATCACGACAATTCTTGGATTTGGAATTCTTGTTACGTCGACCACCATTCCGTTCCGACAGTTCGGTTTCGTGACGGCGTACACCATCCTGCTTGCGCTGGCTGCTGCAGTCCTCGTGCTGCCTTCAATGCTCGTCCTGTGGGATCGCTGGCATCGGCGCCGGGGTGACACCGCCCTCGACGTCCGACATATACGCTGAGACGCAATGAGCGAACACGTGGAAGAGGAGCACCCACCCGAGGAGCTCTTGGTGCCCTACAGGCACCTCGACACGGCAAAGCGAAGGCGAGCCGGTGCTGCCTACCTCGCAATGGCTGCCATCGCCGGTGTGTTCGCCGCGGTGTCGGGCACCAGCATGCTTTGGTTGACCGCTTCGGTGCCGCTCACAGGTATTGCGACATACCAGTTCGCTACCGGTTGGAAACTTCAGGTAAGGGACCTCGAAGCTATACGCCTAGCTGGCGAGGCAGCGCCCTTCACATTCGGGCACGGCTCCGCGACGCTCCGATTTCGAGGGCCGTTGGCGAAACCCGTATGGCAGGTGCTGCTATTCGCAGACGGACCGGCGCCGGATCGCAGGGCTCTCGTCACGATCGACGGTCTGACCGGGGATGTCACAGGCGTATTCGAGGAAGCTGTTCTGGCCCCGTGAACGACTAACGGCCAGCGAGGTCGACGAAGGGTCGCTCCGGCTCCCCGATGTAGAGCTGGCGAGGACGCATGATCCGAGTATCGGGATCGAGATTCATCTCCATCCAATGTGCGATCCACCCAGGAAGCCTACCGATCGCGAACAAGACGGTGAACATCCGGAGCGGGAAGCCGAGTGCACGGAAAATGATCCCTGAGTAGAAGTCGACATTCGGGAAGAGCTTGCGCTCGACGAAGTAGTCGTCGGCCAGGGCGGCGGCTTCGAGTTCTCTTGCTATCTCGAGCAACGCATCGGAACGATCCATTCGGTCGAGCACGTCTTGAGCGAACGACGCAAGAACTCGTGCTCTTGGGTCGTAGTTGCTGTACACCCTGTGCCCGAAGCCCATGAGTCGAAACTCGTCGTTTTTGTCCTTGGCTCGCTCAAGCGTCGATGCGATCGTGGCGTCGGGATCGTCATGGATCGATTGGAGCATCTCGATCACTGCCTGGTTTGCTCCACCGTGGAGTGGGCCCCACAACGCGCCCATGCCGGCGGCGACTGCGGTGAACAGGTTGGCCCTACTCGAACCGACACCGCGTACCGTTGCAGTGGAACAGTTCATCTCGTGGTCGGCATGAAGGATCAAGAGGACGTTGAGCGCCTTGACGATGACAGGGTCGATTCTCGTGTCTTCGACAGGGAGAGCAAACATCATATGGAGGAAGTTCTCGACGTAATCAAGATCGTTCTGCGGATACACATACGGCTCACCGATCGACTTCTTGTAGGCCCACGCAGCGATCGTCGGGAGCTTTGCGATGAGTGTTCGCGCCCCTGCATCGATCTCGCCCTTGCGCATCGGCCTGCGGTACACGTCATAGAACGTCGAGATGGCGTTCGTCGCCGACGACAGAACGGCCATTGGATGAGCCCTGCGCGGGAAGGCGTCGAAGAACGACCGCATCTCCTCGTTCAGGAGCGTGTGCGTCGAGATCTGGTCCGTCCAGGCTGCGAGCTCCGCGGCATTCGGAAGTGCGCCATACAAGAGGAGGTAGGCAACTTCCAGGAACGTACAGTTATTCGCCAGGTCTTCGATTCGATACCCACGGTGCAAGAGCACCCCTGCAGCGCCATCGATGTAGGTAACGGACGATTTGGCTGTAGCCGTGTTGCCGAATCCGGGATCGAAGGTCACGTAACCGGTCGAGGAGCGGAGCTTCCGGATGTCGAAGCCTGGTTGACCAACAGTCGACTCGTATACGTCGAGTTCCACCGGCCCGTCGCCGAGGTCGAGTCGTGCCTTGTGTTCAGTCATGCGTATCTGACCCTTCATCTGCGAGGTGGGACGCTACTTGGACGGCCATGGCCCAGGCGCCCCTGATCGGTCTGATTCTAGTGGAAAGGTGAACCCTCCCAGTCTGTGGTACCTTTGCGCCTCGAAGGAGAGCTTTGTGCTGGACCTAAAGGGACGCAAGAGGATCGCCCCGTTCCTCGAGCCGATAGCGGCAGTACTGGCGAAGATCGGCTTTACGCCGGCCGTCGTCACCATTGTCGGACTCTTGGTAACGATCGCCGGGGCGGCGCTCATGGCGACGGGATACCTCCTCGTCGGGGGGCTCGTTGCAGGCACAGGTGTCGCTCTTGACGCTCTCGACGGCCCCCTCGCTCGCCGGCTCGACGCCGCGTCTGCCAGGGGAGCGTTCCTCGACACGATGTCAGACAGGATCGGTGAGATCGCCGTCTGGGTCGGGCTTGCGGTCTATCTGAGAGCAGAACCGCGGCTCCTCGTGCTCTGCGTCGTTGCTCTTGCAGTTTCGCTGTTGGTTCCCTACGTCCGCGCGAAGGCAGAGTTAGCTGACCTCGACGGCAGGGGTGGCTGGATGGGGAGAGCTGAACGCATGATCCTCATCCTGCTCGGAACGATCCTGGTCGGTGCAGGGGTGCCAGTGATGGAGCCTCTGTTGTGGGTGTTCGTCGCTCTGACCGGCTTCACCGTGCTGCAACGCATCCGAAAGACCTGGCAGCAGCTCGACGCGTGAAGTCCTGGCTCACCTACATTCCGTTCCGGATCGTTGCTGCAGCGTTCGGTTTGCTCCCCGAGCCCGCCGTCCGCTGGATCGGCGAAAGCGGCGGATCGATGCTGTACAGGCGAGGATCGAGCCGGAACCCGCTTCTGTCACGACATATGCGGCGCGTCCTTGGCCCCGGCGCCTCAGATGCCGACGTCCAAACGGCCGTCGAGGGGATGTATCGATCGTACGGGCGGTATTGGGCAGAAACGTTCTGGTTCAGACCGAGGAGAAAACAGACGATCTCGCACAGGGTCGAGAGAGTCAATTTCGAACCAATCTACAAGGCGAAACGGGAAGGTCGAGGCATCGTCTTCGCCGTGCCTCACATGGGCAATTGGGAGATCGCCGGCATCGTCGCAGCCGAGATCGGTGTGCCAAGCCTGGCTGTGGCCGAGGACCTCTCCAACAAGCACATCACGAACTGGTTCGTCAACGTCAGGGACAAGTTCCACATAGACATCGTGTTGACTACGGATCCGCGGCGACGCTCGAAACTCGTGAGGACGCTCAAGGGCGGGGGGGCGATAGCGCTGCTCGCCGATAGAGATGTGACAGGAAGAGGCATTGAGGTCGAGTTTTTCGGTGAACGCACGACGGTACCCGCAGGTCCCGCTGCCCTAGCAGACATGACGGATTCAGCACTGATCCCTGTGGCTGTGTATCTCCAGGAGGGTCCTGGCCACCGAATCGTGGTTCACGACGAGGTGGACCTCCCCGACGGTGCAAACCGTAGCGAGCGCGTGGCAAGGGGCGCGCAGAAGCTCACGAGCATCCTTGAGGAGATGATCAGGGAAGCCCCATCGCAGTGGCACCTTTTCCAACCCAACTGGCCTTCGGACATGACAGGTGGCGAAGAGCAATGAACGTGTCCATCGTCTGCCCTTATGACCTTGGCGTACCAGGAGGCGTACAAGATCAAGTGATACGGCTCTCGGGATGGCTCGAATCGTTGGGTCACACCGCAACGGTCATCGGCCCCGGAACACACGGGCCTCCCGGTGCTGTGCTCCTTGGTGCGACCAGCGTGATCAAGGCCAATGCAGCGGCGACACCGATCTCGATCGACCCGCGTGTCCGATCACGAATACGAGAAGCTGCCAAGGGCAGCGACGTGGTGCACATCCACGAGCCACTGATGCCGGCGGTCTCGCTCGCAGCAGCGCGAATTGCCGACCTTCCGACGGTAGGGACGTTCCACGCGGACCCTCCACGGTGGGCGAGAAGGGGGTACGCAGCGTTATCGCCACTCGTGAAACGAGTCCTATCGACCGTCGACGTCGTGACGACCGTCAGCCCGATCGCTGGATCTGCCGTTGCAACGATCGTCGAACCCAGGGTCATACCGAACGGTATCGATGTCGAAGCGTATGGCAACTCCGAGAAGACCCGCGGCCGCGTCGCCTTTTTGGGCAGGGACGACCCTCGCAAGGGCCTCGATGTGCTCCTCGATGCGTGGCCGATCATTCGGGCTGCTCATCCGGAAGCCACCTTGCACGTCTTGGGCTCCGATCGAGCAACCACGATCGAGGGGGTCACTTTCCTCGGTCGAGTCGGAGAAACTGAAAAGTACGCGGGATTAGGCGCCGCGGAAGTTTTCGTAGCACCCAACCTCGGTGGGGAGTCATTTGGGATCATCGTTGCTGAGGGCATGGCATCTCGATGCGCTGTAGTCGCTTCGGGCATACCGGCATTTCTTCACGTTCTTGGCGACAGCGGGGAGATCGTCGCACCAGGCGACCCCGAAGGGCTCGCCCTGCGGGTAGTCGCGCTGCTGGGCGACCCTGGGCGTCTCAGAGAAGCTTCCCTGCGTGCACGCGCCAGGGTGCAAGGGTTCGATGGCCTCGGCGTCGCTGAGGACTACGTGGGCGCGTACACCGATGCGATCGCTGCCCACCAGGCCTGAACCCACACCGAGGCCATGTAGAATCGTGGTATATCGTCGAGGGAAGCGAACTATGGCAGATGCAACATCCGAGCACGGCACCGATCAGGTCAAGCGCGGGCTGGCCGAGATGCTCAAGGGCGGCGTCATCATGGATGTCGTCAACGCCGAGCAAGCAAGGATCGCCGAAGCGGCCGGCGCATGTGCAGTCATGGCTCTTGAGCGTGTCCCAGCGGACATCCGTGCGCACGGCGGCGTTGCGAGGATGGCAGATCCAGCGAAGGTTGAAGAGATCATCGCGGCAGTGTCGATACCTGTGATGGCGAAGTCCCGTATCGGTCACTTCGTCGAAGCGCAGATTCTCGAATCACTCGGCGTTGATTACATCGACGAATCCGAGGTGCTCTCTCCGGTCGATGACATCCACATCGACAAACACGCCTACACGGTGCCGTTCGTCTGCGGAGCAAGAAACCTCGGCGAGGCACTTCGAAGGATCGGCGAGGGAGCTGCGATGATTCGGACGAAAGGTGAGCCAGGTACAGGGAACGTGGTTGAGGCAGTCAAACACATGCGGATGATGAACACCCAAATCCGAAACCTGACAACGCTCACACCCGACGAGTTGATGAACGCTGCGAGAGATCTCAGGGCACCTTTCGACCTGATACGGGAAGTTGCGAGCACGGGTTGCCTGCCTGTCGTGAATTTCGCAGCAGGCGGAATCGCGACCCCAGCCGACGCGGCCCTGATGATGCAGCTCGGATGTGACGGGGTCTTCGTAGGCTCTGGAATCTTCAAGTCAGGAGATCCCGCGGAGCGAGCAGAAGCGATCGTCGAAGCTACGACGTTCTACAAGGATGCGGCCAAGATCGCGAAAGTGTCCAAGAACCTCGGTGAGGCAATGGTCGGCATCAACGTCGACACGCTTCCTGACACTGACAAGATGCAGCTCCGAGGCTCATGACCATCGGGGTACTCGCGCTGCAGGGTGACTTTCGAGAGCATGTGGCGATGCTCCGCTCGATGAGCGTCGAAGCGTCAGAGGTCCGCACCAGAGAAGATCTCGAGGACATCGAGGCGCTGGTGATTCCTGGGGGCGAATCGACAACGATCGGCAAGCTTGCCGACAGATACGGGCTCATCGGCCCAATCCGTGAACGCTGCTCGAAGGGGATGCCCGCCTTCGGTACCTGTGCAGGGATGATCTTCCTTGCCACATCCACCGTATCGGGACATCAACCCCAACTGGGAGTACTCGACGTCGTCGTGGAGCGAAACGCGTTCGGGAGACAGATCGATTCTTTCGCGGCGGATCTTGATGTGCTCGGTCTCGACTCGCCGATGCGTGCCGTGTTCATACGAGCACCGTGGATCGAGAAGGTCGGTTCCGGCGTGGAAGTGCTGGCATCTGTCACAGATCCCGGCGGCGAAGAGCATCCAGTGTTGGTACGGCAAGGCCGTATCCTTGCGAGTTCATTCCACCCGGAGCTGACAGGTGACACTCGTCTTCACCGGGCACTTGTCGATTTCTTGGATGCCGGTTGAGGAGGTTGTATGTCTGGACATTCCAAATGGGCCAACATCAAGCACCGCAAGGGACGCCAGGACGCTAAGCGCGGAAAGCTCTTTGCGAAGTTGATCAAGTCGATCGAATCATCAGCCCGCAACGGTGGGGGCGATGTTGCCTCCAACCCGACGCTCGCAACGGCCGTGCAGAAAGCCAAGGACAACTCTGTCCCAAGGGACAACATTGATCGAGCGATCGCTCGTGGCTCTGGTGACGTCGACGGTGTTCACTACGTCGAGGCGTTTTACGAGGGATACGGGCCTGGGGGAGTGGCGCTGTACGTTCAGGTACTCACCGATAACCGAAATCGTGCGTCGTCAGATATCCGCTCCGCGTTCACCAAGAACGGCGGAAACCTCGGCGAGCCAGGATCGGTTGGCTATCTCTTCGAACAGAAGGGGTACATCTTGGCGACCGGTGACGAGGAAATCGTGATGATGGCAGCCCTCGATGGTGGTGCGGACGACATCTCGCCCGAGGGCGAACAGTGGGAGATCGTGAGTGACCCAGGCGCTCTCCAAGCAGTTCGTGGCGAGTTGGAGGCCGCAGATGTGCGGATCGACTCTGCCGATGTTACGTATCTTCCTTCGATGTCTGTTGGTGTGGATGCTGCCACGGCTCTCAAGGTTCTCCGACTCATCGACGTTCTCGAAGATCTCGATGATGTGCAGGCAGTGTTCGCGAACTTCGACATACCAGACGAGTTGCTCGCAACCCTGGAGTAGATGGCCGAACGGGCAAACGACGGGATCCTTCCCGTGATTGCGTCGGTCGGCTATCATGCGAACATATGTTCGTTCTTGGTATCGACCCGGGTCTCACGCGGACCGGCTATGGAATCATCGAGGCGCTTCGTGGAGATACCCGAGCTGTAGCGGCCGGTTTGATCCGAACCGATCCAGGCACTTCCACGGCCGACCGCCTCGCAGAGCTTCAGAAGGACATTTGGGACGTCCTTGATGACCATCCGGTCGATACGGCGGCAATCGAGCAACTCTTCGTCAACCGCAACAGAGGCACCGCAATGGCCGTGGCTCGAGCATCAGGTGTCGTGATGGCAGCTATTGCCTGTCGGGGAGTGGCTGTCGCTGAGTACACGCCATCGCAGATGAAGCTGGCCGTGACCGGCTCAGGTTCGGCAGACAAGACGCAACTCGCTGCAGTCATAGCGATGCGGCTCGGCGTGGAGAATGTGGCAGGTCCAGCCGACGTGGCTGATGCGCTCGGTGTCGCGCTGTGTCACATTCAGCACACGCGCCACATGCCTGTGAAGGTTGTGTCGTGATCGGTCGTTTGCGCGGCGTTCTGGTAGATCGAGGCCCCGATTCCGTTGTGCTCGACGTACAAGGCATCGGCTATGTCGTCTCGGTGACGCCGCGCACCATTGCAGACTTGCCTGGTCACGGGGAAGAGGTTGTGCTCCACACGCATCTTCACGTGCGAGAAGACCAGCTTGCGCTCTTCGGTTTCGACACGCCTGCGGATAGGGAGCTCTTCACGCTGCTCTTGGGAGTCTCAGGAATCGGTCCAAAGGTTGGTCTCGCGATACTCGCCACAATGACGCCGGATCAGCTACGTATGGCGGTGATCAGTGACGACCTCGCGGCCCTCACCACTGTTCCTGGGATCGGGAAGCGCAGCGCAGAGAAGCTGATGGTTGACCTGCGCCCAAAGATGGACGTCATCCTCGACGCCGGGAACCCGACGGGTCCGATCGCCGAGGTGCGCGATGCACTCGCGACGCTTGGGTATGGGCCGGACGAGATCAGGCGAACGCTTGCTGACCTGCCACACGATCTACCACTTTCCGAGATGTTGAAACGTTCGCTTCAGCATCTCGGTAGAGGCCAGTCCTGATGAGGGAGGAGGGCCTTCTGGCCACCGAGGAAACGCCGGAGGACGTCGAGATTGACATCAGCCTGCGTCCCAGAAAGCTCTCGGAGTTCGTTGGCCAGGCGGCGCTCAAGGAGCGGCTCTCGATACTGATAGAGGCAGCATCAGCCCGCAAGGAGTCCGTCGATCATTTGTTGTTCTCCGGTCCACCAGGTCTCGGAAAGACGAGCCTCGCTGCGATCGTCGCAGCGGAGATGGGAGCGGTGTTTCGATCCACGTCCGGTCCGGCGCTCGAGCGGCCAGGTGATCTCGCTGCGGTGATCACAAACCTGGAACCAGGCGACGTCTTGTTCATCGACGAGATCCACCGCCTCCCACGACAAGTCGAAGAGGTGCTGTATCCCGCCATGGAGGATGGGCAGCTCGACATCGTGGTTGGGAAGGGACCCGCGGCTCGGTCGATCAAGATTGATCTCCCAAGTTTCACCTTGGTCGGCGCGACAACACGCGTCGGTCGCGTCGCCCCACCACTGAGGGATCGGTTCGGATACGTGGCGAGGCTCGACTACTACGGAACCGACGACCTCGCAGCGATCGTTCGCAGGTCGGCGACACTTCTAGAGACCGCTGCGACAGACGACGGATGTCACGCGATCGCGCGGCGATCACGCGGCACACCGAGGATCGCAAACAGATTGCTCCGGCGTGTGCGCGACTATGCGTCCGTTCGAGGAGACGGAACCGCTGATAGGGCTACCGCCGATGCGGCGCTTGAGGTGTTCGAGGTTGACCGGGCAGGCCTCGACAAGGTCGACCGCTCAATACTTCATGCAGTGATCGGTAAGTTCGGCGGCGGCCCCGTAGGCCTCTCGACGCTGTCGATCGCCGTGGGCGAGGATCCAGAGACCGTCGAGGATGCCTATGAGCCGTACCTCATCATCGAAGGGTTCCTCCAGCGCACGCCGAGGGGAAGGATCGCAACGGAGCGGGCCTACGTTCATCTCGGGATTGAACCACGTCGTGAGCAAGGCCAGGACACGCTGCTCTGACCGTACCCTGTTGTAATGCACACAGACGAGTTCCACTATGATCTCCCTGCCTCCTCGATAGCGCAATCCGCCATAGAGCCCCGTCACGACGCTCGACTGCTAGAGGTCAAGGGACTTGTGGACCGTACGTTCACGGACTTTCCAAACATGCTCCGAGCAGGTGACCTCGTCATGGTGAACAGGACGAAGGTCAGATCTGCTCGGCTCGTGGGCCGACGGAAGCCCAGCGGGGGAAAGACAGAGATCCTCCTCACCCAACGCGTCGACGGTGAGCGGTGGAGAGCACTGGTACGCCCTGCCAACAAGCTGAGATCCGGTGCGCAGGTCGAATGCGGCGGCGTCCTTGTGACGTTGCTGACGAACCCAGACCTCGGTGTCGCGACTGTTGCGCTCTCCGCCCCTCAGGACCTCGAGGACGCTATCGAAGAGGCGGGCGATGTCCCACTTCCGCCATACTTCAAAGGCACGCTCAAGGACGCAGGGCGTTATCAGACGATCTTCGCCCAGACCCTTGGTTCGTCGGCAGCTCCGACAGCCGGTCTCCACTTCACGGACGTCGTTGTTGACGCGCTCTGCGAGCGGGATATCGAGATAGCCTCGATTGAACTGGAAGTCGGGCTCGACACGTTCAGGCCGATGGCTGATGGCAGGGTGGTGGATCATCGAATCCACAGCGAGCGAATAGTCGTCCCGAGAGCGGCAGTTGAAGCTGTTGCGTCGACGAGGAGGCGCGATGGACGCGTCATCGCCGTCGGGACGACGGTTGTGCGGGCGCTCGAGAGCGCCGCGGTCGGCAACGGGTTGATCACAACGTACGATGGGCCGACGGATCTGTTCATCGTGCCCGGATATGCTCCCAAGGTTATCGACGGCTTGCTCACGAATTTTCACGCCCCGCGTACGACACTCCTCGTACTGATTGCTGCTCTGATCGGCGATACATGGAAGCAGGCGTACACGTGTGCCGTCGACAGGAACTATCGGTTTCTCTCCTTTGGGGACGCAATGTATATCGAAGTGAATCGATGACGAACCCTGTGTCGTTCGCTGCGACCGCCAGCGATGGGTCGGCCAGGACAGGAGTTCTCACGACCCCTCACGGTACGGTCGCCACCCCCAATTTCATGGCCGTTGGCACGAGGGCGTCGGTAAAGACGATCGACACCGAGGACTTGGACAGGCTCGGGGCACAAATCGTTCTCTCGAATACCTACCACCTCATGCTTCGTCCAGGTGGAGAGCTCATAGAGGAACTCGGGGGGCTCCACAAGTTCATGGCCTGGGACAAGCCGATCCTGACGGATTCGGGCGGCTATCAGGTGCTGTCGCTTCATCCGAAGATCTCCGAAGAGACCCTCGTCTTTTCTTCGACCTATGACGGTTCGCGTGTCGAACTTTCCCCAGAAAGGTCCGTTGCGGTTCAAGAATCGTTGGGGGCCGACATTGCAATGGTGCTTGACGTCCCGGTAACGCTTCCTGCGCCCAGGGAGGCTGTTGCACGTGCCATGCACCAGACGTTGCGGTGGGCCGAACGATCGAAGTCGGCGAAGACACGAACCGACCGTGCGCTGTTTGGCATCATCCAAGGCGGTGTCGATCCGAGGCTTCGGCACATCTCCGCAAGAGAGACCGCCGACATCGGGTTCCCAGGCTTCGGAATCGGAGGGCTAGCTGTCGGGGAAAGTGCCACCGAACGTGCCGTCGCGATTGAAGCGACGCTCCCTGAATTGCCAGATTCTGCTGTGCGCTACGTGATGGGCCTCGGAGATACGGAAGGCCTCCTTGAGTCGGTCACCCGCGGGATCGATCTCTTCGATTGTGTACTGCCGACACGCCTCGCGCGACACGGCAAGGCTCTCGCGCGTGAAGGTGACATCTCCATCAAGCGCTCGGAGTGGGCAACCGACGGCCGACCGATCGAGGAGAGTTGCTCATGTGTTGCCTGCAGGCGATACAGCAGGGCATACATACACCACCTCCACAAGACGAACGAACCGACAGCCGGACGGTTGCTCACGCTCCACAACCTCGCGTACACGTACCGACTTATGGCGGACATCAGAGGTCACATCGCTTCAGGAAGCTTCCATGCCTTCCATGAGGACGTCATCGCCAGGAGGTAGCAGAGGGTTGGTATCCCCATCCACTAGGATTTCAGCGTTCTACGACCAAAGACAGAACCCCTCGGAGGCGAGACCCTTGACCGCACCAGCCATCGTCGCAGTTCCCTTGATTGCTCAGGCAGAGACGGGCGGTAGCTCGGCTGTGGCCTTCCTGTTCCCACTCATTATCCTCGGGGGACTGTTCTACGTTCTCTTGATCCTCCCGCAGCGTCGCAAGCAGAGGAAGATGGAGCAGATGCGCTCGGATATCAGCGTTGGCGACGAGGTCCGCACGATTGGCGGCATTCTGGGACGGATCATCGACGAGGAAGACGATACGTTCACTCTCGACCTCGGAGGCAACACGATGCGGATCGTGAAACGTGCCATCGCCGAGCGCCTCAACGAGGACGACGAATGAGCAGGAAAAAGGCATGGATTACCCTGATTGTGACCGTCGTCATAGCCTGGGGCTCGGTCGCTGTGATGCTGGCCGCGGGGTGGGCGCCCAAACTCGGTCTTGACCTCCAGGGTGGTTTCGCTGTGACGCTCGTCGCACCCGAAGGAACCGATCAGGCGACGCTCGTCACCGCAGCAGACATCATGCGGCGAAGAATCGAGAATCTCGGAGGCGTCCAGGAGCCAGAGGTCGCCGTGGTTGGCGACCGTGCGATCGTGGTGCAATTGCCGGGGGTCGATGACAGGGAGCGGGCGCTTCAGGCCGTCGGTACGACCGGTGAGTTGTCCTTCCGTGCGGTTCTCGGCGAGTACATCCAATCGCCCGCTCTGACCGCACCAGAGGGCGATCACCCAGACGGGCTTGATCCTGTGACCGGGCTGACCGCCGTCGATGATGTGACCAAGCGTTCGTATCTGCCAAGCCAGGACGAGCGACAGGTGTACGACGTGGACGGGATCGTTACCGCCACGGGAAACGGGACGGTGGAATTCCCAACCGGAGCCGACATCACTGATGCCACGGCACGGTTCAACGGCCAATGGGTTGTCGTGCCGAGCTTCACGCCCTCCGGAGGCGAGAAGTTCCGCGAGTCAACCGGATATCTCGCAATCTTTCCCCCTGGGAGCCCGCAGCGTCAGCTCGCGATCGTCGTGGACGGTGTCGTGTTCTCAGCCCCTGCGGTAGCCGCAGAGGTACTCGCAGGCCAGGGACTCGATCCGAGCTCTGTCGTAATCACGGTCGGTGGCGGCGAGGACGCACAACAACAAGCTGAAGACCTCGCGGCCATTCTGCGGTATGGCGCACTTCCGACGACGTTTGAGCGTGAACGCGTCGAATCGATCTCGGCATCCCTGGGTGCCGATTCCCTCAAGGCCGGCCTCCTGGCTGGCCTGTTCGGTCTCCTTCTCGTTGCCGGCTACATGCTCGTGTATTACCGGTCGCTCGGGATCATCTCGATCATCGGGCTATCCGTCTTCGGGTCATTCCTCATAGGAACGATCATTCTTCTTGGCCAAACACAGGGCACGACCCTGACGTTGGCAGGTGTGACCGGGGTAATTGTGTCGGTCGGGATCACCTCGGACTCCTACATCGTGTACTTCGAGCGAATAAAGGAGGAGTTCCGACACGGCAGGGCATTGCGCCCCGCGATAACCCACGCGTTCGATGGTGCATTCCGCACGATTCTCACTGGGGACACGGTGACGTTCCTTGGTGCGATTCTGCTGTTCATCCTCGCGATCGGGCAGGTGAAGGGCTTCGCCCTTACGCTCGGGATCGCAACGGTCGTGGACGTCGTCGTCGCCTACTTCTACACACGCCCTCTGGCCTACCTCATGGGCAGAGGACCACTCGGGGATGGTGGCGTGTTTTCCATCCGCGGTGCGATGGGCAAAGGTGATCTGACAGAAGTTCGGGAACCTGTGGAGGTGGCATCGTGAGCGCGATCACTCGGATCTATCGTGGCGAGACCTCGTTCGATTTCGTCGCCATCTCGAAGAAGACGCTCATGGTGTCACTCATCTTCGTTCTCGGCTCCGTTGTGATGATGCTGGTGAAGCCGTTCAACCTCAGCATCGACTTCACGGGTGGCGTGATCATCACCGTCGAGAACCGAGCTGGTGCAACCGTCGAACAGTTCCGGTCGGATTTGCGCTCCGTTGGTTATGCCGATGCGCGCGTGCAGATAACCGGTGATGGCTTTGTGCATGTTCAGACCGAGGCACTCAGCGCCGACGAGCAAGACGTGCTTGCCTCATCCGTTGCACAAGAGGCTGGAGCGACCGTCAATGACCTGAACGTTTCGGCGGTCGGTCCGACCTTCGGTGCTGAGGTCACCAGGAAAGCCGTCGAGGCGCTCATCGTGTTCCTGATCGTGGTCGCGTTGTTCATAACGTGGCGCTTCGAATGGAAGATGGCGGTGGCGGCCCTTACGGCGCTCTTCCACGACCTCATGATCGCGGGAGGACTGTACGCACTCATTGGATTCGTCGTGACACCGGCGACGATCATCGCCGTGTTGACGATTTTGGGGTATTCGCTGTACGACACCGTCGTCGTGTTCGAGAAGGTGAATGAGAACATTCACGATCAGGATACGCGTACGACCTATCGAAGCATCGTCAACGTGTCCATGAATCAGGTTCTGATGCGGTCGATCAACACCTCACTGACGTCGCTGCTTCCAGTCGGATCACTGCTCTTCGTCGGTTTCCTGGCAATCGGGGCCGAAACGCTCAAGGAGTTCGCTCTCGCTCTGTTCGTCGGGATTGCCGTGGGAACGTACTCGTCGATATTCGTCGCGGCACCGGTACTTGCGCAGTGGAAGTCCAAAGAGCCCGAATGGGAGCGGCGAGAGCGCAGGGCGACCAAGCGCTCAGGTACGACATCGAAGGACGAATCTACGTCAGCGGAACCCAAAGCCGTATCCGTAGTCGACACCAAGACGGTGGTAGCTCGACCTCCCAAGCAGAGGCGAAAACGTCGGTAAACTCGGTTGATGACACCAGGATCAGGCAGCGAGTCACTCCAGGTCGCAGACTTCGTTGATCCTGCCGTGCAGGGCCGGTCGCCTGAGCAGATGTTCGAAGATGTCGTCGCGTCGTACAAACACTCGCACCCGAGTGGAGGCATTGAGCTCGTCGAGGCGGCATACGAGGTCGCACAAAAGCAGCACGCAGGGCAGAAGCGCGCCACAGGAGATCCCTACATCGTCCACCCGCTTGCCGTCGCCGAGATCCTTGCTGATTACGGGCTCGATGAAGCATCCCTGGCCGCTGCCCTGATGCACGACACAATCGAGGACACAGATCTCACCCTCGAAGGTGTCAGTCGCCAATTCGGCTCGGAGGTGGCTCTTCTTATCGACGGTGTCACGAAGCTAGATCGGATCAAGTTCTCAAGCAGAGAACTCGCTCAGGCTGCGACCATCAGGAAGATGGCGGTTGCTATGGCGAAGGACATTCGAGTCCTCGTGATCAAGCTCGCTGACCGGACACACAACATCCGCACCCTGGCACCTCTGCCGCCGGACAAGCAGCGAAGGGTCGCCTCGGAAACACTGGACGTGTACGCACCGCTCGCGCACCGCCTCGGAATGCAGGAGATCAAACACGAGATGGAGGAAACCTGCTTCGGGGTTCTCTACCCCGGACCGAAGGCCGAAATCTCCGAAGCAGTAGCCAGACGATCTCCTGAACGTGAATCCTATCTGGAGCATGTCATCGAGGACGTATCCACAACACTCTCCAACGCCTCCATCAGCGCAGACATCACGGGCAGACCGAAGCACTTGTATTCCATATATCGCAAGATGGTGGCGTCTGGATTGGCATTCGAGGACATCCACGACCTTATAGGTATCCGAATCATCGTCGAGGACATCAAGGATTGTTACGCCTCACTCGGCCTCGTTCACACGATGTGGCCACCGATCCAGGGTCGGTTCAAGGACTACATCGCTATGCCGAAGTTCAATTTCTATCAATCGCTCCACACGACCGTCGTCGGGCCAGATGGAAAGGCGCTCGAGGTGCAGATTCGTACGCATGACATGCACGAGCGCGCAGAGGCAGGCATTGCAGCGCACTGGCGGTACAAGGAAGACGAAGCGATCGACGGCGAACTTCCTGCACTCCAAGAGATCCAGGAACTCCAGGAGGATGCAGAGGACCCGAGCGAATTCCTCGACAATCTGAAACTCGACCTCTATCAAGATGAGGTCTTCGCGCTCACACCGAGAGGTGACGTCAAGACTCTTCCGAAAGGCGCAACCCCTGTGGACTTCGCGTACCGCGTCCACACCGATGTAGGCCACCGATGTTCGGGGGCAAAGGTCAACGGTCGGATGGTTCCCCTGTCGACGGAGCTTGAGAGTGGGGACATCGTCGAAATCATCACGTCGAAGGCTCAAGACGCTCATCCGAGCAGGGATTGGCTTGACTTCGTCAAGTCGTCGCGTGCAGCGTCAAAGATCAAAGGCTGGTTTTCGAGGGAGCGCAGGGACAGCGCACTGGCCGAAGGGAGAGATGCGATACATCGGGCGATGCGTCGAGACGGCGTACCGTTCGCGGGGACAGAGAGTGAGCTCAAACATGTGGCGTCAGACTTTGGGTTCGCTGATCTTGACGGCCTCTACGTATCGGTTGGAGAGAACAGGACGAGTCCTCAGACCGTGTCTCAGCGCCTTGCGAGACGCCTCAAGCCAGAGGACTCAGCGGAGGCCGTCGTCGCGGAACGTCTCCCAACACCGCACAAGCGCCGTCCACGAACGTCGGGAGACGTTGTGGTCGAGGGTCTCGAAGACATGTTGGTGCGGATGGCGAAATGCTGTGGCGCCGTGCCTGGTGACGACATCATCGGGTTCGTGACCATCGGGCGTGGGGTCTCTGTTCACAGGGCAGATTGCGCCAACATCGGAGCTCTAGCACTCCAAGCGGAGAGATTGGTAGATGTCGCGTGGGCCGCTAAACAGACCGGAACGTTCTTCGTGTGGATTCAGGTCGAGGCGCTCGACCGCACCAAGCTCCTGCGCGACGTGACCGCGGCGCTCTCCGACTTCGGTGCCAACATTCATGCCTCGTCGTCCGTGACCGGGCGCGATCGCATCGCGCTCCTTCGGTACGAAATCGAACTATCGGATAGGGAGTCACTCGAGCAACTGCTGACAGGGATGCGGGCGATCGAGGGGGTGTACGACGCCTACAGGCTCGTACTGTGACATGACATTGCTCATCGAGTTCGCCCCGCTTTGGTATTTCCAAACCAACACGTATGTCGTTGCGACAGGTCGTGGCGGTCCTGCAGTGGTCGTCGATGCACCTCCCGATTCCGACGGTGTTGGACGTCTGCTTGCGGCCTACGATCTCACTCCCGTCGCCGCACTCATCACGCACGGCCACATCGATCATGTTGGGGGCATCGATGGTCTCGCTGCGCCATCCGTGACAGCTTTCCTGCACCCAGACGACCTGGACATGGCAAGACACCCAGGCGAGCAGGTGCGGGCACTGCTCGGAACATCTCTCGATATAGGCGACAGCGAGGTTGTACACACAACCTTCACGGACCTTGCAGACGGCGAACGGCTCGAGGTTGCGAACGTGAAGTTCGATGTCCTGCACACACCAGGACACACCCCAGGACACTGCTGCTTCTACCTGGAAGACGAAGCTGTTCTGTTTTCAGGCGACCACCTGTTCCAAGGCTCGATCGGGCGAACGGACCTTCCTGGCGGCTCCTACGAAACCTTGATGGTGTCTATGGTCACCAAGATATTGCCCCTGCCCGGCGAGACTCGGGTACTCCCAGGTCACGGAGCTATGACTACGCTTGCCGCCGAGCGCAAGCTCAACCCCTTTCTCCAGGAGTTGTTGTGAGTACGTTTCGAGCACCCAAAGGAACGATCGACGTTCTACCACCAGATTCGCGAACCTGGCGGGAAGCGCACAGGGTCTTCGAAGATCTGGCGGAACAGTTCGGATACGGGCTGGCTTTGACCCCGATCTTCGAAGACACCGAAGTGTTCGCCAGGGGTGTTGGTGGAGATACCGAGGTTGTGGAGAAGCAGATGTACACCTTTACGGACAAGGGAGGTCGTTCGGTGACGCTCCGCCCTGAGGCCACGGCGTCGGTCGTACGGGCGGCGATCCAGGCCGGTGGGCTACAGGGTCGGCTGAAGGCGTCCTATTGGGGTCCCATGTTTCGATATGAGCGACCGCAGAAGGGCCGCTATCGCCAGTTCTATCAAGGTGGCGTCGAGTATCTCGGGTCTCGTGAACCGTGGACGGACGTTGAAGTAATCGAGTTCGGGTACCGATATTTGGAGAGGATGGAAGTGCCGGATGTTGCTGTGCACATCAACTCGATAGGGGATCCAGACGATCGCGTCCGCTACCGCGAAGAGATCAAATCATTCCTATCAAGGCGAGTCGATGATCTCTCCGAGGACGCACAGGCGCGTATCCACACGAATCCAATGCGCGTCCTCGATTCGAAGGCAGATGCAGCTGTGGTCGCCGACGCTCCGAAGCCATACGACTTCCTTGGGGAAGCGGCGTCCGCTCACTTTGAGGCCGTGCGTGACGGCCTCAAAGCGTTAGGGATCCCGTATACGATCGACAGCACGCTCGTGCGTGGGCTCGACTACTACAACCGTACGGTGTGGGAGTACATACCTGAGACGTATGATGCCGCGCAATCAAGTGTCGGGGGCGGCGGTCGGTACGACGGACTATTCGAAGTACTCGGTGGCAAGCCGACGCCGGCAGTCGGCCTGGCAATGGGTGTCGATAGAATCCTCTTAGCCTCGACCGCCCAGCGGCGGACGTCGGCACTCGACGCATTCGTCATCGTGATCGATGAGCAACGGAGAGGTGACGCAGTTCGTCTCGTATCGGACCTCCGGCGTGCCGGCCTTCGGATCGACCTGCCGGATGCGGTGCGATCCGTAAAGGCGCAGTTCAGAGAGGCGGATCGGCGCGATGCAGCCACCGCCGTTGTCGTGGGAGACGAATGGTCACACGGTCGCGTTACGGTCCGAGATCTTGACACCGGCGACCAAAAAGAGATCACAGTGAAGGAGATCCCAGGATGGCTAGGGGCTTGATGAAATCGATCGGAGCTGGAGATATTCGTCCCGAACACGTTGGGACCGCTGTGACCCTTGGCGGTTGGGTGAGCAGGCGACGTGACCACGGAGGTGTGATTTTCGTCGATCTTCGCGACGCGTCTGGCATCGTCCAAGTTGTGTTGAACCCCGAAGACGCTGCCGCTTCCGAGGAGGTCGTGCATGGCCTTCGCCTTGAGTACTGCGTACAAGTCGTTGGCACTGTGCGGCGCAGGCCGGAAGGAACGGTCAATGATGACCTTCCCACGGGGGTCGTTGAGGTTGTCGCATCGCAGCTGACGGTCCTGAGCACTGCGGATGTTCTGCCGTTTCAACTCGATGACCGCATCGATGTCGACGAGGCGCTTCGACTCCAATATCGCTACCTAGACATGCGACGTGCCCGCGTCGCGAGCAACCTTCGAGCCCGATCCACAGCGATCCGTGTGATGCGGTCTGTGATGGATGACGAGGGCTTTCTCGAAGTGGAGACTCCGACATTGATCGTGTCGACGCCTGAGGGAGCTCGTGACATGCTCGTTCCATCTCGACTTCGACGTGGGAACTTTTACGCTCTCCCTCAATCGCCACAATTGTTCAAGCAACTCCTCATGGTCGGCGGCATTGAGCGGTACTACCAGGTTGCAAAATGCTACCGAGACGAGGATTTCAGGGCAGACAGGCAGATCGAGTTCACGCAGCTGGACTTCGAAGGTTCCTTCTGGGGGCAGGAGGGTGTTCTCGATGTGCTGGAGAAGGTGGCTGTCCGTGTCGTCGACGAATTGTGCGACGTCGACACGAAGACGCCAATCCCGCGGTTGACCCACGCCGAGGCGATGGCCCGCTACGGGACCGACAAACCCGATATCCGCTTCGGCATGGAGCTCATCGACTTGTCCGCTGTCTTCGAGGCCACAGAATTCAAGGCATTCGCCGGGATACTCAACGACGGCGGATCCGTACAGGCGATCAATGCCGGTCCGGTTGGTCTCGCACGGTCCGGCCTCGATGCACAGGTAGCTCGAGCGCAAGAACTCGGAGCGAAGGGCCTCGTGTGGATGGTTGTCGAGGATGACGGGCAGCTTCGGTCTCCCATTGCGAAGTTCCTGTCAGATACCGAGCTTTCTGCGATCACATCTCACTGCTCGGCCAAGCCGGGCGACACGCTCCTACTCGTGGCAGGTGGGCTACGAGTTGTTCGGCACGTGCTCGGCCAGCTCCGTCTCGACCACGGCAAGCCACAGGGGAGCGAGGAACTCGCGTTTGTCTTCGTTGTGGACTTCCCCGTATTCGACGTTGACGATGAAGGGAATCTTTCCCCTGCCCATCATCCGTTCACTGCGCCGGCTGACTTGGAGGCAATGGTCGATACGCCGCGAACGGCGATTTCGCAGTCGTACGACCTTGTGCTCAATGGCACGGAACTGGGCTCGGGAAGTGTGAGAATTCACGATCCTGAGACACAGGCCAAGGTGTTTGAGGTCATGGGGATTTCCGAGCATGAAGCTGCGGCACGATTCGGATGGTTCCTCGAAGCCTTGCGCTACGGCACGCCCCCACACGCCGGATTCGCTATCGGCATCGACCGTTTTGTCAGCATTCTCCGAAACGAGCCAAACATCCGTGAAATCATCCCTTTCCCGAAGACACAGACGGGTGCCGATCCGCTGACGGGCTCGCCAAGTCGTGTCGAGGACAGTCAACTCGAAGAGATCGGCATCGAAGTTCGAGCGAGCATTCTCGAGGCATGGGCCGAGGCTGAGCACGAACCGGCTGGATGATGGATACGGCGAATCTCTTCTCCGACGCCGGAGAAGAACTCAAGCGTTCCCATGCGCCGTTGGCTGCGAGGATGAGGCCGCGCACCGTCGACGAGGTCATTGGGCAGCGCCACCTTCTGAAGGATGGTGCAGCGTTTCGCTCCATGATTGAAACGGGGAAGCTCTCATCGATGATCCTGTGGGGCCCTCCAGGGACTGGTAAGACGACCCTCGCCCGCCTGGTCAACACAGTGGTCGGGGGAAGTTTCGAACAGCTGTCTGCAACGTCCGCAGGTGTCAAGGAGGTCAGAGAGATCCTCGCTCGCGCGGAACAGCGTCTTGGAGAGGGGAGGGGGCGAACGGTCCTCTTCCTCGACGAGATCCATCGCTTCAACAAGGCACAGCAGGATGCGCTCCTCCCAGGGGTCGAAGACGGCACAGTGATTCTGATCGGAGCGACCACGGAAAACCCATTCTTCGAAGTGAACTCACCTTTGATCTCGAGAGCGACGGTGTTTCGGACCGAGCCGTTGACCAGCATGGAGATCTCCAACGTCCTCCAGGCCGCGATCGACGACGCTATGCGGGGCATCGGCGATGTGCACGTCGAGGAAGGGGCGGTTCTTGCCTTGGCGGACAGAACGGGTGGAGACGCCCGGCTCGCTCTCAACACGCTCGAGGTCGCGGTGACGATCGCGCGGGGCCGGTCGACGGACACCGTCGATGTGTCGATTCTGGAGGAGGCGCTGCAACAGCGAATCATCCGATACGACCGTCATGGAGACCGTCACTACGATGTGCTCTCAGCCTTCATCAAGTCCATGAGAGGGAGCGACCCTGACGCGGCTCTGTACTGGCTTCACACGATGTTGGAAGCAGGCGAAGACCCACGACTGATCGTCCGTCGAATGGTTGTGTTTGCCTCAGAGGACGTGGGCCTCGCCGACGCGAACGCACTCGGTATAGCCGTGGCTGCGTTCAAAGCGCTCGAAATCGTCGGGCTGCCAGAAGCTGCGTACAACCTCACTCATGCAGTGCTCGCACTGAGTCTTGCTCCCAAGTCAAACTCCGTCAAAGAAGCGCTCGCTGCGGCACGAGAGGCTGCCCGAGGTGGCCCCCACACAGAGGTGCCTGTGCATCTGCGATCAGGAGCTACCGCTGGCGACCAGTCGTTCGGATACGGTCTCGGCTATCTGTATCCGCATGACGACGAACGCGCTGTCGTGCCCCAGACCTACCTTCCAGATGGGAACCAAGACCTCGTGCTGTACCGACCAAAGCAGCATGGAGACGAGTCGCGTCTGGTGGACCGCCTCGAGGAGATCGACGCGATTCTCGGCAAGAAAGGTCGCCAAACGACCGGCGACGCTCACGGTACATGATGTAGCCTGTCCCCATGTTCACACGCATTCGTTGGTTTATCTACGGCTCAGCAGCAACGCTCAGCGGAACGATCGTCGTGGTGGCCAAGGCGCGATCGATGAAGGAGCGCCTTGACGCAGAAGGGGTCGCAAGAGTCAGCGCGAGCCTCGGAGCTGACATCATCGAGTTTGCGGGCCGACGCCTGCAACGTTCGTCGATCAGAGTGTCCCCAGACGCCTCAGAAAGGTCCCAGCCCTAGGCACCTACAAGACCAAGGAATGCCGGGAGCTTCGACCTGCCGAACATACGGGGGACTGATGTTCCCGATTCGCTAACCTCGCCTCACGATGCGCACCAACGAGATTCGAAGAACCTATCTCGACTTTTTCGCTGCGAAGGACCACGCCGTGGTGCCCTCAGCGTCCCTAATCCCTATCGATCCAACGCTGTTGCTGAACGTGGCGGGAATGGTGCCGTTCAAGCCGTTCTTGCTCGGTGAGGAGACGCCCCCTCATCTCAGGGTCACCTCCAGCCAGAAGTGCATCCGAACCGAGGACATTGAGATCCTCGGAACAACAGCGCGTCACTTGTCGTTTTTCGAAATGCTCGGCAACTTCTCGTTCGGAGACTATTTCAAGGAAACTGCGATCCCGCTTGCCTACGAGTTGATAACGGAGCACTTCGAACTGGATCCTGAACGACTGTGGTTCACCGTACACGAGTCCGATGATGAAGCTGCGGAGATCTGGCTCGACGTCGTAGGCGTCGAGCCGAAGCGTTTGCAGCGCCGCGACAGGGACAACTTTTGGCAGATGGGTGTCGCCGGTCCCGCGGGCCCGTCATCTGAGATCTTTTACGACAAAGGACCCCGGTTCGGCCCCGACGGCGGTCCCGTGGTCGACGAAGAGCGATTCATGGAATTCTGGAATCTCGTGTTTATGCAGTACGTCCAGGACGAGCCCTACCACGTCGTGGGAGATCTGCCAGCCAAGTCGATCGATACGGGCATGGGCCTTGAGCGCATGGCTGTGCTTCTCCAGGGTGTCGACTCAGCGTTCGACACGGACACGATACGTGCAATCATGGCTGTTGGAGAGGCCAGGACAGGTGTTTCCTACGGTGCTGGCGACAAGAGCGATATCTCGTTGCGGATCCTCGCAGACCACTCGCGTGCGGTCACCTTCCTGATTGCCGATGGTGTCGTGCCGTCCAACCAGGGTCGCGGCTACATTCTGCGGAGGCTGTTGCGCCGCGCCGTCCGTCACGCCCACATGCTCGGTGCACGACAGCAGATTATGGGACCCCTCGTTGACGCGACAGTCGCTGAGATGGCTGATGCCTACCCCGCGATCGCGGACAAGCAGGACTTCATCAAGGAACTCGCAGAGCGTGAAGAGTTTGCATTCGCTAGGACGTTGGCGTCCGGTGAGCAGATGCTCGAGGTCGCGCTAGCGGACCTGCCCTCGGGTGAACCGGTGCCGGGCGATGCGGCATTCAAGCTGCACGACACCTTCGGGTTCCCCATCGAACTTACGGAGGAGATCGCAGCGGAGCGTGGCGTAGGCGTCGACCGGCTCGGATTCGACACAGCAATGGCTGCACAAAGAGATCGCGCGCGCGCTGCGTTCAAGGGTGGCAGCAGCGGTGATGCTGCTGAGGCGTATCGCCAGTTACTTCGTGGTGTCGACCAGACCGAGTTCGTCGGCTACACCGGCTTCGACGGACAGGGAAAGATCCTCGCACTCCTCTGCGACGGCGAGGCAGCTGAGCGCGCCGAGGAAGGCTCGGAAATTGAGCTTGTTCTCGATGTGACACCGTTCTACGCAGAATCGGGAGGACAAGTCGGCGACACAGGATCGATCACGACCGAGACGGGGATCGTCAAGGTCACGGATACGCACCTGGCACTCCCAGGTGTACATGGGCATCGCGGCAAAGTGACCAGAGGCTATGTCCAGCACGGCCAGGACGCGGCCACAGCAATCGATCGGCTGCGGAGAGAGCGAACGCGTAAGAATCACACGGGCACTCACCTATTGCACTGGGCTCTACGCGACGTCCTCGGTGATCACGTTCATCAGGCGGGCTCTCTCGTTGCTCCCGATCGGCTGCGTTTCGACTTCTCGCATTTCGCCGGTGTGGACACGGAGACGCTGCATCACATCGAGAAGATGACAAATGAGCGAATCATCGAGAATGCGGCGGTCACAACCGTCGAGACATCGAAGGACGAGGCAGAGCAAATGGGTGCGCTTGCCTTCTTCGGAGACAAGTACGGCGAACGTGTTCGCGTGGTCCGCGCCGGAGATTTCTCCACCGAATTCTGCGGTGGCACACACGTACCTTCAACCGGCCAGATCGGACCGCTTGTACTCGTGAGTGAGGGTTCTGTCGGAAGCAATATCCGCAGGGTCGAAGCGTTCACAGGCTCGGCTGGATACGCGTATCTCGCTGGTCTGCGGTCCCAACTCCACGATGTGGCGCACGTGTTCAAGACGCAGCCAACTAGGGTCGTCGACGCTGCGATGTCGCTGAGCGACCGTTTGAAGGCTGCCGAATCCCGACTGAGCGAGTTCGAGGAGCGCGATCGCTCGGATGCGGCCCGATCGTTCGTCGAGCGCGCCGACACGATCAAGGGGTACGTCCTCGCCACGGGTCGTATTGACGGTTTCGGGGGCGACGACCTGCGGTCACTTACGTTTGCGGTAAGAGATCGAGTCCGCTCAGGCATCGGCGTGCTCGGCTCTGTAGCCGATGGGAAAGCGGCACTTATCGTGTTTGTGTCACAGGATCTAGTCGACAACGGCGTCTCAGCAGGCGACATTGCAGGCGCCGCCGCGAGAGCTCTCGGCGGTGGCGGGAGCAAGGACCCGAAGCTGGCGCAAGCAGGTGGTCCTAACGTGGATGGCATGGATGAAGCGATCGATTTGGGGCGCTCGATGGCACGTGACGCGCTCACAGGGCTTTGAACGGGCGCATCATCGGCCTCGACCCCGGTGAACGCCGGGTTGGCGTCGCGGTAGCGGACCCTACAGGTACCATCGCATCACCAAATGGATACATTGACCGATTGAGGGTGGATGTGCTTCGCGCTATCGAGGACCTGTGCGATGACCTCTCCGTCTCGCTCATCGTGGTGGGGATGCCGGTCGGGCTAGACGGCAGGGAGGGCACGTCGGCGCTGGCAGCACGCACCTTCGGGCGTGACGTGGGCGAAGCCACAAGGATCGAGGTCGTGTATCAGGACGAGCGGTTTACGTCCGTGACTGCGGATCGGGCACTCATCTCGGGCGGTGTCCGAAGACGAGATCGTAAGGAGAAACGGGACCAGGTGGCAGCAGCGGTGATGTTGCAGGGTTATCTGGACCGTCGGAGGCATGATGCAGGACTAGAACGGCGCGATGATGCGAGTTTCTGACGGCCGAAGGCGACAGCGTTGGATCGGCATTGCTGTGCTCGCCATCGCAGTTGTCGGGGTCCTGTTTCTCGCGGCCCGATTCACCGCAGGCCTCGTCGCAGGTGACTCGTGGGATGTCCAACCGGGGCAGACAGTCGAGGTGTCGATCGAGCCTGGTACGTCGGCATCCGTCATATACACCATGTTGCACGACGCCGGTGTGGCGAGGTCCAGTCAGATTCGCGAGGCCGCTCGTCAAGCGGGCGTCGAGGATCAGCTACAGGCCGGGACGTATGCGTTCACGACAGACATGGACCCTCAGGAAGTGGTGAGGGAACTCGTCACGGGTGGATCCCTTGCGATCGGTGGGTCCTTCACGCTGATCGAGGGATGGACGATGGATCGGATCCTCGACGAACTCGACACCCAGACAGATTTCACGAGAGCCGAATTTGAGCGTGCGCTCACGTCGGGAGCGGTGACCTCGCCGCTGCTGCCTGCCGTGTCGGCAAGCGTGGATGCGATTTCGCGCTGGGAAGGACTCCTTTACCCTGCGAAATATCCGACCGGTGGTGGAGCGACACCCGAATCGATCCTCAGCCAGATGGCAGACGAATTGACTCAGAGGATCTCGTCCGTTGACTGGTCGCAGCTCGGTCCGCTGTCAATCACGAGATACGACGCGCTGATTATCGGATCTCTGATCCAGAGGGAGGCCGGGACTGATGCCGATCGACCGTTAATCTCCTCGGTCATCCACAATCGACTCGCGCAGGGTGTCCGGCTGCAGATCGATGCGACGGTCGTGTACGCGTTGGGCGGGGTCAACGGGCGGGTGACAGGCGAAGATCTGAAAGTCGAATCCCCGTACAACACCTATCTGATCGACGGCTTGCCACCGACACCTATAGGAACGGTGTCGTTGGTCAGCCTCGAAGCTGCGGCACATCCGGCCACAACCGACTATCTGTTCTACGTGCTCGGAGGCAGCGATGGGTCGCATTTGTTTGCAACGACCTACGAGGAGCATCAGAAGAACATACAAACCGCCAAGGACGCAGGGGTACTTCCGTGAGGTTCGGCGTTGTCGGTGACCCTGTGCTTCACTCTCGATCGCCAGCCATTCATAACGCTGCCTTCGAAGCACTCGGCCTGAGCGCGTCCTTCGAACTCCTGCCTACAGCGCAGGAGAACTTCGATGTAGTCGCTCGTGCCCTCAGATCCGGCGAACTTTCGGGGGTGAGCGTGACGATGCCGCACAAAGACAACGCATTCTCAGCAGTAGACGACATGGCCGGCACTGCGGTACGTTCACGTTCCGTCAACACGATCGTGTCAGACCGCGGCCACCTCCACGGCTACAACACGGACATCGAGGGTGTTCGATACGCCTTCGGTCGGTTGAACATTTCAATGGCCTCCCCGGTTCTTGTCCTCGGATACGGTGGTGCAGCGCGAGCAGCCCTCATAGGCCTCGAGGGATCGCATGCCATTTCGTTGACAGGCCGTGATCTCAGCCGGGCTTACCAATGTGTGAGCGCCGTCGACGTGGACGCCAACGTCGTGGCGTGGGGAACGGCGATTCCCGGCGCCGTTGTCGTGAACGCCACACCCCTCGGCATGGATGGTGAAGACCTGCCAGAAGGACTGGTAGATATGGCAGCCGGACTCCTCGACATGGCCTACGGTCACGGTTCGACGCCCGCGACCAGGGCAGCGGCACGGAGAGGTATTCCAAACGCCGATGGGCTCGACATGTTGGTGGGGCAAGCCGTTGCTGCGTTTGAACTCTTCACAGGCGTGCTCCCTGATCGTGAGATCATGGAACGCGCTGCTCGCGGGATGTGACCCCGCCCCTTCGAGAACCCAATGCGGCGCCGTGGAGAACTAAGCTCGCCGTCGATGTGGATTGTTGCTGTCGCCTCTGCGGCTATAGGTCTTATTGCCGGCCGTTCAATCGCGGCTGAGGCTTCTGCGCATCGAAGGGGCCTCCCCGATCGATGGTGGAGTCCGCAGTGTGACGACTGCGACGGTGCGCTCACCCTGACGATGATTGGATGCTCCCCGCTCGGGCATCGACAACGCCTGCTTACGGTTGCGACCCCGTTCATCACAGCACTCATCTTCGCAGGGGCCACGCTCTCTGTGAGGACGTACTGGGATCTACCGGCTTTCCTTGTCTTTGGCGCGGCGATGGTCCTGCTGACGATCACCGACCTCGACACGAAGCTCATCCCGAACCGCATCCTCGGCCCGTTGAGTGTGACTGGCATTGCTCTCCTCGTTGGCGGTGGTCTGCTCTCTGGTGATCCATGGCCTCTCATGCGCGCCGCTGCGGCAGGTTCTGCCTACTTCATCGGCATGTTCACTCTTGCTCTCCTGGCACGAGGTGGCCTCGGGTTTGGCGATGTCAAGATGGCGTTCCTCATCGGGGTCTTCACCGGCTATCTCGGCTGGGGCTACGTGGTCGTCGCTGCCGTAGGAGCGTTCCTCATCGGTGGCATCGTTGCAATCATTCTGTTACTCACCCGTCTCAGCAACCGCAAGGATGCCATCGCGTTCGGCCCCTTCATGACTACAGCAGCTGTTGTCGCCGTGGCATTCGGTGACAATATCGCCACGTGGTATCTGCGCTAGGGGTACACGAGACAGCCTGCATACGCCTGAAACGGTGTACATGTTGTCCGTCTCATTGGATCGTGACGAATCGTGGAGCTCTACCACCGATCACTTGATCTACGCCAGCCAGAACGTCGAACCAGACTCCCTAACGAAATGTGAGCTCGTCGAGGTCGACAGGACCTGCCGAGAATCGTATCCCGCTAGCCTGTCGGCACATGCTGCGATTCATGACGTCAGGAGAGTCACACGGCCCCGGCCTCGTTGCTACGGTCGAAGGCCTTCCCGCGGGTCTCACGGTTACTGCAGAGGGCATCAGCTCGGAACTTGCAAGGAGGCGACTCGGCTTTGGGCGAGGTCCGCGAATGCGCCTGGAGAAGGACAAGATCGAAATCCTCGGTGGTATTCGGTTCGGTGTGACGCTCGGGGGACCGGTCGCTGTGCTCATCAGGAACACCGAGTGGGCTAGATGGCAGGACGAGATGTCACCAGCACCTGGAACTTCACGTAAAGCCGAGACGACGCCACGACCAGGACATGCAGATCTCGTTGGCATGATGAAGTACGACACACACGACGCTCGCGACATACTTGAGAGAGCCTCCGCCCGCGAAACCGCTGCAAGAACGATTGTTGGATACCTCGCAAAGCAACTTCTTGCCCAGCTTGCGATTGACGTGTTCTCCCATGTGACCGCGATCGGGGACGTGTCGGTTCCATCAGACGTCCGCCTGCCGACCCCTGACGATCTATCAACCATCGACAGTTCAGAGGTACGGGTCTTCGCCAGGGAGCCGGAGGCACGAATGATCGAAGCAATCGAGCGCGCCAAGGCGGATCGTGACACCCTCGGTGGCGCCGTTCAGGTTCTCGGGTACGGTCTTCCCCCTGGATTGGGGAGCCATGTGCACTGGGATCGCAAGCTCGACGGACTGATCGCGGGGGCAGTGATGTCGATTCAAGCCATCAAGGCAGTGGAGATTGGTCAGGGCCTCGCTCAGGCACGTTCCCGTGGATCGGAAGCCCATGACGAGATCATCCACAGTGCGGATGCCTACGCCAGACGCACGAACCGTGCGGGGGGGCTCGAAGGCGGTATGACAACGGGTGAGGTCCTGACGGTCACTGCCTACATGAAGCCGATCTCGACACTCATGCGAGCTCTTGACACCGTTGACGTCACAACGAAGCGGGAGGCGAAGGCATTCACGGAACGTAGCGACGTGTGCGCCGTTCCAGCTGCAGGAGTGGTTGCAGAGCAGATGGTTGCCTACGTCCTTGCGAAGGAAGTCTTGCGCACATTCGGAGGTGACACCGTTGCAGATGTCGTGCGTGCTCACAAGGCCTACACATCGCGCATTGCAGCCTTCTGAGATGGCACATGTCTGGCTGATCGGCATGATGGGGAGTGGTAAGAGCACTGTTGGCGCGCTGCTTGCCCGCGAACTACGTTTACCGTTCGTTGATGTTGATCAAGCCGTTGTCGAAATCTACGATCGGTCCATCGAAGATCTTTTTGCAGAGGGGGAGATGGTGTTTCGCTCCAAGGAGCATGACACGATCGCAGAGATCGCCCAAGGCCCAAGCAGCGTCATAGCGACAGGTGGCGGTGCCGTTCTCGATCCCCGAAACGTCGCAGCCATGCGTGCAACAGGGACTACCGTCCTGCTCACGACAGCGACAGAGGAACTCACCACTCGCCTACAACATGCGGCAGGTCGGCCTCTCCTGACAAGCCCCGGCGACGTTGCGGCTATCGCGAAGGCGAGATCGCAGATCTACAGAGAGAGTGCGGACGTGATTCTCGACACAACAACGATGACCATAGATGAAGTGACAAACGAGGTCGTGCGATGCGTAGGCATGTGATCTGGAAGGGAGGGGATCCTGCATCGACCATCATCGTGGGACGCGGCATCAACTCGGTGCTGGCCGAGTACGCGGTCAGGGGCGACCGCCGCCGGGCTGCCGTGCTCTGCCAACCATCCACCGTGGCCCTTGCCGAGCGGTACGCGAATGTTCTCCATGGCGCCGGGCTGGAGGTCACCGGGTATACCGTCCCCGACGGCGAAGAAGCGAAGCAGCTAGGCGTCGTCGAGGACGTCTACCGATTCTTGAACGCAAGCCAATTCACACGCGAGGACCTGGTCGTAGGCGTCGGTGGTGGCGCCCTCACCGACGTAACCGGGTTCATCGCTGGGACATATCTACGAGGCGTCACCGCGATCTATGTCGCTACCACACTTCTCGCAGCGGTCGATGCGGCAATTGGGGGCAAGTCAGCAGTCAACGTCGATGGCAAGAACCTCGCGGGCCTGTTCGCACATCCTGAAGCTGTACTCATCGACATCGACGTTCTTGATGCGCTCCCGAGAACACAGAAAATTATCGGATCGGCCGAGGCCATCAAGACTGGCTTTATCGCCGATCCACAGATTGTTGAAGCATTCGAACGTGAGGGGGTCGAAACGGATTTGGAGAACATCGTGAACCGCTCCGTCGCTGTCAAGACCAGCATTGTGAACGACGACTTCACCGAGGGCGGCACCCGAGCGATACTGAACTACGGCCATACCATCGGGCATGCGATCGAATCCTCAACGGGAAGACCACACGGTGAGTCCGTTTCGATCGGCATGGTTGCAGCTGGATACGCAGCAGAGCACCACCTCGGGTTCCCAGGTGCGCTCCGGCAAGTAGAGGTGCTCAAACATGTCGGATTGCCTGTTCTAGCACCCGAAGCGAAGCGCTCCGCGGTCATGGCTTTGATGGTGCTCGACAAGAAGCGAGACAGTAGGGGGCTCCGCATGGTGCTGCTCGAGGAGTTCGGGTCACCAATGTTGATTCACCCAGACGACGCTACCGTACAAGCCGGCCTCGCCGGCATCGACCTCGCATGAACGAAACGCACCTTCTCGGGAGGACAGCGCGATGATTTCAACCAACGACGTACGCCCCGGCATGGCGTTGAACCTTCCAGAAGGACTGTTCTCGGTCGTCGAATATCAACATGTTAAGCCTGGAAAAGGCAAGGCGTTCGTTCGCATGAAGCTCAAGAACGTCCGGACAGGAGCTGTGCTCGACCGAACGTTCCGCGCAGGTGAGAATGTTCCGGACGCGAGGATCGATCGCCGAGACTTCACCTTCCTGTACCGCGACGACATGGGCTTCAACTTCATGGACGGAGAGACATACGAACAGTCGAACGTGTCGGAACAACTTGTTGGAGACAATGCTGACTTCATGACAGACGGCATGACCGTGCGCCTCGCGATGTTCGAAGGCATGCCGGTCGACATCGAGTTGCCTGCGGCGGTAGAACTTGAGGTCACGTTCGCCGAACCCGGTGTCAAGGGTGACCGTGTGTCAGGTGCCACGAAGCCTGTGACGCTTGCGACGGGCCGCGTGATTCAAGCGCCGTTATTCGTTGATCAAGGCGATGTTGTCAAGGTAGATACGCGAACCGGCGCCTACATCACCCGAGTCTCGTGACCGTCGATACCGCACGTGATCGGGCCCTGGGGGCACTGTACGCCGCTGACAGCCGCTCGATGGACCAGATCGACGTCACAAGGATGTCCGTGAGAGCTGCCGCACTGGCTGAAGGCGTGTGGGAACACTTGGACGTCATTGATGGCGCAATCAGCGCCGCATCGGCAAGGTGGCGACTCGAGCGAATGCCTGGCGTCGACCGCAACGTGCTGAGGCTTGGGACCTACGAGCTCTTGTTTACCGACGTACCGGTGGGAGTCGCTATCTCAGAGTGTGTACAGCTCGCCAAGGAGTACTCGACGGCGAATAGCGGAGCATTCGTGAACGGGATTCTCTCGGCCGTTGCCGAACGAAGAGAGAACCCTGAAGGCGCCATCTCGTAGTAGGGTATCCCAGACAACCGACCTTTAACGCGGTCCAGTGAGGCCGAGAAGGATGAGTATGAACGCACGCGTTAGACCGCACACCCAGGTGTGCGGTTTTGTTGTATCAAGGAGACGACCATGCGACAGGTGATGGACACCGACGATCTCGGGCGAGTGGTCAGACGAATCGCTCATGAGATCGCCGAGCGGAATCACGGCCTTGAGAGTGTCGTGCTTTTGGGCATCCCAACACGCGGGACGCCCTTTGCGGATCGGATCGCGACCGCCCTCTCCGAGATCGAAGGATCGCCGGTCGAGGCCGGATCTCTCGATATCGGGTTGTACCGAGACGACATCGACCGCCGACCCAGAGCACGTCTCGGCCCAACCAACATACCTGAGGCACTCGACGATAAGACTGTCGTCATCGCGGACGACGTCCTGTTCACGGGAAGGACGATTAGGGCAGCATTGGACGCACTCGCCGACATCGGCAGGCCGACGACAGTGCAACTAGCCGTTGTTGTTGACCGTGGACACAGGGAGCTTCCCATACGTGCCGACTATGTCGGGAAGAACATCCCGACATCGCTCACTGAGCACGTATCTGTCCGTTTCGTCGAGATCGACGGTGAGGACGGAGTCTGGATCGGCGAGGGGGCAGGAACGTGAACCACTTTCTCACAACACAAGACATCGACCGAGACGTGCTTGAGGACTTGCTAAAGGATGCAGAAGAGTTCGCAGATGTGCTGACGCGGCCGATCCCAAAGGTTCCAGCGCTACGAGGCAAGACCGTTGCGACCATGTTTTTTGAACCTTCGACGAGAACCCGAATGTCCTTTGAGAAGGCGGCTAAGGCGCTCTCGGCAGACACGATGTCGTTCTCTCCGTCAACCTCGTCGTTGTCGAAGGGCGAATCCTTGAAGGACACTGTCCTCACTATTCGTGCAATGGGTGTCGATCTGATGGTGGTGCGTCACGGTGCTACGGGCGCACCTTGGCGGATCGCAGACTGGTTGGATGTCCCTGTGATCAACGGTGGCGATGGCGCCCATCAGCACCCGACGCAAGCGCTCCTCGACTGCCTCACCATCCAGCAGCGGTTCGGCTCGCTCGACGGGTTGTCGATTGCGATCGTCGGAGATATCAGACACTCGAGAGTGGCTCGCTCCGACACCTACGCCATGGCGACTCTGGGAGCGGATGTAACGCTTGTCGGCCCACCAACGCTCCTCCCCGTCGACACTGAAGGATGGCCTGCTACGACGACGACAGATCTCGACGGCATTCTCGACTCTGCCGACGTCGTGTACCTCCTGCGAGTGCAAACAGAGCGCGGCGGCGGGTCCGTGTTTCCTTCACTCCAGGAATACACGACGCGCTACGGCATCACAGCAGAGCGATTCGCACGGCTAAAGCCGGATGCAGTAGTACTACACCCTGGGCCGATGAACAGAGGAGTCGAGATCGCTCACGATGTTGCAGATGACGAGCGGGCACTCATCCTGCAGCAGGTCTCGAACGGCGTCGCTGTCCGCATGGCAGTCCTCTTCACTCTTTTGGGAGGTGAATCCGATGCTTGACATCGTGATTTCAGGTGGAACCGTCCTCACGACCGACGGCCCCCAGGTAGTCGACGTCGGCATTGCCGACGGCTCCGTGGCACAACTGGGAACACATTTGGAGGGCACAACGAGTATCGATGCCTCCGGTACCTGGGTCGGCCCAGGATTCGTCGACTTGCACACGCATTTGCGAGAACCAGGGGAGGAATGGAAGGAAGACGTCGCGTCTGGAACAGCCGCGGCAGCAGCCGGTGGGTACACGGCTGTTGTGGCGATGCCGAACACCGTCCCCGCGATCGACAATGCTCAGGTAGCTCTCTTCGTCACCGAGCGCGGGCGACGTGACGGGTCGGCCGACGTGTTCGCCTCGGGTGCCCTCACTACGGGTCGGGAAGGTATCCACATGTCGCACATCGACGAGCTGTGGGATGCTGGCGTCAGACTGTTCACCGATGACGGCACCTCCGTGGAGAGCGCAGCGGTCCTGCGGCTTGCGATGGAGTACATAGCGAATCTCGGAGGGGTAGTTGCCCAACACGCTGTCGACACGTCGCTGAGTACATACGGTTACATGCACGAAGGGGCGGTTTCGTCACGGTTAGGCATGTATGGCATCCCGTCCCAGGCAGAGGAGATTGTCCTGCAAAGAGATCTGGCTCTCGCTCGCCTGACAGGGGTCCGGTACCACCTGCAGCACATCACGACGGCTCGCTGCGTTGCAATCATCGCTGCGGCAAAGGACGAAGGTCTTCCCGTGACGGTCGAAGTGGCGCCACACCATCTGGCCTTCGACCACACCGCCGTTGCCACCACGGATCCCGACTTCAAGATGATGCCGCCGCTACGGACCGAAGAAGATTGCAAGGCACTCAGCGAGGGCCTCCGATCAGGTGTCATCGACATCGTCGCAACCGATCACGCACCGCACGCCGCTCGTGAGAAGGAAGTGCCTTTCGAGCATGCACCCAATGGTGTAATCGGCCTCGAGTGGGCTGCATCGATCGCCATCGAGACGCTCGGCCGACACCAGGAACGATTCTTCTCGGCAATGTCGATGACACCTGCAACGATCGGTCAGATCGCTGAACACGGCCAGCCAGTCGCGCCAGGGAACCCGGCACATCTCGTGGTCTTCGACCCGAGCGAGCAATGGATACCGACCACGACGTTGTCTCGATCGAGGAACTCACCGTATTTCGGCACGACACGCCACGGCAAGGTACGTGCCACGTTGCGCGCGGGTGAGGTGACATACACATCGACGTGAAGCCTCAGGCATGTGTGGCATTGGCCGACGGGTCCGTCTTCCGTGGGACAGCCGTCGGCGCAGGCGGCATTGTCACGGGCGAGATCGTGTTCAACACGTCAATGACGGGGTACCAGGAAATCATCACAGACCCCTCATACGCCGGACAGATAATTACCTTCACCGCCCCTCACATTGGCAACTACGGCACTTCGCCACTCGACGATCAGGCAGACACGATCCATGCGCGCGGTCTTGTGATGCGGCAACTCTCGGGAGTGGCGTCGTCGTGGCGTACCTGCGAGCCGCTGGAGGAGTACCTAGCGACACGTGGCGTCGTTGCGGTGACCGATGTCGACACCCGACGTCTCACCAGGCACATTCGTGCCAGGGGAGCTATGTCTGCTGCCATTGGCTCAGATGTTGATATCTCGGATTTGATCGAGGCAGCAAGAGCAACCCCTCCGATGTCGGGCCGCGACCTGGCGAGCACAGTCACGACGAAGCAGGCCTATCACTGCCCTGCGAATGGATCGCCAATCGGCCATGTCGTAGCGTACGATTTCGGCATCAAGCGAGACATCGTTGCGGCGATGCGCGCCCGTGGACTCGCTGTAACCGTCGTGCCGGCATCCACTTCCTCGACTGATGTGCTCGCCCTGGCACCTGACGGTGTGTTCCTATCTAGCGGGCCGGGAGATCCTGAACCCCTCGTCGGACCCATCGAGGCTGTACGCGGCCTACTCGGCAGGATTCCCGTGTTCGGCGTTTGCTTGGGGCACCAGGTCCTCGGCCTCGCTCTGGGTGCCGAGACGTTCAAGCTGCCATTCGGCCACCACGGAGGGAATCAGCCAGTCGTGTGCGTCGAATATGGCACCGTAGCGATCACAGCACATAACCATGGCTTCGCTGTAGATCTCTGGTCTTTGGCAGGCAAAGACCAGCCGCGGTGTGAAGGTCTCCCCACCAGCAACCAGGCACCAATGGGTGTCGACTCGAGGTTCGGACTCGTCGACAGCTCACACATGAACCTCAACGACGGAACGAATGAAGGCCTGGCGTGTCGCGAGATCGATGCCTTCTCTGTCCAGTATCACCCGGAAGCAGCCCCTGGACCAAACGATGCAGCAGTGCACTTCGACCAATTCGCGTCGCTCATCGGAGGTGACCGTGCCGCGGCGACGTGACATTGATTCCATCCTTGTGATCGGCTCCGGACCGATCGTCATAGGCCAGGGATGCGAGTTCGACTATTCGGGATCCCAAGCTGTGAAGGTCCTGCGTAGCCTCGGATATCGTGTTGTTCTCGTCAACTCGAATCCGGCAACGATCATGACCGACCCAGAGTTCGCAGATGCAACATACATCGAGCCGATCACAGCTAGGACGGTTTCGGAAATCATACGTAAGGAGCGTCCAGACGCCGTGCTCCCGACACTCGGCGGCCAGACCGCGCTCAACATCGTGATGGAGTTGGCGTCCGACGGTGTCTTTGATGCGTTTGACGTGCACATCCTCGGTGCGTCCATCGAGGCGATCAAGACGGCGGAGGATCGCGGTCGATTCAAGAGCGCCATGGAGCGAGCAGGCATTGCGACATCGCGAGGACACTACGTCGCAACCAGGGGTCAAGGTGACGCCGCTCTCGCCGAGCTCGGCCTTCCCGTGATGATCCGTCCAAGCTACATCCTCGGTGGTGGAGGAACCGGACTAGCACACACTCGTGAAGAGTTCGACCGAATCCTCAAGAGGGGAATCGCGATGTCGCCCGTCGGAGAGGTGCTAGTGGAAGAGTCACTGTCGGGATGGAAGGAGTACGAGTTCGAGGTGATGCGTGACACGTCGGATAACGCTGTCATCGTTTGCGCCATCGAGAACGTGGACCCAATGGGGATACATACGGGCGACAGCATCACCGTTGCGCCAACCATGACGCTTTCGGATCGTGAGTATCACGAGATGCGCGATGAAGCTATCACCTGCCTGAAGGTCATCGGTGTAGAGACCGGTGGATCAAACGTTCAGTTCGCCGTTGATCCAGCGTCAGGACGGCGGATCATCGTGGAAATGAATCCTCGCGTATCGAGGTCGTCGGCGCTTGCATCGAAAGCGACAGGATTCCCGATCGCGAAGATTGCTGCCATGCTCGCGGTGGGGTTCTCACTCGACGAGATAGCGAACGACATCACCGGGGCCACACCGGCGTGCTTCGAGCCATCGCTGGACTACGTCGTAGTGAAGATTCCTCGGTTCGATTTCGCCAAATTCCCGTCCGTAAAGCCAGCGCTTGGAACATCGATGCAGTCCGTTGGCGAGGCGATGGCGATCGGGCGTACCTTCGCTGAGGCTATCCAGAAGGCCATCAGGTCGCTCGAGACGGGCCGGCTCGGCCTCAACGCCGACGCGGGAGAACTACGGATGCGCGACCTCCACGACGATGATCTCCTGAGGAGCATTGCGACCGCTACGCCCCAGCGTATCTTCCAAATAGGCGAGGCGATACGGCGAGGTATTCCCATCGAGGCGATCGCTGCCGCGTCGAGTATCGACCCCTGGTTCCTCGATCAGATCGCGCATATCGTGGAGGTTCGTTCATCCATCGAGGCCAGCGGGCCATCTCCAGAGGCGATGAGGCTCGCGAAACGCAGTGGTTTCTCGGATGGGCAGCTCGCCTTCGTCTGGAAAACGACAGAGGAGGACATACGAGAACGCAGGGCAGCGTGCTCCATCGACGTTACGTACAAGACTGTCGACACGTGTGCCGCCGAGTTCGAAGCCGAGACGCCCTACTTCTATTCCACCTACGAAGATGAGACGGAGGCGCACACGGCGCGAGGCAGATCTGTCATGGTTCTTGGATCGGGCCCAAACAGGATCGGACAAGGAATCGAATTCGACTACTGCTGTGTCCACGCTGCGTTCGCGCTCGCAGAGATCGGCTACGAACCAGTGATGGTCAACTGCAATCCTGAGACCGTCTCGACCGACTATGACACGTCATCACGGTTGTATTTTGAACCGTTGACCGTAGAAGACGTCCTCGGCGTCGCTGCAGTTGAGAAGCCCATGGCAGTCATCGTCCAACTCGGTGGCCAGACGCCCCTCGGGTTGGCTCACGAGCTTGAGCGGTGCGGTCTGTCGATCGCCGGGACGAGTCCCGATGCTATCGACATGGCGGAGGACAGGGAGCGTTTCTCTGCACTTTGCACGGCACGAGGCATACGTCAGCCACCGAGTGGGACGGCGCTGTGTCTCACTGAAGTCCACGATGTGGCGGATCGAATCGGATTCCCTGCCCTTGTTCGCCCCTCGTACGTGCTGGGAGGCCGCGCTATGCGGATTGTCTACACGGATGAAGAGCTCTCTGACTACGTAGCGGAACTCTACGGATCGGCACGAGACGGTGAGGTCGACCTGTCAGATGCTCCACTCCTGATCGATCGATTCCTCGAAGCAGCCCTCGAGGTCGATGTTGACGCGGTGTTCGACGGCACGGACATCTACATCGGTGGGATTATGGAGCACATTGAAGAGGCAGGGGTTCATTCTGGAGACTCAGCCTGTGTCGTGCCTCCTGGAAGTCTCTCAAAGGAAGTCATCACGTCGATCACCGATATCACCCGGAGTCTCGCCGAGGGCCTGACCGTGCAAGGTCTCCTCAACATCCAGTTCGCTGTGAAGGGTGAAGACGTGTACGTTCTCGAGGCGAATCCGCGAGCGTCTCGAACGATCCCGTTCATCTCCAAGGCAACAGGTGTTCCCCTCGCCAAGATCGCTACCCGAGTCATGATGGGGGAGCGACTCGTCGATCTTCGATCGTTAGGGGTCATCCCATTGGAAACTCCAGCGCTTCCGTACACGGCGATCAAGGAAGCTGTTCTGCCGTGGAGGCGGTTTCCCGACGAGGACACGCTCCTGGGGCCAGAGATGCGCGCCACAGGTGAGGTCATGGGCATAGGTAGCAGCCAGGGGCCCGCGTACGCGAAGGCGTTGCTGGGCGCAGGCCACGTGATTCCGCGGAGCGGCGCCGTGTTCGTCTCCCTTGCCGATCATGACAAGGACATCGGAACAGAGATCGCCGCCCTTCTCGTCAGTCTCGGATTCACACTCTTTGCTACCCACGGCACCGCAGGGCATCTGGCAAGACACGCGATTGCCACGACACATGTCGACAAGGTCGGTGAGGGCACCTACGATCCAATCCGGCTGATTGAGGATGGCCGAATCGACCTCGTCATCAATACGCCTGCTGGGCGCAAGGCGCGCGGTGACGGTCGGTTGATCAGAATGGCGGCGAACCGTCACGGAATCGCGACCGTCACAACCGCCGCAGGTGGCCTAGCTGTGGCACGAAGTCTTGAGACAGAGATGCAGGAAGAAGAACACGTAACGTCGCTTCAAGATCACCACCGTGCAATAGGTGCTCGATGAAGAACCTTGAGGTACGCCTTGGTCCGGCCGTCCTCTCGACTCCTCTGGTCGTTGCCTCCGGCACGCTCGGGTCGATCGTCGAGTTCGGCGGCACGGTGGATCTCACCACATACGGTGCTGCAACGGCGAAGTCGGTGGCCCCGGAGGCATGGGAGGGAAGGCCTGCACCCCGTATGGCTCCAACGTACGCAGGGATGCTCAACGGGATCGGTGTGCAAAACCCTGGTATCGACGCATGGCTCCAAGACATCTCCCCCATGTTTGGGGAGCTGCCGACCGACATCTGGGGAAGTATCGTGGCCCATGACGTCGACGGTTTCGCCGAAGTTGCTGCCAAGATGAGCGCCAGCGGTGTGGCAGCGATCGAGATCAATCTGTCATGCCCGAACCTGGATGGCCAGCCGTTCGGTCTCGATCCGGTCACGAGCGGAGCCATTGTCGAGGCAGTTCGTGCGGTCACGACGCTCCCCATTGGTGCGAAGTTGTCGCCAGATGCTCTGCCCATCTCCGCCGTGGCAGATGCCGCCATGACGAGCGGTGCCGACTGGCTGGTGATAGCCAACACGGTGATGGGAGCCGCCATCGACCCGAAGACGAGGAGGCCGGCATTGAGTGGGCTTATCGGAGGATATTCCGGCGCCGCAGTGCGACCGATCACCATTCGATGCGTTATCGAAGTTGCAAGGGATGTGCCGGAGGCACCAATCGTGGGCTGCGGCGGTGTACGTACGGCAGAACACGTTGTGGAATATGTTCTTGCAGGCGCTGACGCGGTCGCCATTGGAACCGCTCATTTTTCCAAGCCACGAATTGCGGCACACATCATCAAGAACCTCCAGCGTTACCTCAAGAAACACAGCATCGAGTCGATCGCATCGCTCAAGGGAGCGTACGAACCGTGGTAGTCGACAATCCGATCATTGTCGCTCTGGACTTGCCGACAGCCGAAGAGGCGGTAAGACTCGCCAAAGCCGTCGCCCCCCACGTTGGGGCTTTCAAGATCGGGCTTGGTCTCCTTCACGGGCCAGGACCCGGAACCATCGACGCCCTCGTTCGACTGGGGCTCCCCGTTTTCGCGGATGCGAAGCTTCACGATATTCCATCCCAGGTTGAGGCAGCCGCCGAACGGCTCGGACGGCACGGCGCGCGATGGGTCACCGCCCACGTGGGCGGCGGCGAGGCGATGCTGACAGCAGCCGTCACAGGCCTGAGGCGAGGCGCGGGGACCGCCGAGGCCGGCATTCTGGGTGTATCGGTATTGACGTCGCTGCGCGAGGTCGATCTCCAGCGTCTCGGAATCGACAGATCACCCGGCCAACTCGTGAGCAGGATGGCAAAGGTTGCAGCCGAAGCCGAATGCGAGGGACTCGTCTGCTCCCCACTTGAACTGAACGTTGTGCGTCAAGCCGCACCGAGCCTCGTGCGCGTGACGCCTGGCATCAGAGCGCGAATGAGCGCGGACGACCAGGCTCGTGTCTCGTCCGCAAACGACGCTATCGCACGCGGTGCCACGTATCTCGTTATCGGGCGACCGATCACAGAATCGGACGACCCCGCCGCGGCGGCCGCAGAGATCCGTGAGGAGATCGCCGCTTGCGACCTCGAGCGTTGATACGATGGGGCACACGAAGGGAGGTCACATGCTGCCGGAGATGACAGATGAGCGGCGGGCAGCTGCGCTGTTGCGTGCGGCCGAGGCCAGAAGGATCCGAGCGGAGATCAAGCAACTCCTCAAGACCGGAAGTCTCACCTTTGGCGACGTGCTCGACCGGGCCGAAGCAGACGACCTCGTCGCTGGAGCACGAATACAGGCGATCGTTGGCTCCATGCCAGGCATGGGGAAGATCTCGACCAAGCGACTGCTCGATGAGATCGGCATCGCACCGAATCGAACGATCAGGGGACTCGGCAAGAGGCAGAGGGAGCACCTCCTTGAACGATTCCCCTAAAGGGCAGCTCATCGTGATCGCAGGGCCGTCTGGTGTTGGAAAGTCGAGCATCATCGATGCCGTCATCAACCGCACAGAAGCTGCGTTCTCCGTGTCAGCAACAACAAAGCCGCCCCGAGATGGCGAGGTGGACGGCGTCGACTACCACTTCATCACACGCGCCGCATTCCTGGAGGCGATCGACCGTAAACGTCTCCTCGAGTGGGCAGAGTACGCTGGCAATCTGTACGGAACAATGCGCAACGAGGTCGAGCCACGTCTTGCTGCAGGTACCAACGTGGTTCTCAACATCGAGATCGAGGGGGCTAAGCAAGTTCGCAGATCGTTCCCGGATGGTGTGTACATATTTATCAGCCCACCATCCCTTGAAGAGCTTGCCAAGCGGCTCAAAGGCAGGGGAGATACCACGCCTCACGACATCGAACTGAGGTTTGCGGTTGCCGCGAGGGAGATCGCAGAGGCGCCGGAAGTCTTCGATCACATCGTTGTGAATGACGAGTTGGACGCTGCGATCGCTCAGGTTCTCGATATACTGCAGAGAGTCGGCAGCGCGCTGCCCCGCACGTAGTGCGACCATAGCGCACATCCACACGAGGAGAACATAGATCATGATGCTCGAACCGCCCATCGGGGCCGTTGTCGCAAAGACGGGGTCGCGATTCGGCCTCGTCGTACTCTCGTCGCGAAGGGCGCGCCAGATCAACGCCTATTTCAACGAGCTCGGTGCAGGAATCGGTGGTTACGTCCCCCCGCAGGTACATTCCTTGTCGCGCAAGCCACTATCGATCGCGCTCGAGGAGATCTACGAGGACAAGGTCGTGATCGCTCCGGTCGAGGAGTAAGCACGTGATCGCCGGGCGACACATCGTCCTCGGCGTTACTGGCGGCGTAGCAGCGTACAAGGCGGCTTACCTGGCCCGCCGACTCATGGAGCATGGTGCTGAGGTCCGCACCATCATGACTCCAGCGGCAACACAATTCATCGGCGAAGCGACGTTGGCTGCGATCACCGGTGTCGAACCAGCCATTGAGTTCTTCGGTGGGCCTGATGTTTCTCCTCACACAACGCTGGCGCGCTGGGCAGATGCCATAGTGATCGCCCCTGCGACAGCCTCGACCATCGCCAAGATCGCGAATGGCGAGACGTCGGGTCTTCTGGCCGCGACCGTGTTGGCTTCCACCGCATCGGTGGTCATTGCGCCTGCCATGCACACAGCCATGTGGGAACACCCCGCAACGCAGGCCAACGTGGCGCGACTCAAGACCTTCGAGTATCACATCGTCGAACCGCAGGTTGGTGCTCTCGCAGGTGGAGATGAAGGCATCGGCAGACTCGCTCAGCCAGAGGCCATCGTTGCTGCCGTATCTGACATCTTTAGTGCAGGCGACCTCTCCGGCATGACGGTGCTCATCACGGCAGGCGGTACTCGCGAATCGATCGACCCTGTCCGATTCATAGGGAATCGTTCGAGTGGAAAGATGGGAAACGCGTTGGCCACCTCCGCAGCCGGTCGCGGTGCGAAGGTGATCCTGGTCACTACCGTGCAACCACCCCAGGGGGATAGAAACATTGATATCGTGGACGTGGAATCGGCAGATGAGATGGCTGAAGCTGTGTGGTCCCGCGCCGCTGATTGCGATGTGGCTGTCCTGGCAGCAGCGGTAGCAGACTTCCGGCCGGACAGCCGATCTGAAACCAAGCTTCGTCGAGCGGACGGGCCGCCGACGATCAAGCTCGCTCCAACGCCTGACATTCTGAAAGGCGTCGATAGACTGCACCCTCGGCCGTTTCTAGTGGGATTCGCCGCCGAAGTCGGGTCTTTGGCGGGAGCGGTCGAGAAGGCAGCGAACAAGAACGTTGATCTCCTGGTCGCCAACGATGTCGCGCAGCCCGGATCTGGCTTCGGAACGGACACCAATGAGGTCACCCTCGTCACGAGTGACGGCACCACCTTTGGGCTTCCGCTGATGGCGAAACACGACGTTGCAGACGCGATCTGGGATGCCGTGCTCGAAGAGCGGGCACGCAACTGAAGCTCAAGAAGGCCTGTCAGGTCGTACCGGACATCCCGTCGTTCGCCGTCGACGATGGTTTCACCTACCTCGTGGGTGACGCCATGGACGTCGTGATCGGCTCGAGGGTACGCATCAGGGTCGCCGGTAGGAGGCTCAAGGGCTTCGTGACCGCGGTATTCGATGCGCCACCGGGTCGGCCGCTGTTGAACATCGACGGAGTCTCGGGCACCATGCCCAGTTTTGATGATCGAAGCCTCGCCGTGTTGCGGTGGGCAGCCTCACACTACGTGGCGCCGCTCTCGACGATCCTCACACGGACGTTGCCCCCCAACATCCCGCGAGGTGAACGGAGGGTTGATCGACCGCATCAGCACGGCGGCGCGAGTTTCAGCGTTGTCGTCTCGAGCGCTATCACGCATGCCGAGCATGTCGTGTCGGCTGTCTGCAAAGCCACGGATGCGGGATGCAGCGCGATGGTTATCGCTCCGAGCATCGCTGAGGTGACCGCCATTGCTGAGGAACTGAAGCGACGGTTTGGCGAAATCGTGGTCTCTGCCACATCGGGATCATCAGCTCGCGATGCGACACGTGCCTGGGCGCATGCCGCAGGCAACGCACCGTCTGTCTTGGTTGGCACAAGAGAGATCCTTCTGTGGCCCGTTGCAGATTGCACGGTCACCGTGGTGGTCGAGGATGCTCGACGGGTCCTCAAATCGCCTTCCACTCCGACACTCGGTGTCAGGGAGGTCATCGTCCGCAAGGCGGCAGCCGAAGGGCACCATGTCACTTTCCTCAGCCCGGTCCCAACTCTCGAGTCGTTAGCGATTGGCTCATCGGTAGCTGCCGCCCGTGGCCGCCAATGGCCCATCGTAGAAGTTGCAGACCGAGCGGAGGAGCCTCCATCTCGCTCATTGCTTCTTCAGCGGACCCGTAGTGCGTTGGTTGCGGTCGTCAAGCGAGATGCCAGGGCGTTCGTCCTTGTTCCTTCACGGGGCTATGCGCCGGCGTTCCGCTGTGTTCGATGCGGTGAACTCCGAACATGCGACGTCTGCGGAACTGCGGCGACGAGGAAAGGGGAGTGCAAACGCTGCGGCTCTTCGCTTGGAGCGTGTGTGCACTGTGCCAGCCATCGCTTCGAGCCACTCGGCGCCGGCATTGGGTCGGTACGTGATGCCATTGCGCGCTCTGTGGGGGATGCTGTCGGTGTTCGCGGCGACCAACGGCCCATAACTGTTGGTACGGAGCGCGATCTCGTGGGTCATCCTCTCATCGATCTCGCCGTCTCGCTCGATGTCGACGGTCTTGCACATGCCCCGACGTACCGAGCCTCAGAGGATGCGCTTCGGTTACTTGTCCGACTTGGGCACCTGGTCCGGCGAGGTCGAGGCAATCGGCTTCTCGTGCAGACTGCGCTCCCGGATCAGCCTGTGGTAGCGGCGCTGCGATCCGGCCGATCGGAGACATTCCTTCAACAGCTCGCGGCGGAACGCCGGCGGTTCTCATTCCCCCCATTCGGGGAACTGATCGCCCTTGAGATCACGAAAGGCTTCGAAGTTGGCGACGAAGTATCGGACGCTCTTGAACCTGTGGCGACCGTCCTAGGGCCGGCAGCGATGGGGGACCGAGACCGCTGGCTCGTTCAGGCCACGGATCTGGGAGAGGGGAGGGTTCGCCTTCGTCGGCTCGTACGCTCCCTCCGAGACAGGGGAGCCTCCGTGCGAGTCGACGTTGATCCTATCGATCTGTGAGGTACGTGCGGGGGAGCACAGCCCACGGTGCAGAGGTAGCCTCCTGCCGATGGCGATATTTCCCATACGAACGTTTCCAGATCCGGTCCTGGCAATGCAGGCATCGACGATCACGACCTTCGACGACGATCTCGCACGCCTCGTCGACGACATGCTCGAGACCATGTATGACGCTCCAGGCGTGGGACTCGCCGCACCACAGATAGGTGTGTCGAAGCGGATGTTCGTGGCTGATATCGGTGACGGACCCTTCGTCATGGTCAATCCGGTAATCGTGCACACCGACGGGAGATGGAAGTTCGAGGAGGGATGTTTGTCGGTCCCAGGTCGCTACTGGGAGATCAAGCGCTTCGACTTCGTTCGAGCAGAAGGCTTCGATGCCGACGGTAAGGCCGTTATCCATGAGGGAGACGAGCTCATCGGTCGGGTGCTCCAACATGAGATCGACCACCTCAACGGACTGCTCCTCCTGTCGCACTTGGGGCCACGCACCAAGAAGCTGGCCCTCAAGGAGCTTCGCGACGAAGCTCTCGGCATCGTTCGAGGGCCCTGATGGGGGGCGTCTTCCTCGGCACCCCGGCGGCAGCAGTGCCGAGCCTTGCGGCCTTCTGCGATGTTGAAGATGTCGAGCTCGTGATCACCCAGCCAGACAGACGAGCAGGCAGGGGACAAGGGAAGGTCGCGCCTGCGGTGAAGACTGCCGCCAGGCAGTTCGGAATACCTGTCGCGCAGCCGGGAAGTGCAGCCGAGCTCCTTGAGGTGCTCGTAGATCTTCGACCGACCATTGGGCTCGTCGTCGCCTATGGTCGAATCTTCAGTCCTGCCATTCTCGAAATCGCCCCGTTCGGCTTTCTCAACGTGCATTTCTCGCTGCTTCCGCGATGGCGGGGGCCCGCTCCGGTGGAGCGAGCAATTGCTGCGGGTGACGAGCGAACGGGCGTCACGTTGATGAAACTTGACGAGGGCCTCGATACCGGACCTGTCATCGGTGAAATCGCAACTCCGATCGGGCCAGCAGAGACGGGTGGGAGTCTCACGGCGCGCCTAGCGTTCCTCGGTGCGTCACTGGTTGACTCGACCATTCCCGATTACGTCAATGGCCGCAGACTACCTGTCCCTCAGCTCGCTACAGGCAACACCCATGCCGCCAAGCTGGCGAAGTCGGAGGCGCTTCTGACCCCCGACTGGATGGTCGGCGCGGCTGAACGGGCAGTACGCGCTTTCTCTCCCAGACCCGGCGCATGGCTGCACACCGAATCCGGTGATGTGAAGGTCCACCGAGCCCACACGTCGATGCTTTCCGTCGATCCTGGTCGTATCGAGCTCATCAACGGGGCCGTGGCCGCTGGCTTCAAAGATGGTGCGCTCCAGCTCGACACCATCCAGCCCGAAGGCAAGGGCTTGCAGGACGCAACCGACTGGATGCACGGAAGGCGCGGCGTACCAGCAACCTTCGCATCTGATGCCCCTTGATATTGCCTCTACGAGAGCGCTGGCTGCCAGGTCGCTCGACCGGGTTCTCAACGAGGGCGCGTATAGCAACGTCGTCGTAGCCAACCAGGCGGTCGCAGAGCAGGCGGACCGCCGCTTGTACCAGCGACTCGTCTTCGAGTCGCTGCGATACCTGCCTGCTATAGATGAGGCAATTGATCGAGCGACATCTCGGCGCTTGGATCGCATCCAGCGTGACGTCCTCGCCGTATTGCGGATTGCAACAGCCGAGGTTCGCTACCTATCGCGACCACCGCACAGTGCGGTCTCAGGTGCCGTGGAGGCGGTCCGAGAGATCGGAAAACCTAAGGCAGCTGGCTTCGTCAACGGCGTGATGCGGGCTGTGGTGCGCGACCTCGACGACTCTGTTGCGTCCGAGAGATATCTCGGCATGCCCCGGTGGCTGTACGATCGGCTCGTATCGGTGCTCGGGGACGATGCGGACGCCTTCATCACGGCGTCCAACACTCCACCTCGCACAGGGATCCGCTCTCGCGACGGGCAGCAGCGGGGTGAGGCAAGCGACATCGAAGGCGCTGCATACATGGAGCACCATGCATCGGTCGGTGATCTCGTCGTCGCTGGAGCACTCGACGTCATCGATCCGGCGTCGGTCGCCGTCGTGAATGCGCTCGATGTCGACATAGGCGACCGTGTACTCGATCTTGCCGCAGCGCCAGGAGGAAAGACCCGCGCGATTGTGGATAGGATCGCCCCCGACGGGCATGTCATCGCATGCGATATTCATGTGCGGCGTCTCTGGCGCGCCGAGAGGCGAAGCCGTGCCCTCTCGAACGTCACGTGGATCGTCGCTGATGCCACGAGCAGCCCGTTTCGTGACGCGACGTTTGACAAGATCCTCCTCGATGCTCCGTGCACAGGAGTCGGAACGCTTCGTAGACGACCGGAGATCCGATATCGCATCGACGAGGAGGCGCCGTCGAGGTACGGAGCGCTTCAACGCCTCATGCTCAAGAATGCTCTCAGACTGCTCCAACGAGGTGGTCGTCTGGTCTACAGCGTCTGTACCCTCTTCCCAGAAGAGACCAGCGACGTCGTCGCCGACCTCGGGGCAGTTCGCCCCTCGGAATCTACAGGCATTCCGTGGGGTGATGGCTCGCTGCTGGCGCCCCACATCACAGGAACAGACGGCATGTTCATAGCAGTGTTCGACCGCTGATCATTCGAGCGTCGCGACACGACACCCTATACACTCGCTGTCGATGACGAACACAGTCCGGATTGCTCCGTCGATACTCGCAGCCGACTTCGCACACCTGGCGGACTCCATTGAGTTGGTCGCACACGAAATTGACATGCTCCACATCGACGTCATGGACGGGCACTTCGTACCGAATATCTCGCTCGGGCCCCCCGTGCTGCGCTCGATACGGACAGTGACCGACGTATACCTTGACTGCCATCTGATGATCACCGACCCGTTGCGATACCTATCCGACATGAAGGCGGCTGGAGCCGATGGCGTGTCCGTCCACATTGAGGCAGTACCAGATCCGCTGCCAATCGCAGATGAAGCGAAAAGGCTTGAGCTCGACTTCGGGCTCGTTGTCAACCCTGACACTCCGGTCGATGCGGTTCTCCCTTATCTCGATCGCTGCTCCATGCTCGTGATCATGAGTGTCGAGCCCGGCTTTGGTGGACAGGCATTCATCGAAGCGTCGCTCGCGAAAATCAAGACTCTCAGAGAATCCGTTGATTCGCTCGCTCTTTCGACCGATATACAAGTCGACGGAGGGATCGACCTCCAAACGGCAGGCGCGGCCCGAAGAGCGGGAGCCAATGTCTTCGTCGGCGGAACTTCGGTGTTCCGAGCCGACGATCCGGCGGCAGCCGTTCGTGAACTGAAAGCGATTGTTGGGGCAGTGGACACATGACCGGACGGATTCTCGTTGTAGACGACGACCCAGACATCCGCCAATTCGTTCGCATGAACCTCGAATTGGACGGATACGAGGTCGAGCTTGCTGGCGGCGGGCGTGAAGCGCTCCAAATGGCTGCAGCATCACCGCCAGACCTCATGCTGCTCGACGTCATGATGCCTGAGATCGACGGTCTCACCGTGCTGAGGCGGATGCGGAGCGACCCGCCGACGGCGAACATACCCGTGATCGTCTTGACGGCTCGCAGCTTGGCCGAAGACCGTGTGAAAGGGCTGGATCTGGGTGCGGACGACTACATAACGAAGCCATTCGACCTTGAGGAGTTGATTGCCAGGGTCAGGACGGTGCTCCGCAGGTCCCAGCAGATGCGAGACCTCTCACCGCTCACCGGTCTCCCAGGGAACTTCCGCATTACGGGCGAGCTGGAAGATCGGGTGCGAAGGGGCGGGCCGTTTGCGCTCATCCACGCGGACCTCGACAACTTCAAGGCGTTCAATGATCACTACGGATTCATGCGAGGCGACGCTGTCATCAAGTTCACTGCGAAGGTTCTTCTCCGTGCTGCAGTATCTGTAGGCGATCCAGAGGCGTTCATAGGCCATGTTGGAGGAGACGATTTTGTGGCGATCATTCGCGCAACGAACATGTATCCGTTCTGCGATGAAGTGGTCGTGTCGTTCGACGACGGCATTCTCGAGCATTACGACACCGCAGACGCGCTTCAGGGCTATATCGAGGTCACAGACAGGCGCGGAGAACGACACGCCTTCCCAATCTGCTCGCTATCGATGGGGGTCGCTACGACCGAGCGAAAGACACTCACGAGTGAGTGGGAAGCATCCGCTGTGGCATCTGAGATGAAAGAAGTAGCCAAGCGGACACCAGGTACCAACTACCAAGTGGATCGCAGGACCTAGCGGCCTTCAGCCTGACCCGAGGAACACCGAGCGACAGGAAACCGATTCGTACCATGCAAGAGGCGATCGAGTGGTATGAACAGGGCACTAACCAATCGCCATAGGTCGTCGTTCCTACTACCTTTGTGGCACATACCTCTTTCAGGGCAGGGTGCAATTCCCGACCGGCGGTGAGAGTCCGCGAACCCCACTAGGGGCCGATCCGGTGGAACTCCGGGGCCGACGGTGAAAGTCCGGATGGAAGAAAGGGGACGCTTGATGCGTCGTGCTGTCGACAATCCACTCGACGGTGCCGTCGTGGACGAGTTGATGCGCCGTGCGCTCGCTGAGACAGTCGGCACGCACCCACATCCCAATCCACGGGTTGGTGCCATCGTTCTCTCATCGGATGGACGTGTGCTCTCTGTCGCAGCGCACACAGGCCCTGGCCAACCTCACGCTGAGCAACTCGCGCTCGACGATGTCCCACGAGGGGACGGTCACACGATGGTCGTCACTCTCGAACCGTGCGATCACCACGGGAGGACTCCTCCGTGCACGAACGCGATCATCGCGAAAGGCATTGCTCATGTCGTAGTCGGCTCGCTCGACCCGGACTCCCGGGTGCAGGGACGAGGCATTGCACGGCTTCGCGACGCCGGGATCGCCGTGACGGAGAGCGGATTGAGCGAACTTGTCGAAGCAAACGACCGCGGCTACTTCCGCCATCGCCGCACGGGCAATCCCTTCGTGACGCTCAAGCTCGCCGTGACGCTCGACGGCCAAATCGCGGCGATCGACGGAACTTCCCGGTGGATCACCGGGCGAGAGGCGCGCGCCGACGCACACCAGCTACGGGCGGAACACGACGCCGTGGCCGTCGGCGCGGGAACGCTGCGTGTAGACGATCCCGAGTTGACGGTGCGCCTCACGGACTTTGAGGGCCCGCAGCCAACAGCTGTCGTCTTCAAGGGCATTGAAGATCTTCCGCCTGAGGCTCGGATCTTGAAGCGTGAGCCGATCATCGTAGAGCCAGACGGAACAGGACGAGTGAACATCCCGAGAGCGCTCCGAGAACTCGGCGACTGTGGAATTACAGCGCTTCTCATCGAAGGTGGCTCCCGGATCGCTCGTTCTTTTCTTGATGCAGGGGTAGTGGACGAGCTCGTCGTGTATGTTGGTGCGAAGCTCGCTGCGGGCACTGGACTGCCAGCGGTTGCTGGTGCCTTCTCATCGATGGATGCCGCACTCCCCGTCAGATTCACCGAAGTCGTCCAGATCGGTCCTGACATCAAGATCGTCGCCGATATGGCGGTGCCAACCTGATGTTCACAGGGATCATCACCGAGATGGGAACGATCCGATCGCTCAGTAACGCCGATCGCGGTCGACACATCACCGTTCAGGCGGTCGGAACGCTCAGCGGTCTCGATCACGGAGATTCTGTGGCGTTGAATGGCGTCTGCTTGACGGTGATCGACCGCAGCGAGGAAACCTTCACTGTTCACGCCGTAGAAGAAACGCTCGCCCGCACCACCCTGGGAGCCCTCGAAAAGGGGTCACATGTCAACCTCGAGCGTCCTATGCCCGCCGACGGACGATTCGACGGTCATGTGGTTCAAGGGCACGTCGACGGAGTGGGGACCGTTCAATCGTTCAACGAGGAAGGTGGAGCGGCGAGACTCCGGATCGGACTCACCTCTGAGCTCGCTCGCTATGTCGTCGAGAAGGGATCGGTCACGGTTGATGGCACCAGCCTCACAGTCACGGGCGTAAGCAACCTCGACGCCGACGAATCCTGGTTCGAGATCGTGCTCATTCCGCACACTCGCAACGCCACGTTGTTTTCAGAGACTCGTCTCGGCACGAAGGTGAACCTAGAAGTCGACGTGATCGCGAAGTATGTAGAGCGCATGATGGGACTGTGCCAATGAAGCTCGCGACCGTTCCAGAGGCACTCGCTGCGATGCGAAGCGGGGAATTCGTTCTCGTCGTAGACAACGAAGATCGCGAGAACGAAGGCGATCTCATCATCGCAGCCGAGAAGGTGACAGCGGCCAAGATCGCATTCATGGTCAGATATACATCGGGGCTGATATGTCTCCCGACAACACCGGAACGTCTCGACGAGCTCGACCTTCCTCTCATGGTGATCGACAACACCGAGGCACACAAGACCGCCTTTACGGTCTCGATCGACTACCTGAAGGGAACCACCACGGGGATATCTGCAGCCGATCGAGCGCGGACAATCAATGCCGTGGTCGATGTGGGGAGTAAGCCCTCTGACTTTTCGCGGCCAGGGCACATTTTTCCTCTGCGCTATCAAGCAGGCGGCGTCCTGTCCCGCCAAGGACATACAGAGGCTGCGGTCGACCTTGCTCGTCTCGCAGGCCTCTATCCGGCTGGCGTGCTCTGTGAGATTGTCAACGACGACGGCTCGATGATGCGTGGCGAGGCCCTGTCGGCCTTCGCACAGGAGCACGGTCTCGTGATGATCTCGATCGACGATCTGGTTGCATACCGCTGGAAGACGGAAGTGCTCGTCACACGCGAATCGCGAGCAGCGCTTCCGACGAGCTTCGGGGAGTTCTCACTCATCGGATATCGAGCCCAAACCGACGACAGCGCACACGTTGCGTTGACGATGGGCAACCTGCTTGGCAAGGAGAACGTGCTCGTGCGAGTGCACTCCGTCTGTCTCACGGGCGATGTGTTCGGTTCGCTGCGCTGCGACTGTGGGCCACAATTGACGGAAGCAATGCGCCTGATTGCGGAAGCTGGCGAAGGCGTCATCGTCTACAACACCGCCCACGAAGGCAGGGGCATTGGCATACTCGACAAGATCGCCGCGTACGACCTCCAGGAACAAGGTCTCGACACTGTCGATGCGAACAGGCAGATTGGGCACGCTGATGACGCTCGTCACTACGGTGTCGATGCCCAAATTCTCCACGACCTGAAGATCACGTCCATTCGGCTCTTGACGAACAATCCAGACAAGATCGACCAGTTGAAGCGGTATGGCGTGGAGGTCGTGAACCGAGAACCCATATGGGTCGGCGAGACCGAGGAGAACCGCAAGTATCTCAATACCAAGGCGCAGCGAATGGGTCACATAGTTGAAGGGGCAGCACGTGCAGATCGATGATCACGATCCGCCAGGGTTCGTGTCGGCTGCTGGTCTCCGCATCGGTGTCGTCACAGCCGTGTTCAACGACGCGATCACTCGCGGCCTCAAGCAGGGAGCCCTCGCCTACCTCGAAGAAGCCGGTGCGACCGGCGTGCTCGTCGTCGAGGCTGCTGGGGCGTTCGAGCTTCCCCTGGTAGCCCAGGCGATCGCTACATCTGGTTACGACGCTGTGGTGTGTCTGGGTGCAGTGGTCGAGGGCGATACCGACCACTACGAGCATGTAGCCCACCGGGCGTCCGAAGGCCTCATGCGCGTTCAGCTCGACACCGGTGTACCCGTCGCGTTCGGCATTCTCACCGTACGCGACGTGGAGGCTGCCCTCGTTCGCGCCAAGCCGGGGCCACACAATAAGGGGAGAGAGGCCGCTCGTGCCGCGGTCTTGACCGCCAGAACTCTCAGGGAGATTGACACGGTGTCTCGCTGAGGCGTGGCTGGCGCACGAGTAGCGGCCATGTATCCGTTACCATTGGCTCACAAACGACGCAAGAGGAGGCGCCTGCTTCCCACCTTTCCACCGCTGTGAGGTGCGATAGGTCGAACGTTCGGCAGCGTACGTCGCGCTGCTTTCGCTCGTGTAGGCCACCTCCCCAGTCGAAACCACGGATCAGGAGGTACTCCCATCGCGGAGCCAAGGGTGAACGAACGAATCCGCGTCAAGCGAGTGCGACTCATCGCGCCCGATGGCGGACAGATCGGCGAGAAAGACATCGACGAAGCCCGTTGGCTCGCCGCTCAACTGGGCCTCGACCTCGTAGAGGTCGCGCCAGATGCGAGGCCCCCTGTCGTGCGGATGATGGACTATGGCAAGTACAAGTACGACCAGTCCGTCAAAGCTCGCGAAGCCCGCAAGAATCAGACGCGTACCGTTATCAAGGAAGTTCAATTTCGACCAAAGATCGGTGCAAGCGATTACGAGGTGAAGCGCAAGAGAGTGCTGAAGTTCCTCAGGCAGGGCGACAAGGTCAAGTGCACGATGCGGTTTCGAGGTCGCGAGGTAGCGCACCCGGAACTTGGGCGGAACATCCTCCAGCGGCTCTACGAAGACGTCGAGGATTACGCGGAGATCGAAGCGATGCCCCGTCTCGACGGGCGGAACATGACCATGGTCCTCGCAGCAGCGAAGGGTCTTCCCTCAGAGACGACAACTGAGACAGACGACGAGTAGCCAGCACGGCTCGCGTCTGGATGACAGGAGAACACTGTGCCGAAGATGAAAACGCACAAGGGTGCCGCGAAGCGCTTCAAGCGCTCAGGCAGTGGAAAGATCCGGACCAGGAAAGCCTGGCACGGCCACAACCGTAACAAGAAGAGCTCGGCGCGGTGGCGCCGCACCAAAGGCACCGGAACGCTCAGCGGTGGCGACGCGAAGCGTGTCGACCGTCTGCTTGGGAAATAGGAGGCAGCCATGGCTCGTGTAAAGCGATCTGTGAACGCGCGGAAGAAGCGCAAAAAGGTAATGGACCGGGCCTCCGGATACACCGGGGCTCGGAGTCGACGCTATCGCACTGCTCGCGAGCAGGTCATGCACGCGATGCAGGATTCGTACGATCATCGTCGTGCGCGCAAAGGCCAGTTCAGGCGGCTGTGGATCCAACGCATCAACGCCGCTGCGCGTATGAATGGAACCACGTATTCACGACTCATGGCTGGGCTCAAGGCCGCAGACATCGAAGTGGACCGCAAGATGCTCGCAGAGATGGCGGTGAGCGATCCCGACGCCTTCCGTTCTCTCGTTGAGGTGGCCTCGGCTGCATCAAGCGACTGACCTTTGGCGTCTGGCGTAGATATCGGCAATATGTTGCGGGAATCTACGCCAGACACCTACGGGGTGCGATGAACGATATCATCACGGCCACAACGAACGCCCACATCAGGGCGTGCCGTGCACTGCACCGCTCGAAAGGGCGCAAAGCGAGCAACCAGACGCTCATCGAAGGGCCGACGGTCTTCGCAGAATTTCTCGGAGCCGGTGTGTTGCCGACTGCCGTGTACTGCACACCAGACGACACGGTGAGCATTCGGGCATGCACCGAACGTAGCATCAGATTCTGGCTCGTCTCTCGAGATGCGCTCGGAGCGGCGTCCGACACCATCACTGCCCAAAGTCCCGTCGCCATCATCGACGTTCCAAAGGCCCTTCCTCTCAGGTCAACCAATACGGTCGTGCTCGTCGATATTGCCGATCCGGGCAATGTGGGAACGATCATCCGGAGTGCCGCCGCGTTCGGATGGGATGTGGCGCACACAACGAACACCGCTGACCTATGGGCACCAAAAACCCTGCGCGCGGCCGTCGGTGGTCACACGAGAACACGCATCGTGCATCTCGCGGAGCCACTGCGCGACCTTGCCCGCACCGGTCTCGCGTCGGTCTCATCAGTCGTAACGGGCGGCGATCCACCACGACGTGGATCAGATCCAGTTGCCCTCCTCATCGGTTCCGAAGCACACGGCCTCCCTCGATGGGCACGCGAGAGCGCAACCGCTAACTTCTCGATTCCCATGGCGAGCGGATCCGAGTCCCTCAATGCCGCGGTGGCCGCATCGATCCTGATGTACACCCTCTCGTAGTGGTGCGACATGTCGGATCTCTGATACCCTGGACGGCATGAAGAACCTGCGTTGGGATAACGGATCGTTTACGGGCACGATTGCCCGGAGTTCCTGACGCTGCACACCCTCACCAACACGGAACCCGGAGCCACCGTCCGGGCTTCTGTTTCCCTGGCGTGGCACCACCAAAGGAGCTACAGCTATGCCGCCGCTCACTAGCATTGCAACCTCAATGGATGCCCTCAAAACACTCCTGGAAGGCGCGCCGAGCGCTATCGAAACGACAACCTCTCTTGCAGACCTCGCCGATTTCGAGAGCAGGACACTCGGTCGCGGCTCGCTCATCGCACAAGCCCGCAAGGCTCTCGGCACCATCGAAGACATCGACACTCGCCGGGAGACAGGTAGGTCGATCAACGAGATCGCCTCCAAACTCACGTCGTTGATCGAGGCCCAGAGGTGCGTGCTCGATGCCGAGGAGCAATCAAGAACGCTCGCCGGTGAGCGCCTTGACGTGACGCTTCCCGGCAGGATGCCACGTGCGGGAACCCGACACCTCATCACACAGACGATCGATGAGATCGTCGATATCTTTGTCGGTCTCGGATACAGCGTCGCGTCGGGACCTGAGGCAGAGACCGAGTTCTACAACTTCACCGCGTTGAACATCCCTGCAACACACCCAACGCGCCTAGAGAGCGACACGCTCTACCTCGACTACGGAGCAACAGAAGAAGATGTTCTGTTGCGTACGCACACTTCGCCCATGCAGGCGCGATTCATGGAGAAGCACGATCCTCCGGTCTACATCATCGTGCCAGGCAAGGTGTTCAGGGCCGACGTTGTTGACGCGACCCATTCACCGGTGTTTCACCAAATCGAAGGGCTTGCCGTCGATGAAGCAATTACGTTTGGCGATCTGAAAGGCACGCTCGCCTCGTTCGCGAGGCAGTTCTTCGGGCCCAACACGAAGGTGAAGTTCATACCTCACTATTTCCCATTCACCGAGCCGTCCGCCGAGATGCACGCCTACACAAACGGACGCTGGCTGGAGCTCCTTGGGTGCGGCATGGTGAATCCTGCGGTGTTCGAACACGTCGGATACGACCCAGAGAAGGTATCAGGCTTTGCCTTCGGCATGGGAGCAGAACGCATGGCCATGGTTCGGCACGGCATAACGGACATGCGGGCCTTGTTCGATCCGGACCAGAGAATCTTGGAGCAGTACCGATGAAGCTGACACTGGGATGGCTACGCGAATTCATCGACCTCCCAAGCGACGACCCCGAAGCGCTCGTGGAGGCCTTCGAGAGCCTAGGTCACGAGGTCGAGGACTGGCACATGGTTGAGCCCTCGTTCTCGGGCGTCGTCGTCGGGAACGTTCTGGAGGTCGCCGCGCATCCGAATGCAGACCAAGTCCGTCTCACGAAGGTCGACGTTGGCACCGGAGTGCTCGACATCATCTGTGGGGCGTGGAATTTCGAAGCAGGAGCAGTTGTGCCCGTCGCGATCCCAGGGGCTGTCCTCGGCGGCGATTTCACGATCACCCGACGAGACATCCGCGGCATTACCTCGCACGGAATGATCTGCTCTGAAGCTGAGCTCCGCATCGGTGACGACGCGGAAGGAATCATGGTCCTTAACGACGATTACCCCGACGCCGCCACCATGATCGGAGCGCCATTCGCCGACATCATCGCAATGCCGGACGTGTATTTCGAGGTCAATGTGACACCGAATCGGCCCGACTGCCTTTCTGTGTATGGCCTGGCCCGCGACCTCGCTGCACTCTACGAGGTTCCCCTTCGAGATCACGAGATCGCCGTTACCGAAAGCGGCGATCCTTCGACTCTGACCGTGACCATATCCGAGCCAGATATGTGCCCAAGATTCGCAGGCAGACAGGTGAGAGGCATCACCGTTGGGGTATCACCGCATTGGTTGCGTTGGCGGCTTCAACAGGCAGGGGTTCGTCCAATTTCGAACGTCGTCGACGCCTCGAACTACGCGATGATCGAATTTGGACACCCCACCCATGCCTTCGATCTGGACCGCCTTGGTGGTTCTATCGGTGTGCGCATGGCGGTCGAAGGAGAGCGGATCGTCACCCTCGATAACAACGAGAGAGTCTTGGCATCTAGCGATATCGTCGTCACAAACGGTGCAACACCCGTCGCTATCGGGGGTGTCATGGGTGGCATCTCAACGGAGGTACACGAAGGTACAACCGATGTCCTCGTCGAGGCTGCCTATTGGAATCCCGCAAACATTCTGATGACGTCCAAACGGCTCGCTCTCCGATCGGAAGCATCTGCACGCTTCGAGCGAGGTGCAGACCCGTCGTTCTGCCAACGTGGTGCAGACCGCGTCGCCCAACTGCTCGAACTCATTGCGGGCGGTGCTCCAGCACCATGCCCCATCGACGTCAACCCTGGCAATATCCAACCGTGGACCGTTGATTACCCGTTGTCGGAGACGCGGCGGATCCTGGGAATCGAGCTCGATAGTGCCACCACGTCGAACCTGCTGAGCCGTTTGACGTTCGGTGTCGAAGGAGTCGACCCGATCACGGTGACGGTTCCAACGAGACGGCCGGACGTGCGCAGAAAAGTCGATCTCGTCGAAGAGATCGCACGACTCCACGGCTTTGCGGGCATCCCAGACAGCGTTCCCTGTGGCCCGGGTGGGGGACTTGGCATCGAGGAGACTCGTATCAGGCAGATACGCACGATCATGGTCGGAGCCGGATTCAACGAGTCGCTCACGTTTTCGTTTGTCGGCCTTGATGACCTAGCGTTGCTCGACACCGACGATGCGTCGCTGTCGGATCGAGCAATACGTGTCGTCAATCCGCTCAACGATGCCGAAGGTGTCATGCGGACGTCACTGATTCCTGGCCTCCTCAAGAGCGCAGCATCGAACATGGCACGAAGGCTCCCGTCCGTGGCACTATTCGAGATCGGAAAGGTCTTCCTGCCCAGCGGTGGAGAGCTGCCAGACCAGCCAGATCGTATCGGATTCATTCTTGCTGGCGAGATCGATCCAGAATGGCTCTCTAGTGTCGGTGGCTACGACGTATACGACGGGACCGGAATCGTCGAGCTGCTCGCTAGGACGCTGAGGGTTCCCGATCTCGAACTCGCGCAGGCCTCCAGACCACCATTCCACCCAGGACGATGTGCCGAGGTACGTATCGAAGGCGAGGTCGTCGGTGCGGTCGGGGAGATACACCCACGAGTCGTCGAAGCCTTCGGACTGGCCAATCGCGTGGTCGTTGGTGAGCTGAATCTCGACGTCTTCACTGCCGATCGCGGTCATTGGCTCTACGAGCCGCCGAGCGCGTTTCCTCCAGCTGTGTTCGATCTCGCTTTCGCTGCCAGCAAGGACGTCCCTGCCGCGGCCATCCTCGATGCTGCACGAAGTGGTGCAGGAGACCTTCTCGAGCACAGTCGACTCTTCGACGTCTTCATCGGAGAGTCCATCGGAGAGGGAATGGTGTCATACGCTGTGAACTTTCGGCTCCGCGCCGACGACCGGACACTCACCGACGAGGAAGTAGGCCCGATTCGCAGGCGGATCGTCGAGTCCGTTCTCGCATCTACGGGTGCCGTCCTGCGAGGAGAGGTCTGATACCATCTTCTGCCCTCCTGAAACTGCTTGAAGGACGACCTGAGGCAGTTGCCCCGCTCCTGCTGGGTGCGCAGATCTCGACCACCGTCTCGGGCTTACCAGTGAGGATTGCCGTCGATGAGGTCGAGGCGTACGGAGGGACGGACGACCCTGCGAGCCACGCGTATCGGCGCCGAACCGACAGGAATGACCCAATGTTCGGGTCAGAAGGAACCGTCTACGTATACAGATCGTACGGTATCCACTGGTGCGTGAACATCGTCACCTGTCCCGTCGGCACACCGGCTGCGATACTCATACGCGGCGGCAAGGTGGTAGCGGGTGTGGACGCTGCATCGCGTCGCAGAGGTCGAAAGGATCACCTCGCGGATGGCCCAGGAAAGCTGTGTCAGGCCTTGTCAATCGACGGTTCTATGACAGGCTCGAGGTTGAACACTGGAGCCATCGAGTTCACACTCGGAAACCATGGCAGCCCGAAGTTCGAAGCATCGCCACGTATCGGTATCACGCGTGCAACAGACAAGCTGTGGCGTTTCAGTATCCCTGCCGATAGGTGACGCACACACGTGTACGCTTCTGCCCACCATGAAGACCCCGCTCGAACAGTTCGACTACATCACGCGCACAGTCGACGTCACGCTCCCCGAAGGGGCGCTCCTCTCTCAATTGGAACGCGACGAGCCTTTGCGCGTCAAGTTCGGTGTTGACCCAACCGCGCCAGATGTCACCCTTGGCTGGGCTGTCGTCTTCGACCTTCTCCGTCGCTTTCAGGAGATGGGACACACCGCTGTCGTGATTCTTGGTGACTTCACCGCCCAGGTCGGGGATCCATCAGGAAAGAGCAAGACGAGGCGTCGCCTCTCGGACGGCGAAGTGAACGAGTACGTCGATGCGGCTCTTCCAACTATGAGGTCACTCCTGTTGCCCGAACGCCTTGAGATACGCAGAAACTCGGAGTGGCTGGGTGCAATGGACATGGCCGGTGTGCTCGACATGACCGCACAAGTCACGGTGTCGCGACTGATGGACCGTGACGACTTCGCCAAGCGGTGGCAAACCAACGAGCCGATATCTCTCATCGAATTCATGTACCCGCTGCTACAAGGGACCGACTCGGTCGCCGTGCAGGCAGACGTCGAGATCGGTGGGAGCGACCAACTCCTCAACCTGCTGATGGGTCGAGATCTCCAAGAGAAGGCTGGCCAGACGGGGCAATCGATCGTCACCGTGCCTCTTCTCGTCGGAACGGACGGCGTACACAAGATGTCGCAATCTCTTGGCAACTACATCTCGGTGCGTGACAATCCGAACGAGATGTTCGGAAAGACGATGTCGATCCCTGACCAAGCGATGCCTCAGTGGTTCAGACTCGCAGCCGGCGTGTCTGCAAACGAGCTTCAAGAGATCACCAGCGGCCTCGCCAATGGTTCACTTCACCCTGGGGACACGAAGAGACGACTCGCGCGAGCCGTCGTCACTCGGTTTCACAGCGAAGAGTCAGCGGATGGTGCGGAGCAATCATTCAACAGGGTCTTTCGCGACAAAGGACTCCCAGACGACATAGCAACAGCCCCCCTCGGGGACAGCGACGTCGTGTGGCTGCCCAGGGCGCTCACAGAAGCGGGAGTCACCGCCTCTAACGGGGAGGCGCGACGCCTCATCGCTCAGGGAGCCGTCAAGGTCGACGGCGAACGAATTACCAGCGAAGACATCGAGGTCTCGGGGCTTCGAGACCGCGTCCTACAGATCGGAAAGCGTCGGTTTATCCGCTTTGTTTGAGGCATCCTGTCGTTTGGACACCGACTCAAGTCCTATCCTTGCCCTATGCGATCGGCTCCAACCCTTCCAACACTGCACGTCACCTTGAGCGGAGACATCTTCCTCAAGTCACGGCGCACCCAACAACGCCTCATCAGGCAGGTTCGATCAAACTTGGGCGAGGCGCTTGCGAAGGTTGGCTATGACGGACCGCTGAAGAGAATCGGTACACACAGATTTGCTCTCTCACCCGATACCGCCTCCCTTGCGTCCGTTCATACCGCCGCTCTCACGGTCTTCGGGGTCTCAACTGTGGATGCGGTTGTCGAACAGCCGTTCGAGACGTTCGAGCAACTTGCTGAGACGGTGGCGGCGGAGACTGCCCACCGTGTCGTAGGTCGCACATTCGCTGTCAGGGTCAAGCGGCGTGGAACTCACGGTTGGACATCGGTCGATCTTGCGAGGTCGATCGGCTCGCTGCTGGTAGACGCCGGAGGTTCCGTGGACCTGACAAGCCCGGAGATATCGGTCGATGTCACGGTGCTCGACAATCGAGCCTTCATCGTGATTGACCATCGGCGGGGAGAGGGAGGACTCCCGATCGGTACTCAAGACCGCGTTCTCTGTCTGATATCGGGAGGCTTCGACAGCGTCGTTGCGGCCTGGATGTTGATGTCGCGGGGGTGCAGGGTCGACTTCGTTCACTTCTCGCTGAATTGTGCCCAATCCGATCATGCCCTCGCCGTCGCGCGCGAACTCTGGTCCACGTGGGGACACGGCATGGAGCCGACGATGCATCTCGTAGAGTTCCAACCGGTGAAGGACGCTCTGTACGAAAACGTTGAGTCCCGTATGCGTCAGGTCACGCTGAAGGTGATGATGGCGAAGGCAGCCGATCACATCGCGACCGCTCAAGGCATATCGGCACTCGTCACAGGTGACGCAATGGGACAGGTATCGTCCCAAACACTCCCGCACCTCGTGGCCGTCTCTCGTGCCACGGAGACACCGATCCTGCGACCACTCCTCGGTCTGCCCAAGGAAACAATCATCGATCTTGCCAGGACCGTCGGCACAGCCGAGCTCTCCGCCCGTGCACAGGAAGTGTGCGACCTATCCGAAGGGCGCCCTGTCGCCACGTCGTCGTCGATAAGGGCCGTCGATGCAACGGTCGCCTCGATACCAGAACACACACTTGCAGACGTCATCTCGACAGCGAAGGTGTTCTCTCTAGCCGATTGGTCGCCAGGACAGTTCTAGCAACCCAGGAGCGTACGGCTCTCAACCACCAGCCGAAGTGGCGAGAACATCCAACGCAACGTTGCCACCAGAGACGATGACCCCGACCCTGCGACCGCTGAATTGGGATCGATATCGCACAATGGCAGCAATAGCCGTTGCCGAGGAAGGCTCGATGATGATCTTCATTCGCACCGCGATGAGGCGCATGGCATCGAGCATCTCTTCCTCCGAGACAACAAGGATTCGTCGTTCTGCGGATCTCAGAATGTCGAAGGCACACGCGCCGATTCCCGTGAGGAGCCCATCGCCGACGCTTCGCTCACCGGTCGCAGGGTACCGAATACCGTCACGCAGGGAACGGAAGGCATCATCTACGATCTCTGGCTCGGCACCGACAATGTCGATGCCCGCATGCATTCCGACGAGAGATGCACCACCCAGAAGGCCACCGCCGCCGATCGGGGCGACAATGACGTCTAAATCAGCGACTTGGTCGACAAGCTCGAGGGTCGCCGTACCCTGCCCGGCGATCACAGCCGGATCGTCGAACGGATGCACAACCACAGCGCCGGTGCGCTCGTGGAGCGAGCGGAGGGTTGTTGAGCGCTCGTCCTGCTCACAAAACACGATTTCGGCTCCGTATCCCAACACGGCATCCACCTTGACAGCGGGTGCGTGAACCGGCATGACGATTGTTGCTGGGATACCACGAATCCTTGCTGCATACGCAACGGCTTGCCCGTGGTTGCCAGACGAATGCGTCACTACCCCCCGAGCGATCTCTTCGTCACTGAGCGAAAGCACCGCGTTGGTTGCACCACGAGCCTTGAAAGCACCAACCTTCTGAAAGTTCTCAGCCTTCAAGAACACGGATCCACCTACGACATCGTCGAGGTATGTACTCGTGAGAACTGGTGTTCGATGTACGTAGGGAGCAATGCGAGTCGCAGCTAGGAGAATGTCGTCATAGGTCGGATGTGTCACAACAGGACTCCAGCTTCGCGGCTAGGTGATCTCATGATGGTCAACGGTACAACGATCGTGTTTGGGACGGCGTCACGGGAGCGCTGTCACCTTTGGTCGCCTACCGACGAGCACACAGAGGGCTTGACCATATGCAATGTTCATCGTACGGTGAGCGTAGGCTCGATTGCAGAGGTGGGAAGGCGACCCCGACACAAGGTCGTATATGCAGTCGCTGGCACGCAGGATCCGCGCGAAGGAGTTCACTCGATCGCGCCGCGGCATCGCCCCAGCCGACGTGGCAGCATTCCTCGCAGACGTAGCAGATGATGTCGAGCAACTCGAGGGAGAGCTACGCCGAGAGACCGTGAAAGTCATCGCTCTTGAGCGACGTCTCGAGTCACCACTCCACGCTGAGGGGGACATCGAGGCAGCCTTTCTCGCCGCAGCTGAAACGAAGCAGCGCCTCATCGACGAGGCTCACCGGCGGGCACGCGAGATCATCGCAGAAGCCAATGCTCACGCTGCAACCCTCATCGCGGGACCCACAAAGGCGGCGCGTTCCGCACAGGATGACAGTGCCGCGATCCTGCAGCAAGCCAGAGAGCGCCTCACGAGCGCAACTAGCGAAGCAATAGTGATCCAAGAACGTGCGCTGGCGGAGGCCGAGACGATCGAAGCGGACGCAGCGGCGCGTGCACGGCTGGCCCTTGAGGAGATGGACCGCAGAGCGCGCGAGATCATTGATGCGGCACGCAACGAGGCTGCTGTCAGGATCACTGCAGCAAAGCGATCCGGCGAGGACATTCGAAGTGCCTTGGAATCGCAACACCAGGACCTCATCGAGCGCGTCCAGTCGCTGCGGACAGCGGTCATCGGGATGATTGAAGAGGGACCGTCACCTGGTCAAGCCTCTCGGCTGTGATCAGCGATGTCCAAGGTGCAGCCACCGGTGATTCCTCGCTCGATGAGGCACCCTGCGTCGTTGGGTATCTCACGGCGCGTGCATGCAGTCGTGACACCGAAAAGAGCGCCGAGGCGATAGCCTCCATGGTGATCCGAGAGAAGGACGATGGCTAGGAAGAGGGGACGCGGCGTCAGCGACGTCGCCAAGTACACGGGCGGCCGTGCATCCACGGCTCCGCCCTTCGGCGCCGTGCACGAGGATGAACCGCCCATCTCCCACCTCGCCTTCTCACTCATCGTGCTCGTGTCCATCCTGCTTCTCCTGTTTCTCGCCGTCAGGTTCGGAACTGCACGAATTGAATCTGATCTCGAAACTCGCGTCACAGGCGCCTTGCTGACTGCTGGATACCCGAATGTGGCTGTCGATGCGGTCGGATCGTCCATACACCTCTCAGGCTCGATCACGACCGACCAGGACCAGAGCGAAGCTATGGCTGTCGCAGGAAGCGTGCGGGGCGTCTCAGCCGTTCAGGGCTCCGTATGGCCCGTGTTCACCGGTGAACCAACCGAGGTCATCGTCACAGGAGACGGACTCGACATACGCTGGGGATCCGGCTTTGTCATTGTGTCCGGTTCCATTTCGACACCAGAGAAAAAGACCTTCATCGCTGACACCCTGGCATCCACGTTTCCTGGGGGTGTGAGCGTCGGCAAGCTCACGCCAACCGTTGGTCTGGAAAACGAATCGGCGTGGCTGGGCACCACCATTGGATTGGTCCAGCGCTTTGCAACCAAGCTCCCGGCGGGTCGCGTTGCTGTAAATCCCGACGCTCGCCTCCTGGCTGTTGTCGGTGTGACCGAGGACAAGGCACTACGTAACGAGCTGAACCAGCTCGCAGCTGAGACGGGGGCGTCACTCGGGTTTTCGGTGACGGCAGGCATCAGACTCTCCGAGCCGCCCCCACCAGAAACCGACGTTGAGGTGCTCCAAGTGAGCCTGGACCAGTTGATCGAGGGGAAAGTCGTCGAATTCAACGTGAAGAGCTACGACCTCACAGAGGAAGGCATGAAACTCCTCGACGAGATCTCGACGGCGCTCGAGAAGGTTCCGAACGTCCGTGTCGAGATCGCAGGTCACACCGACTCGCATGGATCAGATCAGGACAATCTCACACTCTCCGAGCAACGAGCGACCGCCGTCCTCGACTATCTCGTCGCAAAAGGCGCGGTGCGTGATCGTTTCGACGTCATCGGCTACGGTGAGGCAAAGCCGATCGCTGACAACACCACTGCGAGCGGACGAGCAAGAAATCGCAGGATCGAGTTCAGAGCCCTGTCGGAGGGATAGATTTTGACCTACGTCGCTTCCCAGATCATCGTATGGATCATCGCTGCACTCCTCGTCGGATTCCTGATCGGCTGGACGACGTGCTCTCGAAAGGGGAGAGTCAAGAAGAAGCGAAGACGGTTCTAAGGATCCATAGCAGGCGAATGACGTCTGAGTCGCAGAGAGCCACCTACCGCTCAGTTGTCGAAACGGCCATAAACGTATCGGTGAACAGCGCCGTTCTTGTGAGAAATGCCGCAACGACGAGAACGCCAACGGACCCTGCAACGTACACAGGAACTACGCCAACCACACTTGCAATAGCCCCCCCGGTCGCTGCTCCGATCGGCAGACCGGCCCAGGCAAGTGTTCTCGATGCTGCGATGACCCGACCCATCTGCTCGGGCGGCGCGATCTTTTGGCGCATGGTGACGAGCGCTACGTTCACCCAGGTGACGCCCGTGATCGCGATGCCTGCCGGTATGACCGCAAGCCACGACCCGAGCATGGCCACTACAAGAAAACCCCCTCCCAACATCCCAAGACCGAGAACGTACATGGAGCCTAGGGGCATCGTCTTGGCGATTCGGCCAGCGAACGCAACACCGATCGAGCCGATGCCTGCTTGGAGGGCAAAGAAGAGTCCGATGACCAGGCCCTTTTCTGTCAACGCTTGTTCCATGCTTGCCAGACTCGTATCGAGCCCAAGGACCTCGGTCGCCACAAAGAGCACGAGAAGCGCTTCAAGCGGTTGGAACACCAGGTTGGTGAGCGTCCCACCCAATGTCCCCCAACGCAATCTCTTGTCCTTGAAGATCACCTTGAGGCCGCTGCTGATGGCCTGGCGGAAAGGCTCATGCGTCCTCTCGCGAAGAACCTTGACCGGACGTACGAGCAAGAGAAACGCAGCGGAAGCGACGAACGTCAGAGCGTTGAGACCGAAGGCGATCGCAAAGCCCCCTCCAAAGGCAACAAGCAGGCCACCAGCGAATGGACCTACGCTCAGCGTGATGGTCCTGGCCAAGCCCAGATGCGCATTCGCCGCTACAAGATCGGCATCGTCGAGGGACTGGGTCATGTAACTCTGGAGTCCCGAGTCGAACAAGACTGCCATCGATCCGACAAGGAAAGCGACTGCGAACACCATGAGCGGCGTTACCCAGACTGCGGTGGCAGCGAACGCCAGGAACCCGAAGGCCACCGCCCGTACGAGGTCGACACCAATGAGGGTCTTGCCTAGCTTGTGCTGTCTGTCAAGGAAGACACCTGCCGCAAGCCCGAACACGAGCATCGGCAGCGTCTCGGCCGCGGCCGTCAACCCTAGGTCCATGGCTCTGCCCGTTAGAGAGAGCATAAAGTATGGCAATGTGAAAAACGCGACGTAATCCCCGAACAAAGAGACCGCCTGGCCTCCGACAATCGGTTTTAGGTTCCGCTTCGCACGTGTCGTGTGGCGGTCTCTTATCGGTCCGATCGGATCAATATCCACGAGCCATCATCGTAGTCGTCGTCCGCGTCACACGTGTGGGCGATACGCATCAGTTCAGCCTGCGGTACCCTGTCTGTGGCAGAACGAGGAACATGGCAGAAATCCAAGATATACCAGTGCTTGTCAGGGAGTTTTACGAACTGGCCAAGTCCTACCTGCTGCAAGAAACCGTCGAACCAGCCAAGAGGCTTGGCCGCTTCGCCGGCTACTCGCTTGTGGCCGCTGTGCTGTGGACTCTCGCTGTTGTGTTTCTCGCTGTCGCCGGGCTTCGGACCGTGTACGATCTCCTGCCGAACACACCGTATTGGGAAGCCCTTGCATACGTCGGCTCCGCCGTCGTCCTCTTTGTCTTCATGGCGCTTGTAGTCAAGTTCATCCCGACGCGTGGCGTCCACCATGTGCACACCGATCACACGGAGCAACCACACCTATGACCGTTCACAAGGCCGACCTGGAAGCAAAACTACGTGAGATCGAGGGCGTCGTGACCGACATCGAGCACGACGCGCGGTCCAATGCCGTGATGCTTGCCATCACCGCAGGAGCCGTCGTGATCGGTATCGTCGCATTCACGGTGTGGAGATCACGCCACAGTAGGATTCGAGTCGAGGTGTTCACGCATTGAGGAACACAGGATCGACCCTCGGCCAGTGGTGGTGGCGGCGTTTCCACCCATTGGTTCGCATTGGATGGGCCACGGCCACATCCGGCAAGACACGTCCTGCCACCCAAACCGCCATAGGTGTTGGACTCATCGGTGCCGGACTCATTCTTCGGCGCACCCATAGATCAGTGCCGATCTACACACACATTGCAGACAAGGGAGAAACAGTGCGCATTCGGGTCCACCAGGGCCGCGATGCCGTAAGCGAAGCGATTGTGCATACCTGATGGGCGGAAACAACAATCGCTTCGTCAAGATCGTCGTGTGGGTGGTTGTTGCCATGATGGTGGCAACCTTCGTAGCAGCGATTCTTCCGACGATCTCTTGACAAGCGCAGGACCGCCAGCGACCGGTGATCCGTTTCAGGCAGCCGAAGTATGTCTTCTCAACGATGCCAAAGGTCGACAGTTTCTCGTAACGCTGCAATCGGGCTCCACGTTCCAGACAGACAAGGGCTCGATCGAACACGATCACGTTATTGGCATACGCGAAGGTTCGATGGTTGCAACGAGTAGGGGAACGCCAATGGTCGCGCTGCGGCCGCGCCTTGCCGACTACACACTTCGCATGAAGCGGGGTGCTGCTGTCATGTACCCGAAAGACACTGGCGCCCTCATTATGTGGGCAGACATCGCTCCTGGCTGCCGTGTTGTGGAGGCAGGCACCGGATCGGGTGCCCTCACGCTTGCGCTGTCGCGTGCCGTCGGGGACCGAGGCACCGTTGTCAGCGTTGAGCGACGTGACGACCACGCAACACATGCAAGAAGGCTGATCCAGGCTTTCGCTGGAACTGTGCCTGCAAACATCGACCTGCGCATCGGTGAGGTCGAAGCCGTCATCGAGGAGACAACGCCAGACCGGATCGTCCTCGACCTGCCTGAGCCATGGGCTTCAGTCGAGCCTGCAGCGCGGAGCCTCGCCGGAGGAGGCGTGCTTGCCAGCTACGTCCCCACTGTCCCACAAGTACAAACCCTCCGAGACGCCCTCTCCGATGCAGGCACCTTCACTGAGATCGAGACTTTCGAAGTCCTGATGCGGACCTGGACGATCGATGGCCGATCGGTGAGACCGGACCATCGTATGGTCGGTCACACCGGATTCATCACCGTTGCACGAAAGCGGCTTCGACGCTCGTCATAGGCACCAAGTGGTGTTACGGCTCGATGAAGATGCACTCTCCTGGGCACTCTTCTGCGGACTCTACGACGAGATCCATCTGATCGTCCGGAAACGCAGCCACTCCCTTAGCGCCCTCAGCGTTACCTTCGGATTCGGCGTAAATCGTGTCGCCCTCACGCACATAGGCAAGCCCATCATCGAGAAGTACGAACACGTCGGGGGCAATCTCTTCGCAGAGCCCGTCACCTGTGCAGAGATCCTGATCTATCCAGACCTTCATCGTCGTTCCTTGTTCGGCAATCTTGCGGGAAGCGTAGCGGGCCTACAGCGCTCACTTGTGCCGCGAAGCACATCGCTTCCCAATGCGGTTACGCGTTCTACACTCGAGGGACGGACCGTATGTGCCGATGAGCAGTATCGGAGGTCGCCATGGCGGACAATCAGCGATCGGAGCAGGCAGCGACGATCAAGGTGCTTGAGGAAGAGATCGTCATCCTCCATCGCCGACTCCAAGACGCGCCTCGACGCGTGCGCCTTCTCGAGGAGCGCCTTATCGACGTGCGAAACCAGCTCGGACAGGCGTCGAGCCAGAACGAGAAGCTCTCCACGGCCTTGGCAGAGACCCGCGAGCAGCTGGCGCTGCTCAGGGATGAGGTAGAGAAGCTAACAGCGCCTCCGAACCCGTTCGGGTCCGTGCTCCAGATAAACGCGGATGGGACGGTCGACATCACGTCCTCTGGCCGAAAACTCCGCGTCGCAGTCGAGCCGACCGTCGAAGTCAAAGAGCTGAGGCGGGGACAGGAGGTGATCCTGAACGAAGCGTTCAACATCGTCGACACCCGCACATTCGATCCAACAGGCGAGGTCGCGACGATCAAAGAGACGATCGGCGATGACCGAATCGTTGTCCTCACCCGAGGCGACGAGGAGCGCGTTGTGACGCTGGGCGACCCCGTGCTCGATACGTATCTTCGCGCAGGCGATCACGTTCGGCTCGACGTCAAGACCGGACTCGTGCTCGAGAAGCTCGCTCGACCGGAAGTTGAGGAGCTGGTACTTGAGGAAGTACCAGACATCACCTACGAGGACATCGGGGGGCTCGACGAGCAGATCGAGATCATCCGCGACGCGGTGGAACTCCCATACCTTCACCGAGATCGTTTCGCAGCGTACGATCTCGCTGCTCCCAAGGGCGTCCTGCTCTACGGCCCGCCAGGATGCGGGAAGACCTTGATCGCAAAAGCCGTGGCCAACTCTCTCGCTGCAACCGTTGGCGAACGAAGCGACGGAGGTGACAGGCGATCCTATTTCCTCAACATCAAGGGGCCAGAGCTACTCAACAAATACGTTGGAGAGACGGAACGTCAGATACGGCTCATCTTTCAGCGGGCGAAGGAGAAATCCGATGAAGGGGTTCCGGTGATCGTCTTCTTCGACGAGATGGATTCGCTCTTCCGAACGAGAGGGACCGGCGTGTCATCAGACGTCGAATCCACGATCGTTCCGCAGCTTCTCAGTGAGCTCGACGGTGTTGAGTCCCTCAAGAACGTCATCGTCATCGGCGCTTCCAACAGAGAGGATCTCATCGACCCTGCGATCCTTAGGCCTGGGCGTCTCGACGTGAAGATCAAGATCGAGCGACCATCGCGCTCGGCTGCGAGAACGATCTTCGACATTTACCTCACCACCAGACTGCCATACAACGCAGCGGATGTGGCCGCCCTAGGAAGCCTGGAGGCCATGCGAGCGAAAGCGGTCGACACGGCGGTCTCTGCCATGTACGCCGAGGGTGTCGAGAATCGCTTCCTCGAGGTCACCTACGCGAATGGAGACCGAGAGGAACTCTATTTCAAGGATTTCGCGTCAGGGGCAATGATCGAAAACATCGTGCGCCGCGCAAAGAAGGATGCGATCAAACGCGAGATATCGGGCGGAGAAACCGGACTCAAGGTCTCTGATCTCACCGCTGCCGTCCACCAGGAGTTCCGCGAACACGAGGACCTTCCAAACACGACGAATCCCGATGACTGGGCAAGGATTTCGGGAAAGAAGGGGGAACGTATCGTGTACGTCCGCACACTGATCGAAGGTGACGGTGACCAGCGAGCGATCGAAGCTGTCTCACCCGGCCAGTATCTATAACCGCTGATGCATACCAGGGTTCTCGGAACCGAAGTCGAGTATGGCATCACGATAACGAACGATCCGGCGTTCAATCCTGTCACGGCGTCAGCGACACTCGTCAACGCGTACGGAGGGGGCTCCGATCGTATTCGATGGTCATACATCGATGAGACACCAGGGCGCGACGCTCGGGGCTTCACGCTAGGAGAGGTACCCATAGACGAGACCGACTCAGGGCTCGTCAACGCTGTTCTTCTCAACGGCGCACGTCTGTACGTAGACCACGCCCACCCGGAATACTCGTCACCTGAGTGCGCAGACCCGTTGACCGCGACGTTGTATGACAAGGCTGGCGAATCGGTGATGCACAGTGCCGCGCTCCAAGCATCAGCATCCCTCCTCGCGGGGCAGCGCATGGTGCTGCACAAGAACAACAGCGATGGCAAGGGAAACTCGTACGGGGCCCACGAGAACTACCTCGTTGCGCGTTCGGTGAACTTCGGTGAGATCGTCCACCATCTCACCGCTTTCTTGGTGTCTCGCCAGATCCTCTCAGGCTCGGGCAAGGTCGGGGCAGAGCACGGTCGCAGAGCGGCGACCTACCAGATCACACAGCGAGCCGACTTCTTTGAGGAGGAGATCGGGCTCGAGACGACGCTCAAGAGGCCGATCATCAACACGAGAGACGAGCCGCACGCCGACCCCGCTCGGTATCGACGCCTGCACGTGATCTTCGGTGACGCAACCATGTCCGAAGTTCAGACATTCGTCAAACTCGGCTCTACCTCCCTCATGCTCATGGCGCTCGAGGATGACGCGCTCGGCGAGCCGATCCGCATGGCTGCACCGGTACCTGCAGTATGGGCAGTCAGCCGAGACCTCACCTTCCGCAAGAAGATCGCCTTGAAGGATGGCACATTCGCAACAGCACTCGAATTGCAGTGGCGGTATCTCGACATTGCACAACGCTACGGAGCGGTCGCAGATATTTCGCCCGTGTACAAGCAGGTGCTCAACGAGTGGCACGATCTTCTCACCGACCTCGAAACAGGATACGAGGAGGTCGCAGACAGACTCGACTGGGCAGCGAAGCTTCGAATTCTGGAGGCTTACAGGGATCGAGACCACCTGCAATGGGACGCAGCGAAACTTCGTCTCCTCGACCTTCAGTTTCACGACATCGACCCGGAAAGAGGCCTGTACCACCGACTTGTGCGATCCGGCCGAATGCGTCGCCTCTTCAGTGATGAGGAGATCATCGCCGCGACAACCAACCCGCCGACATCCACCCGCGCGTGGTTCAGGGGAGAGGTGTTGCGGCGGTATCGTGACGCTGTCGTCGCGGCGAACTGGGATTCGCTCGTCTTCGATGTCGGGGCATCGAAGCTGATTCGCGTTCCTATGATGGACCCCCTACGCGGGACAAGGGACCTGGTCGAGGAACTTCTCGACGCGAGTCCAGACGCAGCCACCCTCATCAAGAAACTTGGAGGCGACGATGACTGAGCGAGAACGATCGTCACGCAAGAGCACAGAAGGTCCTCACGAGCATCGCGACACCTCCGTGTCACGTGCGGAGGAGGTAACGGACAAGATCGACGACCTCCTCGACGAGATCGACAGTGTGCTTGAAGAGAATGCCGAGGAGTTCGTGAAGAACTACGTGCAGAAGGGTGGCGAGTGACCGTGGAGGTGCCGGTCATAGGTCCCCTGCGGATCGGAGAGCAGGTAGCGGACGCATCTTTCCTGTCCATGCTCGAACATCGTGGTCAAGCACCATCCTGGTCAACAGGCGCCGTCACCCCTGTCCATGTTCCCGAAGCAACGACGGTCCTCGCTCTCACGTGGGGGCGAGGCGTTCTCATGGCTGGCGATCGTAGAGCCACTGCAGGCAACGTCATTGCCCATCGAAGGATTCGGAAAGTGTATGCGGCTGACGAGTACTCAGCCGTGGCCATTTCAGGAACCGCCGGCATGGCTGTGGAACTCATCAAACTGTTCCAAACCGAACTTGAGCACTATGAGAAGATCGAAGGTACGAGATTGAGTCTCGAGGGAAAGGGCAACTATCTCGCGCGAATGGTACGAGGCAACCTTTCGCTCGCATTTCAGGGACTCGTCGTGATTCCACTGTTCTGCGGCTACGACGAAGCCACGCACAGTGGGAGGCTCTTCTCGTTCGACGTGGTTGGTGGCAGGTACGACGAGCTCAACTACGCCACGACGGGCTCAGGCGGCACCGAGGCGAAGAGTTTCCTGAAAGCCGTCTGGAAGCCGGAACTCACGAGGGACGAGGCTGTCACGATTGCGATTGAAGCACTCGTCGCTGCCGCCGAAGAGGACGCAGCCACCGGAGGGCCCGACCTCAAGCGCGGCATCTACCCAAGCGTCGTATCGGTCACAGCTCAGGGCATCGAGGAGATCGACGATCAGACGCTCGCATCGATCGCCACAACCGTGATTGAGTCACGACCATGACCACGCCGTTCTATGTACCTCCGGAACAACTGGTCAAGGATCGAGCCGATTTTGCCCGCAAGGGAGTTAGCCGCGGCAGACCCATCGTCGTCGTCGCGCTCGAAAGCGGCGTCCTACTCATCGGAGAGAACTCATCTCCCTCACTTCGCAAGGTGGGGGAGGTGTACGACCGAATCGCCTTTGCCGGTGTTGGCCGGTTCAACGAGTTCGAGACACTGCGTGTCGCCGGGGTGCGATACGCCGATCTCAAGGGGTACTCGTACGCGAGGTCCGACGTCACAGCAAGGGGTCTCGCCAACGCCTACTCACAGACACTCGGTCAGATATTCTCGCACGAGATCAAACCGTACGAGGTCGACATCATCGTCGCGGAGGTCGGTCTAGAGGTCGGAGACGACAAGCTATTCCGAATCCAGTACGACGGGACGCTACGCGACGCTAACCGACTCGCTGTCCTCGGAGCGGGCGAGGAAGAGATTGCCGCATCGATCGCGGAATCCATCACTCCCGACATGACGATCGGCCACGCGCTTAGTGTTGCGTGCAGTGCAATCGAGGCGGCGTCCGACCACGTTGTGCCCGCCGACGCATGGGAAACAGGCTTTCTGGAGCGAACAAGCACGCGGCGTTCCTTCCGAAGGTTGGATGTCCAAGAAATCACCTCGGCTAGGTCATAGCACCTTCACGCAAAAGGTTCGTTTCTGGTGCTGTACGCTGAACTCGTGCAGAGACGAATCTTCGGAATCGAAAACGAGTACGGCGTGACCTGCGTTCTCGGCGGCCAACGCCGCCTGTCTCCCGACGAGGTCGCACGGTATCTGTTTCGCCGCGTGGTTAGCTGGGGGCGTTCCTCGAATGTATTCCTCGAGAATGGCGCCAGGCTGTACCTTGACGTCGGCAGCCATCCCGAATACGCAACACCCGAGTGTGACAGCCTCTACGACGTCGTCGCTCATGACCGTGCCGGTGAGCGGATACTCGAAGGCCTCGTCGAGTCAGCAGAGCGGAGACTTGCAGAGGAGGGCATCCGAGGCGATATATACCTATACCGAAACAACACGGACTCGGCTGGCAACTCCTACGGGTGTCACGAGAACTATCTGATTCGGAGACAGGCAGACTTCCAACGGACGATCGACACACTCATCCCGTTCTTCGTGACACGCCAGATATGGGCCGGTGCAGGCAAACTCCTCCAGACGGCGCGCGGGACGATCTACTCGTTGGCTCAACGCGCAGAACACCTATGGGAGGCCAGCTCATCTGCGACGACGCGAAGCCGACCCATCATCAACACACGGGACGAACCACACGCGGATGCTGAGCTGTACCGGCGCCTCCATGTCATCGCTGGCGATTCGAACATGTCCGAGTTCGCAACGTACACAAAGATTGGGTCCACCATCGTGCTGCTTCAGATGTTGGAGGACGAAGTCGTATTCCGAGACCTCACGCTCGAGAACCCGATCAGAGCTATCAGGGAGATCAGCCACGACATCACCTGCCGCCGCAAGATCCGACTCGCCAACGGTCGAGAACTCTCAGGACTCGACATTCAATGGGAGTACCTAGAACGTGCCATGCGCTACACCCGCTCGGCCAGCGTCTCTCCGGAGGTCGAACGTGCAGTAGCTATGTGGGAGCACCTGCTCACAGGCCTCGAAAAGGATCCCATGACCCTGCACAGAGAGGTCGACTGGGTAGCAAAATACCGTCTCATCGAGAGATACAAGCAGCGTCACGACCTCCCACTCTCCTCAGCCAAACTCGCACTGATCGACCTGAACTACCATGACGTCAACAGAGAACGCGGGTTGTTCTACAAACTCGAACGGGCAGGACTTGTCGACCGAATCGTCACAGATGAGAGCGTCACGAGAGCAATGATCGATCCTCCTCCAACGACCAGGGCACGACTGCGCGGTGAGTTCATCAAAGCAGCGAAGCTCAAGCGCAGGGACTTCACCGTCGACTGGGTCCATCTCAAACTCAACGACCAGGCACAGCGAACAGTCCTTTGCAAGGACCCGTTCAAGGCGTACGACGACCGCGTCGACCGCCTCATGGAGAGCCTCTGACAGTGCTTCCAGATCGCTGACATTGTCGATACGCTGCCTGTGATGCAGAAGGTCATCGAACGAACTCTCAATCTCCTAGCGTTCCTCCTCACCGTAGGCCGGCCCGTGACTGCTGACGAGATTCGACATACCGTCAAGGGCTACGAGCATCCTTCCGATGAGGCATTTCGCCGAACGTTCGAACGCGACAAGGATCTTCTCCGGTCACTCGGCGTACCGCTCCATATGCGACACACCGATGTATGGGAGGTCGAAGTAGGCTATGTGATTCCCGCAGATGACTATTCGATCGATCTCCCGGCATTCAGCGACGACGAGCGTTCAGCGCTGCTCCTCGCAGCACAAGCAGTGCGTTTCGGAGGCCAACCAACCGAACTTGGCGCAATCTTCAAACTCGGTGGAGCCAAGCCGTCTGGTGATGCCGGAACGGTGTACGCCGACCTTGGCCATGATCTCGAATTCCTCGGCAGCGTGTACGAGGCAGTGACGCAGAAGCGACTCGTTGAGTTCAGGTACCGTGACCGAGACCGCAGCGTAGAGCCGTACGGTCTCGTGCACAGACACGGACATTGGTACCTCGCTGCACACGAAACCGGCACGTCATCGCTCGTGAAAGCTTTCCGCGTCGACCGCATGTCGAAAGTTCGTTTCGACGAACACGCAGGTGCCTTCGTGCGACCGCAGGACTTCGAAGCATCACGCGTGCTCACCGACATCCCACAGGAGGGAGCCCACGGTATGCGTGCACAGATCCGCTTCGATGCCGATGTGGCATCCGTTGCATCGAGCCAAGTGCAGGGCGCCGTTGTCGTCGGCCAAGACGAGAGTGGGCTCCTCCTCGACGTCCCCGTTGCGACCCAACGTTCGTTGTTCGGCTGGGTTCTCGGATTCGACCACCACGCAGTCATAGAGAGCCCCCCAGACGTCAGACGGGCATTTGTGTCATTCGTCCAAGGAGCACAATGACTTCAGGGCGCACGACGCAGCGGCTCACACGCATCCTCTCTGTGCTGCCATGGATCATTGAGCACGACGGTGCGGAGACACAGGATGTCGTGGAGCGGTTCGGATACACGAACACGGCGGAGCTCGTGAAGGATCTCCACATCGCATTCGTGACTGGTCTTCCTGGATACGGTCCTGGTGACCTCATCGACGTCGACGTCTTCGAGGACGAGGTGTACGTCGACGCCGCCGACTATTTCGCAAGGCCGCTGCGGTTGACCGCAACAGAAGCTCTCGGTCTTCTCGCCGCGGGCATGACACTAATCGAATCGGATCAGGCCCCATCGGCCCTCCGCTCAGCCGTCGAGAAACTCACTGCCGCTGTTGCACCCGACTATGCAGAGATCATGCACTTTGACGTTCCGACACCGGATGCTGTTGGAGTCCTTCGAAGTGCCATCTCGCAGCGCCGTGTCGTCCATCTCGAATATCTCGGCATGTCGTCCAACGAACGGACAGAGCGCGAGGTCGAAGGGCGGAACGTGTTCTTCAACCTCGGCAACTGGTACCTGTCTGCCTTCTGCCGTCTAGCTGATTCCCCTCGGATCTTCCGTGTTGACCGTGTCGATACCATCGAGATCCTCGATGAGCGCTACGACCTCCCAGATATCCAACCTCAAACGACGATCCAATACCAACCGACCGAATCGGATGAACGTGTCTCGTTCACGCTCGACCGCTCCGCAGCGTGGGTTGCCGAGTATTACCCCGTCGACATCGTCGATCTCGAAGACGGCTCGCTCCGTGTAACCATGAGCGTGGCCGAGCCGCTCGTTGCGGCACGGCTCCTGCTGCAACTCGGTGAGACGGTCACCGACATCGAGGGAGATGCGATCGTCGGAGCTCTGGCATCTCTTCGCCATTCCATACTCGCTCGATACGTCTCACGCGAGTGACTACATAGGGAATAGTCCTTTACCCCAACGCTTACATGCCGATGTGAAAGGGAAGGCAGCACTACTGGAGCAGGTGTATGACGACCATCAGGACCGCGTGTTCACGATGCGGAGATGTAGAACTGTCCACTAAGGACATTCACCTCGAACTCACTGGGGACGGCGACGAGGGCACATACCGCTTCTCCTGTCCGTCGTGTGCGACAACACAGCACCACCCCGCCTCGCACAGGGTCGTCAGCATCCTCCTTGCAACAGGAGTCGCGTACGAGGTTGTGCTCGGTGCGGTGCCCATCACCGAATCTGAAATCGATCGCTTCAGGGCAATGCTCGATCAAGACGATTGGTTCGGGCGGTTGGTGGCATCGGGCGGCTAGGCCCTGCCACACGTAAGGGGCCGAAGATGCCGTCGCCGTGTGCGGCGGTATCTTCACGTTGTGTATCACCTCGGTCCTACCATCTGATTCATGGGCAGTCTTGGCACTGGTGAACTCGTTGTAATCGCCTTCGTGGCACTCATCGTATTTGGTCCAAAACGTCTCCCCGAGATCGCCCGCAAAGCCGGTGAACTCCTCGCCAAGGCGCGTGAAGCGACACGATCTGTGACCACTGCCCTCGACGGCGAGTACGACGAACTCACCGCACCGCTCCAGACCCTCAAGGCCGACTACGACGCAACGCTGCGAGACATCAAGAGCGCTGCTGCCTCGGTAGGCAGCTTGTCCGTCGAACTCCCCAAGGAGCCCGCCGCAGACACAAGCAAGCCGGCTTCCGACGAGGTTTCCGATACCGAGGAGGTGGGAGCGGAGAACGATACCACCCCCGACACCGCCGGCGCCGGGGAGGCGGAAACGCTCAACGACGCCACAGGTGACGCCAGTGTTACCGATGAAGCGAAAGCGCCGAACAACGCCACAACCGACACCGCCGGGATCGAACCGGGCACCGGCACCGAGCGACCGTCACCTACTCCAGACCTGCCATGACCTCCAAGACCATGTCCATGATGGGCCACCTCCAGGAGTTCAGAGATCGACTCGTTAAATCGCTGATAGCAGTCGCCGTCGGAACAGTGATCGCGTTCATGTTCAACGAGAGAATCCTTGAGCTGCTCGCCGAGCCCTTCCGAATTGCCGTACCAGACGGCTCTCTGGCGTTCTTCCGCCCAACCGAGGCGTTCTCGACCGTCATGCGCCTCAGCGTTTTCGGAGGCGTGATCCTGTCCTCACCCGTCATCCTGTATCAAACGTGGAGATTCGCTGCCCCGGCCCTCAGCCCTAAAGAGAAGCGGTGGGCGTATCCCATAACGTTGGTCTTCGTGTTCCTATTCCTTGCAGGCGTGTTCGTCGGATACATCGCCCTCGAACGTGGCCTTGCATTCCTCTTGGACTTCGGAGGCGACGTCCTCGTCCCCGTCATCGGAGCCGACTTCTATCTGAAATTCGCGACACGCTTCATTCTGGCATTCGGGCTCGCGTTCGAATTCCCCGTGTTCCTCTTCGCAGCCGCTGCGGTAGGTGCTGTCTCGAGCGAGAAACTGAGGAAGAATCGCCGATGGGCGCTTCTCATCATCCTCATTGCAGCAGCGATCATCACCCCGAGCGGTGACCCTGTGACTTTGATGCTGTTGTCCGTACCGCTGTACATCCTCTTCGAACTCTCGATCCTGGCAATTCGTTGGTTCCTGCGAAGATGACGGGACCCGCTCCGTCGAGTCTCTCGGAGTTCCTTCAATCGCTCCCGTTCCCACCAGACCCCTTCCAGGTTCGGGCTCTCGAAGGAGTTGCGTGCGGGCGATCCGTCGTCGTCACCGCCCCAACGGGTGCAGGCAAGACCCTGATAGCGGAGGGTGCCATCGCCCAGGCCCTCTCCAACGGACTCCGGTCCTTCTACACAACACCGATCAAGGCACTCTCAAATCAAAAGTTCAATGATCTCACGGCTACTCACGGTGCTGCTCAGGTTGGGTTGCTGACCGGGGACAGCGTCATACATGCCGATGCGCCGATCGTTGTGATGACAACTGAAGTTCTGCGCAACATGATCTACGACGAATCCTCAGCACTCGACCACCTCGGGTTGGTCGTGCTCGACGAAGTGCACTACCTCGCCGACCGGCATCGCGGATCTGTGTGGGAGGAGGTCATCATTCACCTTGACCGCTCGATCCCCATAGTCTGTCTATCGGCCACAATTGCCAACCCTGAGGAATTCACGGCATGGGTCACGTCACGTCGAGGAGCGACAGATCTCGTCGTTGAAACGACGCGACCAGTTCCACTCACATCGATGTACATGTGGCGGGACCGTAACCACAACGGTGCCATTGCAATGTCGCCCGTATTTGATCGCCGCGGGAGGCCGAACCCATCGATCGGGAAGCTCCTCGGCAGGGGGAGCGATCGACACCGCAGATTCTCCACACCCAGACGTACGGCGGTCGTTGAGCAGCTCTTGTCTGCGCGACTTCTCCCAGCCATCTACTTCGTGTTCTCACGCAAGGGCTGCGACGACACAGCCCGGCACGTCGCGTCGGGTGGCCTAAAACTCACCACGCCGGACGAACGAACGAAGATACGCTCAATCGTCGACCGCCATGTCGCCCACCTCAGTCCAGATGACCTCACCGTTCTTGGCTTCCAACGGTGGCGAACGATGCTGGAACACGGAGCAGCAGCGCACCACGCGGGTCTCATCCCCGCATTCAAGGAAACTATCGAGGAGTTGTTCCTCGAGGGCCTCGTCAAACTCGTGGCTGCCACCGAGACGCTCGCCCTCGGCATCAACATGCCGGCAAAGACGGTGATTCTTGAATCGCTCTCGAAGTTCAACGGCGACACACACGAACTTCTTCGACCAAGCGACTACACACAACTCACCGGTAGAGCCGGACGACGGGGAATCGATGTCGAGGGCACGGCCGTCGTGCTTCACAGCAGATACGTCCCGTTCGACCGCGTAAGCGCAATCGCCGCAGCGGGAGCGAATCCACTTCGCTCGTCATTCGCTCCGACGTACAACATGTCGGTCAACCTCATTGCTCGATACGACGCCGCGACAGCGCATCGACTTCTCTCCGGATCGTTCGCCAACTTTTCCGATACCTACAGAGTCAAGGCTCTCTACGAAAACTTGGAGGAGCGCAAGAAAGATCTCGCCACATTCCGTGCTGCAGCCGCCTGCGAGCTGGGCGACGTCTGGTCTTTCGCCGACGAGCACGAGCAAGCCCCAAACCGGGTGATTCTCTCTGCGCTGCTTCAACCAGGAGGCGTGATAGACATTTCGGGGAAGCTGAGCGTGATCCTTGGTCGTTCGTGGGGCGGAAGTCGACCACGGATCGAATTGATGGACACGTCTGCGAAGAAGCGCACGGTTGCCTCTGCCGAGCTCCCAGCCTCCACTGTGGTGATCGGCGACATCTCGCTGCCGGAGCCGATTCGCGTCTCTGATCCAACCTACCGGAGCGAGATCGCTGCTCGACTAGAGTCGTTCGTCCCAACCCAGGAGCCACGCACCATCTTCAACATCTCGCCTTCTGAGGGTGTCGAGTCATGCCCCGACCTCGACGATCATCTTCGCTGGATCCAGCGTTCCGCGCGCGTGTCACGCGACATTGCTCGGCTCGAGCGGCGCATCAGCAGGGGAAGCAACAACAGCATCTCCGTGTCATTCGATCGCCTACGATCCGTGCTCGAACACCGGGGATACACTCAGGGTTGGGCACTCACGGCAAAGGGCGAGCGATTGCGTGGTCTCTACAACGAGCTCGATCTCCTGCTCGGTGATGCACTCCTCGATGGAACCCCATGGAGTAAGGACCCTGCCGAATTCGCGGCCGTCGCATCGATCTTCACCTATGAAACACGAGGAGGCGAGGCGCCTGAAACGCCGAAGGCTCGATTTGCAGCCGAGCCGATCGCGAGGATATTCGAAATATGGGAGAGTCTCTCAGAGGTTGAGACCGGCGCAGGTCTGACCCCTTCCCGGTTGCCAGACGTTGGCCTCGTCGACACAATCCATGGCTGGGCGAACGGCCTCGATCTCGACGAGCTCTTCGACGAGGAAGACGTCAGAGCCGGAGATTTCGTTCGTGCCGCCCGCCAACTGCTGGACCTCTTGCGCCAGATCCGAGACGGGTTCGCGCGGTACTCAAAGGTCGCGTCGGCTGCGCTGGCCGCGATCGACCGCGGCGTCGTGTCAGTAGAGGCGCCCCGATGACCCGAATGCACTGGTCAATCCTCGTCAATCCTGCAGCAGGACGAAGAGGCCAATCCGCCGAAGCAGTGGCCTCGCTCGTGTCTCAGCGCGGTATCGACGCAACGATTACGACTACCGAATCTGCCGACCATCTCGCGGCCGTCACGCGCGAGCACGTGGAGATGGGCACCCGCGGCTTTGTAGCTGTGGGAGGAGACGGCACAGCGAATCTCGTGCTTAACGCCATCATGAAATCTGGCGCGACGGAACACGACCGATTCGCACTCGGTGTGGTTGCTGCCGGGTCAGGGAGCGACTTTGTGAGGACCTTCGGGCACAGTGGACGTATCGACGACGGGTTCGACCGCATCGCTGATCCCGAGTTCTACACCATCGATATCGGCCACATGACAGGGTCCTTCGGCCAAAACTACTTCCTCAACGCAGCGAACGCCGGCGTTGGAGCTGCGTCCGCTCTGTGCGCAGCGAAACTTCCGAAGCGATTGGGCTCAGTGAGGTACTCCCTTGGGTTCTGGCTATCGCTCCCACGGTTCCCCGTTAGGCAGGTCACTGTCACCGTCGGCGAGCACCGTTTCGAGGGCGAGGCCATCAACATCGTCGTTGCGAACGGCCAGTTCTTCGCCGGTGGGATGAACATTGCTCCCCGAGCAACACTCGTGGACGGATTGCTCGACGTTCAGGTGTTCCAAGCTCCGAAACGCCTCGCGTTCACCGTCATGCCACGTGTCATCCGAGGCAGCCACCTCACGCATACGTCCGTTCGACGATACGTAGGTTCTTCGATCGAACTCCACGTACCGGATCAATGGCCGATCGAAGCAGACGGCGAAGTTCTCGGCCAGGGAACTGTGTCCATCACGACGATTCGCGGCGCAATCGACTTCGTGACCTAAGCAGGATTGATCTCCTCGCAAGAAGGAGTATGCTCCCGCCGTCATAGAAAAACTGGGATGCAGATGGCAACCGAACCAACCGACAAGCTTGACACGGGTACCGAATCGGGTCTGGACGCCGACGGCCAGACCCAACATCTATCGAGTGTCAGCCAAGGAAACGAAGCGGAGGACGACTCCGCGGCACAGGCCCTCGACGAGCTCGAGGCAGAGGAACTCGAGATGCTCACCGATGATGAGTCGGATGAGACACTCGTCGTTGATGAGGCAGCCGAGATGCGAGCTATCCGACGTGCCGAGATCGCAATGGAAGCGGAGAGCGTCGATGCAGCATCTGCGGACGAGTTCGTCTGCTCCGTCTGCTTCCTCGTCAAGCGAACAAGTCAACTCGCGAACAAGCGAAAGAAGATCTGCCTCGACTGCGCCTCATAGGATGTTGACCACGACGAGTGCCCCGAGACCGTCTGATATGGCAATGCCACAGACAAAGAGCAAACAAGCACTACAAGGCAGGGATCAATACTCACCGTGGACAGAAGGCACGACGAGCAGGTCGACGCAGCATGAATGGAGACCCCCGATTGCACGTCCTGGTCATCATCCCGACATACAACGAATCAACGAACATCCGCGCCATAGCGAGCGCAGTTCGCTCCCATGGCTACGACATCCTCATCGTCGACGACGACTCACCGGATGGAACAGGAGACCTCGCGGACGCATTGGCTGCGAGTGATCCAGGGGTGCACGTCCTGCATCGGGAAGAGAAGGCAGGCATCGGGCCAGCCTATGCCGCGGGCTTCCAGCAAGGCTTGCACATGGGCGCGAGCGTCCTGTGCGAAATGGACGCCGACTTCTCACACGACCCGTCGGATCTCCCGCTCCTCACCGAAGCCATCGAAGCCGGTGCAGACCTCGCCATCGGCTCAAGGTACGTGCCTGGCGGGGGAACTCGCGGATGGCCATGGTACCGAGAGGCGCTATCGCGGGGCGGAAACCTATATGCGACGATGATGCTCGGCCTCAACGTTCGAGATGCAACTGCTGGCTTCCGAGCCTTCCGCGACACAACCATCCGAACGATCGACCCCGCGACGTGCAAAGCTTCAGGGTACGGTTTTCAGATCGAGATGGCGTGGCGCACCCAGCGCGCAGGACTCGACATCGTCGAGGTGCCGATCATCTTCAAAGAGAGAGAACTCGGTGAGTCGAAAATGAGTTCCCAGATCGCCCTCGAAGCAATCGCGCTGGTTACGAAGTGGGGTCTCAAGCACCGCTGGAACCAACTCACCAGACGATAGGTCCACAGGAGCCAAACAAAATGCACATCTCCGTACGCCAGGCTTGTGACGATGACATCCCGAAGCTCGTCGCTCTGTATCGTGCCTTGGAGGCAGAGCAGATCGAACGCAAGCCAATCTGGGCACTCACCGACGGACTCGACGATCGTCTCGATGCATCGCTGCTGCACGCCCTGGAGCGCACCGACTCTTGGCTCCTCGTCGGACAAATCGATAGTGTGACCGTAGGCTTCCTCTGGGGAACCATCGAGCCGATGCTTGAGCGAGCACGCGGAGCGCGCACAGGTCGAATTCGGCTCATTTACACGGAACCTCCAGCGAGGGGAGTAGGCGTGGGACACGAGATGCTCGAAGTGATTCTGGAGCAACTGAGAGGGTTCGGCATTCGGCACTTCGATGCTCCCGTTGGTCCAGGGCAGCGCGAAGCAAAGAATTTCTTCGAGTCCCACAGCTTCGCTGCCCGATCGATCATCATGCATCACGCCGACGAGCCCCCGACAGCCGATGCTTGACGCGAGGTACCAGACACATGCCGTAAGGCTTCTCCAGGAATTGATTCGCAACGCCTGCGTCAACACCGGCGATCCTGGATCGGGAAACGAGATCGCGTCTGTTCGGACCATCCAAGATTATCTCGGACACACCGGCACCGTGGTAGAGCCGATAGCGGGACGCGCATCGGTGGTGTTTCGCCTTCGGGGACACGACACAGATGCGCCTCGGCTCCTGCTCATCCCACACCTCGATGTCGTTCCAGCCGATCCAACAGCATGGACACACGATCCGTTCTCCGGTGACATCCGGGACGGATTCGTCTGGGGGCGGGGTGCGGTCGACATGCTCAACGTCACAGCTGCAATGGTTGCCGTATTCAAGGCACTCCTCGACGGAGCGATCACGGCCCCGGCAGGGGACGTAATCCTCGCTGCTGTCGCTGATGAAGAGGCGGGAGGCACCTACGGCGCACGGTACCTCGTCGACGATTGCTGGGAGCTAGTCTCGTGCGACTACGTCCTCACCGAAGTCGCAGGACCCATGCTCACCGGGCCTCAGGGATCCTCCCTCCCTGTCACCGTTGCAGAGAAGGGCCCTGCTTGGCGATCCGTGACGGCACACGGTGTCGCGGGACATGGAAGCCAGCCATTTGGGAGACAGAACGCGGTAGTCGACCTAGCGTCCGCGTTCTCCCGCATCGCTGCGTCACCCCATCCAGTGCTGATCACCCCCGAATGGTGCAGATTCGTTCCGCACCTGCCCATGGGCGACCGCCTCGGATCCATGTTGATCCTGCCAGATCAAGTGGATCTCGCAATCGAGGAGATCGCAACAACCGACGTCACTCTTGCTCGCTGGATCCACGCATGCACACATCTGACCTTCTCACCGAACGTCATCAGCGGTGGTACGAAGGCGAACGTGGTGCCTTCGTTGTCACGCGGTGACATAGACATCAGGCTGCTCCCAGGCCAAGACGCACACGATGTTGCAGACCACCTGCGTAAGGTACTTGGACCCGATGCGTTCGAGGCGTTGGACTTCGAGCCAGTCCTCGATATGGAAGCCAACGGCACTCACCCTTCCGGTGCGCTGTGGGAATCGATCGCTGATGCCGCAGAGCTGCATATAGGGACCCGACGCCTCGCCCCTACTCTGACTCCGGTCACCACGGATGCCCGGTTCTTCCGCTCGAAGGGAATCCCGGCTTTCGGCGTCGGACTCTTCGATGACTCGGTCACGTTCCCTGAGATGCTCGCCATGTTCCATGGCGCAGACGAACGCGTCTCCGTCGGCTCGGTAGAACTCACGGCAGCCTTCCTCGGAACCGTGATCGAGACGTTCTCAGCCCGAGTTCGAGACGTCTAGAAGGGCCCCGACAAGTCCCACGGCGACCTTCGGGTTGAAGCAGGTCGTCTTCTCGGGGAGAATCACACCACGACGCGCAGTCTCGACGATGTCGTCGATCGCGAGATCACCCATGATCGCCACCGCTCGTGCTCCGGCCTCAAGCTCCGCGTAGGCGTCGGCCTCTCGCGTTGCGTACCCCTCCACCCACATGCCGAGCGGTCCGAGTAGCGAGCCTTCGAGGGTGAGCGAGCTGATCCGATCCTCGACATCGGATCGATCATCCACATCCAGCGTGATCACGACGGAGGAGTCACCGCTCACGATCGCGACCGCCCCGGGGGAGACCCGTTCGCCACGCCGATACGGCCTGACAACGGCGGACGAAGGTAGATCATCGAACCACGCTCTGCGGCCAGCGAGAACCCTGTGCTGGGGCTCGAGGAACAGGCCAGGGGATCGATGATCAACCACCATGGCAAGGATCGAAGGAGTCGTCTCTGTTCCTTCGATGTGCTGACGCGCCGCAGCAATGCGATGGTGACCGTCAAGCACAACAAAGCCCTCGGTCCCGACTCGGTCCTCAAGGGAAGGGACCGATCGGATCGTGTGTACCTCCTCGTCGTAGCGCACACTGCGGAGTACAGCTGACTCCGATGGCACGTCATCGAGGGCGGCCGCAACGATGACGGGTTCGAGAAAGGCTCCGGCGCGCTCGATATCGGCACGTCGTGTCGCAACCGACGACACCATCACACCCTCATGGGAGTACACCTCGGCAGCGTCGAGATCCAGGACACCAACCAACCCCGTCATCTCAGGTCTTCCAGGGCGACGGATCGTGTACGAAACGAAGGCCCGATCCGCCTCCTGCATGAAACCGCGATCGAGAAGCACACGGCACCGCAACTCCCCCCTTCGGTAGGACCCTGGTGTATCCACAGCGTGCAGTACTCGAACGGAGATCGGGTTACCGTCTTGTTGCGAACGATCTGACGACAACCTCGTCGGCTCGCCGAACCGACGTACGGCCTCGGGTGTGTAGATCAACGGTTTGAACGGATGCAGCATGTTGGACCCCGATGGTACGGGGATTCGCGACTTCTCCGAAGTGTCCCGCTCGTTCTATGCGGTGTGGTCCCAAGGCATCCACCAATGGCCCGCATGACTGCAACGACAACCGTCTCGGCTACGCGAGAGACACAACACCAGTACACGGCGTCAATGAGGGATAATGAAACTATGACTGACAGCCAGAACGAGAACGACCGGACGAACGTAGACGATCTTGTTGCGAAGCTCAGCTCTGCCGACCCGCAGGACGCTCCCATCATTGCGGAGGCTCTCGCTGACGAGTTGGCGGACCAACTCAGTTCCACGGAAGTCGATACAGCCACCGAGCAGGGAACCAGATCCTGATCCGCCGACGCCTCGACACAGAACTCGTACGTCGAAAGCTCGCAACAAGTAGAACCGAGGCACGTAGAGCGATCGATGCAGGTCTCGTTCGTGTCAACGCCAACGCAGCACCGAAGCCATCAACGCTGGTTGCGCCAGACGACGCTGTTCACCTCGTCAGCCGCCCTCGCCCCTTCGTGAGCCGGGCGGGCCAGAAACTTGAAGCCGCTCTCACGACCTTCTCCCTCGACGTCACGAACCGACGAGCAATCGATGTAGGTGCGTCGACCGGAGGATTCACCGACTGCATGCTCCAGCGCGACATAGCCAGCGTTGTGGCGCTTGACGTCGGCTACGGACAACTTCACTGGCGCATTCGCAACGATGCGAGGGTCGAGGTCATCGAGAGGACAAATATCCGCCACGCAGATCCAGAGCATCTCGGATCTCCGTTCGACCTTATCGTCGCCGATCTCTCCTTCATCTCCCTGAGGACCGTAGCGAGCCAGATCCGCGCGCTTGGAGGAGACGGCTCCGATTGGATTCTGCTCATCAAGCCGCAATTCGAAGCGGGGAGAGACAAGATAGGCAAAGGAGGCATCGTTCGCGACCCTGCGGTTCGGTGCGATGTTGTCAAGGCCGTCGTCGGACATTTCGATGACATCGGGCTCGGCTGTTCAGGCATCATCGTGTCGCCCATCACCGGCGCGACAGGCAACACGGAATTCGTCGCCTGGTTTCGCCGGACCACAGGTACCGTGGATGAGGAATCCATCGAGGCACTGACCAAAGGAACCACGAAGTGAACCAGGTACGGATAGTCGTTCGCGATGGTATGCCGCACGCCGACGAGATCGCCAACAGGCTCGTGTCTGCTCTCGCGAGCAGACAGGTCGCTGCCGATCACTCGGAACCGAATCCAGAAGTAATCGTTGCCATCGGTGGCGACGGGACCGTACTGCAAGCAGCAGCCGAGGCACTCGCTCTCGACGTCCCGTTGTGCGGAGTGAACGTCGGCCGTGTCGGATATCTCGCAGAGTTCGAAGAACGCGAAATCGATGACCTAGCCGACGCAATCGCCTCCGACCGATACGCCGTGGAGCACCACAGCACCGTTGAAGTGCGAACAGGTGACCAGTATGCGCTGGCTATCAACGACATCGTTGTGGAAAAGGTGGTTAGCCAGCGCATCATCGAGGTCGATGTTCGCGTCAACGGGAAGGACCTCGCTTCCTACCGCACCGATGGGATCATCGTTGCGACCCCGCTCGGTTCGACTGCCTATTCCTTGTCGGCCGGCGGCCCGGTGGTCGACCCATCCCTCGATGCACTGATCATGACACCCATTGCCCCACACAGTCTTCTGACGAGAGCGGTCGTGCTTGCACCCAGCGCCGTGGTCACACTGACCATACAGGTCGACAGACCCGCGAGAATCAACGTCGATGGGACAGAACTGTGCCTTGTCCAACCAGGGCACGAGATCCGGATCGCTCGCGGACCACGAACCGTCGCGTTCTTGACCTTGGGCCGACATTCCTTCCCTGAGGCGGTACGCGAGCAGTTCGGGCTCGACCATGCTTGACGAGATACACGCGTCGAACGTCGGCCTCATCGACAACGCAGCTGTAGCTCCCTCGCCTGGCCTCACCGTTCTGACCGGGGAGACAGGGGCAGGAAAGACGCTGATGCTTGGTGCCCTGCGGCTCGTTCGGGGCGACACAGCCTCTCGAGAAATCGTGGGCCCACACGCGGAAGTTGCAGAGGTCACGGCACGATTCCTTGACACATCAGGTGATGAGGTCGTCGTGAGGAGAACAGTCGCAAACGGGCGATCGAGGGCCTATCTCAATGGGCGACCAGTTACCGCTGGCGAGTTGTCCGCCACCGTCGGCGAATTGATCAGCATCGTCTCGCAGGGTGATCAACACATGTTGACGACGTCTGACGGCGTGCGGAGGGTCGTGGATTCCGCTCTCTCGAAGAAGGAGAGGACGATCCTTGGCGGATACCATGCAGCGTACGGCGAGCGTGAGGCCGTGCGGGCCGAAATGGGTGCGCTCGGATCCGATCATCGAAGCCTTGAGCGCGAACTCGACATGCTTCGCTTCCAGATCGCAGAGATCCGTGAAGCCGGGTTCCAATCCGGCGATGAAGAGGCTCTCAGACTGCAACTCGACCGAATGCGCCACGGAGCCGAGATATCTGCCGAGGCCGCTGTTGCACTATCTGCCCTCGGAGACTCTGGGGCAGAAGCCGGCGTCGAGCAAGCGCTCGCGGCCATCAAGAGAGTCGAACGTCTCGACCCTGGCGTAGGCGACATTTCGGGGAGCCTCGCTGAGATCGCCTCCAGGCTCCGCGAGACCGTCAGTGACCTGACTCAGTACGCCGAGACCCTCCACATGGATCCTGCAGGTCTGGCTTTGGCAGAGTCGCGACTCGCTGAGTTGTCGGCGCTGGAGCGCAAGTACGGAGCGACCGTTGCCGACATCGACGTGTTCGCTAAGGAGGCCCATCAGCGCTCCGAACACATTGCGAGACTGCTCGATGCGGCCTCAGATATCCAGGAGCGACACGAGCAAGCAGCCGATGCGCTTGAGAGAGTTGCAACACAACTGAGGCTCGTACGGGCAGCACACGCAAGCCGAATCGCTTCCGGAGCCCAAGAGCACCTCAAAGATCTCGGATTCAATGATCCAGTGGTATCGATTGTGGTCGAGCCCAAGGAGCCAACAGCATCAGGTGCGGACCGATTCCGGATTCTGTTCGCTTCGGATTCCTCGCTCACACCTGCTGAGATATCAGCAGTTGCCTCCGGCGGTGAACTCTCTCGATTGGTACTTGCTCTCACGCTCGCATCCGGCGGTGCGGAGGCGTCGGTCGTCGCCTTTGACGAGATTGACGCAGGAATCGGTGGTGCGACCGCCCTCGCCATGGGTCAGAAACTTGCACGTCTCGCCACAACGCGTCAAGTCATATGCGTGACGCACCTTCCACAGGTCGCCGCGTTCGGCACCAAGCACTACACGGTGACGCGTGTCGGCACGCGCGCATCCGTCCATCCGGCGACAGGCCCAGAGCGCGTAGACGAGATCGCTCGAATGCTTGCAGGTCTCGTCGGCTCGGACAAGGCGAAGCAGCACGCTGCAGAACTTCTCGCGATCGCAGAGATCGCTCTCTCGTCTGAATGAACGCTTGACCGTTCACACCGACTGCTATCATCAGACCTTCCGAGCCAGAGGATGCGCGTGACCAAGCACGTGTTCGTAACCGGCGGGGTGACATCGAGCCTCGGCAAAGGCATCACATCTGCATCCCTGGGTCGACTCCTCAAGGCACGGGGATACCGAGTCGTCCTGCAGAAACTCGACCCCTACATCAACGTTGACCCTGGAACGATGAATCCCTTTGAGCATGGTGAGGTTTTCGTCACAGACGACGGGGGAGAGACCGATCTCGATCTTGGGCATTACGAACGATTCGTGGGTGAGAGCCTCAGCAGGGATTCCAACGTCACGACCGGTTCGATATACCAATCCGTCATCCGCAAGGAACGCAGAGGGGACTATCTCGGCGCGACCGTACAGGTGATCCCTCACATCACGAACGAGATCAAGGCACGAATTCGCAAGCTTGGCCAACGAGACGACGTCGACGTCGTCATCACAGAGGTTGGAGGAACCGTTGGAGACATCGAGTCACTCCCATTCCTGGAGGCGATTCGCCAAATCCGCAAAGACATCGGTGAAGAGAACACCTGCTACATCCACGTGACCTTGGTCCCGTATCTCAATACGAGTGGTGAGCTCAAAACGAAGCCAACGCAGCACTCCGTGGCTGAGCTGCGCAGCAGGGGAATCCTCCCAGAGGTGATCGTGGTTCGATCCGATCGGCCGATCGACGAATCTGCCAGGCGAAAGATCTGCCTCTTCTGCGACGTGGCACCTGATGCCGTTATCAACGCTATCGACGTGCCGAACATCTACGGTGTGCCCCTGGCGCTGCACGAGGGGGGCCTCGATCAGGTCGTCTGTCGCGAGCTCAAGCTCGACGCCCCGGAACCCGACCTCACCGCGTGGGAAGCGATGGTACGCGCAATGGCTGTTCCTGAAGGTGACGTGACTATCGGAATTGTCGGAAAGTACGTTGACCTTCCAGACGCGTATCTCTCCGTCGTCGAGGCGCTCCGTCACGCAGGACGCACGTCGCGGGTTCAAGTGAACCTGAAGTGGATTCCCGCAGACGACATCGATGGCCTCCTTGTGGCGTCCTATCTCGAAGGCCTCGACGGCATCCTCGTACCAGGAGGGTTCGGTATCAGGGGAATCGAAGGCAAAGTGCAAGCCATCCGATATGCCAGAGAGAACCACATTCCGTTCCTCGGCCTGTGCCTCGGACTGCAGTGTGCGGTAATCGAATACTCCCGCAACGTGCTCGGGCTGACAAACGCCCATTCGAGCGAATTCGATCCGGTGACGCTATACCCCGTGATCGACCTCATGGAGACGCAGAAGGATGTCTCGGACATGGGAGGAACGATGCGACTCGGCCTGTACCCGGCAAAGCTCGCAGAAGGCTCGCTCGTGCGGTCTCTCTATAACGCAGAAGTCGTCTACGAGCGCCACCGTCATCGTTGGGAAGTCAACAACACGTATCGCCAGCGTCTTGAGGACGCAGGCATGGCAATGTCGGGGACGTCGCCCGATGAGCGACTCGTAGAATTCATCGAGGTACCCGAGCACCCATACTTCGTGGCAACCCAAGCTCATCCAGAGCTCCTCTCGCGCCCGGACGCGCCGCACCCCCTCTTCGACGGCTTCGTCTCCGCCGCCAAGCTGAGGCGCTCGACCCAGTCGAAGACGAAGGCAGATGCCACCGTCACCGACTCCGTACGGTGAACAGCAAGCACGGTTTCAGCGTGCTCGCCACGACCACCCTGAACGATGTTGGGTTTCTACGAGTCGAGCAGAGAACGCTCGCTACACCGTCGGGCGAACACATCGAGCGATACGTCGTCGTACATCCCGGAGCTGTCGCCGTCGTTCCTCGTGCTGGAGACGATGTCATCCTCGTCGCACAGTACAGAGCAGCTGTGGATGCTGTCGTACTTGAAATACCGGCAGGAAAGCTTGATCAACAAGGCGAGGAGCCACGGGCCGCTGCAGAGAGAGAGTTGCTTGAAGAGACCGGATACACCGCTGGCAACATCGCGCATCTCACAGATCTGTGGACGGCCGTTGGGTTCTCCAACGAGCGGATCTCCATCTATGTGGCCACGCAACTCGAACCAGGTGATCCGCAACCGATCGGTGAGGAAGAACACGCGGCCGAGATAATCCGAATGTCATGGGATCAGGCGCTCGGGAGCGTCCTCTCTGGTGAAATAACCGACGCCAAGACCGTGGCCGCACTCCTCCTCGTGGAACACCGTGGACCTTCCTGAACATGCTGGCGAGTTCATTGCCTCGCTCCAGACTGAGCGCGGCTTGTCGCCCAATACCTCTGCTGCATACGCCAGAGACCTTGCCCAGTACCACCTGACGATCCTTGCCTGCGGCGGTCAGGTCAACGAGGACACCGCACGAGCACATCTTGCAGCACTGCGCGAGAGAGGTCTCCTCGCTACGTCGATCGGCCGAAAGCTCGCTTCGATGAGGGCTTACCACCGCTTTCTCATCAACGAGGGGCTGACATCCGAGGACCCAACTGCCACGATCGAGTCGCCGAGGAGGCCCAAGTCGCTCCCGAAGGCGCTCACGATCAGCGATGCGACGCTCCTCGTCGAGGCACCAGACATTGGCACTCCGCTCGGGCGAAGGGATCGTGCGATACTCGAAACCTTGTACGCGACCGGATGTCGTGTGACTGAGGTCGTCAACCTCGATCTGTATGACGTCGACTTCGAAACAGACACAGCGCTCGTGACGGGAAAGGGGAGGAAGCAGCGCATCGTCCCCATCGGCTCGTACGCATCAGAAGCTATCAGGGCGTGGCTCGAGGACAGGCTGTCGATGCGTGTTCCTGGAGCTGACCCCGGTGCGCTCTTTCTCACGATACGCGGCAACAGGCTAACCAGGCAGTCTGTGTGGAGGCTCGTTCGCTCATACGGAGCCAGAGTCGGAATTGACACAGAGCACTTGTCACCGCACGTGCTACGCCACTCGGCCGCGACCCACATGGTCGAGGGCGGAGCAGACCTTCGGACGGTACAAGAGCTACTCGGTCACGCGAGCTTGTCTACCACCCAGGTGTACACGAAGGTGAGCCCTGAACATCTGAGAGAGATCGTCATCACGAGCCACCCTAGAGGCTGATAGCCGCCCGATCCCTGGAGTGCCGCTACTCTGGAAGCGCAGAGACTCAGATGGCTAGAGACGAGGAGCCAGGAGAACCACATGCGACACCTCGACCACGAATGGGTCGCCGCCGAACTCGAGGCAGAGCGCCTCACGGTGCTCCACCAATTGCATGAGCTCGGAGCCGACGAGTCCGGTGAACTCACAGGGAATGTCGATTTCGGAAGTGCATTTGCCGATGCTGGCGCCGCTACGGCAGAGCGAACAGAGACAATTGGTGTCGTCGATAATCTGAAGAAACGGCTCGACGACGTCGCAACGTCGCTCGCAAAGCTCGCGGACGGCACCTACGGCGTGTGTGTCGAATGTGGCGAAGATATCGAGTATGACCGCCTGGCATTCAGACCGACATCGGTCATGTGCGTCTCATGCAAGGCGAGCACACGCTGAGGTGATCGATGCTGCATCTCGCGAGACGGTTCTTTGGGTTCTTCCGTGCGAAAGCTCTCGCCCCATCTGAACAGGCCACGATCAGCCACATGTTGACGACGCCGCTCCAGCGGCTATTTTATTTGCAAAGACCCGAAGATCAGAGGCACGCTTTCGAGGTCGCGACGCGAGTCGCACGTCATCCCGAATGTCTCGAGGCGGCGCTCCTACACGACGTCGGCAAGACGCAAGTAGATCTTGGTGCGTTCGGACGTGCGTTGGCGACGCTTTGGGGCATGACGCCGCTACCGATCGCCGGCCAATGGCGCACGTACAACGATCACGGCCGTGTCGGCGCCGAACTCCTCAAGGCCCACGGTGCCGAGCCATTCACCATCGCATTCACTCGTATGCACCCTGGGCCGCCTCCTGACGGTTTCGATGTCTCGTTGTGGAACGAGCTCGCAAGGGCCGACGAGGTTTGAAGCGAAACACTCCGACACCAGACAAGACCGCAATACTATGCAGTCGATGTCTTTCCAAGTTCGCACACGAGTTTTCGAGGGCCCACTCGACTTGCTCCTGCAACTCATCACGTCGCACCAGTTGGCGATCACCGAGTTGACGCTCGTTGACATCGTCACAGAGTATCTCGTATACGTGGAGGCAATGAGCGATCTCGATCTCGAAGCCACGAGCGAGTTTCTTCTCATCGCTGCGACCCTCATTCAACTCAAGGCGCGCGATCTGCTCCCTGGTGACGAGCCTGTGAACCTCGACGACGAGCTCGCTCTCGGCGAGGAGCGCGACTTGCTCTTGTCGCGCCTCCTCGCATGCCTTACCTTCAAGGATGTCGCTGCGGTGCTGCGCCATCGCATGGAGGCGGCAGCACGGAACCTTCCGAGGCGGGTTGGACTTCCTCCTGAGGTTCAGCCACCGGCTCCCGAAGTTGTGATACCAGTCAACCTATCGGAGCTTGCCGCGATCGCGGAACGCGTGTTCACCACGCCCCTTATTGACCCGGACATCGACCATCTCGATCTCGACCTCCCATCCGTGCAAGACGCGATGGTCGATCTTCAGGGACGAATGGCTGCCATCGTCGCAGCTGACTTCGATGATGTGGTGGCTCACTGCACGAGAAATGTCGAGGTCGTAGCCTATTTTCTCGCGTTGCTCGAACTTGCACGTTGGGGAATCGTGAATGTCCACCAGTCCGAGGCAGACGCGGCAATCGAAATCACCTACGACGAAAAGGCCGCCGAGCATCGCTTCCGCGAGATCGTCGGAACAGAGGGGCACGGATGACAGACATTGCACGAATCCTCGAGGCGATTCTCTTCGTAGCGGAGGATCCGATCTCAACGGAGGAACTCGCACACGTCGTTGAACAGCCAACTCGGGTTGTCCTGGAGGCCCTTGAATCGCTCACTGACACACTCAGCCAGGGACACGGAATCGTCGTAAAGCACGTCGGGGGAGGATGGCGGCTCTACACGCACGAGGATGCTCTTGGGTACGTCGAGCGGTACGCGTCGAGCGATCGAGCGAAGCGACTCTCGAATGCTGCCACGGAGACATTGTCTGTGATTGCCTACAAGCAACCCGTATCGCGAGGTCAGGTTGCGGAGATCCGCGGCGTCGATTCTGAGCGCGCCATAAAGACTTTGGAGCGGCGAGAGTTGATCACGGAGGTTGCAAGGGCGCCAGGTCCTGGTCAGGCAGTGTTGTACGGAACGACAACACTGTTTCTCGAGAAGATGGGGATCACCTCGATCACAGACCTTCCACCTCTGGCAGATCATGTGCCGCCAGCACAGATCATGGAAACACTCGAGATGCCACTGCGTACGGACTCATCATCGAACGACTCAACAAGCTGATAGCGCGCAGCGGATACGCATCCCGTCGGAGAGCCGACGTGCTCATCGCTGCGGGGCGGGTCTTGGTCGACGGTGTTGCATGCAACATCGGAGACAAAGCAGATCCGACCACCGCGGTAGTGACGATCGATGGCGTGCGCCTGCCACTCGATCCTCAGCAGGCAACGTGGCTTGTGTACAAGCCGGTCGGGGTCATTTCGACGATGGATGATCCACAGGGTCGACCAACCGTTCGCGGTCTAGTACCGCTCGAGCCGCTCACCAATCCTGTTGGCCGCCTCGACCTGCATTCCGAAGGCCTCATTCTGATGACTAATGACGGGGACCTCGCACTCAGAGTGACCCATCCGCGCTACGAGATCCCCAAGACGTACCAGGTCCTCATCCCTGAGCGAGTCCATGAAGGTCACATCCGTCGACTCGTGGCTGGAATCGAACTTGAAGACGGCCAAGCCTCGGCACGCACTGCTCGAATCCTCGACTCGTCTGGCCGTAGAACAATCGTAGAACTCGTCCTAACCGAAGGCCGCAAACGCGAGATTCGTCGAATGTTGGAAGCACTCGACCTGCCTATCGACCGTCTCGTACGCACGGCGATCGGTACCATCGCCGACCGTACCCTTGTACCGGGGACGTACCGTGCACTATCGCTTGAGGAGATCCGCTCTTTGTATCGCATGGCCACGAAGCAGGACATTCGATGACCGACGCGACACTGTCTGGGCCAGGAGGATTGTTCGAAGCGACTGTCTCCGTTCCTGGGGACAAGTCGCTGTCACATCGAGCCCTCCTGTTTGCGGCGATCGCTGAGGGTGAAAGTGTGATTTCAGGACTTGGGCCGGGTCTCGATGTTGCCTCCACAATCTCGGCGCTGTGCGCGTTGGGTGTTGATGCCTCGGTCACCGCCGTTCGCTCGCCTGGCATCCACCGATGGAAGCGGCCAGACGCCGACATCGACTGCGGCAATTCGGGAACGACTATGCGACTCCTCGCCGGAGCGCTCTCCACTTCTCTGGTGGTCGCCACCCTTACGGGAGACGCCTCGCTGTCGCGACGGCCCATGCAGAGACTGGTCGACCCTTTGCGGTCACTCGGCGGCGCCATCGACACTGCGTCAGGCGGAACCGCTCCGCTGCGTGTCGGGGGTGCTGGCAGCCCGAAGCCTGCATCGACGAGCATCGACGTAGCCTCGGCTCAGGTACGCACAGCGTTCGAATTGGCGGCGCTGACGCTCGATGGAGAGTCAACGATCGACTCACCTCCTGGTTTCAGGAACCACACCGAGCGGTGGCTGGCTGCGGTGGGCAGGGGACGTTGGGTCTCCGAAACTGCCTTCACCGTCGACCCCGGACCGCTGCCACCTGCGCGGTACGACGTTCCGGGTGACCCGTCGTCTGCTGCCTACCTGTGGGCGTGCGCAGCGATCCAGCCAGGCTCCCGGATAACGACACCAGGCATCTCCCTCAATCCGGGGCGACTGGGGTTCCTCCAGATACTCGATGAGATGGGTGCCGGTATCGAGGCCTCCGTCACAGGTAGCACTGGAGGTGACCCTGTCGGTGACGTCACCGTGACAGGCTCACCTCTGAAAGCCGCCTCGATCGACGGCAGTCTCGTTGCGTCTGCGCTCGACGAGATACCCCTCGTTGCGGTGGTGGCAACATTCGCCGAGGGCATCACAACGGTCAGGGATGCCGCTGAGTTGAGGACCAAGGAGTCGAATCGTATCGATTCGGTTGTAGCGATGCTGCGATCCCTCGAGGGAGGCATCGAACCGCGACAAGACGGATTCGACGTCGTCGGCACGGGGGTTCTCAGTGGCGGCACGGTCGACACCCGCGACGATCATCGCATAGCAATGGCAGCCGCTGTCGCCGCGACACGCTCAAGCGACAGCGTCGTCATACGAAACGCCGAAGTCGCATCCGTCTCGTGGCCTGGCTTCTATCAGACGTTGGCATCCTTATGGTCGTAGCCATCGACGGTCCGAGTGGTGTGGGAAAGAGCACCGTCGCGCGTGCCGTCGCCTCTGCCCTCAACCTGGCGTACCTCGACACAGGGGCTACCTACCGCGCGGCGACGCTCATCGTTCTCCGCTCGAATATCGACGTAACCGATGAGCCGAGCATGCTTGAGGAACTCGCACACCACCACATCGACTACGACGAGACCGGCATAACCGTGGACGGAGCAACGGTGAGCGATGCCGTTCGGACGGAGGCTGTCACCGCAAAAGTGAGCGCCGTATCGGCACATCCACGGGTGCGAGACCGAATCGTGGCTATCCAGCGCCAGTGGGTGGACCGTCGTGGCGGTGATGCCGTTGTCGAGGGCAGAGACATTGGGACGGTCGTGTTCCCTCAAGCACCTATCAAGATCTATCTCACCGCCCGCGCTGAGGTCAGGGCTGCAAGGAGGGCGGGTGACGCAGAGGCCGAGGGCGTGTCTGTGAACGAGATCGCCTCCGCCCTCGCTGCGCGCGATGAAGCGGATTCCACGAGGAAGGCCTCCCCGTTACGCCCCGCACGTGACGCCACGACCATCGACACCAGCGATGTTGATATCGAGGGCGTCGTTGCAGCGATCATTGAACTGGTCAACGCTTCGACGTCCAAGGACTCCAGCCGCTCAGACTCCTAAATACGAGAGTGCCTCCGTCGCCGAGAAGTCCCTATCTGCCTCGATATACCCGGAGGCGCCAGGTGTGCGGCACGCGTAGCCACCCTCGACGAGTGATTGAAGCGTCTGGACGAACCGTCGCAACTGTGGGGGAAGGGGGAAGTATTCATCTTCATCCGTGACCCGTATCAGCTCGACTCCATGCAGTGGCTGCACAGCGTCAATCACGGCGCGCACGCTTTGATCAGGAGCAGACGCCCCAGCCGTCACCCCAACGACATCAACATCGAGAACCCATGCTGGGTTGACGCCATCTGGTCCGTCGACCCGATACGTTGGCACTCCTGCGTTCCTACCGACCCGCACAAGGGCCTGCGTATTCGAGGAATTCTCCGATCCTACGACGAGCAGGACATCCGACCACTTGGCGAGCTTCTGAATGGCCGTCTGGCGGTTCGTCGTCGCATAGCAGAGGTCGCTGTGCCTTGCCGTCCACAAGTCGGAGTAGCGTGCCTGGGCATCCTCGAGCACACCCTCCCATTCGTATAGGCCAAGGGTTGTCTGTGCTAGTAGGGCGACCCTGCTGTCGTCGTCGGCTGAGAATGAGCCGAGGCCGACGCGGGGATCGACGAGTTTCGCAGCGTCGGGTGCCTCTGCGATCGCTCCTGCCGCCTCGTCGTGGCCCGCGTGTCCGATGTAGATGATGCTGTATCCGTTGCCTGCCATTCGACGTACTTCATGGTGAACCTTGGTGACGAGCGGGCAGACAGCATCGACCATGACCGCTGCTCTCTGCGTTGCAGCTGCGACGACATCGGGAGCTGAACCGTGTGCCGAGAGCATCACCGGCCTGCCGACAGGAACGTCGTTGACGTCGTCGACGAATGTGACCCCCGCCTCCTCGAACGCTTTCACAACCGCTGCGTTGTGAACGATCTCGTGATAGCAGTACACGGGTGCCTCGAAGATCTGAACCATCCATGTCAACGCCTTGATCGCCATTTCGACGCCGGCACAGAACCCTCTCGGTTCCGCAAGCAGTACTTTCGAGACCATGGAGGAGAGGTTAGGTACATACGCTGCTTGTGGAGGAGCGTGGCCGGTAACCTTTCGTGTGTCATGTCGTTACCTACCATTCTCGAAGTTCTCCCTGGCACGCCGGCACATCGCGCAGGGATCACACCTGGCGATGAGCTCGTCTCGATCAACGGTGTCGTCCCTAGCGACGTGATCGAATACCAGCAGCTCGTCGATGACCTCGACCCTGTGTTCTCGTTGCAGCGTCGCGGCGTCGTGTTCCAAACGATTGTCGCAAAGCGCGAGGGTGCTCCGATTGGGCTTCGCATTGGATCGTCGATATTCGACAGAGTGCAGACCTGCGACAACCACTGTGCGTTCTGCTTCATCTATCAGCTCCCGCCAGGTTTACGCACGTCGCTGTATCTCAAAGATGACGACTACCGCCTGTCGTTCCTCTACGGGAACTTCACCACACTCACTCGGTTCACGGAACTCGACCTCTCGCGCGTGGTCGACGAGCGGCTCGGTCCGTTGTATGTGTCGATCCACGCAACAGATCCTGACGTTCGAACCGACATGTTGCGAAACCGCAGAGGGGCAACATCTCTGCGGTGGCTCGGGGCCCTGCTCGACAACGGCATCACCGTCCACGGTCAGGTCGTTCTCTGTCCTGGGATCAACAACGGTCCGGTCCTTGAGCGAACACTCGCAGAAGTCATCACCCGCTTCCCTGCACTCGAGACGCTCGGCATCGTGCCACTCGGCCTCTCCAAGTTCAATTCCGAGCCGGATCTCCGGGTGCACACACCTGAGGAGGCGGCGGATGATCTCGAAATCGTCCACTTCTGGCAAGAGAGAGCGCTCGATGCGCTTGGAAGGCGTGTGTTCCAGGCATCAGACGAACTGTACGTGCAGGCAGGCGTCGGTGTGCCCCCGGCCGATCATTACGAGGCCTTTGCGCAGCACGAGAACGGCATTGGCATGATCAGGGCGTTCTACGACGAGCTGGACCGGCTCGAGCACGGCTCATCTTCCACATCACCGATCGTAACGGGCGAGTGGCGATCGATGCCCGCGGCCCCGGCCGAAGGGTACAGAGCCACACGAACTGGTGGAGGCGATCGCCCCAACCACGATGGTCCCATCGTCATCGTCACCGGCACGTACGGTATGGCCGTGATGGAGCCTGTGAGGGAACGCCTTGCGCACCTAGCCAACCGCTCGATTCGCCTCCTCGAAGTTCCCAATACCTTCTTCGGCGGCAACACCGCGGTTGCAGGACTCATGGTTGGCGAGGATATCATCCGAACCGTGACGCCAGACGAAGAGGAAGTCGGAGCATACATGATTCCAGATGTGGCCCTATCGGGTGACACGTTCATCGACGATGTTCCACTCGCCGCTGTTGCATCCGCTGCACGAGCACCCGTGGTCGTCGCCCCTGCCACCGTTCAAGGGCTCCTTGGAGCTATCCGATGACCAGGCTGCCGATCGTCGTGATCCTCGGACGCCCGAACGTTGGAAAATCAACGCTCGTTAATCGCATTGTTCGATCGAAGGCTGCCGTCACGAATGAAGAGGCAGGGGTCACACGTGACCGAAGACAATTCGAAGCGGAGTGGGCGGGAACCCGGTTCCATGTCATGGACACCGGAGGATGGGAGGCTCGACCGGAGGAGCAACTCACTGCTGACATCAGGGAACAGGCCGAGGTCGCTGTGAGTGCTGCAGACCTCGTCATGTTCGTCGCGGACGCGACGACGGAGATATCCGATGACGATGTAGGTGTCGCCAGGATCTTGCAACGCAGTGGACTTCCATATCTTCTCGTGGCGAACAAGGCAGACTCTCCGGCAGTCGAGTCGTCGTTGACTCATCTGTGGGGCCTCGGGCTCGGGGCTCCGATCGCGGTTTCTGCGTTGCACGGTCGCAATACGGGAGACCTGCTCGATCGGGTGGTGGCCGCGCTACCAGAAGACCTCGAAGGCGACGCGAACCCAGACACGATTGCGAGCCTTGCCATCGTCGGTCGGCCGAACGTCGGAAAGTCGACGCTGCTGAATCGGCTTGCGGGCCATGAGCGGGTTCTCGTATCGGAAGTTCCAGGGACCACACGCGACCCGATCAACGAAATCGTCACGATCGACGGAGAGTTCTTCGAGGTCATCGACACTGCTGGGATCAAGCGGCGAACGAAGATCACCGACGACGTTGACTACTACGCGGTGTTGCGAGCACACGACACCGTTCGACAAGCCGACATCGTCTTGTTCGTAATCGACGGCCAACGCGGTGCAACGCATCAAGAGCAGCGCCTCGCAGAAGAAGTCGCCCACGCAGGCGCCGGGCTTCTCCTCGTACTCAATAAGTGGGATGAGCTGACAGATGAACAGCGTCTGCACACAGAGGACTCGGTCGCGGATCGCCTGGCCTTCGTCGATTGGGCACCGATCCTTCGAATGTCAGCCATGACCGGAGCAAGAACGCACCGTCTGCCGAAACACATCCGATCCGTACTTGAGCACAGGCGCATGCACATCTCGGCTCCCGAAGTCAACCGCCTCGTTCGGGATCTTCAGGAGGCCCACCCACCTCCTATTCGCAAGGGTCGGAGGCCAAAGATCCTCTACGCCGTCCAAGCAGAGACGGAACCACCGACGTTCGTGCTATTCGTACGCGGTGGCGAACTTGGAATCGACTACATTCGGTTCATCGAGAACCGGCTCAGAGAGCGGTACGACTTCACAGGAACTCCGATCCGTATCCGCACGAGGAACAGACACTGATGAACGAAAGAGTACGCGCAGCGATCGAAGCGTCGAGCACCGGTGGGCCGCAGCGCTATCACGACAAGCTGCGAGCCCAAGGCAAGCTCTTCGTGAGGGATCGCATCGCCCTCCTCGTCGATGCTGGCTCGTTCGTCGAGGACGGGCTGCTCGTTCGCAACGATGTCGAAGACCTCGCAGCTGACGGTGTCGTGACTGGCCGCGCACGCGTCGACGGCCGACCAGTAATGGTGGTTGCCAACGATTCGACCGTCAAGGCAGGGTCGTGGGGTGAGATCACCGTCGAAAAGATCATCAGAGCACTCGAAGCCGCATACGACGAACTGCTTCCTGTCTTCTACCTCGTCGACTCCGCTGGAGCCCGGATAACCGATCAAGTCGATCTGTTCCCTGGCCGCAGAGGAGCAGGCAGGATTTTCTACAACCAGATTCGCCTGTCAGGACGCGTACCGCAGATCTGTTGTCTGTTCGGTCCCTCAGCCGCCGGAGGCGCCTATATTCCATCTTTCTGCGACGTGGTCGTGATGGTCGAAGGGCGCGCGTCTATGTACCTCGGCTCACCGAGGATGGCACAGATGGTCATCGGAGAGATAACAACTCTCGAAGCCATGGGGGGAGCCAGGGTCCACTGTGAGCAGTCAGGGTGCGGGGATGCACTGGTTCAGTCGGATGAAGGAGCAATCGCGTGGGCGAAGGAGTACTTCTCGTATGTAGCCGATCACTACCGTGTTCGCCCACGCGAATACGCTGCTGACCTGCCCGATCGGGCCTACGATATCGCAGCCGTCATCCCGGAGGACCCCAAGAGCGTCTACGACATGCACGACTTCATCAACGGACTGGTAGATGAGGGCTCATTCTTTGCCATCAAGGACTTGTTCGCAAGAGAGCTTGTCACCGGCTTCGCGAGACTCGATGGGCATCCGATCGGCATAGTTGCGTCCCAGCCAGCGCATCTCGGGGGAGTGCTCTTCGTTGACTCGGCCGACAAGGCAGCGCGCTTCATGTGGCTCTGTGATGCCTTCAACGTGCCCCTGCTCTTCCTTGCAGACGTTCCTGGGTTCATGATCGGCAGTGAGGTCGAAGCACAGGGCATCATCCGGCATGGGGCCAAGATGCTCACCGCCATGGCTGAAGCGACCGTGCCAAGGATCTCGGTCATCGTACGAAAGGCCTACGGAGCGGGCCTCTACGCGTTTTCAGGGCCAGGATTCCTGCCACAAGCAACGATCGCGCTGCCAACTGCCGAGATCGCGGTCATGGGACCCGAAGCAGCGGTGAACGCCGTCTATTTCAATACCATTGACTCCCTCGACGAGCCGGAACGTGCAGCATTCATCGAAGAGAAGCGATCGGCGTATGCCGAGGATGTGGACCTTCTCCGCCTTGCATCGAAGGGCGTCATCGACGCGATCATCGATCCGGCGGACCTCAGAGAGGATCTCATCCACCGCTACGGGATCGCTGCAAACAAGGACAGAGCTTTCTCTGAGCGTCGCCACGGGATACCACCCGTATGACTGAGCGCGACCACCCCGATCACGCTGAGGACACCCGAGACGACGAAGACGTTGAACTCACCTGGCCTTGGTCCTTCATCTTGCTCATTGTCGCCGGGGCGCTCTATTTGATTCTGAGACTCTTCGAGTTCGTCGTCAAACTGACGAAATGACGGAACGCGATCCGTACACGCGGCGTCTTCAAAGGGTGACGGGCGCCCGCTGGAAGAAGCTGCTGCATGTGCAGGCGCCCTACAGGTGGAACCTGCGCAGACTGAAGCCTGGATACGTTCTCGATATCGGCTGTGGCATCGGGAGGAACCTCTTGCACCTCGATGGGTACGGTGTCGGAGTTGACACCAGTCAATCGTCCATCGAAGTCGCGCGACAGCACGGCTGTGTTGCATACACCACCGATGCGTTCCCCTCCTGTCGCGATGCTACGGATGCCGGCTTCGATGCGCTGCTCTTCGCTCACGTTCTCGAGCACATGTCCGCGGTAGCTGCCACCGAGCTCGTGGCGAGATACCTGCGCTACCTCGCTCCAGGAGGCAAGGTCATCATCATCGCCCCTCAGGAGGCCGGCTTTGCTTCGGACGAGACCCATGTCTCGTTTATCGATAGTGCAGACATCGCTGCTGTGGTGACCGCGTGTGGTCTTCATGTTGAGCGCAGCTTTTCGTTCCCATTCCCACGTGCCGCAGGTCGGGTTTTCCGACACAACGAAACGATCGTCGTGGCAGTTATGCCTACGGAGGCACTACGCAGGTAGCCAGGTAGCAGTACCTATCCTGCCGACATCGGGCTGTGGCGCAGTCTGGCAGCGCACTGGTCTGGGGGACCAGGGGTCGCCGGTTCAAATCCGGCCAGCCCGACCATCAGTTCGATCTTAAGCGTCGGTGCCGGCGCTTGAGTTGAACTGCTCGATCAGTTCGTCGATCGGATCTGCGAGCTCTTGGATACTCGTCCAGTATCCAGGGTCATACCACTGTGCCTGAATCTCATCGTAGGTCTTGCCCTGCTGCTCGACCCATGTGTAGTACTTCAGATTGTGGACCCGCTTACGTTCGTAGTAGCCAAGTTCCTGAACGTGGTCGATGCCCTGGCCGATGAGATGGCGGTGGTAGGTCGCTGCCGCGTCCAACTCACCCAACTCTCCACGTTCTGTGGTCAGTTCCTCAAGGCGACTCTGATACATCTCCATCGAATCGGTGCCGACCGTTACGATCACGTCGTTCCCTGTCAACTCGTAGTACTTAGCGAACTTCACAGCCATCAACATGTTGCCGACGCCCGAAATCCCGAGCAGTGGCAGCCTCTCGAGAACGTCCTCGGATACACCTTGGTCGGCAAGATAGGTGCGCCCTGCAGGCTCGTTGAACAGCCGAATCAAGCTGACGGATGCCTCATCGTCGATGCCCATCGCAACGTCTGTGTTGCGAACGTTGTGGATCCAAGGGATGTGTTTGTCTCCAATGCCTTCGATCCGGTGTTCACCAAAGCCGTTGTAGATCATGGTCGGACACTGCACAGCCTCGCCGGCCGCTATCTTCGACGTCGGAAACTTCTGCTTCAGGTAGTCGCCCGATGCAATCGTCCCTGCGGATCCCGTTGTCAGCACCACACCGGCGAACCGGTCGTTGGCACCCATCACTTCACCGAGGACCTCTTCCATCGCTGGACCCGTTACCGAGTAGTGCCACAGATAGTTGCCGAACTCGTCGAACTGATTGAAGATGACGAGGTCCTGACCCGATACTCGCAGTTCGTTGCATTTGTCAAATATCTCCTTGACATTCGACTCGGTCCCAGGTGTCCTGATGATTTCACCGGCCACAGACTCAAGCCACGTGAAACGCTCCTTGCTCATCCCCTCTGGGAGAATCGCTATCGACTCACAGCCCAACAGATTCGAGTCGTAGGCCCCGCCCCTGCAATAGTTCCCTGTCGAGGGCCAGACAGCCTTCTGGGCAACCGGATCAAATTGGCCGGTTACGAGCCGTGGCGCGAGGCACCCGAACGCTGCACCAACCTTGTGTGCCCCAGTTGGAAACCACTTCCCTTCGAGAATGATGATGCGGGCATCAACACCGCTGATCTCGGATGGGACCTCGAAGTAATTCACGCCGCCGAACCCTCCACCGGACGACGTCGGTTCGTTGTGCCACGTGATCCGGAAGAGGTTCAGCGGGTCGAGATCCCATAGCCCGACGTCAGAGAGTCGCTGTTTCACGTCCTGTGGAATGAGGCTCGGATCTCGCATCTGCTTGAACGTCGGAATGCGGAAGTTCCGCTCGCGAGCCTGGCCGACGGCGGCTTCGAGGACGGCCTCGTTAACGGTGAGGTCGATCATGTTTGGGTTCCTTTCAACGTTCGAGAGCTACCTTCAGTGCTGCGAGGTTCGGGTCGACGCGCATCGGCTCGCTCCCCGCCGCGCTGACGGCTGCCAGCGCCGATGTGACATCCTTGAGACCGCTTCCCGTCGCGAGCACAACGACGGACTCGTCCGGTCCGATATAGCCCATCTCTGTGGCTGCCACGAGTCCTGCGTACGCTGCTGCGCCAGCTGGCTCGGAGAACACGCCAGAGCCGCGTGCGAGCGTTGGGATCGCAGCGAGAATCGCGTCGTCGCTGACGCGCACATAGGCGCCGGAGGTCTCTACGACGGCGGCCATTGCCTTGATGCGATCACGCGGCAGATCCGCGCTGATCGAATCGGCGATCGTATCTGCCGAGATCGGCGCCTTGGTCGCCACATCTTCGCCAGCATCGAAGGCTTCGGCGAGAAAGTCGCTCCCTTCTGCCTGAATGCCGTAAATCCGCGGTTCTCGATCGATCCACCCGAGTGCCTTGGCGTCCTTGACCGCCTTGTGTATGCCGCCGATGATGGATCCGTCGCCGACACTCACAAAGATCGCATCAGGGACGTGCCAGTCAAGTCGTTCGAGGATCTCAAGGCCTGCTGTCTTCTTCCCCTCGGTCATGTATGGATTGAAGCCTGTGTTTCGGTTGTACCACCCGTACTCGACTGCGGCAGCCATGCACAGATCAAATGCATCCCCATAGGAGCCGTTGACAAGAGCAACCGTTGAACCGTACGCGAGGAGTTGAGCGATCTTCGCCTCTGGTGCGGATGCAGGTACGAAGATGACGTTCTTTTGGCCAACGCTTGCACAGATACCGGCTAGCGCCGCTGCAGCATTCCCTGTGCTCGCCGTTGTGATGACATCAGCGCCACGCTCTTGAGCCTTCACGACAGCCATTGCCGAAGCGCGGTCCTTCAGCGACGCTGTGGGCTCGCGACCTTCGTCCTTGACCCACACTCGGCCGATGCCAAGATCTGCAGCGAGCGGTCGGGCATCGTACATCGGTGTACCGCCAACGGTCAGCGGCGGTACCTGAGTATCGGCATCAAGGGGCATGAGCGAGCGATATCGCCACATCGTCGGATCGCGATCCTCGGCAAGGGTCGCCCTCGACACCATGCTGGCTACACGCTCATAGTCGTACACGACGTCGAGGATGCCCTCGGTACCGTGATCGGGGCAGACATACCCAGAAAAGTCCGCCGGGTACATCGTTCCACAGATCACACAGGTCAGTCCCGCAACATTGCTCATTCACCGATTGTTGGCAGCCCCCGGGTGCTTGTCAATTCCAGACAGCTCCTTGGGCAGCGTCTGAGGGATGTCCACCTGCTGCGGGACCGCTATCGTCGGCTCTAGAAACGACCCAGGACACGAGGCAGAATGAAACTCACATCAGCGATGCTCGCCGACGCTGCACAGGTGCAGAGCGGCAAGCTCTACGTGATGGGTGGAGGATTCGACACGATCTCCGTCAGATCACTACCTGTCGTACACCGAAGCCTGGCACTCGCAATGGTTGCAGAAATCGGGCCTGATGAACGGCAGCGTGATCTCGAGTTGACGATTCGACTGCTCGACGAAGACGGCTCCGAGGTCGGAGTCGAAGCGAAAGGCAAACTCCGAGTTGGCACCCCTCCGAACTTGCCACCCGGTTCGCCGAGTATCGTCCCCATCGTGAGTCCGTTTTACAACATCACGTTCCCCGAAGCAAAAGGGTACGCGTTCGTTGTGGGCCTGGGGGAAGCCGAACTCGCAAGAATCAAGTTCCGAGTCGTTCAGCTGCCGTGATCGCGGATCTGTGGAATGTTCCGAACGTCATCTCCCTGATACGGCTCGCGCTGATCCCGTTCTTCATCTGGCTCGTCACGATCGGTTCGTACGGTTGGGCGGGCGTCTTACTCGCCGTCATCGGGTCGACCGATTGGATCGATGGCTACCTTGCACGACGCCTCGGTCAGGTCACAGAAATCGGCAAATTCCTCGACCCGTTGGCTGATCGGCTCGCCGTTGCTGCGGCCGTCATCGCTGGATTGATTACCGGGGCACTCCCCATGTGGTTCGCGCTTGTGCTGATAGCGCGAGAGATACTCATCGGTGTTGGCGCACTCTACGGATGGACGAAGGGTGTCACACGCCTCGACGTCAGAAACCTTGGGAAGCTTGCGACCTTGCTGCTGTACCTTTCGATTCCACTGTTCTTCGGAGGCGTTGGCTTTGACCTCGAGTGGTTCACGGCTGTGGCGTGGCTCATCGGCGTACCTGGTCTCGTCATGTACTACTGGGTTGGTGTGCAGTACTTCTCCGACATGCGGATAGCGATTGCCGATGCGCAGTAGGATGCCTTGACGAAACCGAGGAGGACGCTTGGACTATCCCGAAGAGCTGAAATACGCTGAGAACCACGAGTGGGTCCACGCTGAGGGCGATCTCGTGCGAATGGGCATATCGGACTATGCCCAGGACGCCCTCGGTGACATCGTATTCGTCGAACTCCCAGACATCGGTCGCAAGGTCCAAGCAGGCGAGGCGTTCGCAGAGGTAGAGTCGACGAAGTCCGTCTCAGATGTCTACGCGCCCGTGTCAGGGACCGTAGTGGAGTTGAATACAGCACTCGAAGACACCCCTGAACTCGTCAATTCCGATCCTTACGGCGATGGATGGTTCGTTGTCATCGATGCTTCCGACCTGTCCGAACTCGACAAGCTCATGGACGTCGTTGCCTACCGGGGTGCAACCAACTAACCGCAAAACGTTCAACCACCCGTCGAGGGTTTGCCTGTAGGCTTACACCATGGCACACGACAGCCCACAGATTCCCGACGATGTCGAGATTGAACAGGAACCCACCGTTTCGTGGGAGCCTGAGGGTTCGATGCTCGGCAACGAATCCACGATAGGCCGCCTAGAGGGTGTCTTCGCCTGGGCACTGACGATCGAGGGGGGACCCCAATCCGGACTCACCTACGTGCTCGGCACAGGAGACACCATCGCGGGTAGGGGAGCTGGCAGCGCGATCTTCCTTCCGGACATCACAGTGTCACGAGAACACGCCCGCCTCTCGGTCAACGATGAAGGCCTTTCCATAACCGATCTCGCCTCAACGAACGGTACCTACGTCAACGGTGCTCGCCACGATGTGGGGATGCTCTCTGAGGGGGACCTGCTGATGATCGGCAAGTTTCATCTCCGTGTATCCAAGGGTCATGGCTGAACTCCGGGCTGTCACCAACGCCCGAGCGCGGATCCACACCATTGGTGAGGTGATCAACCTGCTTCGGGCTGAGTTCCCTGATGTGACCGTGTCCAAGATTCGATTCCTCGAGTCGAAAGGGCTGATCCACCCTGACCGGTCCGCCTCCGGGTATCGGATGTTCGACGACGATGACATCCACAGAATCCAGTATGTGCTGACGGAACAGCGGGATCACTTCCTCCCTCTCAAAGTGATCAAGTCGAAGCTTGCCGCGTGGGAGAAGGGTGACGCCTCGCCGGTAGCCCCAGATCACGGGCCCCCACCCGAAGCATATTTTGCATCGTCTGGGGTCTCGCTCTCAGAGTCCGAGATCTCTCGGTCCTCTGGCCTCGGCAGACACCAACTCGCAGCGCTGGTGGACGAGCGCCTGATCAATCCAACAGCCCTCCCTGACGGAAGTTTCGTCTTCACCGATGCCGATCTCCAGATCGCACGGGCGGCACACCGGTTGCTCGCCCGAGGTCTCGAACCGAGGCATCTGCGTGGCATCAGGATCGCGGCAGAGAAACAGACCGACCTCCTCGGACAGCTCGTAGCACCGCTGCTACGACACAGAAATCCAGACAACCAGCATCGCTCGGCCGAGATTCTCGCAGATACCGCCCAGGCGTCGGCGCTTGCTCAAGAGACGATCGTTCGCAGTAGGCTTCGCAAACTACTTGAACACTGATGCTTACGACTTCGATCCTCTCCCTCGCTCTTGTCGCGTCGCTGCTCGGCTCGCCGGCAGGTACGATGCCCATCACCGTCGGCTCACCGCGGGCGATCCCCAAGCTGACCGCTGAACGGTGGATCGTGTACGACGCTGACGCCGACGTTGTCCTCGCGTCATGGAACGCGAACGAGCGGGGTTCCATTGCATCGGTAACGAAGGTCATGACCGCGATGCTCGTCATCGACAACATTGATCTCGACGCGGTCGTCACCGTACCCAGTTTCGCGACCAAGACGAGAGGATCGACAGCCGGTCTCGTAGCTGGCGAGGAATGGACGGTTGGGGATCTTCTCATCGCGATGCTCGTGCGCTCAGGCAACGACGCTGCTTTGACCCTTGCCTACACCGTCGGCGGCGAATCGGTCTCAGCGTTCGTCGCCATGATGAACTCGAGGGCACGAAAACTCGGTATGACGAACACAAACTTCGCCAATCCCAACGGCCTCGACAATGAAGAGCATTACTCGTCCGCTCGGGATCTCCTCACACTCATCATCGAGTCCCAGAATTACCCTACGATCCGGCGCATCACCAGGATCAGGCTCGTCAGCATGCCTGCGGATCCGAACGGCAAGGCGAGAACATTCACGAACACGAACAAGCTGCTCGGCGCATACCCAGGCAATGTGGGACTCAAGACCGGAGATACACCGTGGGCGGACAAGGTCTTGCTTGGTGTCACCGAGCAAGCTGGACGCCGTATTTACAGCGTCGTCATGCATTCGGACGACCACTTCGGGGACACGAGGGAACTCGTCGACTGGGCGTATTCGACGTACTCGCTCGAAGATCGCTGGCTCCGTCCGCTCTACGCAGAGGAAGGTGGGGGAGCATTCGTAGACAGCCTCGACCTCTCCGACGGCCGTGAGAGACGCCTCAGGGCCATGGCCAAGCTCGACGACGGTCGCTGGAACACATCGTCGCTCGAAGACCTGCCGAAGGCGGAAGCGATCGGACGCTGGATCCGAGGCGCCATCCCTGGCGTGGCTGGTGGGGACGGATGACCGATTCGTTCGTCGAGGTGATTACACAAGACACGATCGCGCGGCGGGTACGTGAGCTCGCTGAGGAGATCACCAGGGACCTCGATGGCGACGACGTCGTGTGCGTGGCTGTCCTGAAGGGATCGCTCATGTTCATGAAGGATCTCATGGCTGAGCTTCCGTACACTTACACGGCCGACTTTCTCTCGCTCACCAGATTCGGACGCGAGGGCCGAGTATCTGTAGCGATGGACGTGTCCGTTCCGTTGGTCGGGCGCGATGTACTCCTCGTCCTCGAAATCGTCGATACCGGGCTGACCCTTGCAACGATCCGCAAGATGATGCTCATGAGGGGAGTGCGTTCGCTGCGAACTGTTGCACTCATAGACAAGGCACCGCGACGCATCGTCGACGTCCCTGTCGAGCACAGAGGCTTCGAGGTTGGCGACGAGTACCTGCTCGGCTACGGCATGGACTGGGAAGGCCGCTATCGGAATCTTGGATCGATCTGGGCAGTTCTCGATATCGCAACGCTCGCGGATCATCCTGAGACGTTCGAGTCACTCGTATTCGATTAGCGCTCCCAACATCGTCGCGCGGTGATATCGTGGCCCCATGACCGACCCGGTTCCGATGGATCTCGTTGGCATTCGTATTGAGCTGCCGACCAACACACCGATACTGCTCTTGCGCGAGCGCGGGGGAGAGCGGTATCTCCCAATCTGGATCAACACGCCTGAGGCGACAGCGATCGCCATGGCTCATGATGGAATCCGGCCAGAGCGCCCCCTCACCCACGACCTTCTCGCATCCCTGATCGACGAACTTGGGGCGAAGGTTGACGAAGTGGTCGTCACCGAACTTCGAGGGGGCACGTTCTATGCAGATCTCCGACTTTCGGTTGGAGATGACGTCCACACCATCTCGTCTCGCCCCTCGGACGCTGTGGCGATCGCGGTGCGAACGGATGCTCCTCTCTTCGCCGCCAGGGAGCTCCTCGATGAGGCAGGTGTTCATATCCAGGACGAGCGCAACGAGGACGAGATCGCGAGATTCAAAGAGTTCCTCGACCGGATCGACCCTGGTGACTTCGAGGCGGGTGCTGAGCTGTAGCCGTCGCTGGGTCTCGGCACTTCTGTTGGTCGAGATCTGCGCTGTTGGAGCCATACGACAGGTCGGTGGTCACGGCGCCAGCGAAGTCGATCGTTGACATGAGGGAACCACACTCGTAACTTTCATGGTCGTAGTTCAACATGCGAAATTACGAACGTGTAACCTAGCGGGCTATTGGAGACGCATAACATGAGCGACGTTCACAGCGACACGACCCTCGGCTTCCGCTCACCCCAGGTGTGCAAGGTCGTTGGCATCACTTACCGTCAACTCGACTACTGGGATCGAACAGGGCTGCTCGGGCCATCTTTGCAAGAGGCCTCCGGCTCTGGGACTCAGCGACTGTACACATTCCAGGACGTGGTCACTCTTCGAGTCGTGAAACGACTGAAGGACGCGGGTACGAGCTTGCACAAGATCCGAGCCGCATTCGAGCAACTCGATGCAGAGATTGGCGAGGATTGGCGGGAACAAGACATCACCCTCCTCAGCGATGGCACCACGATTTTCGCGGCGACCAGTCCAGAGGAAGTCGTTGACCTTCTCCAGCGAGGGCAGGGAGTGTTCGGGATTGCCGTGCGGCCTGTCCTCAACGAAGTACGCGGAGAGATTCACAAGCTGTTTCCCGATAGATCAGACGGCATTGCTGAAACGCCACGAATAGCTGGAGCTTCGAGAACCTGACACACGACGATCTGTTCGGGCCGTCACCGGCCGATACCACACGGTTCGCGCACAATAGCGAGCATGAGTTTGCGCGACTTTTGGACTTCTACGGCATCGACTGGGAGTACGAGCCGAGGGCCTTCCCAATCGACTGGGACGATGACGGCAACCCAACGACCTTCTTCCGGCCAGATTTCTTCCTCCCACAAGACGACGTCTACATCGAGATCACGACCATGAGCCAAAAACTCGTTACCAAGAAGAACCGAAAGGTTCGCCGATTACGGGAACTGTATCCAGAGATCAAGTGCAAGGTGTTCTACCAGCGCGACTACCTTCACCTCCTCGTCAAGTACGGACTCGACGAGCCAGATGCTTCACTCGATCTGGCAACACCGACTCGCATCCCAGGACCTCCAGACGTTGTCGATCTTGGACGAGCAGCGGACGCCTCCTGAGCACATCTACCATCACCCAAGAAGACAGAACCGGAGGTCGAGTTGCCAACGTCGCCGCTCCACGAGGTCCACGAACGCGCGGGGGCAAGATTCACTGATTTTGGTGGCTGGACGATGCCCGTCCAGTATCAGAGCGTGTTGGCCGAACACGCTGCCGTTCGTACATCCGCCGGGGTATTCGACGTGTCCCATCTCGGCAGGTTCGAAGTTGCCGGGGTAGGTTCTACAGAGCTACTGGTACGTCAGCTGTGTAACAACATCACCAAGATCGAGCCGGGACGCGCACAGTACACGATGGCGCTCAACGCCCAAGGAGGCGTCGAGGACGACATCATCGTGTGGCGCCTTGCTACAGACCGCTACTGGGTCATGCCGAACGGAACGAACTTCGATGAGATTGCCTCCCGCTTCCTTGCCTTCGCCCCCGAGACAGCCTCCATCGAGGACGTACGAGCCGACTCAGTGTTGCTCGCCGTCCAGGGACCTGATGCTCCAGACGTGATTGGGCGCGTGATCGGATTCATGCCTGGACGCTTTCGCGTCGCGACAGGCACATTTGGAGGACACGACGTTGTCGCAGCAGGAACCGGATACACGGGTGAGACGGGCGCAGAGATCTACATCGCAGCTGAGGCTGCCGAGATGCTCTGGAGTGCACTCGTTGACGCTGGAGCCACGCCAGCGGGACTGGGTGCGAGAGACACGCTCCGCCTCGAAATGGGCTTTCCCCTTTGGGGCCATGACTTGACGGCAGACACATCACCGCTCGAGGCTGGCCTCCAGTGGGTGGTTGCGTGGGATCACGAATTCGTTGGCAGGGATGCGCTCGAAGCGCAACGAAGTCACCTAGCGAAGAGACTCATAGCGTTCACGACAGAAGGTAGGGCGATCCCGCGGGAGGGATACGCCGTCGAGACGGAGAGCGGATCTGGCACAGTGTCTTCCGGCAATTTCTCTCCGACGCTCCACCATGGCATCGGCATGGCGTATATAGCGCCTCCTCCTGACCCCGACGAGGCTCTGACGATAGAAATCCGTGGACGCAAGGTTCCGGGGCGTGTCGTCACCCTGCCGTTCATCGATCGGTGAGCTCACTGCTCACGGCGATCGGCTCTGCTGAGACCGTCACAATCTCGAGACTTGCCAACCCGAAGATACGAGAAGCTCTCACAGCAGCGAACTCCACGATCGTCGAACTTCCCCATATCGGCTGCAAACCCGTGACGGGGATGCTCCAAGGCGACACCCTCAGGATCCGAAGCTGGCCCAACCTCGGGGGCGTTCTTGAGCCTGGCACCGCGGAAGACGTCGTTGTCTGGTGGCCATGCCTGGCCAAGGAGCCGGATGTTGGGAACGTCCTACGTCTCGATGCCCTCGTAGCCTCCAACGTCGAAGAACGAACCCAGTTTCTCGTCGGACTCCTCAAACGCCTTGGACAAAACCGAGGGATCGCCGCCGCGTGCACACCACAGGCACCGAGAGCGATCTTGTACACCTTCGGCATCCCAAGACCTGAGATCCAGATGTTCGAAATGCTCTTCCCTGGAGCGCTTAGCCTCACACCTCGACGCCTCGCCGAATTCCCGGGTGGCCTCAGCATCACCGTGACACCGGGGGCATGGCTGCAGCGTGAAATGTATGCTGAAACGCTCAATGACCTGCTGCGCCGCCATACCAGATAGGCGAGTCCGATCACGATGACGGCACTCGGCGTCGACATCGGCGGATCGGGTATCAAAGGCGCGCCCGTCGACCTAGCGCATGGGACGCTCACGGCAGCAAGAATGCGCATCCAAACCCCCCTCCGCTCGACCCCCTCCGCCATAGGCGACATCGTTGCTCAACTCGTCAACCGCCACGCTTGGGAAGGTCCCGTTGGCATCACTGTGCCAGGTGTAGTCCGCAAAGGAGTTGTTCTGACTACAGGCAACCTAGACGACGCTTGGACAGGTGTCGATGCAGTGGCGCTGTTCTCAAATGCCATCCAACGTCGCGTCTCCGTCCTCAACGACGCCGACTCCGCCGGGATTGCCGAGGCACGATACGGCGCAGGAGTGGGGATAGGAGGCGTCGTACTCGTGTTGACGTTCGGAACCGGCATCGGTTCTGCGCTGTTATACAACGGCACACTCGTCCCGAACACAGAGCTCGGTCATCTCGAGTTCCATGGCGGAACCGTAGAAGGGTACGCAGCTGGAAGGCTCGTACAGCGAGACAGCGCGACGATCGACTGGTGGGCAGAACGCGTCAACGAGGTGCTTGCGTACATCGAGACACTCCTTTCCCCGGATCGGATCATCATCGGGGGCGGCATCTCGAGACGATTCGAGGAGTTCTCTTCTCTACTCAATGCCACTGCTGAAATCGTTCCGGCGCACCTGAGAAACAATGCCGGTATCGTCGGAGCAGCCTTGGCTGCCATGGAGGATGCAAGATGACCGAGACGACCGGAACGTATACGACCGCGGATGGTGTGAACCTTTTCACTCGGTCGTGGACGGCCGACAGCCCACGTTACGACATACTGCTGGTGCACGGCCTCGCTGAACATTCAGGTCGCTGGAGCAAACCAGCGGCCTATCTCAGCACGCGCGGCGCGAATGTGCACTCCTTCGATCTGCGAGGCCATGGGAGAAGTTCCGGAGACCGCATCGACATCGAGCGCTTTGACCAGTTCTACGACGACATCTCCGAGATGGCTACATCCACCGCTGCGAGCAGTGGTCGGCCTTGGGTTCTCTACGGCCACTCTCTTGGTGGCCTGCAAGCCGCGGGATATCTGATCGGAAACAAGACGCCACAGCCAAATGCAGCAGTGCTCTCTGCGCCAGCAATGCTCGCCCTCCGCGGCATCGACAGCGTGTTAAGAGCTGCTGCCACGGTTCTCGGGTCGATCGTCCCGAAGCTGCGCGTGTCCTCCAACATCTCGGGAGACCAACTATCGCGTGATCCCGCTGTGGGAGAGGCATATTTCGCAGACGATCTTGTCTACACAAAAGCTACGACACGCTTCGGAAAAGCCGTCTTCGCTGAACAGGCAAAGCTCGCTGACAGGCATGGTTCCATCGCCGTCAGCACCTTCGTGGTCCATGGGGCCGATGATGAGCTCGTTGCGCCAGCTGCGAGCGCCGGCCTCGCTGCGTCATCCGGTGTCGAACGAAGGTTATATCCTGGGCTCCGCCACGAGATGCACAACGAACCGGAAGCGTTACAGGTATTGGCTGACATTGCCGACTGGATCGACCGAAGCGTCTTCTGACGACCACCGTCAGACACGCCCGTGCGCTGGTCGAACAACATCGGTGATGATGCGACGGCGCTCGTCCCAATCGCCAAACCCTGCCTCGATCGCGTTGACCGTGATCTCTTCTAAATCTCCCGCGTCCAAGCCGAACGTGGAGGCAGCCAGCCAGTACTCGTCCGACACCGAAACACCGGACATCAGTCGGTTGTCGGTGTTGATCGACACGTTGAAACCCATGGCGTACAGGGACCCGAACGGATGCTTGGCAGCGTTGGTATAGGTCGACGTGTGCAGGTTCGACGTGATTGATACCTCGAGGGGGACACGGTGATCGCGAACACACCTGGCGAACGAACCCAACTCCGAGATCCTGGATCCGTCAAAGTCCGTGTCCTCGGCAACGCGAACGCCATGGCCGATCCGCTGTGCCCCGCACAGGGCGACCGCTCGCCACACCGAGTGAACCCCGTCTCCCTCACCTGCATGCAGCGTCAGTCCGAACCCGTGCTCTCTGGCAAGTAAGCACGCGTCTAGGTGGACATCCGGTGGATACCCCATCTCGGGCCCAGCAAGATCGAACCCGACGACGCCCTTTCCGAGAAACGGGATCGCCGCTCGCACAACCTCGACCGAGTCAGAGTTCTGCCTGAGTGCCGCCGCAATCGCGTACACAGCAATCCCATGGTCACGCGATGCCCTGGCAAGACCGTCGAGCGCAGCCTCAAGAACATCTTCCCGTACGAGACCCTTCTGTGTGCACAGTCCCGGATCGAACCGAACCTCGGCGTACACGACGCCGTCGTTGGCTAAGTCCTGTGCCGACTCGTACGCGACTCTCGCGATCGCGTCACGAGTCTGCATGACACCGACTGTGTGTGTGAAGGCCTCCAAGTACCGTTCAAGTGACCCGGAACGACCTTGGTAAAACCATTCCGTGAGCGCCACCTCGTCCGATGCGGGCAGGCCCACGTACCCCACCTGATCCGCGATCTCGAGAATCGTCGCAACCCGCAAACCGCCGTCGAGGTGCTCATGGATAACCGCCTTCGGCAGATGCTCAACTGTTTCACGAAGCATGTATCAACGCTAATGCAGCCTCGGGTTCGATGCGTACAACCCAACGATCGAAGCACTGGCGATTACGTGTCCCTCCATTGCGGCTTCGAGAGCGTCACGCACGAAACCTGGTTCGAGACCGAGCACATCTGTGTCGAGGGCATACACCGTGAACTCATAGCGGTGAACGATCGAGTCATTCCACGGCGGTGCGCTTCCGTCGTACCCATTCCACTGCCCCGCGAGGTCCGGATCTTCTGAGAACCACAACGTGTAGTCGTTCTGCCCGTGCACACCCAAGGGTGCCGCGTTGGCGGCCTTCCCCCTCGGTGTGACACCGTTCGAGTGCGAGCCTTCTTCGATCACCGTCTCCGCTGAAGGGATGTCAGCGAGAAGCCAGTGAGTGAAGTCGACCCGGGGGAGCGAGGCAGGAACTTCTCTATCAGCCACATTGACGTCATCGGGCGCGCTCGGGCAGTCGTGGTCGATACACGTGACAACGAACGACCGCGCAGCGTGCGGTGCCCCGCTCCAGGCGAGATGCGGGTTGCGGTTACCGCTGAACGCCACAGGACCAGGGTCAGCCGGTGCTGCAAGTGCCAGCCGCTCAGGTATCTTGGTTCCGTCGTCAAACGATGCGCTCATCAACTCCATCACAAACCTCCGCTCTCGTCGTGCGCGACAATAGTCCCATGTCACGATCGCTACTCGTACTGGGGTCAGGCCAAGATGGCGGATCTCCCCAAGTTGGTTCCCACCGTGCTCACGCGACCGAGCGAACGGCGTCGTGCGTTGCAATCATCGGCGACGATGATCACTCGGTTCTCCTCGATGCCTCACCGGACCTTCGCCGTCAGTACCAGCGACTTGCCCATCATCTCGGCTCGACGCCACGACTCGACGGCGTCGGGATCACGCACGGCCACATGGGACACTATGTGGGCCTTGTACACTTCGGAAAGGAAGCAGCCGCGGCCGACCATCTGGAACTCTTCGCTCCACGGTCAGTCATCCGCTTCCTTAGATCGAACGAACCATGGGCGACCCTGTTCAACGATGGCAACCTGTTCGCCGTTCCCATGGACGAAGACGCTATCTCGATGGCTGGCTTCACGATCGCCGCGATACCCGTGCCCCACCGGGCGGAATTCACAACAACGGTCGCGTACTCGGTGTCCGTTGCCGGGTTCCCCTGGATGTTGTATCTCCCTGACATCGATGACTGGAGCGAGTGGCCACAAGCAGAGGAGACGATCGCTGCACACGAGGTGGTCCTCATCGACGCGACCTTCTCATCGATCAACGAACTTCCAGGGCGTGATATGGCGCGCATCAGGCATCCCCTAGTCACGGACACCATCAGTCGGTTCTCCCATCTCACACGAGGCCGAACGATCGTCCTCACCCACATCAATCACTCCAATCGACTGGGCGAGATTGACGACCCTGTCTCATCTGCCGCTCTCGAGCGCGGGTTCGTCATCGCTCACGATGGCCTGCTGATCGACCATGTATGAAGAGAGCTACGCTGGCCGATACCTCGTCGCGACACCTCTCATCTCGACACCGCCGTTCGATCGGTCCGTTGTGCTCCTCCTCGAACACGACGAGTCCGGAGCAATCGGCATCATCTTGAACCTCGACAGCGGCCTCCAAGTCGAGGACCTGCTGCCGGAAGCTGCATCTCTGGTCAGCGACCCGACGCATGTGTTCATTGGTGGGCCGGTCAGCACGGACACGGCTATCGCACTCGCTCATGCACCAGCGGGCTCATTTCTACGCCCCTCTGCCTTGGGGACGATCGGCCTGGTCGACCCAATCGCCCCTCCGGACAACATGACGGCGATGCGTCTCTTCGCCGGATACGCTGGTTGGGATCCAGGACAACTCGAGGACGAGATCACGCAGAACGCATGGTGGGTCACCCTCGCAGACGTCGAAGCCACGCTTGGGGACACATCGGACCTCTGGAGGACAACGATCAGACGCTCCCCTGGCATCGTTCCGCTCTACAGCACGTTTCCGCCCGATCCGTCAACGAACTGATCACGTTTCGGAACACCGCTCACATCACGATCTATGCTCACGACGTGACAGATGCCGCTCCACGACTGAGGCCTTCGCTCAAAGCAACCGCTCCGGGGACAGGCTATGAACGTGCCCTGTGGGACCGAGGATGTCTCAACGTCGTAGGACTCGACGAGGTCGGCAGGGGAGCGTGGGCAGGGCCACTCACTGTTGGTGCGGTGGTAATTCCGATGGACCACCGCATCAACAAAGTCAGGGACTCGAAGCAGTTGAACGCGACGGAGCGCGAAGCGATCGTCGACCGGATCACCGCCTGGTCTCGTGCATGGGCCGTAGGACACGCCTCACCCCAGGAGTGCGATGCCTTAGGCATGTCGGAGGCCCAGCGACTCGCTGCACGACGAGCAATCAGCGCTCTGGGACTCCGGATCGACCACGCACTTCTCGACGGCAAATGGGACTTCGTAGAGACCGTTGAAACAACCACAATCGTGAAAGGCGACACGAAGTCACTCTCCATTGCAGCAGCCTCCATTGTCGCGAAGGTCACAAGGGATCGCATCATGCGCACGATTGCTACCACCTATCCGTGGTACGCATTCGAATCCAATAAGGGCTATCCGTGTCATCGTCATCGCGGGGCACTCCAGGCTCTCGGCCCGTCAACGATCCATCGCCGAACATGGTCGTACATGGAGAAACTGCCATGGGACGGAATCGATGCCTGTCGCAGTGATCCTCCACCGCTGCACCTCTGGTGACCGGTGAGTCGCTCCATATGCGTACCATTGCGCCCACGACCCAGCGCGGACGTTGACCGAACCATCAACAAGTAGGTGCACCATGGCAGAACCCCTCAAGCCCAGAAAGCTCGATGCGACCGACTTCCTCGAAGTAGACGACCTCCTGAGCGGTGAGGAGCGACTTCTCCGAGACACCGTCCGACAATTCGTGTCCGACAAAGTGACTCCCTACGTTGCGGATTGGTTCGACAGCGGCACATTCCCCAGGGAACTCATCGACGAGATGGGCGCACTTGGGCTCCTTGGCATGCACCTCGAGGGATACGGATGTGCCGGAACCAGTGCCGTCGCGTATGGCCTCGCGTGCACGGAACTCGAGGCCGGTGACTCTGGTGTGAGGAGTTTCGTGTCCGTACAGGGCTCGCTTGCCATGTACCCGATTTGGGCATTTGGATCTGAGGAGCACAAGCAGACCTGGCTTCCCGGCATGGCTGCTGGAAAGATCATCGGCTGTTTCGGCCTCACCGAGCCCGATTCGGGTTCCGATCCGAGCTCGATGCGCACGCACGCTCGGCGAGACGGCAGCGATTGGGTGATCAACGGAGCCAAGATGTGGATTACCAACGGGTCGATAGCGGACGTCGCCATCGTCTGGGCATCAACCGAAGACGGGATCCGCGGCTTCATCGTCCCGACCGACACCCCGGGTTTCGCCGCCAACACGATCGGGAAGAAGATGTCGCTTAGGGCGTCGGTGACGAGCGAGTTGGTACTCGACGACGTACGACTCCCCGGCGATGCCGTCCTCCCAGGTGTGCGCGGGCTCAAGGGTCCGCTCGCCTGTCTGAACGAGGCACGGTTCGGTATCCTCTTCGGCGTCGTGGGCGCCGCACGGGCCTGCTACGAATCAGCCCTCGAGTACTCGAAGGAGCGCACTCAGTTCGACAGGCCAATTGCTTCCTTCCAGCTAACCCAACGCAAGCTCGTCGAAATGCTGATTGGTGTCAACAACGGCATGCTCCTCGCGATGCACCTCGGACGAAAGCGGGACGCTGGCACCCTTGCGGCTGAACACGTCAACTATGGGAAGCTTGTGAATGTTCGCATGGCTCTCGAGACCGCACGCGAGGCTCGGGGGGTGCTTGGTGCGAACGGTATCACCCTCGAGTATCCCGTTATTCGTCACATGAACAACCTCGAGTCCGTCTACACCTATGAGGGAACTCACGAGATCCACACGCTCGTTCTCGGACAGGCGATCACGGGGATATCGGCCTTCGCGTGACATTCGCGTCACGCCACGAGCCAGTGCTCTAGGCTGGAGCACTCGACGAGAGAGAGGCACCTGTGCGCTTCGAAATCGCCCACCAACCTTCGTACGCCATCACCACTGCATATCTCAATCCCGGCGAGGAGCTGCAAACCGAAGCCGGCGCCATGGTTTCGATGGATACGGGAATCGTCATCGAAACGAAGGCAAAAGGCGGTGTTCTAAAGTCGCTTGGCCGATCCGTGTTCGGAGGAGAGTCGTTCTTCATGAACACCTATCACACCGACACCGGTGGCTCCATGCGCCTGGCTCCGTCGCTCCCTGGCGACATGATGGTGCTCGACATCAGCCAAGGTAAGCCGCTCAAAGTTCAGAGTGGCGCATACGTCGCCTCGACGGCCGGCGTTGATGTCAACACCAAGTGGAGCGGAAGCAAGACCTTCTTTGCATCCGAAGGATTGATCATGTTGCAGGTCTCAGGCCAGGGACAGTTGGTGATCTCGAGCTTCGGGGCGCTGGACGAGTGGACACTCGGCCCAGGCGAGACGTACACAGTGGACACCGGCCACCTCGTGACCATGACGCACGACATCGGTTTCAAGGTACGAAAGGTCGGCAACTGGAAGAGTACCTTCTTCTCCGGTGAGGGTCTCGTCGTCGATCTCACCGGTCCTGGGAAGTTCACGACGCAGAGCAGGAGCCAGGACTCGTTCCTGTCGTGGTTGATACCCAAACTCCCAACCCCGAAGTCTTCATCGAGCTAGGAAGCTTGGGCGATGCCATCCATGGGATGCACATGACATTCGTGCTTGCATCCGGGTCACCGCGGCGTTCCCTACTGCTATCGGCAGCAGGGTTCGATTTCGAGACTGTCGTCCCGGACGTGGACGAAACGCCGCTCGACGGTGAGGACCCTTCTGAGTACGTTCTCAGGCTGAGCGCCACAAAGGCACGAGCTGTGCACCGCGGCCATCATGACATTGTTCTCGGTGCCGACACGACGGTCGTCCGTGACGGTATCGCAATCGGCAAGCCCATTGACGAATACGATGCGCTCTCGATGCTTGTAGGGCTCGCAGGACGAACGCATGCTGTGCTCACCGGCTGGAGCGTCGTCGGGCCACACGGCGAGCGGTTCGGTGTCGAGGAATCATCCGTGACATTCCACGAACGCAGTGAGGATGAACTGCGCGGTTACGTTCAGCGAACACAGCCATTCGACAAGGCCGGCGCGTACGCGCTCCAAGGCGACGACGGGTGGCTCGTCGCTGCTGTCGAGGGATCACGGGCAAACGTCATGGGTCTCCCTATCAGGGAGATCGTCACCGCTCTTGCAGCATTTGGTATCGACCGCTCATCCCCGCAGCGCTGAACTCACGACTTTCAACAAGTCGACGGTCCTCCCCGTCACGGCAAAGTCGACGAGGCGCTCTCCCACATTGTGCATCTGCGTGTTCGTGACGAAGAACACGGGCTTTGGGGAGAGATGCAACTCTCCCTTCGTGATAGTTCGGTGACTTGGCGCAAACGGTCCCCGGGCAACAGCCTTCTGCGGCTTTCCGAACATCAACGCATTGTGGACAACCCCAACGCCGCTCCCGATATCAGACGGCGTGTTCCCAGGGAACGCACCCCATGAGCATCTGGCAAGGAGATACACCGAAGCACTCCACGTGTTGATACCGATCCCGCCATACGCGAGATTCGAAACCATCGTGTCGACGGCATCTTCGTACGCCTTCTCGGTCTTGGGATGGACGATGATGCTCGCACCAAGGGTCCCAGCAAGAACATCGTTCGCGAACGCTGTCGCCGAGGCTATGTACGTTGGCACATCAGGACTCGGCAGGGTCACGACCGCGAGCGCGGGAGCGAAATATTCTGTCACGAATGCCGGGTCTTCGGTTGCTGCCGGGTCGAGATCCGTCACGAGGAATCGCTTTGACTCGCTCCCGAACACCTCGACCGTGCCAGATCCCCCAACGACAGCTTCGCACCTTTCGAGTGATCCAGGGTAGTAGGCATCCCTGCTGTCGAGTCGGCCCAAGAGGGCTCTGACCTCGTCGAGGAAGGCGGGAGTACATTCCCACGACTCTGGGAGTACGAGGATCTGAGTAGCCACGCAATTGAACCCAGAGTTGTTCATCTTTTGTGTCACGACGTTCTCTGCCTGGAACCTCAGATCAGCCCTGGACCAGTCGCCAGGGATCACGATCGTCGGCGAAACTCCGCCAAGTTCCGCTGAGATGGGCTTGTCGTTGATTGGTGTATCTGCCAAGCGGTTCGCGACGCCCACATCGCCAATTCCGAAGCGAATCGCGTTATACGTCCTCGAGCTCCCCGTGATGTGGATCGTGTCGACATCACGGTGAGACGTCAGATAGGCACCAACATCACCACCTCCATACACGAACCGCAGGTACCCTGCCTCGATGAACGCTTCGAACACCTTCTCGAAGATCTCACCGAGATAGTCATTGACCGGGTTCATCTTCAAGATCACTACGTGACCTTCATTGAAAAGCTTGTACACGACGTCGAGTGGAGGTATCGATGCAATGTTCCCTGCACCGAGGATCAAGCACACAGAGCCACCTGGATCGTCATCCTTGTAAAACTCACCGATTGTGTCTTCAAGCGATTCGATGGTCACGTCCGGCTGCATCCACACCTGTGCGCTCGAGCCTGAAAACAGGAGACGGTCGGCGCCAGACGCGGGTAGCACATCGACGAGAACCTGGCCATTTGACCGTGTGTGCGCGCTGAAACCGTCAAGGACGTTGGAACCGGCCGCGATGCGCACGAGCGTCGCCTCGAGCGCGTTGATGGCCTCGATGAAGGCATAGGGGCCCGAGAGCCACTCCTCACCTGCGAGTGGTGAGTCCATGGCCAATCCCTTGGCCTTGACCGCTGACTCGACCCACGCACGGGCATGAGCTGCAGCATTGGTGCGGAGATCTCCGAGGAGCGTGATCTTGTCAGAAACGCCGAGGGATGCCCATGCATTCTTCGACGCCTGGAGATCGGCAATGGCGTGGTCTAAGTGTCGAGTGTTCATGCAACGGAATCTAGTGGCCTCAATTCATGGACGGGCGGGGAGGGGAGTGCCTTACGCGCTGGTATCCACGGAGAAATCGATCGTGGGACTATCTGTATCGAGACCGTTGAAGGTGATCGTCGTCTCGAACACAGCGCCCGTCGAATCGGTGAGTTGGCATACAATCTCGTTCGCATCATCGACAATGACCGACGTCGCACCACAATCGAGCGCATCTTGGGGCAGGGTAACTCCCGAGAGCTCTTCGACCTGCTGGATAACCGTCGCAGCGACTTCAGGAAAATTCTTCGCCAGGACAACGTTGGTCGTCTTCACCGATGAGCCGTCCTCTGCAACGACGGCTTGCAGTTCGATGGTTTGCCCGTCCTCGGTATCTGCTGTACACAGGAATCGGGTGCCAACGTCTTGAGATGACGGTTTGGAACAATTTGCGATCAGGTCTCCAAGCCCGATCTGTTCGGCGAGTGATTCCTCGATGAAGTCCTCGGTCTGATTCTCAATCGTCGGTGTGCCGATGCTGAACTCGGCGGATGCCGAACACGCAGAGGCAACGAGCGCGAAAGCGAGTGTGAGCAGGAGATATTTCATGGGGAGCCACAATACTGGCGACGCCGTTGTGAGGCGAACCAGGCACGAGGACTGCCTCGATTCGGTCGAGCTGACCTGCGCAGTAGTATCTGTACATGGATATTTCAGGATCTGCAGCAATCGTCACCGGTGGTGCGTCTGGCCTCGGGGCGGCAACAGCTAGGGCGCTCAGCGCCGCTGGTGCCTACGTGACCATCATCGACCTCAACGAAGAAGCCGGAGCGGCCATGGTCGACTCATCTGACGGCGCCATCGGTTTCGTACCGGCCGACGTGACCGACGCCAAGCAGGTGTTGGACGCCATAGACGTAGCGTCCGATCGGGGACCGCTGCGAATCGCGGTCAACTGCGCTGGTATCGCAATCGGTGAACGCACACTGGATCGCAGTGGCGGCCCTGCAGACATATCCAGATTCACGAAAGTCATACACGTGAATCTCGTCGGCACGTACAACGTCGGTTCGCAAGCCGCTGCCGCCATGGCACGAACCGTACCTCTGGAGCACAACGAGCACGGCGTGATCATCAACACGGCTTCCGTCGCCGCGTTCGACGGTCAGATCGGTCAGACCGCGTACTCTGCTTCCAAGGGCGGCATCGTTGGCATGACGCTCCCCATGGCACGAGACTTGTCGTCCGTTGGCGTGCGCGTGAATACGATTGCGCCGGGAATCATCGACACGCCACTGCTCGCAGGCCTCGATGTCGAGATGCGAGAAGCCCTCGCATCCAACGTGCCGTTTCCCAAGCGCCTCGGAACGCCGGACGACTATGCACACCTAGTGCTCGCCCTCATCACCAACGGATACATGAACGGTGAAACGATCCGGCTTGACGGTGCTCTCAGGATGGCGCCACGGTAGCTTTGGACTGGCTCGGCATGCCGTACCCTTCGTGATCACCATGATTGCTCCTGGCGCATCGATCGTCATGCCCGGGTTCGCGTCGACAAGAGGCGTCCTTCCTGCATTCGGGCCATCCAAGTGATCCCTTTCGACGATCAGGGATTTCTTCAGGACCCCTATCCAATACTCAACGCTGTTCGTGAGAAAACACCTATCTTCAGCCAACTGAAGCCGAAGAGCGCTCAGGCGACATGGTTTCTCACACGACATGACGATATCCAATCCGCGCTGCGCGATCGGCGACTTGGGAGGGTGTTCGACCACGTGCTCACCTACGACCAGGTTGGCGTCGAACCTCCGCCTCCTTCGTTGCAGCCATATCTGGACATAGAACGATGGTCTCTTCTTCAGCTTGAGCCTCCGGACCACACCCGCATCAGGGCGCTCCTATCTCGGGAGTTCACTCCGAGGCGGGTCGCGTCGCTCCAGCCGCGCATGGACCAGATTGCGAGCGATCTGTTCGACCAACACGATTCCACCGACTTCGAACTTCTCTCCGATCTCGCTGCACCACTCTCGCTACTGATCATGTGTGAGCTTCTCGGTGCACCGTTCGAGGATCGCCATCTTCTGCTGGACTGGTCCCATCGCATCGTCAAGATGTACGAGTTCGAGATCGATTCCGAAGCCGTACGCTCAGCCGTCGAAGCATCCGAGGAGTTCTCGGCGTGGACGAGCGACCTGATCGCGAGGAGGCGAAGCGACCCGCAGGACGATCTGATCTCCGGCCTGGCCACGGTTCGCACGCCAGATGGTCAGCTCAGCGACCCGGAGATCATCTCCACGATCATCCTTCTCCTCAATGCAGGCCATGAGGCGACCGTCAACACCATCGGCAACGGCTTCGCTGCGCTCCTAACGCATCCAGACGAGTGGAGGCGTCTGTGCGCGGGCGATGTCACGTGTGCGGTGGCTGTGGAGGAGCTCTTCCGATACGACTCTCCTCTGCAACTCTTCGAACGATGGGTCCTCGTCGAGGACTTCCAAATCTCGGGTCGACACATCCCCATTGGCACCAACATTGCAATGCTCTTCGGGTCGGCGAATCGCGATCCGAGAAAATGGGAGCAACCAGACACGTTCGACATCGGTCGAGGGAACCCGACACATGTCACGTTCGGGTGGGGCCTTCACCACTGCATCGGCGCCCCCTTGGCAAGAATGGAGGTCGCCACGGCTCTCAAACATCTTGCAACCCGATTCCCCGGCACGGAGCTGCTGGCTGAGCCCGTTCGTCACCCAACGTTCGTGATTCATGGGTACGAGGCCGTCGATGTGGCTCTTGGATGATATCGACACCAGCCCGCACGATCCTCTACCAGTAGCTGTTCCGTGCGTGCCTTCTACGCAGCACCTACGTATCGCCGGCACTCTCTGCATGCTGTCGAATCCATGTGTGCATCGCCACTCCTGAGGCAACACCAACATTGATTGATCTGGTCGATCCGTACTGGGTTATGTGCAGAATGGTTCTGCACATAGCTTGCACTTCGGGGGAGAGGCCTGGGCCTTCCTGGCCAAACGCGAGGACACATCGTTCGGGGAGCTCCGCCGACTCGATGGGTCTCGATCCATCAACAATATCGATGCCGATGATGGGTAGATCTGCCGACTTCGTGAAGCGAGCGAAGGCGGCTGGAGTCTCGTGGTGCTCGATGTGCTGGTACCGGTCAGTCACCATCGCTCCTCTCCGGTTCCATCTGCGTTTACCGACGATGTGCACCGTGTGGGCAAGGAAGGCGTTGGCGTTGCGCACGATGGTGCCGATGTTCATATCGTGCTGCCAGTTCTCGATGACGACATGGAAGGCATGCCGCCTCGTGTCGAGATCCGCAACAATGGCTTCCCGTTTCCAGTAGCGGTAGCGATCCAGGACGTTGCGAACGTCACCGCCTGCGAGGAGTTCCGGATCGAGCCGACTGTCCTGCGGCCAGGGGAGAGGGTGGGGCCCGACTCCTATGGCGCGTTCGTCATCCACCCGATCCCACCTCGATGCTCGACATGAGCTCGAGTGCCTTCACGAGGGCGTGATTGCCTTCCGACCCTAGGCCACGCTGTTGAAGCGCTCTGTACATCTGGAATACCAACGCCGTACCCGGCAGCGGAACACCCAAGGCATCCCCGGCATCGAGAACAAGGCGGAGGTCCTTCTGCTGCAAGTCGATCGTAAAGCCAGGACGCCAATCCCGCTCGATCATCTTTGGGCCGCGGTTCGACAGCATCCAAGATCCTGCGGCTCCACCTTCCACGGCGGCAAGCACAGATGACAAGTCGAGGTCGCCTGCTTCGGCAAGCATGAATGCCTCCGAGACCGCGAGCTGGTTCACGACGACAAGGATCTGATTGACTGCCTTGACAAGCTGGCCTGATCCTTGTGGTCCGACGTGGGTGATAGTTCGGCCTACGGCTCGCAGATACGGCATTGCACGTTCGAGTTGATCCGATTCGCCTCCGACCATGATGCTGAGTGTGGCGTTGCGTGCGCCTTCGGATCCGCCGGAGATCGGGGCATCAAGCCAATGTCCGCCCGCTGTCTCAATCTTCATGGCGAATGCTTGGGTCGCCACGGGACTAATCGTTGAATGGTCGATGATCAGTCCTCCGCTCCGCATACCGCTGGCGAGACCGTCAGGACCGAACACGACTGCGTCGACATCTGGCGTGTCTGAGACGCACACCATGACAATGTCGGCCTGAGTCCCCACTGCTGCCGGCGATCGCGCCCTCTCCGCCCCCATGTCCACCAGATCATCCGTCCGTGAAGCCGTTCGGTTCCACACAACCGTTTCGAACCCTGCCCGTAGCAAGTTTCCCGCCATGCTGTGACCCATGATTCCTAGCCCAATGAATCCGATCTCCGCCACGATCCCTCCGATCTACTTCGATGACGTTACAGCGGACCCCATTCGTCTGGTGACGAGAACCGCGGGAATCAGCGATATGAGCGAGAACGCGAAGGCGACGACATTGGGGAGGTGAGCTTCCACGCTGAAGAGCACACCGGCAAGGGCGGTGCCGAGAATGATCGAGAGGCTCTGCACCGACTGAAACACGCCGAGTACTCCGCCTCGCACCGAGTCGTCAACCACCTTTGTCGCGATCGACTGCGTCGGGGGAAGCGCCATCCCTCCGCCTGCGGCAAACAGCACACCGCCGACAGCCGCCTGCCACGGGTCCACCATCACAGCGTATATCGCGAAGCCGACAGATCGTACGACGATTCCCAGCGTGACCAGTCGTGCTTCTCCAAACCTTCCGAGAAGCCGAGGCAGAATTGCCACCTGCGTGACGATCTGGGAGAGCCCAACGAACGCTAGGAGAACCCCGACACCCAGTTCGACGTTCGTCTCGAAGAGCACCTCCTGACCGAACAGCGCAAATGTCGCAATGATCAGTCCAAGAGAGAATTGTGCGACGAAAGCGATCGAGAGAACAAGGACCAATGGTCGTATCGTGAGCGCCCGCCTCATCGTCAACTTCGGCCCTTCGGTTCCCAGCTTCGATCGACGTTCTTCCGTGTGTGTCTCGTCGAGCGTCAACACGGTGAGAGCCACGACGAGAGCAGCAGCAGCAGCAGCGAAGAAGTACGGGACCCTTGGGCCTCCGAATCCTACGAGAAGGCCTCCAATTGCCGGTCCGATCATGAAGCCGAGGCCGAACATGGCCGAGATGAGCCCAAGCGCCTGTGCGCGCTGCTTGAGTGGCGTTACGTCGGTGATGTATGCCTGGGCGACGACGAGGTTGCCTCCGGTGAGCCCGTCGAAGATTCGTGCTGCAAACAGCACCCAGGCGGAACTCGCAAGTCCGAACGCCGCAAACGCGATGACCGTGCCGACCTGCGAAACCACCAGCACGGGGACACGGCCGATCCTGTCGCTCCACCGCCCGAGGATCGGACCCCCGACGAACTGCGCCGCAAAGAAGGATGCGACGAGCAGAGCGATTTCTGTGGGGGAGAGGCCGAACTCGGTTTGTGCGTATATCGGGAGGATCGGCAGGATCATGCCTGCGCCGACCATCTGAACAAACACGATCAACAAGATCGTGATGAGACGTTTGTCCATCGATCGTAGGTCCACAATACATCCTCGGAGACAGCGCCCGAGGCTACCGAGCCTCATCGGCGTAGTACCGGTGTACGTGTTTTCCTCGACGTCACCGCTCCGCTCGATACACTGAACAGTGGCTACAGAGGCGACGTTGCTGTGACACATAATGAGATCGCGCGCAGGCTCACATATCGTCTCGGTCTCGGAGGCAGGGTGCACGAGCCGCCGCATCCCTACCTCGATATCGAGGACGCCCTCGTCGCCTGGCTCCTCGCTGATGACGACCACGCCACACAGGCAGCCGCTTGGTTGGCGCATCCGGTGTCTCCCGAAGGAGCATGGGTCGGTGCCTCGGCACGTTCGTGGGCGTCACAGGAGCTTGAGCTCCGACGCCCGGTTCTTGAGGCACTCGGTGTTGAATCTTCACCGAACGCAATGAGGGGGTTCGTCCGATGGTGGCTTCCTCGGACCGTCCGCAGGTTCGTGGCAACCGTCAGGCGCTGATCGGTCTAGATCAGCAACACGGCCCGCTCTCAGATCTCCGAGGATGAGAAGTCGGTGATCACGGCGATTCCTGTGCCTGGGAATCGTTCCATCTCTCTAAAACGCTCGACACCTCCAGCTAGGTCAAACGTCTCGGTCACGAGCATGGCGGGATCCAGACGGCCGTCCTCGATCATCTTGAGCATCGATGGATATCTCCACGCTTGCATGCCATGACTGCCGTAGAGCTCGACCTCGTTCGCGTGAAGACGCCACACGGGGATGGTCGGCTCCGCGTCCTCTCCAACCATCAAGCCGACCTGCACATGGCGCCCCCTTGTCGCCAGCGACCGAATCGAGTTGACGGCGGTCTCGCTCGATCCGAGGGTGTCGAGTGACACAGCTACACCTCCAGACGACAGATCTTTGACCGCTTCGACACTGTCATCCTCTTTCTGCACCAGCACCGAGGCTGCCGCTCCGCAACTGATGGCCAATTCGAGTGCTGCCTCGTCTATGTCGAGAGCTATGACGTGGGCTCCCATTCCTGCCGCGATCATGACGGCCGACAGTCCCACACCGCCGCATCCCCACACGGAGACCCACTGTCCCTCGGTTACACCGCCCTGGTCGACCACGGCTCTGAACGCGGTAGCGAATCGGCACCCGAGGATTGCAGCAGTCGCGAAGCTCATCTCGTCTGGCAGTCGGACGATATTCTCGGCGGCATATGGGAGCGCTACATACTGAGCGAATGAGCCCCATCCTGAGAATCCCGGCTGGTACTGGTGCTCACACACCTGTTGGTTACCCCCCAAGCACTGTGAACATGCCCCGCATCCCAAAACAAACGGCGCGGTGACACGCTGCCCCAAGAACGTCGGCTCGACTCCCTCGCCAACGCCTACCACCACACCACTCAGCTCGTGACCAGGCACATGGGGGAGACGAATGGCTGCGTCGTGCCCGACCCAGCCATGCCAATCGCTCCGACACAGGCCACTTGCGTGGACTTCCACCACCACACCGTCACGCGGAGGCGCTGGATCTCGAACATCGATGATCTTAACGGGGCCGCCGAAGCGCTCAAAGAGTGCTGCGATCACCGATTGTCCTGTGGCAGACGCACAAGGTCAGGTGTGAGGTCTGCCACTGAACGTACGCCGAGGAGCTGCATGGTGCGTTTGATGTCTCCTGCGAAGATCTCGACCATCCGGTCTACGCCTTGCTCGCCGCCTGCCATCAAACCGTACAGGTACGCGCGACCGACGAAACATGCCTGAGCACCAAGCGCCACGGCAGCCACAATGTCTGCGCCGTTCATGATGCCACCGTCGACGTACACCTCGGCGTCGTCTCCCAACGCCGAAACAGTGGGCCCGATGAGCCGAAGGGGGATGGGGGAGCGGTCGAGCTGTCTGCCGCCGTGGTTGGATAGAATCACGCCACTTGCACCCAGGTCCACGACCTTCCGTGCGTCCTCGACATTCTGGATACCCTTCACAACGATCGGTCCCTTCCAGAACTCGCGGAGCCATCGCAGATCCTCGAAGTTCAACGATGGGTCGAAGAGTTTGCTGACCGAGTCGCCGACGGTCCCTCCGAGCGATTCGAGCGTCGCAAACGACAGGCGCTCCGTCGTGAGGAAGTTGAACCACCAGTTCGGATGTGTGGCACCGTCGAGGAACGTGCGCAGCGTCAACTCTGGCGGCACCGTCATCCCGTTGCGCACGTCCCTTAAGCGAGCACCACCGACCGGCAGATCCACGGTCACAATGAGGGTACGGAACCCCGCACGTCCTGCTCGTTCAACGAGGTTCATCGAAAAGTCGCGATCCTGCCAAACGTACAGTTGGAACCAATGGTCGCCGTCCGGTACTGCTGCGGTGAGGTCCTCGGGCGTCGTCGTACCCATCGTCGATAGTGCATACGGGATGCCCACACGCTCAGCGACCCGAGCGACCGCTTGCTCACCCTCGTGGTGCATCATGCGGGTAAAGCCTGTTGGAGCGAAAGCGAACGGGTAGGAGACTCGTGTCCCGAGCATGGTGGTTGATGGGTCACAATCCGACACATCCCGCAAGACCCTAGGGATGAACTCGAGTTCCTTGAACAGCCTTCTCGACCTCTCCAAACTTATCTCATCATCGGCTGCACCGTCCACATAGTCGAAGACCGCCCTTGGAGTGCGACGTTTCGCACGTAGGCGCAGATCACTGACATTCGCCATACGCCGCATAACACCGTCGAGGTGCGTGCCCTGGCGTGTGGCCGGTTTGAGGAGCGGAGCAAGCTCATTCCAACGGGGGCGTTGACGCTTCACCATGAGGGTACCTTGCCACATTCCCGCGGCAAGTGCGCTTGTCGTGGCCTTGTATTCCCAGGATTGACGGATTCCGTAGCGTTGTACTAAGGTATTCATGTGAAGCACGGCTGACGCGATGGATCGATGCACCTGTCTCGGCCGTCACGGTGGTCATAGGCCTCGCGCGCGCAGACCCCGGGTACCGCAGTTGGGGCAGTACCCGGGGTCGCCTCTCTCTCCAACGCTCCGCACATGGACTGGTAGCCTGCACCTCACGCCGGTAGGAGCACGAGTGACCGATACGAAATCAGCGACCAGCCAGGACGAGCACCTGGCCGATCTGCAGCGGAAACTCGCCGAGCTTGTCGCCGAAAGAGACAAACTCAGACAGGTCATCGCCAAAGATCAGCCGCTCAGACCATATCAGATCGAACTGTTAAAGCTTCAACGTCACCTCGAGGCACAGCAGATACCAATGATCGTTGTCTTCGAAGGTCGTGATGCCGCAGGCAAGGGTGGAACGATTCGCCGGATCACGCGATTTATGAACGAGAAGCGATATCGCGTTGTGGCGCTTGGAAAACCAACCCAGGAACAGAAGTCCCAGTGGTACTTCCAGAGATACGTACAGCACTTCCCATCCGGGGGAGAGATGGTGCTCTTCGACAGGTCGTGGTACAACCGCGCAATGGTCGAGCCGGTGTTCGGCTTCTGCACGAAGAATCAGTATCGCGATTTTCTCCGAGGCGTGGTCGGTTTCGAGAAAGACCTCGTACGGCAGGGCACCGTTCTCGTAAAACTGTATTTCAGTGTCGACAAGAAGACCCAAGCGAAACGCTTCGAGCGGCGGATGAACGATCCGCTGCGCCAGTGGAAATTGAGCGAAATCGACGTACAGGCTCAGGAATATTGGGACGACTTCACCGAGATGAAGCACCGAATGCTCGAGCAAACGTCAACGGGGGCCGCACCCTGGACGATCATTCGCTCGAACAGCAAACAGAAAGTTCGGCTCAACGCGATGAAGTTCATCTTGAACGCCGTTGACTACGAGGACCGAGATCGTACGCTCGATTTCACACCTGACCCAACGATCGTGATCCCGGGCAAGGCGGAGCTCCAACGGATGGACGCGGAGCGGGACCAGCTTGGACGGTCACGCCAGTAGCCGGACACCACGACTCCTACGTGGCGAGCCATCCTTCAAGTGCTCGTGTGAGCGGAGGCATGAAGAGATACGTCAGCACGGTAATCGTCACCACATCGGAGACGAGCACGGACCACACAGACGGAAGGCCTGGCCACAGCCAAACTTCGAGGCCTGCCATCAGGAGCGAGAGGGGGACCAGTGCGAGCAACACAACGACGACCTGCTTCCAGCGCTTCACTGCGTTCCCGACAGACGCAGGGAACCAACCTCCGAAACTCCCAACGACGTTCGTCGTGAGGTCTCCATCGATGAGTGGGCCAATCGCCTCGAGGAAAGCCGATCGTTGCGGTGACTCTATCCAGGCGTGCACGCGCTCTTCGGTCTCGAACGTCAACATGAGGACAGTGTCTGGCTGTACACCTTCGACAGGGTCAAGCACGTCCCTTGCGAGAAATCCTGGAAACGAGCGAAGCGACCGCTCAAGGAGCACCTGGGCAACCGCGTGATCTCCCTCCGTACCTGGACAAAGACGGTACGAGGACACCACCCGTACAGAGGCTCCACTGGGTTGGCTCGCAACAATCTGTACGGTGGCTTCACGGGCGAGGAGATCAGCTGCATCTACAAGAAGGTCCGACCTCACCTCTGACGCCAACCAGGAGTCGAGGCTTCCCCTGTCGGTGAAGCGATACACGATGAGCCACTGATCCTCGTTCGAGGCGCTCGGTCGGTGCACCGCTGCACTCACGTATCCCGGTGCGTTGCTCGCTGCAAGCAACAGACGATTCACCCACAAGCCGAACTCACGTGCGCCCTTGGGCTCCACCTCTCTCGAAACGATCAAGATCGGTGCCGATCGCTGCATCGTCATCGTCTTGTGCCTTCTTCGTCGCCTGACATCGCTGTAATCAACGTCCTGACCATACAAGAGGGGGGTGCCACGAACGTGGCACCCCCCATTGCGGTCCAGACAAGCCTTACGACTGTCCAGCAACCTGCCTGATGCGGAAGGTCTGGAATCGGATCACCTTGGCGATCGTCACCAGCCCAAGCATGATGGCGAACAGGTACAGGATCACGCCGAGGCGTCTTGCTGCCTCGATCCAGATGAACCACTGCTCGGCCGCCGTTGCAGTGACGCCCCCTGCCGCAATTGCGACCCCTGCTGCGACATGCAGAACGACCGCGGCAAAGATCAGCATCATCGCCATTGCCATGATCGCTATGAACGCCTTCGCCGTCGCTGGCATCTTGAGCGTCTTGACGTCTGATCCGACGGCCTCTTGCACAGAGCCGCCTCCGACCCTGAACTCGCCGAGAATCTTGGCAATCGCGAACGAGATCGCTGCGAATACGCTTGCGAACCCGAAGAACATGGCGCCAGTGCCATAGTGGACAAGCGCTGCGATCTGATCGGGATCGGCTCCCGCCGCGACCTTGTTCGCCTTGACGATCGCCAGAATGATGCCTGCGGCGAAGCCCATGAGCGCCATGATGAACATGGGGCCCCACAGTGCGGTACCCGCCTTCTGTGGCAGGATCCGATCGGGAGCAGTCTCCGTGGTCTCTGCCGTGAAATCGTGGATGGATTGTGTGGTCATGATGCTTCCTCCTATTCGCCGGTAGCGACGATGGAACGGATCCGCGAGAACTGGAACCCAAGTACGTTCGCGATGGTGACGAGAGCTAGGACGATGCCAGAGAGCAACAGGCCAAGGCCGAGCTCACGGAACGGTCCGAGCCATGCCCACCACGTGGCAACCTGCGCTGCAGTGTCGAACGTGAGCGTGTACAGATACAGGCCGAACTGAACCACGGAAACCATCAAGCCTGCGATCATCAGTCCGACGAACGCCTTCGCAAGAGAAGGCATCTTGAGTGTCGTCACATTCAAGCCGAGAGAGCGCTGCACGTCCGATCCACCGTCGCGGAGTGCCGCGAGAATCGCACCGAGCAGGAACGAGATACCGGCGAGAATCAGCCCTTCACCGAAGAACTGCAAGCCTTGCGTCCAACCCGAGGCAGCAACGCCTGTCCTTGTTCCAAGGTTGTTCGACCAAACAATTGAGGTCACGGCTCCCGCTATGACGAACATCGGGCCCATGGCGAGCATGGGGAACCACATCGTTCCGGCCATCTTGTGTATGGGCAACGGATCGGGTGAATCGGTCGTGACTCTTGCTGCTCCGAACTCTGTCTCAAGGTCGCCAACAGCATCGCCTGTGCCATGGTCCTGCGGCCTGAGAGCCGAAAGCGACACCTTGACACTGTCGATCCGGATCCACAATCGCACGAGGATCCCGACCAACACGACGGCGATCGACAGCTTCACGGTGGCGAGTGACAGTATGTTGAGTCCGAATCCGACAGCGAGGAGCTGTGCCGTGTTACCTCCCTGGGTGCCAACATCGCTGGCCGCAACGAGCGAGATAACCAACACAGCAACAGCAAGCGCGAAGCCTGCGGCGCCGATGCCGATACCGATAGTTGAATGTGGTGCGACCGTACGATGATCGTCTGATGACGGCTTCACCAACTTGTCGTATGGAACTGCCATGAGGTCTCCTCTCCTCGTTGGTTCCGAAAGTGCATGACCGACAACCGGACGGGGGAGGGGAACAATCAGGTTTTGTCGTCTAGGTGACAGTTGGTTGTCGCCTAGACGACAGTTGTGATCAGGATCGTGAGGTGACCTACCTACAGCACGCCGTGGCTATCGACGCCCTTGGATACGTTTACGTCAAGAATCGGCGGTGTATCTGGTCGACCGTTCTCAGCCCTCGACGCGTCGTGTTCATGTGGAGGGTCTTGGCGACAACCTGTTCTTTGTGTGTCGTCTGTCCTCCTCGACTAGCCCGCAAGAAATACACCTCTGCGCCCCTCACAGCGAGTTCCTCTGGCAACACGGCGGTGGCCTCGAGATCGCGTGCTAGCCGATCTTCAGGAGATTGCTCGAGAAACGAGACATCAACCACAGCGCCTGCGTGCTTCCATGGAACACGTTCGAGCACAGATCGGACCTCCGATGCGGACCTCACAAACGCCCGGGAATCAAAGCCCACGCCGTCGCGGATGGCTTTCTCGATTCGTCCCACATCGGGAGGGGACCCAGCCTCGAAGATCACGTTTCCTGAGGCTATGTAGGTCTCGACATGTTCGAATCCTGCGTAGGAGAACACGTCACGCAGCTCCATCATCTTGATCCTGCGGTTGCCCGTATTGATAGCCCGCAGAAAGGCCACGAATCGCATGACGCGACCCTAGCAACCCACTGCCAGCACAGAATGTGAACAAACGCAGAACATACCCCGAAACGGGAACCTGCCTGGGTAGCACGTTCGTTGCACTCGACAAGACCTGAGGAGCGAGACACACCATGGACTTCATCCGACGTTACCAATGGGTCATCATTGGTGTTGGCGTTTTCGCGGTGGTCATTGCGTTCCTTGCCTTCCGACCAGACAAACTCTTCGTCGATGACAGAGTCGACGAGTCGCTCAGCGACGCCTTCATCACGGTCGAGGCAGGAACGTCACAACCCACAACCACGGCAGGAGCCAGCACACAAGAGTCCGATCCTGATACACCACCACCCACCGCAACAGTTGAGTCGTCAACTCAGGTTTCAAACCCATCAGCGCTGGTCAGCGGCGAATTCGTCGGTATAGACCACCGAGCAGCCGGCACAGCCACCGTATACGAGCAGGATGGCACATTCGTGTTGCGTTTCGAGGATGACACAGACATTCAGAACGGACCAGACCTGTTCATTTGGCTCTTACCGACCGACTCCTATTCGGGCGGTGTGCCAACCGAATACATCGACCTAGGCACGATCAAGGGGAACGTTGGAGGACAGAACTACCAACTTCCTGCTGACTACGACCCAGACGCCGACCAACTCGTCCTCGTGTGGTGCAAACGCTTCTCCGTACCTTTCGCCGCAGCATCGCTCACTCCGTGACATCGTCACGAGTCATCGCTATCGCGTCACGGGCAGCCGCATCCAGCCCATCGAGGCGTGACCACGCACGCCACCGCAGTGGCAACGGTGGCTGTCACTGGGTCTGAGTATCGAGACACGTATCCCTATATGTTACATAACGTGGATTATGGGCGCTTGGGCATGTGCACTAAGAGTCGGCCAATCTCGTATGTATGAATATATGAGCATGTAGACAGATGTTAGATCACCTACCTCACTAGCCTCGTCAACATGAGCCCAACAGAGCGCGCAAAACACCTTCTCGATCCCCAGCGTGTCCAGGCTGCACGGGATCGCATCGTATCGGCCGAAGACGCTCGGCAACTCGCTGCACGATTCCAGCTATTGGCAGACCCGGTTCGATTGCGCATGGTCTACGCACTCTTGGATACCGGAGAGTTGAGCGTTGGCGACCTCGCAGCTGTCGTCACCGCATCTGAATCTGGGACGAGCCATCAACTTCGGCAGCTGCGGCTTGCCGGTTTGGTTCGCAGCCGCAAAGAGGGCCGCGTCGTGTACTACCGGGTAGCAGACACACACGTCAGGCTGCTCCTGGACGTAGCTGTTGAGCACTACCTACATGATCACGAGGACCGCCAATGAGCGGAGATCACCAGCACGGGTCTGTGCGCGCGGGGCAACGCCATATGCGTCCCCTCGTGATTGCGTTCTTGCTCGTCGTCGTGTTCATGATCGTCGAGATCATCGCCGGCTTCGCAACGGGGTCACTCGCCCTCCTTTCGGATGCCGGCCACATGGCTACTGACGCCTTGGGTCTAGGCATGGCACTCGCGGCCATCACGGCTGCCAACAAGGCACGATCCGACGGCCACCGCACCTACGGGCTTTACCGCATGGAGATCCTTGCCGCATTGGCCAACGCTGCATTGCTGTTCGCCATTGCGATATATGTGCTCTACGAGGCAATTCGACGATTCCAGGATCCCGTCGAAGTGCTGACCGGCCCGATGCTGATCGTCGCCGTACTCGGATTGATCGTTAACATCATCGGCTGGCGCCTCCTACGAGACGGATCGGCCGAGTCCATAAATGTCGAAGGCGCCTACCTCGAAGTTCTCGCAGATCTCATAGGCTCGGTCGGTGTCATCCTTGCTGCCCTCATCATCCAGTTCACGGGATGGCCGTACGCAGATCCGATCTTCGGCGCGGCCATCGGCCTCTTCATTCTCCCGAGAGCATGGAGGCTCGGCCGCCGTGCGCTGCGAGTACTCGTACAAGCCGCACCCACCGGACTCGATCTCGGCGAGCTCCGGAGCCGTCTTGCGTCCGTGTCGGGCGTTACCGACGTCCACGATCTCCACGTCTGGACGTTGACCTCGGAAATGGACGTCGCAACCGTGCACCTTGCAATCATCGACGGTGTTGATCCACACCCGGTTCTCGACCAGGCTCGCACCATCCTCGAGAATGACTACAACATCCCCCACGCCACCCTCCAGGTCGAACCGGACACCCATCAAGGCTGTGCCGAGGTCACGTGGTGACCGTTTCGCTCTCACTCCCCTGATCACTTCGACATGACGCAGGCGCCGATCGGTCTCAGCGTCTCAGGCTACGTGGAGTGCTAACCACGAAGTACAGGATCGATCCGACAGGGAACGTGAATATGACGAGCAGGGCCCATGCCCACCTCGGCATGTGCGCGATCGGATGTGTGACAATGTGTATCAGGCTCACCGCTGTGAGTAGGAGAAATACAGAAGACAACGCGAACCATGCCACGAAATTCATGCGCGGGTGATCCCATCCATGTGCCCGAGGGTACGCCATCGTGGGATACAGCACGCCATCGATCTCAACGGCCCGACAATCTGTCACTGTCATCCGGTCACCGTCATCGAAGATCACGACGGATCCGCGTCATCCCACGGGTGAGTGCAGCAACTCTGACGTAACTCTGACGTTTGCCAATAGCGACTGCTTCATGGGGGTTCTCTCATCATGGCCTCGACGCACTCCCCCGCGCCTTCGATGCGCTCCGTCGTCACCTGGACCACCGCTATTGGAGCCGTCTGGTTCCTTGTCGCTGTGCTGAGACCAGAAACGACGCTGCACCTCGGTCCGGTCTTTCTGCCCTTGCTACCTGTGCTGCTCCTCTGGGGACAGAGCAACATCACGCGAGGCGTGATAGCTGGCGTGTCGATCGGAGCTGTAACGATTCTGCTGCTCACGGTGACGGGCAATCTCGAAGGGCCACCAATCGAGCCATTCACAGATCCGCTCACGGAGAGTGTTGTGGTACTCGCGGGGGCGGCAACCGTAGCGCTAATTATCGCCCGCATCGCAGAGCACTCCTAGCGCCCTCCTCGACTAGGCACGGTCATTGGTGGATGTTGCACGCGCTAGGACACCGGTGCTCAACACCGTTATGCGTCGGTAGCCCGTATCGATCGCTCCTGATGCCTTGAGCTTGCCGAGTGCTTCGTTTACCGACTGCCGGCTCGCGCCTAATAGTTCGGCAATCGTTGCCTGTGACAGGCGTACCTCGCCAAAGCGGTCCTGCTCGTCACGCAGGAGGTCTGCGACCTGCTCGAGAACGGTTCGGTTCATCAACCGAATCAAGCTCCGCTGGGTCGCCTCCAACTGTCCGAGACCTGTCACCAGCCACCGCATTGCGATCACCGGCCTGGCGAGCAGCAGGGAAACGAGGGCGTCACGCTCGAGTTTCAGTGCTCGGACCCCCGTCACCGTCCTTGCTGAGGACAGATACGGCTGCTCCTGAAACATGGCAACGTCGCCGACGACCGCACCCGGGCCCAGTCGGCCGAATACAGAGCGCCCCGATGACGTCATCCGATACAACTCAACCTCACCCTCCTGTAACACGTATGCAGCGTCAGACGGCTCACCTTCACGGAAGAGATGTGTTCCCTTGTACTTGTCGATGACGATGCCTGCCTGCGACAAGGCGGTCGCATCCTCCCTGGTGATGGGCAGGTAGTCCGTCCGACCGAATGTTCGTGCGAGCCATGCAGCATGTTGATCCTGAAGCCGTTCCATGCACCAAGGAACGTATGCCTGCGCGGTTCGCTTCCCGATATCTGTCCAGAATGTGACAATTCGCCGAGCTGCAACACGCTACACAGCGTTCACGAAGCATGGAGATCAACGGAGTTTTCGAAGGTGGCGGCGTACGCGGGATCGCACTCGCAGGAGCCGCTGCGGGTGCGCTCGACCACGGGTACACCTTCCACCGCACCGTCGGCACGTCGGCTGGCGCTCTCGTCGCTGCGCTCCTCGCTGCCGGATACGAGGCGGACGAACTCGAACAAGGTGTGGGAGGGATGGATTGGCCCTCCCTCCTCGACCCAGTGCCGATGACGCGTGTGCCGATCATTGGACAGCACCTTGCTCTCATGTCGCACAAGGGTGTGAACCGTACCCGTCGCATCGAGGCAGTATGGCGAAAGATGCTGCTGCGCAAAGGTATCAGAACGTTCCGAGACCTTCCAGACAGAGCCCTCGAAGTGGTCGCGACCGATCTCACACACGGAGCCGGTGTCGCGTTCCCTCACTGCCTTCCCGGCTACGGCATCGATCCTGACTCGTTCTCAGTTGCGCGATCCCTCGTGATGTCCGCTGCTGTTCCGTTCTTGTTCACCCCTGTCCCCCTCGAAGACTTGATCACGAACGAGACCGTCCTGTTCTCGGATGGCGCGATGGCTGCGAACTATCCGATTGGCGTCATCGACCATGACCGACCCGTGTTCGGATTTCGGCTCGTGCCAGACGGCGATCCTCACCTCCACCAGAACATCAGAGGCCCGTACTCCCTCGCAAAGGCAGTGATCGTCTCGGGGATCAGGGCACGGTATTCACTCCCTCGTACGATCGAAGGTGCAGACTTCGTCGTTGATGTCCCTGTGCGTGACGATCTTGATTTCTCCCTCACCGCAGATGAGGCAAGGGCGGTCTTCACCAGGGCGAGAACTGCTGCGCGCGAACAGTTCACTCGACGCCACATCGCTGCCGGTTGAGAGTCACTCTCCACATCCGTAGGGTGTTGCCATGCCACATCCCACCGTTCAATATCGTCCTCTGACAGTCCCCGACGACAACAGGGAAGCAGTCGCCGATCGCGTCTTCGCAGAGATGAATCGGCGCCGTTCTGTCCGTGAGTTCTCGGATCGCTCGGTGCCGAGAGTTCTCATCGAGCAAGCGATCCGATGTGCGTCGAGCGCACCCAGCGGAGCGCATCAGCAACCATGGACCTTCGTCCTCATCGGTGATCCCGATGTAAAGCGTCGCATCCGCATTGCAGCGGAGGTCGAAGAACGTGAGAATTATGAGGGTGGCAGGTTGCCGCCCCACTGGCGTGAAGACCTCGATCCGCTCGGAACCGACTGGCGAAAGCCGTTCCTTGAGACAGTCCCGTGGATCGTCGTGGTCTTCGAGCAGCGCTACGGCAGACGGCCGGATGGCTCGCGTCAACACCACTACTACGTCAAGGAGTCGGTGGGCATCGCTTGCGGCATGTTCATCGACGCTCTCCATCGCATGGGACTATCTACCTTGACGCACACGCCCAGTCCGATGGCGTTCCTGCGGGACCTCCTCGGCAGACCTGAAAGCGAGCGACCCTTCATCCTCTTTCCCATCGGTTACGCCGCAGATGAGTGTCGCGTCCCAGACCTACGTCGTAAGTCCCTCGACGAGATCATGGTCGAGGTGACTGATAGCAACGCTTCCCCAATCTTGGGGGACTGAGTTCCTCATACGCGCGATATTGTCACGTGGTGTGCACCATCGGATGCATGCGTGGTAGGTCACTCCTGAGCATCGAGCCTGACGCGAATGCGGCGGAAGCCTCTGCCCTTGTTCTCAGCCTTGGGGATCACGATTCTCCCAACTTCACCCGTCTCACCCACGTGGGTGCCTCCGTCCGCCTGGCGGTCGAGACCAACGATGTCGATGACACGGACCTCTTCGATGAACTTCGGGAGAAGATTCACCTTGGTTCGGATCAGGCTCGGGTCATTGTCCGCGGCATTTCGTGGAAGAAACGACACCTCGATGTTCCGGCGCTTTGCGAGCTCCTCGTTGAGCTCCCGCTCGACGATCGGCAGGTCCTCGGCCGTCCACTGGGGGATGTCGAAGTCAAGTCTCCCCTCCCCCGGCTTCATGTTGCCTCCCGTAACCGGACTCTCGAACCGTGCCCAAATGACTCCACAGAGTGCGTGGAGTGCGGTATGTGTCCGCATGAGCTTGTACCGCCGCTCCCAGTCGAGCACACCGTCCACCGCCGTACCTTCGCTAGGCAGGCCACTCTCGAGCCAGTGCCAGACACCGTCGCGATCACTGGTCACGCGAACGACACGTAGCTGGTCGTCGCCGATGTGCAATGTGCCGAGGTCGTGTGGCTGGCCCCCACCTCCCGGATAGAACACCGTGCGGTCAAGGAGCACACGGTTGTCATCAACGTCTGTGCGCACAACGCTGGCTGACATCTCGCGGGCGTAAGCATCTGTCGAGTAGATCGTCTTCGTCATGAGACGCATCGTACCTTCCCGCACGATGCCAGGCTCGCCGCACGATCTCGCACACCGTTACCGTGGAACCATGGAAACCGAAATCGCCATCATCGGGGGCGGGATCGCAGGTCTGTCCATCGCTGCATGGCTCGCGCCGCACACCGACGTAACCCTGCTCGAAGCCGAGGACACCCTCGGCTACCACACGACTGGTCGCTCCGCCGCCCTGTACACCGAGTGTCACGGCGCTGGACCTCTTCGGCTGCTAGCGAAGGCGTCTCGTGAGTATCTCGTCTCAGGTGAACATCTGTCCACGTCACGCCCTGTGATGTTCGTCTCGCCTCCAGGATGCGAGGAGCGCCTGACAGACTTGCTTGGCCGGTTCTCGCCACTTGTCCCGAATCTAGAGCGTCTCTCACCGGCCCAAGTAAGCGAGACCTGCGGTGCATTCGCTGTGGACGGAACCGCAGGCGGCGTCCTCGAACCGGACTCGCTGGATCTCGATGTCGACGGCATTCAGACGTCCTACACGAAGACCATTCGCGCCAACCGTGGCATCATTCTCACCAAGGCCCGCGTGCAAACAATCGCACACACCCGAAATCTATGGCAGATCGTTGCAGGTGAGCACCATGTATCCGCACGCATCGTCGTGAATGCTGCAGGGGCATGGGGAGACAGGGTGGCCGTCATGGCAGGTGTCGCGCCACTCGGCCTTACGCCCAAGCTCCGTTCTGTATTCATTTTCACCACGACGCACACCACGAATCGCTGGCCATTCGTGGTGGATGCAGACGAACAGTGGTACTTCAAGCCAGAGGGGCCGAACCTACTTGGCTCAGCAGCTAGCGAGCTTCCATCCGAGCCACTCGACGCCAGGGCACCGGAGATCGATATTGCGCTCGGCATTCAACGCGTGACTGAGCACACGAACCTGTCGATACGATCACCTCGTACAACCTGGGCCGGCCTCCGGACATTCACCAAGGACAGAGTCCCCGCCGTGGGCTTCGATCCAGACGCTCCTAACTTTTTCTGGCTGGTCGGTCAGGGAGGCGACGGGATTATGACCAGTCCCGCGCTCGGCGAACTCGCAGCATCACTCGTGCTCTCCGAGGGGATCCCTCAGAGAATCGGTGCGTTCGGTGTCACTGGTGCGGCACTTGCTCCGGATCGTTTTCGTCCGTAGACGCCCTCATCCCTGCCTGGCGCACGAGCACCGCAGTGCCAACTGCCGCAATGATCGCGAACGCGAACCATTGGACGGCGTATCCGAGATGCCTTCCCTCGCTCAATTCCGGCGGTGGAATCGACAATAGTGTCGCTCCTTCATTCGCTGGACTCTGATTCGTCATCACGAGGGAGATCGAGCGCACATCGCCCTTGAGCCACCGGTCGATGTATGCAAGGTCGATCCTGCTGATTGACCGCAACACACCGTTGTCTGGGTCCGGCTCCCCTAGACGAAGCGGCTCCTCGCCATCGTCGAGGCGACCGGTGAGCGTGACGGTGCCTGTGGGCGGTTCGAAGGTTGCCGCTGGCGGTCCGGGTGTGCCAACGGGAGCCAGCCCTCGAACGACGATCATCACGGAGCCATCGTCCAGTTCGAGCGGCGTGACCACCATGGTCCCAGTGACTCCGTCGTAGTTGCGTCCAATGGAGAAGAACTCGTCACCCAACCGATAGCGTCCTTGCACGGTGGCCTGTCGATATATGAGTGCGTCGGCGTCGGAGCCATACACACCTATGAGCTCTTCGAGAGATCGAGGTGGTTCGTCCATGCGTTCTTCGATACGTGCATTCGATGCACGGCGCTCCTCGAGACGGGAGAGCTGCCACGACCCAAGGCGTACGAAGAGCATGGCGACGGCGAGACCAACAATGATCGCCAGGATCCACCTCGGTCGCTTCAAGATGGATGGGTCAAATGTTGCCCGTGGTCCGTCAACCATCCGAGCCTGCAAGGCCTACGGCGCCTGTTCTCCTTGGATCAGACGCTCCTGAGAACGCACCTTCATGGTCGAGCAGCGCTGCCTGCACACCGCCGAAGTACATGGAGAGCTCTGGCAGCTCCCGAATAACGAGGCCCTCGACCTGTGATGCGTCGATACCTGGCTCGATTGCCAATGTTGGAACGCCGTCGAACACCTCGGCGTGTATGCGTGGGTGGGCGACAGCCGATTCGAGATCCATGCCACACACGACATAGTTCAGGAGGACCGACGCTATCGCGGACGTGATTCTGGATGCGCCGGGTGATCCGATGGCGAGGACACCACCATCGGGAGATCTACCGATAGTCGGGGCCATATTGGAGAGCAGCCTCTGGCCAGCGGGCAGTATGTGGAGTCCCTCAGAGATCAACTCGATTTCGCCGAGACAGTTGTTCAACCCGAACCCTGTCCCAGGGATCACCGTGCCTGACCCATAGCCGGCTGAAACCGTGACTGCACACGCCATGCCAGTGGCATCGACAGCCGATGCGTGCACCGTACTCGGAGACTGGTGCATCGCGACAAGATCGCCTCGGTTCGCCATGTTCATGATCGCGTCGGCGCCGGCGAACCGGTCCTGGTCTCCGTCGAGTGCAAGACTCCTGAAACTGAACACTGCGTCTTGAGCGGCTGCGTACCGCGCCACTCCTTCGGCGGACCATCCATCGATGTGGAGACGTTCGAGCAACATCAAGAGTGCAGAGACCGTTATCCCACCGACCGCCGGGGGTGCGTTCGTTGCTATATCCCAACCGTGTACATCGACCCGTGCCGGGGGACGCAGTACGGCTGAGTACTCCTCCAGGTCACGGGCAGTCACGAGTCCGCCCCGTTCCTCGCATGCCGCAACGAGCGCGGCGCCGAGCTCACCTTTGTACAGCAAATCCGCACCCTCACCTGCAAGAGCCTCGAAGCAGTCTGCGAGGATCGGATTCGTCAAGGTGTCCCCAGCCTCGATTGGCGATCCATCCGTGCGGTGGTATGCGGGGGACGTCTCTGCATCCCAACCGTAAATCACGTCGTGTGCATAGGTCAGGTAGTAACCGCTGGCTGCCGATAGCGGGAATCCGTCGCGCAGCAGAGTGACCGTTGGACAGAACAGCTCGGCCCACGGGATTCGCCCGTACCGCTGGGAAGCAGCCTCGAAACCCTTCAGAGCGCTCGGGACAGCAACGCTCCCCCATCCAACGATCGTCTCCATGCCACCGCCGTACTCCATGGCGACCGTTCGTGCATCGACCTTGCGCCCCTCGTCGATACCGCGTCCTGGCATCTCGACGTATGCATCGATGACGACCGGCTCACCAGTGGGTGGCCAGATCGTGAGAAACCCTCCCGCACCCGGAGAGACGATTCCTAATTCTGTCGACATTGACGCGATCACTGCGGCCATCGCCGTGTCTACGGCGTTGCCACCCGCGTCGGCAACATGCGTTCCGGCTGCGGTTGCGACTCGTGATGCTGCTGCGACCATGGTGCGTGGCATGAACGTGAACTCTAGGCCGCATTCGAGCTCTCATCTGCATCGGACGACTCCTCGACGCGGATGCGCACGTCGTGGGCAACGACCTCGACTCTGCTCGTGCGGCCTCCGTCTGACGACCAGAACCGCCGCTGGAGCGAACCTGCAACCCACACGGAACGTCCACGGCACGGCACGTCTGGGAGCACATCATCGTTGGGATCCCACAGCACGACCGGTAGCACGTCGATACGTCGTCGCGGCTCGTGGCTCTTGACCGTCACGAGAAGCCGTAGGAGCCTTGTGCCCGATGCGAACGTGACGATCTCGGGCTCAGCAGCGATCCTTCCTGCGATGACGATGAGGTTGAGATCCATGACACTTCCTTTCGTTGGAAGTGCGAGATACCAGCAACGTATCAGCTGGATGTGACACGAACGATGCGAATGATCTCGTCAGCTGATGGCAGCGATCTCAGACTGGAGTTGATCCCACCCTGGAAACGACGGATCCGCCACCACTATGGCGTCCGAGAGCCGACGGGCTGTCTCTGCGTCGTTGCGGGCAGCGGCCACGCGTGCTGCAACGTAGTACAGCCGAAGATGGCCTTCGTTCGGGGCTCGTTCGAGCCTGCCTGGATCGACGATCTTCCACGCCTCGTCCGCTCGCTTGGAATCCAACAGGAACGATGCGTACACGATCTTGCCTTCGTTCATCACGAGACCGTGCCCGCCGCGCTTGTTGAGTTCCACCCACGCCGCTTCGACATCTTTGTTTCGTCCCTGGGCACGCAGCACGTCCATCTCGATCGGTAGATGCGTCGTATCACCCGCGATCCGCCGGTATGCCCGAAGCTCGGAGAGGGCGGTCTTCCAATCGCCGAGCCGGTAGGCGGCAACGCCGATCGTCTCGCGGATCGTCGCGTCCTGTGGCGCAAGAGTCTTTGCCCGCATGCCGTGCTTCACCGCTGCCTGGAACTTACCGTCCGCAAGCGCCTCGGACGCTGCCCCCAGCGCTTCGAGCGTGGGAGCGACCCTGTCGGCGGGTGTGACCCGCACGACCCCTTCGATCACCCAGTTCGGAAGATTCACGGCAGCACCCTGCAAATCCCGGCGACGCTTCTTCCTGTCTTCGTATTGGGCTCGAGCCACATCCCGTGTGGTCGCGCTGTACTGCTTCTTCTGCCTGTTCGACGATCCGGCTGAGGTCTTTGGGGATGACGCCGATCTTGGACGATCGCTCCTCTGATCGCTCTGCCTTGGTCGCCCATCTGAGCTGGAAGGCTTTGCGGCGTCGCGAGTCCGAGCGGACTTGGCCTGCTTCGGCGATTTCGACGGCGCGGGCGATCGCTTCGAAGACGGGCGACCTCGCCCACCCGAAGATGGCCTGTGTTTGCCGTGTGCCATTGCGGTCCTCTCGATCACAACCCTACAGACGGAAACGCGCGAGGGCTCACACGCGACAAGGGCCGCCCCACACCTGGTGGGACGGCCCTCATCTTAGGAATGTTTGGCAACGACCTACTCTCCCGGGGCCCCTCGGCCCAAGTACCATCGGCGCTGACAGGCTTAACTTCCGTGTTCGGAATGGGAACGGGTGGATCCCTGTCGCTATGGTCACCAAAACGCTATGAGTACTCTTTGAGCACTCCATAGCGAGCACAAAATCGCGATATTCAAAATTCAAGCCCTCGACCTATTAGTACCGGTCAGCTTCACACATTGCTGCGCTTCCACTTCCGGCCTATCAACCTGGTCATCTACCAGGGGTCTTACCTGATTAATCAGTGGGAGATCTCATCTCGGAGCCGGCTTCGCGCTTAGATGCTTTCAGCGCTTATCCGTTCCGTACGTAGCAAACCAGCCGTGCCCTTGGCAGGACAACTGGCACACCAGAGGTACGTTCATCCCGGTCCTCTCGTACTAGGGACAACTCTCCTCAAATCTCCTGCGCCCGCGACGGATAGGGACCGAACTGTCTCACGACGTTCTAAACCCAGCTCGCGTGCCTCTTTAACGGGCGAACAGCCCGACCCTTGGGACCTGCTTCAGCCCCAGGATGAGACGAGCCGACATCGAGGTGCCAAACACCGCCGTCGATATGGACTCTTGGGCGGTATGAGCCTGTTATCCCCGGGGTACCTTTTAGCCGTTGGCCTCGGCGCACCCACATGCCGCCGAGGGATCACTAAACCCTACTTTCGTACCTGCTCGACTTGTAGGTCTCGCAGTCAAGCTCCCTTGTGCTTTTGCACTCAACGCCAGATTGCCGACCTGGCTGAGGGAACCTTTGGGCGCCTCCGTTACATTTTAGGAGGCCACCACCCCAGTGAAACTGCCCACCAGACACTGTTCCTGATCCGGATAACGGACCGAGGTTAGAAGTACGTCATGGGAAGGGTGGTATTTCAAGGTTGTCTCCACGACCGCTAGCGCGGCCGCTTCACAGACTCCCACCTATCCTACACATCACATAAAGGACTTCAATGTCAAGCTGCAGTAAAGGTCCCGGGGTCTTTCCGTCCTGTCGCGGGAAGTGAGCATCTTTACTCACATTGCAATTTCGCCGAGTCTCTGGTTGAGACAGTGCCCGAGTCGTTACGCCATTCGTGCAGGTCGGAACTTCATCGGAGTCCCCGAGTTTCCTCGAGGGATAGACTATGCCTTCATCTCGTTCAGTCGATCGATGATGATGCTCGGTTTGAACCTTCGCTTGCCGCTCGGGTTCATTCCACGCACGATCTCTACGATCTCAATCAGTCCTTCTGGCTGAAGATGCTCTTGTTTCACCATCCGATCGCATACAGCGACGAACAGATTCACGTCGGTTTGCTTCGCCGAAAGAATCGGCCACCGTTGGAAGTGTGGAATCACACGGTCCTGGATGAGTCGCAAACTGCGCACCTCCCACTTCACCGTCAGATCACCGGGATCACTTCGGATGCTTCCGCACCCGAAGTAGTCCAAGATCTGGTGAAGTACCTGGCTCCGGTCTTCGTTCTGGCTGACCGACACAGATGGTCGGACCTCCCAGCCCACCTTGAGCGAAGCTCGTGGTGAGATGGACACGGTAAAACAGCCTTCGCCGTCGAAATAACCGGAGACGTAAGAAGGAAAGTCGATTGCTGAACGAGAGCCCACGTATTGTGCCGGCAATGGATTTGTCATATCCAAAGCTTGAGCAGTGGGTATGACAGATACCGGCACCTCGCCCCGAAGGGCTCAGTCGTTACGGGGTCATATCGGTGGCGACACCGACAGAGGACTTCCCACGACATTACCCGTCGACTATCGCTCGGTCCTTGATTCCGGGCAGTCGATGTGGGCTTCGCCGTTATGAGTGGGTTTGATAAGTGAGGTCACCCTCACTGACGGGCAATTCAATTACCCGACAAGGAATTTCGCTACCTTAGGACGGTTATAGTTACCGCCGCCGTTTACTGGGGCTTGATTTCACAGCTTCGCTCCGAAGAGCTAACCGATCCACTTGACCTTCCAGCACCGGGCAGGCGTCAGAGGGTATACGTCGTCTTACGACTTAGCACCCTCCTGTGTTTTTAGTAAACAGTCGCTTGGGCCTGGTTTCTGCAACCCCATCGGGCTTCGGACGCGAAGTCCTACACCCTACCGGGGCGCTCCTTCTCCCGAAGTTACGGAGCCATTTTGCCGAATTCCTTAACCAGAGTTTTCTCGCTCGCCTTAGTATTCTCTACTTGTCCACCTGTGTCGGTTTGGGGTACGGGTACCCAAGAATCTCGCTAGAAGCTTTTCTCGACGGCATGGGGTCGGTGGCTTCGCCTAATTCGGCTCGGCATCGCATCTCGGTCTGTGTGAGATCCGGATTTGCCTGGATCTCGACCTACGTGCTTACCCCGGGTCAACCAACGCCCGGGTCCACGTGCCCTTCCGTGTCACTCCATTGCTTGCCTACTACCAATTGGGTCGGTAGGCCCCGAAGGGCTTTCCTTAGCAAATCAGATTCAGCATTGACGATTCTTGAGTAGTACAGGAATATCAACCTGTTATCCATCGATTACGCCTTTCGGCCTCACCTTAGGTCCCGACTAACCCTGGGCGGACGAGCCTTCCCCAGGAAACCTTGGACATTCGGCGGAAGAGATTCTCACTCTTCATTCGCTACTCATGCCTACATTCTCACTCGAATGCCCTCCACGACTGGCTTCCGCCGCCGCTTCGATGGACATTCGACGCTCCCCTACCACTCACGTCCCCTGGACCCCTATGGAAAACCACAGTGGCCTGGGTTATCGACGTGAATCCGCAGTTTCGGTACAACACTTGAGCCCCGTTACATCATCCGCGCGGGATCGCTCGACCAGTGAGCTGTTACGCACTCTTTAAAGGGTGGCTGCTTCTAAGCCAACCTCCTGGCTGTTTGGGCAACCCTACATCGTTCCCCACTTAGTGTTGATTTTGGGACCTTAACTGGCGGTCTGGGCTGTTTCCCTTTCGACCATGAAGCTTATCCCACATGGTCTGACTGCTGTACTTAGCGCAATGGGATTCGGAGTTTGACTGGGTTCGGTAAGCTTGTTGGCCCCCTAGCCCAATCAGTGCTCTACCCCCAAGGCGGAACATACAACGCTAGCCCTAAAGCTATTTCGGGGAGAACCAGCTATCGCCGAGTTTGTTTGGCCTTTCACCCCTATCCACAGGTCATCCCCCAAGTTTTCAACCTAGGTGGGTTCGGGCCTCCACGAGGTCTTACCCTCGCTTCACCCTGCCCATGGATAGATCACTCGGCTTCGGGTCTATGACATGCGACTAGACGCCCTATTAAGACTTGCTTTCGCTGCGGCTACACCTCTCGGCTTAACCTTGCCACACATCGATAACTCGTAGGCTCATTCTTCAAAAGGCAGGCAGTCAGGATCACAAGGATCCCTCCTACTGCTTGTAAGTAGTTGGTTTCAGGTACTGTTTCACTCCCCTCACCGGGGTACTTTTCACCGTTCCCTCACGGTACTATCCGCTATCGGTCGCTAGGTAGTATTTAGCCTTACCAGGTGGTCCTGGCAGATTCACACGGGATTTCACGTGCCCCGTGCTACTTGGGAACATCATTGAGAGCTCATCGAGATTTAACCTACGGGGCTCTTACCTCCTGTGGCTCCGCTTTCCAGCGGGATTCGGCTATCTGATGAGTTTCTTACTCTCTGACGGTATCGACGTTCCGTCTAATGAGTCCCACAACCCCAGCACGGCAACGGCGTCGACCTTGACACCGCACTGGTTTGGGCTGTTCCCGTTTCGCTCGCCGCTACTCAGGGAATCGCTGTTGCTTTCTATTCCTCGAGGTACTGAGATGTTTCAATTCCCTCGGTTTCCTTTACCGGC
>CAYWPC010000002.1:0-152228 GCA_964460075.1 uncultured Acidimicrobiaceae bacterium
CTTGTGGCACGCCCGGAGGGACTCGAACCCCCAACCTTCTGATCCGTAATCAGACGCTCTATCCAAATTGAGCTACGGGCGCATGGTGAACTACAACGGTAGTGCAGAATCGGCCCAACAGATAGAAGACTCCGCGCCGATCCGCCACTCGCACAGCCTCACCAGGCCCACCGCGTCGATACAGTGACACCGTACACGAATCACAAAGCCACCCCGAGGAGACATCGTGAACGAAGAGCTTCGCCAACTCGCAGACGACTACTGGGCCTACCTCATGGAGTCCCAACCGTCGAATGCGCACATGCTCGGCGACTATCGGTTCATGGACCGCGTAGAGGACGCGAGCCGGGAGGGTGAAGACGCCAACATTGCGAAGCTTCGACGTTTCTCCGCGAGCGCTCGCGCCATCGACACCGCTTCCCTGTCTTCGGATGACCTAATAACGCGCGACACCCTCATCTTTGAATGCGACTCCGTGGCAGGCGTCGAGGAGATGCGCCAAGCAGAGTTCGGTGTCGACCCGATCTTCGGACCACAAATCGTGTTTCAGGTCGCGATCCCACAGATGTCAGTCGAGACGACCGAGCACGCAGACAAGATGCTGGCGAAGTACTCAGCCGTCGCGACGATGCTTGACCAAGTCACCGAGCGCCTCCGTGAAGGGATCGCAAGCGGCCGGGTCAACGCCAAATTCGCTGTAACGAGCGCAGTCGAGCAACTCGAAGCCATACTCGATACTCCCGTCGACAGCGACGTGTTCTTGCATGCCCAAATGCCGGAGGCATACACCGAATCAGACATCGCAGCGTGGAAGGACAAGGCCGCAAACATCGTCACGTCCGAGATCAGACCGGCCTTTGCAAGGTACCGCGACACCATCCAGAATGAAGTCGGTCCTCTTGCTCGCCCCGACGAGCGTGCAGGCCTCTTTGGCCTCCCCGACGGTGACCTCGTCTACTCACGACTCATCGAGCGATACACAACGCTGCCGATGCAGGCACCGGAGATTCACGAAATGGGTCGACAGCAGATCGCTCGGCTTGCCAAAGAGTATGTCGACATCGCCGGACCACTCCTCGGGACATCGTCACTTGACGAGATCTTCAGAGCGCTGCGGGAAGATCCAGCACTGCATCACACCAGCGGCACGGACATTGTCGACCAATCCGAAGCTGCGTTCAGAGCAGCGAAAGCACGGATGGGCGACTGGTTCGGACGCCTACCGAAATCGGATTGCCTCGTCCAGGAGACACAGCACGGACCAGTCGCGTTCTATTTCCCTCCAGCAGAGGACGGCTCGCGAGAGGGAACGTTCTTCATGAACACGGCCGACCCAACGTCTTGGGGCACCTTCGAAGTGCAAGCAACAGCGTTTCATGAGGGTATCCCAGGCCATCACCTGCAGTGCGCTATTGCCCAGGAGCTCGGTGATGCGATTCCGGCGTTCCGCCGCAACGGCTTCATCTCGGCCTACGGAGAAGGATGGGGTCTGTATACGGAACGCCTCGCTGATGAGATGGGCCTCTACTCGACAGAGCTCGACCGAGTTGGCATGCTCATCTTGGATTCGATGCGGGCCTGTCGGCTCGTCGTGGACACCGGCATGCACGCACTCGGTTGGAGCCGCCAACAAGGCATCGAGTACATGGCAGCGAACTCCCCAATGTCGATGCATTCAATCGTTGAGGAGATCAACAGATACCTCTCGATGCCAGGCCAGGCGCTGTCGTACATGGTCGGTCGAATCGAGATTCAGCGGATGCGAAAAGAGGCCGAGGCCACACTCGGCGACGCCTTCGACGTCAAGGGTTTCCACGACACGGTTCTCGGCTCTGGATGCATGCCTCTCGGCGCACTCAACCGCGTTGTGCAGCAGTGGGCGAGGAGCGCTTAGCACGCTGGTCAGGATGCCGCGCGCGGAACGCGCCGCGACGACACAGGCGACGCTCGGCGATCACAGCGCAGAACGAACAGCGCGCTCTGAGCCGAGATAGTGGCGGAGAGGGAGGGATTTGAACCCTCGAGGGGATTCAACACCCCCTACTCGCTTAGCAGGCGAGCGCCTTCGGCCGCTCGGCCACCTCTCCAGGTTGAGGAGAGGATATCAGGACCCGGTGCCGGTGGCAGTCGAACCATGCCAGGCTCTCCCCACGCCACAACCAGCGATCGCTCGTGGCAATGCAGCTTTCCCGTTGCACCGACACCCTGCGAGACGAGAACCTCTTCATTTCTGGTGCGCGGCGGGGAGCCTCGAGGTAGGCAGGCACCACTAGCCTCCGCTCAATGGCGGCAACCGACGAGAGACGATCCTCTCTCCCCACGACCAACACCGGCACACATGCCGGTGCATTCGGGGCATCGGAGTGGGGCCTCCTCACCGGAATCGCTCTCATCTGGGGATCGTCGTTCGTCTTCATGGCGATAGGGCTCGACTCGTTCCGACCCGGCGTTGTGACGCTGGCACGTGTGGCGCTCGGTGCAGGCACCCTCGCCTTAGTTCCCAAGGCGAGAACAAGCATCGATCGGGCTGACCGGAACCGGGTGTTCGCACTGGGGATCGTCTGGATCGGTATCCCACTCATTCTCTTTCCCATCGCCCAGCAGTGGATCGACTCTGCTGTGGCAGGCATGCTCAACGGTGCCGTACCCCTCATGACAGCGCTGTGGTCGACACTGCTCCTGAAACGTCTCCCCGGCTGGAGGCAGCTACTCGGCATCGGGATCGGGTTCGTGGGAGTCCTCGCCGTGTCTGCACCAGAACTGGTGACCTCATCGGCAACCGCACTCGGTACCGCACTCGTCCTGGTGGCAATCGTCCTCTACGGATTGTCCACGAACCTTGCGGTACCGCTGCAACAGAAATATGGCGCCTTGCCGATCCTGTTTCATGCACAACTCGCAGCGCTCGTAATCGTCGTTCCGTTCGGGTTGATCCAGATACCCGGATCCACCTGGTCCTGGCCGTCAGCACTAGCAATGCTGCCACTCGGCGCGCTCAGCACAGCCCTGGCATTCATTCTCATGGCAAATCTCGTCGGCCGGGTCGGCGGACCAAGAGGGTCCGTAGCCATCTACTTCGTCCCCATTGTTGCAATCGTGCTCGGTGTCGTGATTCGTGGTGACGCGATAGAGCCGATCGCTATTGCAGGCGCGGCCTTCGTTCTCCTTGGTGCATGGGTCACGTCACGCAGGGAGGCGTAGAGAACAGCCGCCGCCTCACAGCGACGTATGATCACACGATGTTCCTCACTCCCACCCCCGAAGCAATCGCTGACCTGGCCGAGCGCGGCATCACCGGTACGGTCACCATGTTGAACCTGCTGCGATTCCGCGACATTGCCGACTACACCGACTTCCCTGAACTTGCACCGTCTGAGCCCATCTCGGGACGCCACGCTTACGGGATCTACTCAGCCCATACCATGCCGCTCCTCACAGAAGTTGGAGGTAAGCCGATCTTCGCAGGGGAAGGCGGTGCGCTACTGATCGGACCTTCAGATGCCAACTGGGACCGCGTTCTCCTTGTGCAATATCCGAATCTTGCCGCTTTCCTCGCCATGACGCAGAGTTCTCAATACCGTGCAGGGGCTGGCCATCGCACAGCTGCGCTCGCCGACTCCAGACTCCTCCCCATCGAATAGCGAGCCAACCTACCGCCATCAAGGAACACACGATCACCACCGAAAGAGGGGGCTCCGTGTCCGAGCATCCGATCAGCCGATATCCGATACCCGATATTGAAGACCTGCCAGACGACGTCAGAGCCACGATCCTCTCGGTGCAGGAGAAGGCGGGGTTCGTCCCCAACGTGTTCCTCGCCCTGGCGCACAGGCCGGCTGAGTTCCGGGCGTTCTTCGCCTATCACGAAGCGTTGATGGAGAAGGACAGCGGCCTCACCAAGGCCGACCGCGAAATGATCGTGGTCGCAACATCTGGCGACAACAACTGTCAGTACTGCGTTGTCGCTCACGGAGCGATTCTCCGCATACGGGCAAAGAATGCCCTCGTCGCCGACCAGGTCGCTATCAACCACCACAAAGCCGATATCACCAGCCGCCAGGCAGCGATGCTCGACTTCGCCATCAAGGTCTCGAACCGCTCCGACGAGGTCGGCGACGATGACTTTGCTGTGCTCCACGAGCACGGCTTCAGCGACGACGACATCTGGGACATCGCAGCAATCACAGGGCTGTTCGGCTTTAGCAACAGGCTGGCGAACTTCGCGTCGATGCGTCCAAACGACGAATTCTACACCATGGGACGCAACATCACCTGAGTCGATGTGCCTGTGCGTGGCCCGTGGGACAGCGCCGACATGTGCTCGTGGCGGAGGGAGTGGTGTGCTGTTTCAGGACATAGGAAACACATGTCGCGCGACATCACCGTGGCGGAGGGAGTGGGATTCGAACCCACGGAAGCTTGCGCCTCGCTGGTTTTCAAGACCAGTACTTTCGTCCGCTCAGTCATCCCTCCAGAGCCCGTAGTTTGCCATCTCGTCGCAGGCAACGGCACTCCGGACGCGTCCTTACAAGCGAAACCGCACGGACACCGGCATCACAGAACTACCGAACGTCGCCTACGACAGGGCCCGACGTCGAGCGTAGACCACCCGCCTTTGGCTCCGTCCAACGCATGACGCCCACAGCAACGACGGATAGGCCCACGAGGGGCACCATCGCATGGGTAGCGATGGTGATTGAACGGTCAGGAATCACGAGAGCGCCCGAAGGCGCCCTCGCAACCTGACAGTCGGCTGAAGCACGCGTTGCACAGCCGACTCGTAGCGGAGGGGGAGGGATTTGAACCCTCGGGACCCCTGAAGGCCCAACGGTTTTCGAGACCGTCACATTCGTCCGCTCTGTCACCCCTCCAGACCGACGCGATTGTACCGACCTACTCGTCCGACCGGACCCCGAGATACCCAGGAAGTGAAGAGCGGTCAAAACGCGAGTACATTCTCGTTAGCGGACTACCCGTTGGAGGGATTCATGCCGATCGCCACCCCCGATCAGTACAACGCCATGCTCGACGCAGCCAGAGACGGCAAATACGCCTACCCGGCTATCAACATCTCGTCATCTGAGACGCTGAACGCTGCGATGCGCGGCTTCGCAGACGCCGGCTCAGACGGCATCATCCAGATCAGTCACGGTGGAGGCTCGTTCGCCTCAGGTACACACATCAACTCGATGTCGCTTGGAGCACAAGCAATCGCAGAGATTGCGCATCTCCTCGCAGACGAATATCCGGTGATTCTCGCACTGCACACCGACCACTGTCAGGCCGACAAGGTCGACACGTTCATCCGCCCCCTCCTTGAAGTCAGCAAGGAACGCAGAGAACACGGCCTCATCCCTCTGTACCAGAGCCACATGTTCGACGGGTCTGCCATCGACCTGGACTCGAACCTGACCATCAGCGAGGAACTCCTCGAGGAGATGCGCCAACTCGACATCATCCTCGAACTCGAGGTTGGTGTCGTCGGCGGCGAGGAGGACGGTGTCACAGCCGAAGGAACGCCTAGGGAGAAGCTGTACACAACGAACGAGGATCTACTCGAGACAGCCAAGCGCCTCGGACTCGGTGAGAAGGGCAGATATATGCTCGCTGCGACCTTCGGCAACGTTCACGGTGTCTACAAGCCAGGGAACGTGAAACTCCGTCCCGATGTCCTCAGAGATGGGCAGACCGCCATCAAGGATGTCTATGGCGACGACGCGCAGTTCGATTACGTGTTCCACGGCGGCTCAGGCTCCGAGCTGACCGATATTCATGACGCAATCGACTACGGCGTCATCAAGATGAACATCGACACCGACAACCAGTACACCTTCACCAGAGCGGTGGCGGGTCACATGTTCGAGAACTACGACGGGGTGCTGAAGATCGACGGTGAAGTTGGCACCAAGAAGGTGTACGACCCGCGCTCGTATCTCAAGAAAGCCGAGATCGCGATGGCCCAGGGTGTGACCGATGCCTGCGAAAGCCTCCGATCGACAGGCAAGTCACTCCTCACCTGAGGGCTCTGGCGTAGATTGCCGCAAGATGTTGCGGATATCTACGCCAGACTCCAGGTGCCAGACTCCGGGTGCCAGACTCCTAGCGGCGGGTGCTGAAGAACGTTTCAAGGAGGCCGAGCGTCTCTGTCTCGCGAACGCCCGAGACGAGTTCAATTCGGTGGTTGAGCCGTTCGTCCTGTGGGATGTTGAACACAGACCAACACGCGCCGGCCTTGAGGTCCGCAGCGCCGTAGACGATCCGATCGACCCTGGCCCAAACCGCTGCCATTGCACACATTGCACACGGCTCGATGGTTGCAACCAAGGTGTGTCCGTCGAGGTGCCACGTTCCAAGCTCGCTCGACCTCGCAGACATGACGAGCATCTCCGCGTGGGCGGTGGCGTCACCCCGCTCCTCACGTCGGTTTCGGTCTCTGGCAACAACGAATCCGCTCGCGTCGAGCAGCACAGCGCCGATGGGGACATCGTTGTGCCGCGGTGCGGCTGCCGCCTCATCGAGCGCTGCGCCCATTGCGGTGTCCCAATTCACTACACGGCCTTTCACTTCTAGAATCCTCAGCCTAAGGAGGGGTCGCATAGTCTGGCCGAGTGCGCACGCCTGGAAAGCGTGTATGCGGAAACGCATCGAGGGTTCAAATCCCTCTCCCTCCGCGATATAACCTACATTCCCTGCCCGCTTCTCGTGCGTGGGCTACCCTCGTCGAATGCACATCGACCCAGCCCTCTTCCGAGACGACGCCATATCCGACGAGACGCGTTCGTTCAACGCAAATCTCCAGGAAATGTTGCTCGCCCTGCCAGACACGACCGCCTTTCCACCCGAGCTCATACGGAAGGCTCGTCGAGAAGGCAAGAGCTGGTTGGGTCCTGTCATGTATTCGGATCATGCCAGAACCATCTCGATCGATGGGCCAGGGGGAAATCTCGAGCTTCGCATCATCGAGGTCGACGAAGTGAACGGTGTCTACCTCCACATCCACGGTGGAGGATGGGTGCTCGGAGCTGCAGACCTAAGCGACATTCAGAACGAGGTGATGGCACGAGAAGCTGGTGTCGCGGTAGTGTCGGTCGAGTATCGCCTCGCACCAGAGCACCGGTATCCAGCAGCAGTGGAGGACTGTGCCGCCGCGTCTCGCTGGCTGATCGAGAACGGTGCAGACATCTTCGGCACTGATCGCTTCACCATCGGCGGCGAATCCGCTGGGGCGAACCTTGCCGCTGTGACGCTTCTGAAGACACGAGACGATCTCGGATACACAGATTGGGTAGGCGCCAACCTCGTCTACGGGTCGTACCTACCTCACGGGACGCCGTCGGCACGCCAGTGGACGGAAAAAGGCCTCATTCTGGACGGTGACACGATGACATGGTTCGGTGAACACTACGTAGGGGATCAACATGTCGCGATCGACGATCCAGATCTCTCACCGCTCTACGGCACCCTCAATGACATGCCGTCGGCGCTGTTCACGGTCGGTACATGGGATCCCCTCCTCGACGATTCGCTATTCATGGCGACCCGATGGCTCGCCGCAGGGAACGACACTGAGATCGCGATCTACCCTGGAGGTACGCATGCGTTCGATGCGTTCCCCACCTCCATAGCCGGAGTCGCCCGCGGCCGCATGCACGAATTCATTGCCGAAGCGGTTTCCCTCTGACACTGCCGTGTTTGGCGTAGGAATCCGCAACATGTTGCGGATTCCTACGCCAGAAGCCTGAGGACGGTGATACGGCAGGTTGGCTACCATACGGGTAGCCGTGCTAGGTGGGGCGCTAGGGGTGCCCTCCCTCCGAAATCCTCTTCATGCGGAGCTGAACTCCCCGCCTGAGGGTGTAACGTCGTCGGGTCTAGCGCTGGTTCGGTTGATGATGACGGCAGGGTCCTGGAACGGCGGAACGTCGTGAATCGGGTCAGGTCCGGAAGGAAGCAGCCCTAAGCGGGTCGTTCCGGGTGTTTCAGGAGCGCCCTTCCCGAGTCAACCTGCCAGGAGCGCCGCCGGCCGAGCATTCGAAGGCGGGGTGCACGGTTTGCCACATACAGAAGCTAACCGCTGTCGGCTTCGTTCTTCCTCAGAAGGGCTGCCCACACGAAACCCATCGGCCCCATTCGCCAGGTATCAACGAGAGTCAGCGGCGTACCGGCCAGAAGTCGTTCGGGTGGTGGGTGCTTGTCGAGCGTATGGTGCAGATACAGGTATTCGTCTCTGGCCCCGACGCTCAAGCCGGCAAGCGGCAACACAACAGCTGTACCTGCTCGGTGGATCCTGCTCGCAAGGCGCCCCAATGGCCGTCCCAGGTCGACGATCCCCGCCATACCGCCCGGTCGAAGAACACGGGCGATCTCGCGCATCGTCGCGTCGACGGAATCCAGATTCCGAAAAACATAGGCAGAGAACACCGCATCGAAGGAACCATCGCCAAATGGGAGCGTCTCTCCCACCGACGTGATCCTCGCTTCGGCGTCATTGAACGCCAGCATCTCACGTGCGGGATCGAGGGCCACGATATCGCGAGATCCAAAGATCGGATTCGCCGCGCCCGTACCGGCGCCCAGGTCGAGAATGCGACCCTGGGGAAGTTGGGACACGACCGAATCGCGCCACTTCTGGTCCTGACCGAGCGACAAGATCGTGTTCAGCCGGTCGTATCGGACCGCAATGTCCTTGAATACTGCGCCGTTGCTCATCCGCGCTCAAGAACGTCGAAGCCGGTATACGGCACAAGCGCCTCAGGAATCCGGATTGTTCCATCTTCTTGCTGATGGTTCTCCATGAGCGCAATGAGTGTCCTGCCCATGGCAACGGCGGTGCCATTAAGCGTGTGCACAAGCCGGTTCTTCCCGTCGTCGCCCTTGAAGCGGATTCTCAAACGACGCGCCTGATAGTCCGTCGTGTTGGACGTTGAGGTGATCTCGCGGTACCGCTCCTGGCCTGGGAACCATGCCTCGATGTCATACTTCTTTGCTGCCGACGACCCGAGGTCTCCAGCAGCAACATTCACCACTCTGTAAGGGATCTCCAGGGCCCTGATGAGCTCTTCCTCACGCTCGAGTAGGAAATCGTGCTCATCCCTGGAGCGGTCGGGGTGCACGAAGGAGAACATCTCTGCCTTGTCGAACTGATGCACCCGAAAGATCCCCCTCGTGTCCTTGCCGTAGGTACCAGCCTCGACCCGGAAGCACGTAGAGAACCCGGCATACCGCAGGGGAAGGTCGCTCTCCTCGAAAATCTCATCGCCGTGCATCGCGGCCAACGGCACCTCGGAGGTCCCAACAAGAAACAGGTCGTCCTCCCCGATCGAGTACACCTGTTCGCGGTCTGCAGGAAAGAATCCGGTGCCAACCAGAGCGCTCTCTCTCACGAGAACAGGGGGGAGTATCGGAGTAAAGCCATGTGCACCTAGCGTTTCCATGGCCCAACGCACGATCGCCATTTCGAGGAGCACCAAGTCGCCCTTGAGCATTCCGAAGCGACTGCCAGATACCTTCGTTGCCCGTTCAATGTCGATGACCCCGAGCCCAGCACCGAGATCGACGTGGTCCTTCGGCGCGAAGTTGAACTGCGTAGGCTCACCCGATCTTGAGATCTCCACAGCATCGTCTTCGTCGATTCCGTCGGCAGCCGACGGGTCGGTGATGTTGGGCAGCACGATCCAAATCGCCTGAAACTCTTCATCAAACCGATCAGCCTGGGCAAGTAGCGTCTTGTAGCGATCAGAGAGACCCCCGGCTCGAGTAATCGCTTCCTGCTTGTCGTCTCCGCTAAGGGAAGGAATCGACTTACCAATCACTTTCTGCTGCGCCCTGAGCTCTTCAGCCTGCGACCGCGCGTTGCGACGCTCCTCATCGAGTGTGGCAAGAACTTCGAGGTCGACTTGTACACCACGACGTTCAAGTGAGGCGGCAAGTTCGCCGCGACGTTCTCTGAGAAAGGCGATATCGATCATGGTCTCAGAGGTTACCGGCCCGTCGCGCGATCAACCGCTGCCTGTTCCTCTGGCGACAGCTCCTCAATGCCTGAACCCGATCTGACTTCCTTTGTGTAGAAGACCGTTTCCTCTCTTGACGAAAGCAAGGTGATAACGAGTCCGTCACCTCGCTGGTTCAACAGAGCGATCGAGCGCGACCGATTCCCTACGACATTTCCGAAGGCGTTGTACGCGACCACCCCCACATAGCTGATCGCGAATGGCAACCTTCCCTCGACCTCATCAACGCGTTTTACCAACTGGTCGATCGACTTCTCGTTCGAGGCCACCCCTTCGTGCACTCTCCGCAACGACGCAACGACGTTGCCGTCCTCTGGAACTGCATCGACTTTCCTACGGATCGCCTGGAGCTGAACAGTCTGCCAGACCACAAGGATCACTACGAGAAAGATGGCGACGATCAGGGCCACACTCATGACTCAGCGTTCCAGATAAAGACCAGCTTCCACACATTGTTCCCAGGTTCGATGTCGTCACTGATTGTGACCGTCAACTTCGCTTGATACAAACCGTCAGGCTTGATGTCGAGGTTCTCGAAGAGCACCGTTGTCGATGCCCCGGCAGAAAGACCGTCGACGACCTCGGATCGGGTCACCACGGCGTTCGTTTCCACATTGAGCACCTCGAGGTCGATCGCCACTGCCGCTTCGTCCTCGTTTCCTTCGTTTACGATCACGGCGTTGATCGCAACGGACTCAGCAAAAGGTACGACAGGTATGCCGCCACGGTCACCGACTGGTTCCGGATTCATCAATCCGGAGACGGACACATCGCGATGGGGAGCCAGCGAATACGCGGCCTGGATTCGGAGAACAAGGTTCGTCGCGTCGTACAGCAAGGGATCTGACGCTTTGGTGTTGATGTACTCAATCGGCGAGAAATCCGCCAGTTCCGTTCCCTCTGGAACCGCTGAGAGCGAATCGAGAAACTGCTGATAGGCGAGATCTCCGACGCGTAGCTGGTCGAGAGCTCGCTGGAGATCAGGCACAGCACTCTCGACGATGTCCCCGTCCATGATCCCGACCATGACATCATGCACGCCCTGAGCACCCTGCAGCCAAGAAGCCGTCGCGGTTGTCATCGTTCCGAAAGAAGCGCCTATTACAGACGGCGCCTCAACGCGCAGGGCCTCGTTCGCCGCCGTGGCGGACTCAACGATCAGCTCCAATCGACGTGTGAGGTCTTGCCGGGTGAGGAGCCCAACGGATCCAAGTGTTTCTGCGAACGCCCGCGAACCGCTCTCGTGCAACCCCGTAGCAGTTTCGGCAGCAGCAAAGAACTCGACCGTTCCGCGTCGCTCTGTCTGGCGTGATGCCAACAATGCGATCAGGACCACGATCAAGATCAACGAAAGAACGATCAACAGCCAGCGACGTCGCTTCAACCGACGCTCTGACCGGTAGGCCGGGTACGCCATCGTGGGCGAGGAGGGACTTGAACCCTCACGAGTGTTACCTCACAGGAACCTGAATCCTGCGCGTCTGCCAATTCCGCCACTCGCCCTACGGGGCGAAAGAGTACAACAGACGACAGACAACAAACAAGACATCCTGGCTGCGGATTTTCTCACTGTGACCGCGGCGATCGCAGACGGTACGTTGACAGACGTACGTGTCGAATCCCTCGAGCCGCCTGTCCCCTGCTGCCTTGGGCCTACAGGTATCGCTACGAGTTCATAGAATCAGCAGCATGAATCTGGCACAGGGACTCGAGCGCAGGCTTGAGATGTTCGCCGACAGCGCAAGCGCGTCTGTGTTTCGTGGTCGGATGCATCCTGTTTCGATCGCAACTCGCTTGATCAGACAGCTCGAGTTCATCGCAGTCGACACTCCCGCCGGTCCACAGGTGCCAAACGATCTAGTCGTGCATATGAACCCTGGCGACGTCGACCCAGCGCTCGACAGAGCAGCACTCACGTCCGAACTTGAGCACGCGGTGACACACACGTCGATGGAGCGGGGGTGGCGACTCGTCGGAGAGGTCCATGTCCGCTTTCGCACCGACGGAGACACGCCTCGTGGCATAGTCGAATGCTCAGGAGAGTCCGTTGAGAACGTGCTCGCCCCGTGGTGCCAGCTCATAGCAGACGACGGATCCGCTGTACTGACGATGTCTCTGAACCGAACAATCATCGGACGCGGCCTCGATTGTGATGTCCGGGTCGCTAACCAAGAGGTATCGCGCCATCATTGCCTCGTGTTCCGCGACGGCTCCCGAACGTACCTACAGGATCTCGGCTCGTCGAACGGAACGACGCTGAACGGACAGCAACTCGGTGCCCAAGCCGCGACAATGGCGGCAGGCGACAACGTATTGCTTGGAAACTTGTCTTTCACCTACAGGACGATCAACTGAATGCCTGCCCTGTTTCTCAACATCATCAAACTCCTCTTCCTGGCACTTCTGTTCCTGTTCTTGTGGCAGGTCGCACGGGCCATCAGAAGCCATACGGGATCGAATCCCGGCGCACGGGTGAGTGGGCTACCTGCCGAACTCGTCGTTCTAACGGGGAACGCTGATAGGGAGAGGATAAAACTGCGCTCACAGGGCCACGTAGTCGGGCGATCCGCCGACGCGGACATTCACATCGACGACCCGTATTCTTCAGAGTTCCACGCCAGGGTCGGGCTACAGGACGATCGCGTCGTAGTGCACGACCTTGGAAGCACGAACGGGACGTACGTGAACGGACGACGCGTGACAACACCGACAACGGTATCCAAAGGCGATACCGTTCAAATAGGAAAGACCATCCTCGAGGTGCGATGAAATACGTATGGGGAGCCGGTACCAACACCGGCAAGGTACGAACGGTCAATGAAGACTCGCTGTTCCCCGCGTCTTCTGGGAACTCGCCAGGACCAGCGGTGCTCATCGTCGCGGACGGGATGGGTGGCGCCGTTGCGGGTGAGGTTGCATCGAAGCTCGCGGTCGAAGCGGCTTCTGCGGCGGATCCCGAAGATCCGATCGAGCCGGTCGAGCGAGTTGCAGCGGGAAACGGTGCCGTCATAGCGGCATCGAAACACGACGAGAACCTCCGCGGTATGGGAACGACGATGACGCTCGTGCGGCTCGACCCAGACGGAATCGCAGATTTCGCCCACGTCGGCGATTCGAGGGCGTACCTTCTGCGAGATCACAAACTTCAGATCCTCACTACCGATCACACACTCGTCAACGAATTGATCGAGATAGGCAAGATCACTCAGCAAGAAGCCGAGCATCACCCACATCGTCACCTCCTCACCCGGGTCCTTGGCCTAGGACCGGTCACCATCGACCAGTTCTCCGTCGATCTAGCCGACAATGATCGACTATTGCTGTGCTCTGATGGCCTGACCACAATGGTCACAGACTTCACGATCGAACAGATCCTCAATGCTCGCGAAGGCGTTGAGCCGACATCATGGGCGCTCATCGAGCAGGCAAACATGGCAGGAGGCGTCGACAATACGACCGTCATTGTGATCGACGTCTCGGTATGACTCGCCGGGCCGAGTCGGGCCTGATCGTCGCCGCATCACTGCTGGCAGCAGTCGGCGTCGCCATTTCAGAGTTCACGCGCGGGAACTGGCTAGACGCCCAGGTGGTTGTAACTCTCCTGTCATTTCTAGCTGCGTTCGGGGGAATTCAAGTAGCGGTCCGCCGATGGTCGGTCGGTGCGTCAACGCTCCTCCTGCCAACGGCGACCTTCCTCACGGCGGTCGGATTCATCGAGATCTACCGACTCGACGGAAACCTGGCAGCCATACAACGATGGTCACTCCTGATCGCGGCCGCAGTTGGATCGGTAGTCCTGCTCCTCCTCGCTGACGTCGGTGTCGACGTCCTTCGCAAGTACCGATACGTGGTCCTCGCCGCAGGTGTCGGTTTTCTGCTCCTGCCGTTGCTCCCTGATTCGTGGCCGCTCCACGGTGCAACGGTCAATGGATCTCGGCTGTGGGTTCGTCTCGTCATTCCAGGAACCGATCAAGCATTGAGCTTCCAGCCTGGCGAGATAGCGAAGATCCTCATCGTGATCTTCCTCGCGTCGTACCTCGCCGAAAACGCCGACGCCATGTCCATTCTGGACCGCAAGATCGGCCGATTCACGATCCCAGAGCCCCGGCATCTCGGTCCCGTGTTGATAGCAGCAGGCATCGCCTTCGTCGTCTTGATCTACGAGCGGGATCTCGGTGCGTCTCTGCTGTTGTTCGGCCTGTTCATTGGGATGCTGTATGTCGCAACCAGTCGGTCCTTCTACCTGACAACAGGGGCGATCACCGTGTTAGGCGCGGGGTTCGTTGCATTCAACACGTTCGACCACGTCCAGCGACGCATCCAGGCGTGGATCAACCCGTTCGACCACTTCCAGGACGCGGGCTACCAGATCGTTCAGGGTCTCTTTGCCATGGGATCAGGCAGTCTGACCGGTTCAGGGATCGGCCTCGGGCGGCCAGACCTCATACCAGCGGCCCCGACCGACTTCGTGTTTGCAGCCATCGCTGAGGAGATGGGTTTCGCTGGTTCGATCGCCGTGCTCACAGGGTTTGCCCTCCTTGCTGCGGTTGCGTTCGGTATTGCTATTCGCGCTAGAGACCGATTCCACAAGCACCTCGCAGGTGGGCTCGCCATCGTCGTCGCCTTGCAGGCCATCATCATCGTCGGTGGCGTGGTGCGGCTTCTCCCGGTAACCGGCATCACCTTGCCGTTTATGTCATACGGAGGCTCCTCCCTCGTCGCCAACATGATCATTCTGGCCCTTCTCCTTCGAATCTCCCACGAGGAACGGACATGAACGTCTCCCTCCGAAGAGTTGCGTACATCACATTCGTTGGGTTCCTTCTGCTTATCGTGGCTGTCTTCAACATCCAGGTCTTGAACGGTCCCTCCTACCGAGATGACCCGCGAAATGCTCGGGTTGCCGCTTCGAGAACAGGACGCGAGCGAGGACCGATCGTGAGCTCCGACGAGGTTGTCCTCGCCGTGTCCGTACCGTCGCCCTATGACCCAAAACTGTACGCACGGACGTACCCGGAGGGAGATCTCTACGCACACACGGTCGGCTTCACCTCCGTGCTCTTCGGCTCCCGCGGTCTGGAGGCTGCGTGGTCGAGCGAGCTGGTATCCAACAGGGATGCCACGATCTCAGGCGTACTCAACGGTCTGCTTGGAGGAGACACGCGACCTCGTGGACTTCGATTGACCCTTGAACATCGTCTTCAGATCGCCGCTGCCGAAGCCCTAGGCGATCAGAAGGGTGCAGTCGTCGCAATCGACCCAACAACCGGCGCGGTGTTGGCAATGGTGAGCTATCCCCGCTTCGACCCGAACACATTGATCAGCTCAGATGCAGCCGAATCCGGCCAGTCGCTGGAATTGGACGTCGACGAGCCGTTGCGTAACCGCGCCACGGACGAGACGTATCCACCGGGCTCGGTGTTCAAGGTCATCACCGCGGCGAGCGGACTCGACTTCGGTGTCGTGAGTCCTTCCACACAGTTCAGTGATCCCGTTGCACTTGAGTTGCCTGAGAGCAACTCCACCATCTCGAATTTCGACGGCAGGGTCTGCAACGACGGGAAGTCTGTGTCGCTCGAGATCGGCTTCGTCCGCTCGTGCAACACGGTGTTCGCCCAACTCGGCATGGACATCGGTGGCGACGATCTTGGCGTGACAGCCGACAAATTCGGATTCAACCGCTCGGTGCCGTTCGACCTACCCGTACTTTCGTCATTCTTCCCTTCGGAAGGCACGATCAAGGACAACCTTCCTGCGACCGCCCAGAGCGCCATCGGCCAACGAGATGTTCAGGTGACGCCCCTACTCATGGCGCTCGCTGTCGCCGCGATCGCCAATGACGGAACAATGATGCGGCCGTTCCTCGTGCATGACGTATTCACGTCAGACGGGTCGATCGAGCAGTCCACCGAGCCTGCAGCGTGGAAGCGTGCCATGAGCCCTGCGACTGCGGCCGTTCTCTCCGACTTGATGGAACAGGTTGTGATCTCGGGTACCGGCCGCAAGGCAGCTGTTCCAGGCGTCCGTGTAGCCGGCAAGACGGGAACCGCAGAAGTTCCAGGCCAGTCACCACACGCATGGTTCATCGGCTTCGGTCCTGTCGCCCCGGTCGAGGGCGAGCCCTCTATCGCGATCGCGGTAGTTGTGGAATCCGGGGGAGCCTTCGGAGAGTCAGCGACCGGCGGGAGTGTCGCTGCACCCATCGCCAGGCAGGTACTGGCCGCATTCTTCGACGTGAGCGACTAGCCAGCCAGTCATCCGAGGACACCGATGGGATGAGGGCCACAGGCTCTCGGCGGGGTACCGTTCGTTATCGCTCATCGGAAGTACCCTCCACCCCGTGGAACACCGCATCCTTTCCGACCGTTATCGCATCGTCAAGCATCTCGCCCGTGGGGGGATGGCCGACGTCTTCGAAGCTGAAGACACATTGCTGAACCGCCCCGTCGCGGTGAAGATGCTGCACGCTAACTTCGCGTCCGACGAGGCGTTCGTAGCCCGTTTTCGCCGTGAAGCTCAGGCTGCTGCGAATCTGTCGCATCCCAACATTGTCGCGATCTACGACTGGGGCCAGGATGCGGGAACCTACTTCATTATCATGGAACTCATTCGAGGACAGACGCTTCGCCAGATCCTCAAGTCCGACGGAGCCTTGCTCCCAAGACGCGCAGCTGAGATCGGAGCGGAAGTCGCCGCGGCACTGAGCATCGCTCATCAACACGGTGTCTTCCATCGGGACGTCAAGCCTGGCAACATCATGATCACTGAGGATGGGGCCGTGAAGGTGACCGACTTCGGGATAGCACGAGCCCTTGATGACTCAGAGGAGTTGACCCGCACCGGAGCTGTGATCGGCACCGCTACCTATTTCAGCCCCGAGCAAGCCCAGGGCCTGCCAGCAGACGAACGATCGGACGTGTATTCGCTCGGAATCGTTCTCTATGAGGCACTTGCGGGAAAGCCACCCTTCACGGGTGACAGCCCCGTAGCAGTGGCCTACCAGCACGTGTCAGAGACAGCATCGGCTGCAGACGTCGTAAATCCAGATGTCCCAAAGGAGATGTCAGCCATTGCGGGACAGGCAATGCAGAAGGATCCGGCGGGTCGGTACCAGACCGCTGACGAATTTCGGGCTGATCTCAGAAGATACCTTGGAGGTTCCGAACCAGTGGCCGCAGCGGCCGTTATGGCTGCCGCTCCAACGACGATGATCCCGCCACCGATGACACCGACTGGATCAGCTCGCCCCGCCCAGCCGACCCGGACGTTCGACGCTCCGATGGAAGAACGTTCCCAGACATCATACTGGGTCGCTGTTGGCGGCTTGATCGTGATCCTGCTGCTCGGACTGTGGCTTCTTCTCCGGTTACTCTCCGGAGGAGACCCTATCGCCTCGACGGTCCAGGTACCCGAGTTGGCAGGCACCGACGCTCCCGACGCGTTCGTGATGCTGCAAGACCAACTCGACCTCAAGGTGAAGACGGTTGAGGAAGCAAGTGAAGATATTCCAAGTGGTCTCGTAATTCGCACTGAGCCATCTGCTGGAACAGCGGTCGAGCCAGGCAGTTTCGTCACCGTCGTGGTCTCTCTTGGACCTGAAAAGTTCGGTGTGCCGAATCTCATTGGAGAAAACGTCGACGTGGCCATCGGCCGGGTGGAGTCCCAGGGTTTCTCCATCGGAACGATCGACTACGTGTTCACTGAGAACAAAGACGAAAACATCGTGATCGCACAAACGCCATCCGGGGGTACCACGGCGCAGCCCGACGCTCCCGTCGACCTGGTCGTTTCGAAGGGGGCATCCTCGATTGCGGTTCCCGATGTTGCCGGCAAGTCAGCGGATACGGCCGTACTCGAACTGACGCGGGCAGGCTTCGTGAACGTGGAGACTCAAGAGGAGTTCTCCCCAGATGTCCTCACCGGTTTCGTCATCGAATCAAAGCCGGTGGCAGGGCAAACGATCCCGCGCGACGCCACGGTCTTCGTGATCGTGAGCAAGGGTCCAGAGCCCGTCACTGTGCCAGACCTCTCAGGCATGTCACAGAGTCAGGCTGAAACTACTCTCAACGATCTCGGCCTGCTCCTCCTCATCAGCCAGGACACCATCGAGGTCCCCCTCAGCTCCGGCCTTCTTGGCAACGTTGCAGAACAACTTCCATCACCAGACGAGATCGCGGAATTCGGGTCGGAGGTCACCGTGAAGTTGGGGGTCGCTCGACAAGTCGTCGTACCCAACCTGGTCGGCATGACATCGGAAGCGGCCCAAAGCGCAGCGAACGCCGCCGAACTGAACATGGACATCCTCGCCACGACGATCACGAACAATCCGTCCCTCGACGACACGGTCGAGTCCCAGGACCCGATCGCAGAAGCAATGGTCGACGAGGGAAGCTTCATTCAGGTGACCGTGTACGCCTATCAGCCAGACGTTCCGGATTTCACCGGAATGTCTCTCGCCAATGCACAGACCGCAGCGACGAGCGTCGGACTGGGAACCGTGATCCAGACGGGGACCATCGAGACATCGAACGGGGCCCTCAACGGGACTATCGCGTCACAGACGCCCGTTCCAGGATCGTCCGCTCCCCAAGGATCCGACGTCGGCGTTCTCGTATACGTCGTTCCGTGAACACACCAGCAGGAACCTCTGATCGCAACGACGCCCTCTTGAGCTGGTATGCGGCATCCGCGAGAGCTCTCCCATGGCGAGGCGACGCGGATCCCTACGTGACACTTGTCTCCGAATCGATGCTTCAGCAGACACAGGTGGACCGCGTCGTACCCAAGTTCGTCGCTTTCGTTGCAACCTGGCCGAACGTCTCGGCCTTAGCCGCGGCGGAGACAAGGGAGCTCCTCTCACTGTGGTCAGGGCTTGGGTACAACGCTCGTGCCCTACGTCTCAGAGCAGCGGCCGCCATCATCGATGCCGGAGGCTGGCCCAACTCCCTGGTCGGCCTGCAATCGCTTCCAGGTGTTGGCCCGTATACCGCAGGAGCGATCGGATCGATTGCTTTCGGATTCGATGTTCCAGCTATCGACACGAACCTGAAGCGCGTTCTGAGCCGCTGGTTCGGCAGTCCGCTCATGGGCAGCCGACTGAAGGAGTTCGCGAACGCAGCTCTCGGTCTCCCAGCAGGCGATTGGAATCAGGCTGTTATGGACCTGGGCGCCACACTCTGTCGACGTCGAGAGCCGCAGTGCAGCGAATGTCCCGTCTCGACCTGGTGCCAGAGCCCCGACGTCTACGAACCGCCGGTTAGGGCGTCTAAGTTCAGCGGATCACGCCGCGAGTTGAGAGGTGCACTCGTCCGAGCGCACCTACACGAGGAGAACCTCCACGACACCGGCACGTCCCTCGGCTGGTGCGACGAGGACGTTGCGCACGCAATTGAAGAGCTCACCAGCGAAGGTCTGCTCGAGGCGGGCGTCAGGTCTCCAAGAAGTTCCTCAACAGCGCCATGCCTTGTGGGGTCATGACACTCTCTGGGTGAAACTGCACGGCCTCGATCGGCAGGGTCTTGTGGCGAATGCCTTGCACAACTCCATCGTCTGAGTGGGCGGTCTCCTCCAGGGTCTCTGGCACCTCCACTGCAGCAAGCGAGTGGTATCTCGTCGCTTCGAACGGATTCTCGAGATCTCGAAATATGCCTCGCCCATCGTGGGTAATCGGTGACGTCTTTCCATGCCTCGGCTCCTGAGCACGCCCAACCTTTCCGCCAAACGCCACAACGACAGCCTGTAGTCCGAGACACACGCCGAGGGTAGGTATCTCCGATCCGAGTGTTCTAATGAGATCGATCGAACATCCAGCGCCTTCGGGCCGACCAGGTCCCGGGGAGATCACGAGGTGGCTTGGGTGCAGCTTCTCGGCTTCAGCCAGGGTCAACGCATCGTTGCGATACACAACCGGCTCAGCTCCGAGCTCACCGAGATACTGCACGAGGTTGTAGGTGAACGAGTCGTAGTTGTCCACCACCAGCACCGTCACGAGAGCGTGCCGCCTGAGTCGAGGAAGTTCCCCATCCAGTTGTATATCGAGTTCAGGCCGTACAGGGCGACCGAAATGAGGATGACCGCCAAGACGATCTTTACTGGCATTGGGCCCGGGAGTTTGAGAAATGCTCGCTTCATGGGTTGTAGATCACGTCGAAGTTGGGTCCAGCCACAAGTTCAGCGAAGATGATCAGCCGCTGCCTCGAGGAGAACTTTGGGTTGCACGTCGAGAGAGTAATCCATGAACCCGGTCTGGGCTGGGTAACCCAGATCTCCGTTGGTCGAACAATGATCGACTCCCTGACCTGATACACGTTGACACCGAGGGCTGTCTCCACCTCGATGATGTCTCCGACCTCCAGTAGATCGAGTTCGTGGAACGGCGCACCGTACGTCGTTCGATGCCCAGGAAGCACGGAGTTGCCTGGCTGTCCAGGCAACGGCGTCGAAGGCATGTGGCCGACGCCGTTCTTCAGGTTCTGTCTCGAGACGCCCTCGACCACGGTCCAGCCATCCTTGAGCCGTTCGATCGATGGGATGCGGATGATGGCGAAGGCCTCGCCGTTCTGTGGAGGCTCTTCGACAAGCAGTGTCCGTTGGAGTGCAGGCGGACTGGCGGACTCTGTTGCCTCGGAGGGCTGTGTCGCTTCGGGGGGTGTGTACTCGATCTCAGAGATCTCGGCAGTGTCGAAGTATTCGACAGCTTGAGCCGCAAGAACCTTGTTGTTCTGCTGAGCGAAATACGTCGTGATGAACAGTTGGTGGACGATGAATCCAAGAAGGAACAGCCCGAGGCCAAAGATGGTCCACGCTATGGCTCGGATGATGCGTTTGAACGTCCCGCGGCGCCGCACAGGGGCAGGTTTCTCGAGCATATCCTGTTGTGCGACGTCCCTCATGATTCGGAGACTACCGCGCATTCGCGAAAGTCCCGTAGAGGTCTTAGGCCCCGCTCTTGGCGCAATCTGCGCTCTCAGAGCGCTACCCTGTGCAGATGCCAGTCTCAAAGGGCCGCAAGAAGGCCAACCAGCGTCCGACACCCCCCTCGCACAAACCCACCGTGTATGGCGACAAGGGACCGTCCCCAATGTGGTACGTAGTGACCATGTTTTCTCTGATGGCTGTGGGCATCGTCATCATTTTGCTCAACTACATCAACGTGTTCCCCGGTGGTACGAGCAACACGTACCTCCTCGCGGGCCTCGGCCTCATCGGCGTCGGTTTCGCCATGACAATGGACTACCGGTAACACTGCAGCCATGCACAGCCGACCGGGCAGACCTTACGGTGTGCGACTGATCCACCGAATCGGCTCGAACGGTGACCCCGTTGAGATGGGGCAGAGCCAGCACTCGTGGGAAATCCTCATCCCTCCACCATGTCCTCTCGGCAATGTCGGGGAGGATCCACCGCTCCGCCCTGTGCCTGGGTGACCGTCAGGCTCAGCCCGCACACCGAGCACACATAGGGGATATCTACCTCGAGGACGTCGCTCACATCAGGCTCGGGCGGAGGCCCGGACGCGATGAAGCGGATGCTCTTGAACGTGAACCACACGATCGCGACACCGCCGAGTGCCGCGACGAGAACGATCACACGAGCAGCTCGATAATGGTGCCGTTGGCCAGCCCGCCGCCTTCACACATCGTCTGCAATCCATAGCGTCCACCGGATCGCTCAAGCTCGTTGAGGAGCGTGGTCATGAGCCTCGCTCCTGAAGCTCCAAGTGGATGTCCGAGGGCAATGGCACCACCGTTGACGTTCACCTTGCCCCAGTCTGCACCTGTTTCTCGGATCCATGCACCGATTACGGCTGCGAACGCTTCGTTGACCTCGAAGAGGTCGATGTCGTCGATTGACATGTTGGCCTTGGCCAACGCCTTCTCCGTGGCAGGGATAGGGCCTGTCAACATCGAGATCGGGTCGGTTCCAACAACGGAGAATGACACAAACCGGGCCCTCGGGGTCAGTCCCAGCTCGGTGGCTTTGTCCTCTGACATGATCAGCATCGCGGCGGCACCGTCTGTGATCTGGGACGAGTTACCGGCTGTGACCACGCCGTCCTCTTTGAAGGCGGGCTTCAGCGACGCTAACGCCTCTCGGGTAGTTGAGGGGCGAATGCCCTCATCCTTCGAGATGGCCGATACGACACCGTCGGTCTTCACCTCAATTGGTACGATCTCTCGGTCGAACCGGCCTTCCTCTGTCGCCTTGAGGGCCCGCATCTGGGAGTCGTACCCATACCCATCAAGTTCTTCACGACCGATTCCCCACTTGTCCGCAATCATCTCTGCCGAGAGACCTTGGGGAATGAGATTGTTGTTGTACCGCGAGCGCATCTTGTCTCCGAACGGTTTGCCGGATCCGACGGAGGAACCCATGGGGACCCGTGTCATCGACTCCACACCCGCGGCAACCACGACGTCATACGCGCCAGCCATCACACCTTGGGCAGCGAAATGAACGCTCTGCTGGGAGGATCCACATTGCCTGTCAATCGTCACTCCTGGCACTGACTCGGGCCACCCTGCGCCGAGCGCGGCGTTGCGACCGACGTTCCAGGACTGATCCCCAACCTGGGAGACACACCCCATGATGACATCCTCGACGAGGGCCGGATCGAGACTGTTGCGTTCGGCTAGCGCCTTGAGTGTTTCGGCTGCAAGGTCCGCTGGGTGCCACTCGGAAAGGCCTCCGTTGCGCTTCCCTAGTGGTGTACGTACGGCATCGACGATCACGGCCTCTGGCACTTGGGCGCTCCTTTTTCGACGGTGGAGACGATCGGACTTGAACCGACGACCCCCTGGTTGCAAACCAGGTGCTCTCCCAACTGAGCTACGTCCCCGCGAGGCAAGTGTAGAGCACTGCACGGCCCACCCACCTCACGGAACGCTGCTCACACAGTGTCTGGCTGGGATGAGAACACCGATCCGTCGGCCACCACAACCAACATGTAATACGTCGAAGGCGCCTCGGACATCGCCCTTCAAGGGAATCTCTACGTCGGCGCGATGTTGTCAGAACTGATAGCACACGTACCCAATGTGGAGTCCTCTGCCAACAGCATGCCGTCAGAGACCCGGCTTCACGACCATGACGATGAGAGCAATCGACACCAGAAGTGTTGAGATGTGGCTGATGTTCCCGATTTGCTTCGCTTTCCCCATAGCTTCAGGGCTTGTCAGGCCGTGTTCGGCGATCAGGCGCCGAACCTCATTCCCGCTCGGCTTGAAGTAGAACAAGCCGAGACCAACAGCGATGATCGCAACGGCGAAGCCGACGGACACGAACACCATCTCGAAGGAGAACATGGCGCGATCAGTCACCATCCATGGTCCGGTGATAAGGATCAGGACTCCTGCGCCAAGAAACAGTCGCTGACTGGTAGTACCGACGTGGCCTGCAACCGTCATGATCGTTCCCGGATCTTTCGTTCGCGCAGCCGAGGCCATCAGACCTTCGACGTACACCGCCCCGCCAAACCACAATGCGCCGGCCATGACGTGGACGACAACCACCAAATCGATCATATCGATCTCCCCCTTAGATAGTCGACGGCACGTTAGTACGCATGTGCAGGCATACGATCGGTTCCCAAGAGGCACGAAATCAGAACAATCTTGACCGTGCAAGCGTTGCATCCGCGAAGGGAGAACGTATGCCGCAACAGTTGGTCAGCCAGGCGCGTGTGCAGCGCCGAGCACTTATCGTCATAGCTACAAGTCAACTGCTTGTGCTCACCCTGTGGTTCTCGGCATCGGCTGTGTCTCCACAACTCGAATCCGAGTGGAATCTGTCGACGACCGAGGCCTCGTTCCTCACCCTTGCTGTACAACTCGGGTTCGTCGTGGGCGCGTTGACTCTATCCCTCCTCAACCTCGCCGATCTCATACCTGCACGGAGACTCTTCGTCGTTGCAGCCCTCATCGCCGCAACAGCGAATGCCGCCCTCATCCTCCTCAAGGATTCGCCCCTTGTTCAGGCAACCATCCTGCGACTTATCGTCGGTGTCGCACTCGCAGGGGTGTATCCCGCTGGACTCAAGGTGATCTCTGGCTGGTTCACGAAACGAAGGGGGATGGCGCTCGGTGTCCTCGTCGGTGCGTTAACCGTCGGCTCGGCGTTTCCTCATTTGGTGAGAGGGACAGGTCTGGAGTGGAGACCGGTGATCCTCACGTCGTCGGTGCTTGCCGTCATCGGTGGCTTTCTCATGTACTGGTTCGTAACTGATGGTCCGTTCGACACGTCAGCAGCCCCCTTCTCCTTCAAGCTCATCGGAGCTGTCGTGCGCAACCGAGGTGTACGGCTCTCCACCTATGGATACCTGGGCCATATGTGGGAGTTGTACGCGATGTGGACATGGACCGCTGCATTTCTGTTCGCAAGCGCGCAGGCCGGGGGTTACTCCACCGGCTGGGTGCCCACGGCGACCTTCACGATCATCGCAATCGGTGGCGTCGGATCGTGGTGGGCTGGATCTCTCGCTGACCGCTTCGGTAGAGAGCGTATTGCCGGGGGTGCAATGGCGATCTCCGGTGCCAGCGCCCTGCTCTCCCCGCTTGTGTTCGCCGCAGCCCCATGGATCGTTCTCGGTCTGTTCCTGGTCTGGGGGCTCACCGTCGTGGCAGATTCTGCCCAATTCTCAGCACTCGTAACGGAGACGGCAGAGGATCGATTTCGAGGGACAGCGCTCACGTTGCAGACGGCTGTCGGCTTTCTTCTCACGCTCGTCACCATTCGAGGGGTACCAACCATTGCCGATGCGGTGGGATGGCGGTGGGCGTTTCCATGGCTCGCACTCGGACCGATGCTTGGAATCGCTGCTATGAGCCGACTCGCTCACGTCCGGTCCACCCAAAGATGAAAGAACCTACCGGGCCCCCCTGTAGGTTCGCAGCCAATGCTGGTGTCGCCGGCCGTAGCCGGTAGCGGTCACGCAACGCACGTTTGCGACCATGTCTGAGAGGTGTTCGGCTGCGAACCGGACCCGTCAGGTTCTTACTCCAACAGTTTCCGATTCCTGTGGCATAAGAGCTATAGGGACTTTCCCCTATTCTCCTCGAATCTAGCCGAGTGCCTTCACTCCCTCGAGAACCAGCCGAAGCGATACGCCTCGGCCGACAGTTCGTAACGGGACGCTACTCCGAGCTTTCTGAAGATCTTGCTCATGTGCGCCTCTACCGTCTTGGGAGACACATACATCGCCGATGCCGCTCTCTGGTAGGAATATCCCCTTGCAATGTACTGCACGACTTCGCGCTCACGAGGTGTCAATCTCTCGATACGTGGTGACCGCTCCGCTGCCTCGTCTATGTCAAGCATGAATCCTGCGATCTGGGATGACACTGGACGGCCCCCGTCGATGCACTCCAGAACGAGTTCAGGAAGCCGCTTCCCGAGCGTGCTCTTGAGGAGATATCCGTCGACACCGGCATGCAGCATCAAGACCACATCCGTTCGCTCGGCTGACACTGACAAGGCTATGTATTTCGCCGTTGAACCCTCCTCCTTGGCCGCCATGACGACCTCTGCCCCGGTGCCAGATGGCAGATGCACGTCGACGAGCACACAGTCTGGGCTGGTACGAAGGATGATCGCAATCGCTTCAGCAACGTCACCGGCTTCGCCGACGACCTCGAAGCCCTCCCCGAGCAGTTTCGAAGCCCCCACACGCACAATCTCGTGATCGTCGACGAGTACGAGCCTCGGAACAGTCATGCGTGAGTCCGATCGATTGCAACCGCCATGAGAACTTCTGTGCCCTCACCAGGAGCCGACTTGATACGCGCCGCTCCGCCCACGGACTCGAGCCTGGCTCGAATGGACTGTTCAATACCGTGACCCATCTCGACGGTACCAGGGTCGAAGCCTTCTCCGTCGTCGAGCACATACACGCGGGCCTCTTCGTCCTCGATCGCGGCGTACACGTCGATGCGTTCGCTGCCTGAGTACTTTGCAGCGTTCGTCAATGCCTCACGCGTTGCATCTACAAGCGCCAGAAGGGACTCATCGAGTGTCATCTCGATACGAATCACGGTGCTTACCTCAATGTTGAACAACTCCTCGACATCGTGCGCTGTGCTGACCAAGCGCATCTTGAACGACGATCCATCCGTCGATCTGTAACTCTCGACGAGGCTCCGTAACTCGCGCGACTGCCTCCTTGCGAGTGTGCGCACCCGTTCAGCATCGTCGGCATCAACGTCGATCACCTGAAGGGTTTGGAGGGCGGAGTCATGCAGGCGATTCGCCAACTCGAGACGTTCCATCTTTCGGGCACTCTCTTCGCGCTCCGTGGTCAGCTCTGCCGCCATACGTCTGCGGAACGTGTCTGAGTTGCGAATCACTCCGAACAGCCAGCCGAACACAACACCGTAAATGATCAGTACCAAACTGCCGGTGGCGGCAACGGCTCCTCGGCCACTCTGGAGCAGAAGAATGGCCTGCTGCGCAGATAGCAGGATCGATCCGCCGACTGCCCATCTGAGTCCTCCACCGTAAGCCAGAACGGCCAACCACGAGATTGGATACGCGCCGTGGAACAGATCACCGGCGCTTGCAAGGTATGAGGCACTAGCCACGGCGAGACCTACAGCGCCGTCCGCGATCACGAACGTCAGCGAACCGAGCCTGGAACGGCGCAGGTGGGCCCACCACGTGACCACTGTCCACACGGTCGCTAGCACCAGGGCTCCAATGGTGAATCTCCTGTCAGCGTCCGCATCAGCGACGAGTGTTGCAATGACCAGGAGCAGCATCCCAAACCATCCCAAACCGCGTGTGATCATCACGAGGCGCCGCATCGACAGTTCGAGTGACTTCGTCAGCTCATCCGGCGGTGATTCGATGTCACGCTGTTGAGCCGTCACTTCGCGCTTCTCCGTCATCATCTGTGCCCTGACCCAGACCTTCCTGACGGTGCGTAGCGTACCAGGGACGCCTTGTAGCGGCCGAGAGAGACAGCAACGCTGTGCCCAAAGTGCCAAGGGAGGGCGATGAGAACTCGCCACGATACGTCACATCCGGACATCCTCCTCCTCGAAATCGAGCGACTCGACCTGTACGACCAACAGTCAGGTCCCCGTCGACACACTGATGTCCCCACGGGAAGTCGGCCATCACTCACGCGAGATGGCTTGACTGTCTCTACCGATTGAGACTTCGGGTTGGTATCCTTCCGCATTCTGATGGGCCTATAGCTCAGCCTGGTTAGAGCGCATCCCTGATAAGGATGAGGTCCCTGGTTCAAATCCAGGTGGGCCCACCACCATGTCCCCTTGTGACACAAGGGGTTTCGTCTATTCCACGGTTTGGTGCAGATCACGTTGGTTGACCTGGGTGGAGTATCTGCCGTCGGTGGAGGCCTCGTTGATCCCGTCGCCCATTCACGACCCCGACAAGACAACCGGTGCCAGTCCAAGTCGGTCAGAACCCTGGCACAGGACCGTTCTCCACATCCACTACACACCCATATGCCACACAAATCCTCCGATCGCGGCGCCTCATAGCGGAATTGGATCGCTACGACTGCCACCAACCGTGGCGAAGTGGGCTACATGGAACGGTACTGCGACGCTGCCAGGATCTCGAGAGGTAGGGCCATCGCAGCGCTGATAGACGCAGAGCTGCTGAGCGTCTTCGGTGAGTCCACAACCAAAAATTCTCCGACACTCACTCAGCGAGCCTCCGAGAAGCTCGCGATCCGGGAACGCGAGATCGCAGCTCGAGAAACCCAGGTCGCCACCACCGAAGAGCGGCTTCGAAGTTGGAGCAACCTACTACGTCGGCGGGAGGCCGAACTCGACGCCCGTGAACAGTGGGTCGGGTTCATTTCGAAGGTCTTATGTCAAACCACCGTGGCCCGCCTGAAGGTCGGCCGCAACCAGCGTTTCCCATGTGGTCAGGTCTCAAATACAAGCACTGCCACAGGCATCCAGGACACAGACCAGACAACGAGTGACGCCGGATGCGGCTGCCTGTCAACCTGGCAACCACAGGCGAGGAGTTCTAGTTCCGTGTCACCCGTTTGGGTGGCCTTGTTCGTGTTACCCAGTGAGAATGCAGAACATGGAGGCCGATCCAGTGGTGGTCACGCAAGAGGAACCGGTGATACCTGCCGTTTCCTTTCAAGAGGACTTCGAGTCCTTCTACGCACGAGAACGCAAACCGGTCGTCGGGCTTGCGTTCGTGCTTTCCGGAAGCCGCTCCGGTGCCGAGGACCTGGCACAGGATGCTTTCCTTACTGCCTACAAGCAGTGGGACACCGTTGGGCGCTATGACAATCCTGGCGCCTGGGTGCGTCGAGTCGTAGCGAACCGTTCCGTTTCGACGATCCGACGCAGAACCGCGGAGGCCAAAGCTCTTGTGCGCATCGGAGGATCGAGTTTCGTCGTTCCCGAGATGTCATCTGATGCCGTGGCAACCTGGGCTGCTGTGCGAAGACTCCCGACCCGCCAGGCCCAGGCGATCGCACTGCGGTACTACGACCGCAGCTCCATCGCCGACATTGCCCGCATTCTCGACTGTTCACAGAACACCGTGAAGACCCACCTACAGCGGGCGAAGAAGACGCTCAACGCTCACTTCACCGAGGGAGAGCGACCATGAGAACACTCGAAGAACGCCTGACCCAAGCCAGTGACGAGGCACGCAGCCACGTCGATCACGTTGACGCCCGATCGGCATCGACAATCAGCCGCCGTGTCCATCAGCGCCGGGCCTTGGCAGGCGCTACGGCTGTGGCGTTGGTACTCGGTACCTTCGGAGGGACGGCACTGTTGGTCGGTAGCGAAGTCGAGTCCCGTGCTCCCGGAGCGGGGGCAACCTCCCCGTCGACTACCGTCGAAGTTACAACGACAGTGGCCGTTCCCTCCGACAGTGGAGTCGAAACGATCGTTTCGGAAGACCCCACCGCCCTTGTCATGAGTCGCACATCCATCGAGTCCCTGCCACCCGTCGTGATGTGCCAGGGGAGCGGCATTTCAAAGCCCAATGTGATCGGTGTGGGGACGGACACAAACGCGTACCCGTCAGCAGAAGATGCTCTTCGAGCCTTCCTGGTCGAAAACCGAACTATCCCTGATACTCCGGGACTCGCTCAAGCTGGTTATGTTGAACTGAGTCTCCCAGACGGATCGATCAGCTTCGGCAAGGCCTATGAAGGCGATGACAGCTACGTAGTGACCCTTGTCAACGTCAGCGAGACGGACACCGGTTGGGTCGTTGGACGATGGGAAGCTAGTGGCTGCTGAGGCTCCCACACGCCAACCTTTTCGCGGTAGAGATCCTCGGGGAGACCTCTGCCGCGAATCGCGTCCACGAGTTGTCCTGGTCGTCGGAGACGGACCTGATCGATCGGAACGACAAGAGTCCTGGCCCTGGTGACAACCCGGGCGATCTCGTCTGAGAAGGCGGTCATCACGATCGCTGTGATCTCTCATCGTCCTCGCCGTGCACGATTGCGTCCTGTCCTCAGGAAAAACCGCCCGACCGAATAGCATCGTTGATCTCGGATCTGTGGCGCGGATCGCACTACGCCCAACGCAACTCCATGTCGTCGAGACGCGCGAGAAAGCCGAAGCGGCCGCACACGCGTCGCTCCCATGCCACGACATCGACCGGCTGGGTGAGCTTGCCAATCGACTCGGGGGCGAAGTCACTCTCGACCCTGGTGTCCAGCACTTCGGACGGATCGAGAGGGCCTGAGCCGCGTCCGTCGTCAACGACATCGCCCCACACCTTGAGGACCCAGAGCCACCGGACCAGGCGTTCATCGACCGGCCTGCCGGCGAATTGGGCCAGATCGTACACATCGCGACCGAGAGCAACCCGGCGGTAGCGGGCGAGTTTTTCGGCGGTCGCCTCGGGAGCCGAGATCACCGGCAGGGTCGGAACCTCGATCTCGTAGGCACGGTGAACAGGACGGTGACGAAACTGTGCGATTCGGGGGCGAGCACGAGTGGGTGGCGAGCGAACTCGACGGATGCAACGAGAAATGGAAGCCTGACAGAGAAGCGCCATCGATCGCTTCACACACGTCAAGGACCGTGTCGTCATCGGGTGCAACGAAGTCCAGGTCGGTAGAGAACCGGCCGGAGTTACCGAGCCGGCATTTGCACAGCGACGTTCCGCCTTTGAAGATCAATGAGTCGCCATCGAGGAGGCCGAGTTCGACGAGCAACCAGAGCAAGTGGTCCTGGGCTACGTCAAGCAGCGCGGCACCGTACGTGTCCGCTCGACCGGCGCCGTGCAGACGCACAAGCGCCTCGGTGAGCGTCGGGCCGGGCATTACGCCTTGCCGAGCTGCTCTTGGAGCGGAGCGACAAGCCTGTCGTTCACCCGGAAGTCGGGTGACCACACGGTTGTTGGACCGTCACCGAATGACACAACGGGCATGCGGTCGTTCGGCCGCTCGCCGAGGAGAGTATGCGCGTCGTCCCCGCGCGCTCCACGATCGAGGAGGTACGCGGCACGCTGCCACGCAGAAGCTGCCTGTTCGAGCAGGAGATCGGCCAGCCGTTGAAGATTGCAATCGGCGGCGAGAATGTCGAGTTGCGCGATGAGGTCGGCCCATATTCGAAACGACCCAGGCCGCGAAGCGAGCTGCACGATGAGCGCTTCTGGTCCAAACGCCGGAAGGCCGCTCGCCCAACCGGTGAGGTCGAGTCCCTTCTCGCGGAGCAAGGCTGTCGACGGACCCAGCCGTTGGGCATCCTCCCGAGACCACGAAATGCGTACAACCGAGACATGGGGACGGAGCCCGTGCGGAACCCTTGTCTTGGCGGGAAGCCAGATCGCCAGAGGGCCGCCAATGGCTCGGGCGACGTAGCCAAGGTGCCACGCCGCGGCCTCACCGGCGAGAGCGAACACAGCGTCGGGTTCGCGTGCCTGCCAACCCCGAAGATCGAGGTAGGGGTCCGAGGGTCGGTCCTCCCCCGCCGGCACGAAAGCCCACACACGCTTCAGGTGGAGCGTCGACAGCCACCCGAGCTGCTGAAGGTCTGAGGCCGTGTCGTCCACGCTCCGAGTGCTCCCCAGCTCGGCGAGATAGCGCGCGAGGTCCTCCCGGGTGACCACCGCCGGGCGGTCCTGAGAGAGGCGGGCCACAAGGCCCGCGGCCCAAGGCGGAGCAGGACGCGCGATGGAGGTGTTCTTTGCCATCGTCTCACTCTCTTCGCTTAACATCATGCCCGCATCTACCCCCTTGCAGGGGTACTTTCGGGTTCGAAGTTAAGAAGTGTCGAACTGCCGCAGCTCAGCTCCCAGGCAACCCTCCTCGAGTACACGGTCAGCCGTAGTCAGCATGCTCGGAAGTAGCTCGCGTGCACATCGCGTGCACAAGAGAGTGAAAAACGACGCGAAATGGTGCAAGACAGTGAGAACTGATTCCCCTTGCGCCACAGTGGTTTCCAGCGTTTCTGTAAGGACAGCTGGACTCCTTGTTCGTCCCCGATAAGGATGTGGTCCCTGGTTCAAATCCAAGTGGGCACCACCGCAACACCGCACTCGACGAGGGTTACCTTGAGCTCATCGAGATCTCGCTGTCGCTCGTCTGTCTCATGTGCACTTCGTCGCGTCGGGGTACCCATTGCGTGATAGACGCAAAGAGGAGGGAGCCGTCAGGCTCCCTCCTCTTTGGTTTCTGTGTCTTCGCTCCGGAATCAGACGTTCACCAACTCCTCTTCGGGAGCCTCGACGTCTTTCTCCAGTTCGATCGTGGGAAGGATCCGGTCGAGCCACTTCGGCAGCCACCAATTCCACTCACCCATGAGACGCATGGTTGCGGGGACAAGGACTATCCGGATCAGTGCAGCATCGATGATGACTGCGACTGCAAGGGCGAATCCGAGTTCCTTCACGATGATGATGTCAGACAGCATGTACGAGCCGAACACCACAACCATGATCGCCGCAGCCCCGGTGATAACGCTTCCTGTCCGCTCCAGACCGAGTGCGACACTCTCCTCGTTGGTGTGTCCACGATCGTGCAGCTCTCGGATGCGGCTCATGAGAAAGACCTCATAGTCCATCGAGAGGCCGAACAGGACTGCGAACAACAGCACAGGAGTGACCCAATTCACCGATCCGATCGACTCGAAGCCAAGGATGCTGTCACCATATCCGTACTGGAATACCAGCACCAGCAGCCCGAAGGATGCAAACACCGAGAACAGGTTCATGATCACTGCTTTGATCGGAATGAGGATCGATCGGAACAGCACCATCAGCAGGAGGAACGTCGCCAGAAGGATTCCGCCGACAACGAACGGCACACGGCCGTATAAGTCGTCTGTCGCGTCCTTCTCAATCGCGCTCGTCCCTCCAACAAGGACTGTCGAGCTCTGCAGTTCGGTGACCGTCGGAATGATCTCGGTCCTCAGCGCCTCGACTGAATCCCACGCCTCCTGCGTGCCTGGATCGGATGCGAGGAAACCGAGGATCACTGTGGTGTCTGCGTCACGTTCGAGATTGACGAATTGCCCTACGGGCCCGCGTACTGCCTCTGGCAGATTGCTAAAGCCATCGGCATATATCGCCTGATAATCTTCGAGTGATGCGTCTGGGAGCAGCGAGGTAACGCTCATAGCTCCGGAGAACCTTGCATCGCTCGACACTGCATCCGTCAGCCGATCGATCCCTGTGAGTACAAGTGGGTCGTCGATGCCCCGCTGGGTTCTCACGATGATCTGCACCGGAGACGTCAGGCCCTCACCGAAGGCGTCGACAACCATCTCATAGCCCTGACGACTCTCGAAGTCTTCGCTCAGGAGCCGTACGCCAAGGGATCCTCTCTCCATGAACAGGGCAGGAAGCGACATCGCTGCTACCAATATCACTCCGACAAGGGCGTAGCGGACCGGTCGCCTCATGACGTGGGTTGCCCAGCGATGCCAGAATCCACCACGATGCGTGCGATCGAGGAGCCGAGTGAGGCCCCGTGGTGCTTCGATACGATCCCCGAGAAGGGCGACCGTTGCAGGCATCAGTGTGAGAGCAGCAGAGACTGCCACGACAACCACCAGAATGCCACCGATGCCGATCGATACAACGGTCGGTTCACCGGTGGCCAACAGGGCCGAGAGGCCGATCATGACGGTGAGCCCAGAGAACGCGATCGCCTTACCTGCATGCGTCACCGTCTCGGTGACCGCGGTGTCGACTCGGCGGCCGGCTTTACGCTCTGCTCGATACCGGTTCAGTATGAACAGGGCGTAGTCAATGCCTATCCCCAGGCCGAGCATCGACGCGAAGGTTTCCAGAAACACCGACAGGTCCATCCATTGTCCAACCACGAACGCGAGTGCGAGTGAGATCACGATGCTGATTACGCCCAACAACAGCGGCAGGAAAGCCGCAACGAGGGCACCGAACACCACGATCAGCACCAACAGCGCCACGGGGAGCCCGAATGCCTCGGCCCTGGCGAGGCTCTGTGTACTCCCCTCAGTGATGTCGGCATGTACGACCTCGAGACCGGTCAGTGACGCTGCGAACCCGTCAGGAGTCACGACACCGTCGATCGTATCGAGCAACTCGGCGGCGATCGTCATCCCGTCGGAGTGGTTCCTGGACCTAAGATCGACGGTTGCATATGTCGTTCCCCTATCGGGACTCACGAGGGATGGATCACCCGTTGAGTAGTAACTCGAGATGTTGGTGACAACGCCGGTGTTCTCGAAGGTTTCGATCACCGATTCGGCCGCGTCTCGGAACTCAGTGTCGTCAACGGTCCAAACGTCGCTCGAGAAGACGAGTTGCTCCTGGAACGGGCTCCGCTGGGTGAACTCCTCTGCAATAACGTCTGCCGCCACCTGAGAATCACCCGTGTTGCCCGTGACGAATTCCCTGTCGAAGACCTCCTGTAGACGCGGCGCGAACAGCACACCGAGAATCAGGAAGATTGCCCAGAATCCAACGACCTTCTTCTTGTGTTTGACGACTCCTCGTCCGATTGTTGCGAATAGCTTGCTCATTGCATCCTCCTTATGACTGATGCGTCATTCATTACCGTGCAGAAAAAAAATACATCACGACACCCCGTCACGGGATGCAATGATGCCGTAGAGTTCGAACCGCAGAAGCTCGGCTGCTAACGCCTCGAAGCCCTCACTGCGACCCTCCCCGATGACGGTCCGCGTCAACGCGTGGACGACATAACCAACAATGGCCCGCGATACCGTGACAAGGTCTAGTGGGCGAACATGGCCGACCTCCATACCATCAGCGAGATAGCCCACGACGACCTCTTCCGCCTCGCTGAGGAACTGCTCCCGCAGCGCCCTTGTCTCCTCGCTTACCCCTGGAGCCACTCCAAAGAATAGCGCTGCCGCCTCGCGCTGGTCGGCGCAGACGGTGAAGATACTCACGAGGACTCGCTGTAACCCATCAGCAAGCTCATCCAAGGACTTCACCCCAGTCCAAGAAAAGTCGAGGACGGCGGCTTGCAGATCCGAGGCGAACCGCTGGAGCACCTCGAGGAATATCTCGTCTTTGCTGGTGAAGTAGAGGTAGAACGTACCCTGAGCAACACCAGCAGCAGAGGTGATGTCGCTTACCTTGGCGCCATGGAAGCCGTGTTCGTGAAAAACGTCGGTGGCCGCTCGAAGTAGTTGATTGGTCTTTGGGTTCACGTTCGTTTTCACGGAGGTAACTTTCGTTATGACTGACTCGTCAGTCATAACCTAAACCTAAGTGCTTCTCGTGTCAACCCCTCGAAGGAAGATCGAGACGAATTCATCCCTCACGCGAATCTCCTTACAACCAGTAGTTGCCTTAGGCCAACGTCGAACCTGCACGTTGAGACCTGAAATAAATTCGGGCCGCCATGAGTTGATCTACGGGATCACCAGGTGAGGTACGACCTGCGAGAGGAGAAGCTGTGGCCAAAAAGCAGCGACCAGCTAGGAAACCGGTCGACAAACAACGACAGGCAGAAAAGCAGGCACGGCGGCAAGAGCGCAAGGTTGCCGAAGCTAAGGCGAAACAGCTCGCACTGCGAAAGCGGCGTCTTCGAACGGGGCTTGTAGCTGCTGCTGGCATCCTCGTAATCGGCACGATCGGGTTCTTCATCGTCCAGAAGGCCATACCCGCCGAACTCCCAGGCGTTGAGGAACAGGCCAACAACGGCCAATCACATGCAGTCGATGGGGAGGTCGTCGACTACGGGACCGCCACACCAACGAGTGGCAGACACAGCGCAAGCTCTGCTCGTTGCGGTATCTTCGAACAAGAGATTCCGCCTGAGTTCGTAGTCCACTCTCTCGAACACGGAACGGTCGTGATCTGGTATCAGTCCGATCTGGAAAGCGACACCGTTTCTGGGCTTCGTGACATCGTGAGTCAATTCGATGATCGCGTGATCCTGTCTCCAAGCACCCAACTCTCCGACCCTGTGGTTGCCACGTCTTGGAGGCGCCTCAAGGCATACGACACCGCCGACCCTGAGATTGCCGACTACATCCGCACCTATCGCGCACGTGGACCCGAGAGCGTGCGCTGTGCGTATTGATCGCCGCCTGGTCGCTGAACGGCACCTCACGCAAGTTGAGTACATTCGGGCGTGACCGATCACCTAACTGCCACGGACAGGACGAACCAATGGTTGCCAACACATGAGGGCCGCAATGGAGTGGACCCACCAATTCCACGTCAACGCCACCACAGACCAGATCTACGCCCGAGGGTTTGTGGCCGACAAGTGGTTCAGCTTCTACCCTGAATACCGAGGTGTGCACTCGGTAGACAGCCACTGGCTCGATCCAGGATCGACGATCGTCGTCCGCTATGAGATCCTACCGGGGAAGACGATCCTCCTGTCCCAGACCGTCATCCAGCACGAGCGAGGACACCGGATACAGTTCTTCGAGGAGGGGCTTGGCGGGCTATGGAACGATTGGCCACAGTTCGACTTCACACCTCGATCCGATGGGTCGGTGGATGTGACATTGACCGTGACGCCGACGTCGCGCTTTCCTGCCGCCCTTCCGATCATCTGGTTGATGTCACAGCCTTTCACCAAATTGACGCCGAGGGCGATGAAGTCCTTCGCCGCCATGATCGAGGAGAGCGGCGACACCGGCTCGTAACGCGACAACGAATCTCACATGCTGACAGCCGTATACCTCAGGCATCCGGCCCCTGATCGAGTGACGGTCTACGCGATCGAGTCTCCGTTATGTAACGAAGGGACGGCGTGTCGCTGAACGCTCACGTCTCCCAACGGGTCCTTCCTCGATAGCCGCCACCTCCGTAAGAAGTCAAGTCGAAGAAGACACCGAGTCCAACGATGAACCAGTCGAAACCTTCAACACTTCCAGGAAACACGAGCACGAAGAACAGTGCGGTCCATGGCAGAAACAGGAATCCGAGAATCGCCACCCAGATACTCGAGAAGGCTGCCGACCATCGCGCCGAATCGAGCACCCACCACACGAATATCGCGAACCTCGGTCCGACGAGCGACATCACGACAAACAGACAGCACATGACCCGCTCCCCTCTCCACCGACGCCAACATACCAGCATGGCACGAACACGACTCGAAGGAATACAAGCCGGTCACCGCTGTTGGGCTATGTATGGACATTGCAGACCTCCTGGCCTTTCGACGAGAGAAAGACCGCTACTTCAAACATGCGGACGAATCGCCTGTACCCCGCGAGACTCGTCACAACTTCAAGGGTCTCTCCTACTTTCCTCCGAACGACGAGCTCGTGTACGAGGTCGATCTCGAGCCGGTGGACCCGACTGAGGTCACCATCGTCACGACGGCCGGTGACGAGCGAACCTACAAAAGAGTTGCTACCGCCTCGTTCTCTGTCGATGGACAAGGCGCAACCGTGGCCCTCTATTCCAGTGGTGATGAGGACCTCTTCCTCCCGTTTCGGGACGCGACATCAGGCAGGGAGTCCTACGGAGCTGGTCGATACATCGATGTCCACCCCCGCGACAACGGGAAAGCAGTACTCGATTTCAACTACGCCTATTCGCCATTCTGTGCCTACAGCCCTAACTACTCCTGTGCGGTTCCTCCCCAGGAGAACTGGCTAACCGTACCGATACGAGCAGGAGAGCGGATCACTGGCTGACACACCGGTTGCACTCTTTGCTCTGCCAGCGAAGGCGAGCCCGTGGGTAGTCCGCGCCAGTACGATCGCTACCTCACCAGAGGCTGTTCGTCGGCCATGCACCTGTCTTCACCAGGGTGTCGCTCCTCGAATCCTTCGCCGAGAGCACAGAAAGTAGTCTGCGCTACATGTTCACGTTTGGTGATTCGCCAGTTCCGATACGAGACGACCTTCGTGAGGCATTTCGGGCCATATGGTCACATCTCGCCGAACCGGGGCCTGTATTCGACGCACGTCAGAGACTCGGCATTCTCGCGGCCGCCAGAGCGTCGTATTCGCACGACACACACACGTCCAATATCGATGCCGTGACGGTTGAAGCCCTCGCAGTTGCGCTCTACGCCGACCCGTCCTCCGTCGACACCGCACTCGTTCGTGCAGCTGCACACGAGGTAGGCGATCCTGCCACCGTCGAAACAATCGCCGTCGTTGCGATGCTATCGGCTGTAGATGGAACACACCGAGCGCTCGGGGTCGATCTCGAACCGCTCCCTGAACCACAGCATGGACGACCAACGGGGAATGTTGCCGAAGGACTCAGGTGCCGTCGCACGCTCGTGCCGATGCCGAAGGGCGCTATCCCTGTCGCACTCGACCTGCTGCCGGATGTGGGCGAAGCGTATCGATCATCGTTCGGCCCGCTCTACATGACTGAAGCCGAAATGGGTCTGCCACGATTCGAACGGTCGCCAGGCCTCAATCGCTCACAGCTTGAACTTATCGCGGCGCGCACGTCATTCATCAACGAGTGCTTCTACTGAACGATGAGCCATGCGCGGATGCTCCGTGAGAGCGCCATCACATTCGGATACGACCTCGATCTCTCCGTTATCGCCGATCCTGCCGTCCGAATTGGTATCCCGGGTGGTACGGCGTTGCTGCGTTTCGTCGACGTACTCTTCGGTCGATCCAGCGAATCTCTCCAACGTGTGCACCACGACATCGTCGATCAACTTGGGCCTGAATCTCTCGTCGACGCCGCTGCCGTATTTGGAAACTTCGAGATGATGAACCGTGTGGCAGAAGGCTCAGGCATTCCAGTGCCAAGCCAAGCCGTTGAGCGTGAGGCTGACATGGTTCGCACGCTAGGACTCCTCGACCTTATCAAGACCGAGTGACCACGATTCGCGTCCTAACAATCCAGGCACTTCGCTCCTCACCGACGTCTCGACGGTCAAGCAGACACGCGCCCCCGGCACGACGAAGGGCTCACCCGCAGAGCCGATCAGGACATCGGGTCGACAGCGCTGACCCAAATCCGCGAGAATCCGGTACATCAGGCGAGATCGGGAGGAAAGCCGTGCCAGGAGAAGGAATTGAAAACCTGCTTCAAGAGGACCGAACGTTCCCGCCGTCTGCCCAATTCGCATCCCGTGCCGTGGGAACACCAGACCTATACGAAGAGGCTGAACAAGATTTCGTCGCATACTGGATGCGGCAAGCCAAGGAACGGATCACATGGTTCAAGGAACCGAAGGAAGCACTCGACGATTCGAATGCGCCGTTCTTCACATGGTTCGCAGACGGCGAACTCAATATCTCATACAACTGCCTCGACCGTCACCTCGAAACTGGAGGCGACAAGGTCGCCTATCACTGGATTGGGGAGCCGGGGGACACGCGAGCAATCACGTACCGGGAACTGTCAGACGAAGTCAACATGTTCGCAAACGGATTGCGATCACTCGGCATCGAAAAGGGAGACCGGGTCGCGATCTACATGGGAATGGTGCCAGAACTTCCGATCGCGATGTTGGCGTGCTCGCGTATCGGAGCGCCACATTCGGTGATCTTCGGGGGGTTCAGCGCCGACTCGATCATCGACCGCGTCAACGATCAAGGCGCGCGGCTCCTGATCACCTGTGACGGTGCTTGGCGTCGAGGTTCCGTGATTCCACTCAAAGACAACTGTGACGCTGCCATGGAGAGCGCCTCATCGATCGAACATTGCGTCGTTGTCGACCGCACGCATACTGACGTCTCTATGACGGAGGGACGGGACATTTGGTGGCACGACCTCGTCGCGGGCCAACCAACATTGTGCGAACCCGAGGTGATGAACGCAGAGGATCTGCTCTACATCTTGTACACCTCCGGCACGACTGCCAAGCCCAAAGGCATCATGCACACGACCGGCGGCTATCTCACAGGCGCAGCGACGACACACGCACTCGTGTTCGACATTCAGCCCGAGACTGACATGTTTTGGTGCGCCGCCGACATTGGATGGGTAACAGGCCACACCTACATCGTCTACGGACCACTCACGAACCACACGACGAGCGTCATGTACGAAGGGACCCCTGATTTCCCTGACAAGGAGCGGCTGTGGTCCATCATCGAGGAATACGGCGTCACGATCTTCTACACGGCACCCACCGCTATACGCGCATTCATGAAGTGGGGAGTCGAGTACCCGAATCGTCACGATCTGTCATCTCTGCGCCTCCTCGGAACGGTCGGAGAGCCGATCAACCCTGAGGCATGGATGTGGTACCACGACCATATCGGGCCTATGGATTGCCCGATCGTCGACACATGGTGGCAGACCGAGACCGGTTCAATCATGATCAGTCCACTGCCGGGAGTCACGACGACAAAGCCAGGGTCTGCAACGAAGGCCCTCCCTGGAATCAGTGCAGATGTCGTCGACGTCGAAGGCAACAGCGTCCCTCTTGGGAGTGGCGGCTTTCTTACGATCACGAAGCCGTGGCCATCCATGCTTCGATCCATCTACGGCGACGACGAGCGGTACGTCTCCACGTATTGGACCCGATATCGTGGCGTCTACTTCCCAGGCGACGGAGCCAAGATCGACGAGGATAGCTACCTGTGGGTGCTCGGACGCGTCGACGACGTCATGAACGTCTCTGGCCACCGAATCTCCACTATGGAAGTCGAATCTGCGCTCGTGTCCCACGACGCAGTCGCTGAGGCGGCCGTCGTCGGTACAACGGACGACCTGACCGGTCAAGCAATAGCCGCGTTCGTGACGCTCCGCGGCGACCTTGAAGAGTCGGACGAACTTCTCGAAGAGTTGCGTTCCCATGTCGCCAAAAAGATTGGGGCGATAGCAAAGCCGAGGTCCATCGTCTTCACATCAGACCTTCCCAAGACGCGCTCAGGGAAAATCATGCGACGGCTGCTGCGTGACATATCGGACCATCGAGTACTCGGAGACGTAACCACGCTCGCAAACGCAGAAATCGTCCAAGCGATCGCCGACCAGGCCGCCACCAGCAGAAACGACACTTGACGCGGCAGCGATCCGCCGTCGTCGCCATGCGCGCGACCTGATGAGACGCAGGAACTTGCTTGAGTCCCCTGGCCCGCCACACAACGGGTCGATACGTCGCTAGCCGAAGCTGCAGGTTCAGGATGCGGACGCGAGGACGTAGGCAACCAGACAGCCAACGCAGACACATGTTCACCGCCCGCGCTCTGTGCTATGGGTCTAGCGGTATCGGAACCGGCTCCTCTCCCGGCCAGGGATCAGCATCGATCAACTTTCTCCATATGTACACCACAACGTCCCTGATAGAAGCGATCACAGGAACAGCGAGGAGAGAGCCCAAAAGGCCACCGACCTGGAAACCAACGAGGAGGCCGATCAGGACCACCGCGGGCCTCAACTGCACGGCCGTGCCCATGACTCTCGGAGCGATGATGTTCGCCTGTGCCTGTACGACCACGACGTACACCCCGATCACGACGAGGGCAAACCAGTAGTTCTCGAGTTCGGGCCAACGAGTCGACCCTGAGAGCAACGCCGCTAGAACGGCAGGGATTGCAGCGAGAATCGGACCAAAGGTCGGGATCATGTTCAACACGACCATGATCGATCCCATAAGGAAAGCTCCCGGCAGACCGACCGCCCACATCACGACGAATACGAACAGTCCCGTGATCAACGAGTTGATCAACTGCCCGTACAGATAGCCTCTCCACACTCTCTTTAGCCTGCTCATCATCATCAAGCCGTCACGCTCATACCCGCTCGGGAGGTTCGCTATGGTCGCTTCGTGCATCCGTTGACTATCGGCGTTCAGGTACATCGCAACCAACGCAGTCACGATGCCGGAAGTCACCGCAGCAGTCACGATGCCAAGCACCGTTCGGAATCCACTCAACCCGGTGCCCAGATACGAGAGAACTCGCTCCGCATCGATGACGACTCCTCCTTGTCCCTCTCCCTGGCCCACGGAGCTTTGGAGTGCCGTCAGGACCGAGGACATGTCCACGGTGACTCCGAATACGAGAAGTCGGCCATCGACGTTGACCTGGTCGAGGAGCCAGACTCTCACGTTGTTCACCAGACCGATGGGGTCGAGTTCCGAAATCGACTCCACAATCGAGCGAGCCATCAGTGCCCCGAACGCGAGCGTTCCGATGAATACCACGAGGTAGGCCCCCAACAGCGCGACACCTCGGGGAACCTTTAGATATCTGACACCGATGCGGATGATTGGAGCGACGAGGAACGCCACGAGGCCAGCCAACGCCGCTACTGCTATCACGTTCCGCACGAGATAGACACCAATGATGGCCAGTAGGAACATCATGCCAATAGTGACCAACTTGGCGTTGTCACTCCACGGCGAAGACGGCGGGTACGTCGCAGGAGGAGTGGCTATGTCTTCCAAGTCGCTGTCGGTTTCCGGTGACGAGGTGTCGTCCATGCCTTCACGCTAGTGGCCTGTCACCGAGATCGTATTCATGTCCTTTGATGCCCTACATCCATCTCCTGAGACGGCCACCTTCGAGTGGATGAAACCCTGCACGCTATTGTCGGTTTGTGAACCTCTACGAACGAAGTCTCAAGCGTTTGAGCACGACCTCCTGGTTGCGCTGGATACTCTCGAAGGTAGCAACTCCACTCGACATGAGACTCAAGGGAACACGCTTCGCTCCGACACGATTCGGTGTCACTCTGCCCCTCTGCTTCCTTACAACGACAGGAGCGCGAAGTGGTGAACTGCGAACCATTCCCCTCCTGTACATTCAACGAGACGGCGGTGCGGTTGCCATTGCAGCAACCAACTTCGGAACGACCAACCATCCGGGGTGGGCGTACAACCTTGAGGCCAATCCTGTCGCAACTCTGGAAGTGAACGAGGCTGTGATTTCAGTCATTGCACGTCATGCCACAGATACCGAGACGATCGACCTCTGGCCTCGATTCGACGACGTCTGGCCTGGATACAAGTCCTATCGTTCGATCGCACCTCGCGACATCAAAGTCTTCATCCTTGAGACCACACACGATTGAATCGCTATTGCAGGGCTTCTCCGACGACCGCCACGACTCGGGACAGTTGCTCATCTGTGATGACGAGCGGCGGGCAGAACGTGATTGTCCCTGGCAACGCCCTAGCGATAACTCCAGCGTCGAGCATGCGTGCAGTGACTTCAGCCTCGTCAATACCGGGATTCATGGCAATCGCCCACATTCCGCCAATCCCGCGTACGTCGCTCACCCGTCCGGTGGCGTGGAGGACACCGAGGCCCTCGCCAAGTATTCGCTCGATGGCCGGCACACGGCCAAGAAGTCCTTCCCTTTCGATGAGGTCTATGTTCGCCAATCCAGCAGCACACGCTGTGGGATGGCCCGAATAGGTGAAGCCGTGCCGCAACACGTACTCAGGATCCGCTTCCAGCGTCTCGGCAACACTATCTCCGACGATGACGCCGCCGAGTGGCTGATAGCCACTTGTCACCGCCTTCGCGAACGTCGTCAAGTCCGGAATCACGTGGAATCGTTGTGAAGCGAACCAGGTACCGAGGCGACCGAATCCCGTAATCACCTCATCGAAGATGAGGAGTGCTGCGTGTTGGTCGCAGAGTCTCCTGAGGCCGTCGAGATACCCGCTCGGTGGGGGCCACACGCCGCCGGCACCCTGGACCGGTTCGGTGATCACCGCCGCGATTTCACCGCTGTACTCCTCCATCACCGCTTCCATCTTTCCGAGATCGTCGGCATCTACGTTTATGACATCCCCAACGAAGGGACCGAACGTCGCCTGGTTCGATGGAAGGCCGGACACCGACGTGCCACCGTATCCAACTCCGTGATAGGCGCGCTCCCGTGAGATGATCACGGTTCGTTCGGCGTGGCCAGATTGCGTCTGATACGCCCGTGCGATCTTCATTGCGGTCTCCACCGCCTCCGACCCCGACGAGCAGAAAAACACCCTGGCATTCATGTGTGGAGACAGCTCGCTGACCTTGCGTGCAAGCGCATCGGCAGGTGGGTTTGTCCAACTCGTGAAAGCGTGGAACGCCGCAAGTTGGTGTGCTTGCTCCGAAATCGAGTCTGCTATTGCAGCCTGGCCATAGCCGACGTTCGCATACCACAGCGACGCCATAGCGTCGATATAGACCTTGCCGTCTGCATCCACTACCTCAGATCCACTCCCACCGACGATTGAGACATAGCCACTTGCATCACGGCTCGGTGGGGCGAAAGGGTGAAGAAAGACTGGCCTTGCCATAGAAACAGTGTACTTATCGGTGATGCACCACCAGCTTTACAATGGTTGACATGTCAGACGACCGATCGCAACGAGAGCTCCCTCTTGGTTACACGCCGCACATCGGCGCAACACGCCAGTACATGCGTGACATCATCCTCGGCGTCAACGACGGCCTCGTCTCTACGTTCCTTCTCGTTTCTGCCGTCGTTGGCGGCGGCCTCGATGCTCTCGACGTACTACTCACAGGCATCGCCGGCGCGATCGCAGGCATGATCTCGATGGCGGTGGGCGAGTACATTGCCACGAAGTCACAGGAGGAGGTCTTCGAAGCGGAACTTGCACTCGAGCGCGAACACCTCAAGCACCACCGTCAGCACGAAAGAGATCAACTCAGAGACATGCTCGCCGATGTCGGCCTCGAAGGAGACGGCCTCGAGCGGGTTGTCGACATCATCGATGCAGACGACCGAGCGATGCTCAACATGCACGCTGCCCTTGAGTTCGGTATCGTCGACACGGAGCGCCGAAACCCCGTTGCTGCCGCAGTATTCTCTGGGTTGCTCTTCCTCTCTGGCGCCATTCCCTCGGTCCTACCGTTCGCATTCATTGACGACACTGGTACAGCGCTAGTGCTCGCAGGAGTCTTGACGGGCATCGGCCTGGTTGCGGTCGGTGCCGCCAAGACGCTGCACACGAGAAAGAGCCCTGTGCTCTCGGCAGCCGAGAACCTCGCACTTGGCCTAGCTGGAGGGCTTCTTGCGTTCTTCGTTGGGAAGGCATTCGATCAGTTGATCGCTCGCTAGAAGTCGAGGCCCTTTCGCGCTGTGAGACCCACATCGAAGGCGTGCTTGACCTTACGCATCTCTGTGACGGTGTCGGCCACTTCGATCAGCTGGGGATCGGCGTCCCTTCCTGTGATTACGACATTGACATTGTCAGGACGGGACTCGAGAGTAGCGATCACGTCGTCGAGTGCGATCCACCCGAACGTAACCGGGTACGTAGCTTCGTCGAGTATTACGAGGTCATAGATCCCTGACCGAACCGCTTCGCTTGCTCTAGCCCAGGCATCCTGAGCGGCCCGCTCTGTCGCAGCCATGTCACTTGACTCCCAAGTGAATCCGTCTCCTCCTGTGATCCAGGTGACCCCCAACTTCTCTGCCATCCTCCTCTCACCCGTCTGCCACTTGTCGGACTTGATGAACTGAATAACGATGACATTCCAGTCCCGAGCGACGGCACGAAGCATGACACCAAACGCCGAACTGGACTTTCCCTTGCCATCACCGGTGTTGACGATGACCAGGCCTCTTCGTGTAGCTCTACTCACGGTGTCGGCTCCTCGGATCGCAGTGACACTATGACAGGATTTCCGTCGATCTCTATGACTCTGATAGCCGGCTCGAAAATTCTCTGGAGGACGGGTTCGGTGAGCACAGCCCACGGAGGGCCCACCTGAACGAGCGAGCCCTCCGAAAGCAGCGCGACCCTATCGCAGAATTGGCCCGCAGCCGTGAGGTCGTGCATCGCCGAGATGACGGTCAGGCCGTGGGACGACCGCAGCCCGTCGATGAGTTCCAGTACCTCGTGCTGGCCTGAGATATCCAGCGACGCTGTCGCCTCGTCGAGTACCAGAACCGGTGCACGCTGTGCAAGGACTCTCGCGAGAGACACTCGCTGTGTCTCTCCACCAGAGAGTGTCGCGACGTCTCTTCCCGCGAAAGCCTCAAGGCGGAGAGACGCGAGTGCCTCCCAAACGAGCCGAACATCCTCTCCTGTCTCGGAAGCGAGCGGCCCCATGTACGGCGTACGCCCAAGGAGCACGAAGTCGAACACAGCCATTCCCCGTGGATACTGCGGCCTTTGAGGCACGTGGGAGACCATTCGAGCTCTCTCCCTCTCATGAAGCGTCGACACGGCCACTCCACCCACAGATACCGTGCCACCATGACCTACCGACGACACGAGGGTTCGCAAGAGAGTGGACTTACCTGCACCGTTTGGCCCGACAACGGCCAACCATTCGCCCTTGGTGACGCCGAAGGAGACATCCAACACCACGGGACCCGACCCGTAGTCGACGGTGACCGAGTCGAACAGGACATCGCTCATGAGACCACACCCTTGCTTGTGCGAAGGACGACAGCGAAGAATGGTGCACCGAAGAACGCGGTGACGACACCTATTGGGATCTCCGCCGGGGCGACAGCGGTTCGGGCGATCACGTCTGCAAACACTACGAAGACACCGCCGAGCATGACCGACAAGGGAACCACGACACGGTACGAAGCAGACGTTACGAGCCTGACGGTGTGCGGGACGATAATCCCGACGAATCCGATGAGTCCACTGACGGCGACCACGACCGCAGTGGCAAGCGTCGCGAAGGCTACAACAACCAGCCTGATTCGTCCGGGCCTGACTCCCAGTGAGCTCGCCTCCGAGTCGCCGACCGCGAGCACGTCGAGAAGCCGTCTGCTGCCGACGATCACGACCAGCGATACAACGACATAGGGAAGTGTCAAGTTCACTTCACTCCATCCAGCGGTGTTCAAGCTGCCGAGGATCCACCCGTACACCTCTCGCAAAGTGTCCGATTCGCGCTGCTGGATGAATGTTTGTGCAGCGGTCAAGAATGACGCCACGGCTACACCAGCGAGGATGAGTGTCACCGATGTTCTCCCTGATCGAACCGAGTATCCGAGTACATATGCAAGAGCAACACCCCCGATCGCTCCAGCGAAAGCTGCAAGTGGTAACGGATCGACGACCCAACTCGTCGCGTCTGGTCCGTAGGCGATCGCGAGGATGGCTCCCAGACCGGCACCTGCACCGGCACCGAGCAGATACGGGTCCGCTAGCGGGTTCCTGAAGACGCCCTGGTATGCCGCGCCTGCTCCGGAGAGCACGGATCCCACTATGACGCCGAGAATCACCCTTGGCATGCGGATCTGCCAGAGAATCGCCTCATCTCTCGCTGTGAAACCAGAGTCGAGATCGACACCAGGCAGTCGGTCGAGTACTGAACGAACAATGCCGATCGGTGAGAGATTGACGGCGCCGATCATGACGCCGAGGATCACAGACAGTACAAGCGCGGCAGCCGCCCCACCGACCCACCACCAATGCAGCCGAGTTTCGACAGGGCGACCGGCGTTCATGCGTCTGCGAATTCGAGTTCGACGATCGAGGCGACTACTTGTTCGACGAATTCGACGACCCGCGGACCCCACCGACTAGCGATATCGTCGTCGAGTTCAACGACGGCGCCGTCTCTGACTGCGCTCAGCGCTCCCCATCCGGGCCTGGCAGCCAAGGTGTCGGCGCTCTGGTCACAGCACCTCGTATCTGCCAGATAAATGAGCGCCGGGTTGGCATCAAGGATGTATTCGGCTGCCAACTGCGGGAAACCGTACCCATCAGGATCGGCGGCGTCAGCAATGTTCGTCATCCCTGTAAGCGCATATAGATTGCCGACGAACGTGCCTGACGTAACAGAGAAGTAGGTCGGATCAAGTTCGTGGTAATACGTCAACGCCTCGACACCCACAGGTAGGGAGGCCACGGCCCTCTCGATGGCGGCTTCGGTGTTCGCCACAAGTGCGACGGACTCCGCCAGGCGACCCGTTGCTGCGCCTGTCTGCTCCCACTGGCGATACGCATCATCGAGCGTACGGGCTGTCGGGTGAAGAATCACGGGGATACCGATCGCTTCGAGGCTGCCTACGACATCTCCTGGGTCGAAGGAAAGGAACACGAGATCCGGGTCGAATGAGGCGATCGCTTCGATGTTCGGGGTGAAGCCCGAGATGTCGCTCGTGGGGGCGTCTGTTGGAAAGTTGGACTGATTGTCCACAGCAACAACCTGTGGCCCTGCTCCGATCGCGAAGAGTACTTCGGTGCTCGTCGGAGATATGGATAGGATGCGCTCAGGCCTTGACTCGATAGTGACGGGACCGTTTGGTGCGTCGATCGTGACGGGAAATCCTGCATCTGGGGGTGTTGTTGACGTCGGGTTCTGCTGCACCACAGTCGTCGCTGTTTCTTCAACCGTCGATGACGTCGTTGACAATGTTTGGGGCGGTGCCGTTTCGTTCGCTGATCCAGCGAACGAACATGCAGCAGCCGTGAGCGATATGGCCACTACGAGAGGGATGATCCTTTGCATCATGAGCGTCTCCTTCTACTGGAGGAGACCGTGAAGCGGTTACGAGCCCTCTCCTCCGAAGGACCGACACCCACCCGGCACCGAGGCGGCCTGGCTACCTCGATGTCGAGGATCACAGTTGCGGGACAGCGCCGGGATCTCACCGGACTTCGCTCTATGCGGGCACCCGGATATGTCCGGGGCACGCGCCCATCCTAGTGGTCCGTCGCCGCCGCGACGCCTCTGACACGACTCATCGGGCGGTATCGTGTCGGTATGAAGCCCCTGATCGTCTTGGCCGTTGCCGCAGGCATTGCGGTTCTCATAACGCGCAGACTGCGCCAGCCCGCAACGCTTCCCCCGCGGCCTGCCGGCTCCTGGGAGCCTGCCGACATCGCATCGCCATGAGGGTCGCACTCGATAGCGCTACTGATGTCGGTTCCCGTACGGCCAGGATTCTTCTGGCTGAAGATTCTGTTACACATCTCGGATTCATGCAGACGCTACAGGGCAGCGCTGGACGTCGCTCGGGACCCGCAGGTGAGCTTTCTTCCTACGATGTGGTCGTATCCGATGGAACCACTCGTGTGGACGACCTCGTGGAGCAAACATCGTCGAGCGGCGTTCCTCTCGTACTGTGGCTTGACGAACCTGGCCTCAACAGGGGCCAACGCAGCGCGACGGTTGTGGCTGGCGCCAACGTCGGATCGGCTCTCGCTCCAGCACTCGCCCGACACCCATCTGCCGCGATCACCGACTCGGATTCCGTGACCATTGCCTGGACCGAGCCAGGATCTCCTCAACGCAGGGGTACGGCCGTAGCGTTTCCTGACCCAGTCGGAGTGGTCTGGGCGAGCGAACGGTCACCTGGGAAGCTGGTGGCACGCCAGGCAGGCGAGTGGGGTGGAGCGGTTGTTCTCGCGAGAGGACCCCAAGGTGAAAGGGTCGTCGGCGTCGCGGATCACGCTGCTCACCTCGAGGCACTCACCCTCGCTGCCGTTGCACTCGTCGCAGCAGATCACGGCTACGACGAGTTGATTCAGGATGCATCCACACGAAGTAGCATGGTCTTAGCCAAGGCGATGGGCCTCGAGCTCGACATCGCCGTGTGGCGATCCGCCTGACACATCCCAGGATCAGGCAACTGCTTCCGGTCTGGGTCCTGCGAACCGACACCCGCTAGAGGGGCGATTCGACAGTCTCTTCGGAACTTAACGCCGACGTCTCTGCACCGTTCGCCTGGACGTGGATGACCGGCCGAGGCCTGAGCGGTTCAGCGGAGTTCACCTCTGGAAGTTCTTCCAACATGATGACCTCAACACCGCCTACGAGGTCTGAGATGAGGTTGTATAGCACTGCTGCCAGCGTCAGAGCTGCGGTAACCGCGATAACCCATACGACAGCGAACATCACCACAACCCTGAAGTACAGCTCCCCGTCTGGGGTGACAGCGATCGTGAGTCTTGCGAACAACTCGACAAAGGCCTCGGGAATGCCTCGCTGGACGGCGATCGACCAGGCCACCCACACACCAAGCACCCACACGAGGGCCCCTATGACGTTGAGGACCAACGAGACCTTGAGGACGGTCCACGGATCGATCTTCCGAATGATGCGGCGTACCCGGCGAACCGCCATGAGGCCTCCTTGCAAACAACAGTCTAGAGCGAGCACCCCCCGCACTCTGCCACTCAGACGTCACACGATTGCGAATCGTTCCCTCTACTCACAGTCACCGGTATGGAGCAAAGCGACTTCCCCTCCGTCAGTCGTCTTCCGTCGGGACGATCGCGAGCGCGGACAATGTCGTTCCCTTCGCCAGGTTCATGACCTTGACGCCCGTCGATGGTCGCTTCTGCCGTGAGATCGACTTGGCCTCCGAACGCATGACGATGCCGTCCGAAGAGGTGACGACGATCTCATCACCGACAGAAACGGCCCGCGCAGCTGTCACATAGCCTCGAACCCTTGTTGTCTTCATGGCAATCACGCCGACGCCCCCACGCTTCTGCGCGCGGAACTCGCTCATCTTCACCCTCTTGCCGTAACCCCCCGAGGTGAGGAGAAGTACTTCCTCCGCTTCCTCGGCGACAGCGGCAGACACGACCTCGTCACCCTCTCTCAGCCGGATTCCTCGCACACCCTGGGATGCACGACCAGTCGGACGAACATCGCTCTCCGAGAACCGGATACCGAGACCGTTCTTCGTGAACATCATGAGATGTGACTCACCTGTGGTCTGGCGAACCGCAACGACCTCATCGCCTTCCGTCAGCTTGATGGCAACCAGCACCTGGTTCCTCGAGTCGTAGTCGGCAAAACGCGACTTCTTGACGAGTCCCCGTTTCGTGAACATGACGAGGAAACGGTTGGTCTCATAGTCCCTCGTGTCGATAATGGCCTCGATCGCTTCGTCGGGTTCGAGTGGCAAGACAGACTGGGTCAGCACACCTTTGGCTGTGCGGTCCTTCCGCGGGATCTCGTGAGCCCGAATGCGGTACACCTTGCCCTTGTTGGTGAAGAACAACAGATAGGCGTGCGCCGTGGTGTGCAGGAGGTGTTCGATGACATCGTCGTCTCGCACGTTCGCCCCCTTGATCCCCCTCCCACCTCGCGCCTGGGTTCGATAGGCCTTCGAGAGTACGGACTTGACGTAACCTGCAGCCGAGATACTGACGACAAGCTCTTCATCGGCAATGAGATCTTCGAGAGAAATCTCCCCACTGTCTGGGACGATTCGGCTGCGCCGCCGATCTGCGAACTTGTCACGGATCTCAGCCATCTCCTCACCGATCAGCACCCTGCGTTTTGCTTCGTCCCCAAGCAAGCTCTCAAGGTATGCGATCGTTTCCTCGATCTCGGCGAGTTCCTCACGCAGCTTGTTTGTCTCAAGGGCGGTGAGCCTGCGCAGAGGCATGTCGAGGATGTGATTCGCCTGAATCTCCGACAGCTCGAACCGCTTCATCAACGACGCTCGAGCCTCTTCGACGTTCTCGGATGCCCGGATAATGTGGACAACCTCGTCGATGTTGTCCAATGCAACGAGCAAGCCCCTCAAGATGTGCGCCCGTGCCTCAGCCTTCGCGAGACGGAATCGTGAACGTCGCTCGATCACTTCCAGTTGATGATCGATGTAGTGATGAACGAGCTGAGCAAGATTCAACGTTCGCGGCACACCGTCGACGAGCGCCACGTTGTTGACCGCGAACGTATCTTCGAGTTGCGTGTGCTTGAACAGCAAGTTGAGAACGACCTGTGCGTTGGCATCCCGCTTCAGCTCGATGACGATTCGCGTTCCCTGCCGGTCCGTCTCGTCGCGAACGTCGGCTACGCCGGCGATTGTCTTGGCATTCACGAGCTCGGCGATCTTGGAGGTGATGCGGTCCCGAGAAACCTGATATGGAATCTCGGATACAACAATCGCAATTCTGCCCTTACGAATCTCAACGACATCGGTGACGGATCGCATTCTGATTGACCCGCGGCCCGTCATCAATGCATCGTGAACACCCTTGTTCCCGACAATGTAGGCACCCGTCGGAAAGTCGGGTCCCTTGACGAACTCCATGAGATCGCTGACCGTCGCCTCCGGGTGGTTGAGCCCATACAGCACCGCGTCGACGACCTCACCCAGGTTGTGCGGAGCCATGTTGGTGGCCATACCCACTGCAATCCCTGTCGAGCCGTTGACAAGCAGGTTTGGGAACCGAGACGGGAGAGATATCGGCTCCTCACGCTCCCCGGAGTAGTTCTCCCTGAAATCGACCGTGTCCTCGTCGATACCGTCGAGCATGTGGGCTGCGAGTTTCGCGAGCCTTGCCTCTGTGTACCTCATCGCCGCGGGTGGATCGTCCACTGTTCCGAAGTTCCCCTGGGGATCAACGAGAGGATGTCGCGAGGCAAAATCCTGGCCGAGACGGACCAACGAGTCATACACCGCCTCCGGCGCGTGTGGGTGGAACCAGCCAACGACGTCTCCAACGACCCTGGAGCACTTTCGATACGGTGTCCCTGGCCGAATGCCGCTGTCCCACATTGAGTACAGAACCCTTCGATGCACCGGCTTCAATCCGTCCCGAACGTCTGGGAGCGCTCGCGATACGATGACCGACATTGCGTACTCGAGAAACGAGTCCTGCATCTCGCGTTCGATGTCGATGAGTTGGAATTGCTCTTGGAAGTCGTTCTCGTTTGCCATGATCGCTCGCTCGCCCTACGCGTCCAGAAACCGGACGTCTTTTGCGTTCTGTTGGATAAAGGTCCTCCTGGCGTCGACGTCGGTTCCCATCAACGTAGAAAACGTCTCCACCGCAGCGAACTGATCGGCGAGTTGCACCCGCAGCAGCGTACGTGAGGCTGGATCCATCGTCGTGTTCCACAGCTCGGTCGCATTCATCTCCCCCAGGCCCTTGAAGCGTTGAATGTTGAGCTTGCGTCCCTGGTTGGCCGCCTTGAACCGGTCGAGCTCATCGTCGTTTTGGACCCAGGTCGTCTTCGTACCGATCTTGACCGAATACAGAGGTGGTTGAGCGATGTATACGTAGCCATGTTCGATGACTTGGATCATGTGCCTGAAGAAGAAAGTTAGAAGCAGGGTGCGTATGTGTGCGCCGTCGACATCTGCGTCCGTGAGAATGATGATCTTGTGGTACCGCGCCTTCGCAATGTCCATCTCGTCGCCGATGCCGGTACCGATGGCTGTGATAAGTGACTGAATCTCGTTGTTCTGCAACACCCTGGCAAGACGGTTCTTCTCGACGTTGATGATCTTGCCTCGGATGGGGAGAATCGCTTGGAACTCGGACGTTCTCGCCTGCTTCGCCGAGCCGCCTGCGGAGTCACCCTCGACAATGAACACCTCTGACTCTTCCGGGTCCTTCGAGGAACAGTCCGAGAGCTTTCCCGGCAGCCCAGCGGATTCGAGCAAGCTCTTACGTCTCGTCAGGTCGCGCGCCTGGCGTGCCGCCGACCGTGCCCTTGCTGCAGACGAAGCCTTGTCCGCGATCTTCCTGCCGTCTCCTGGGTGGCGGTCGAACCACTCAGGAAGGGCCTGATTCATCGCCTTCTGAACGAAAGACTTCACCTCCGTGTTTCCGAGCTTCGTCTTCGTCTGTCCCTCGAACTGTGGCTCACGTAACTTCGCTGAGATGACAGCAGTGAGCCCCTCGCGCACATCTGCGCCTTCGAGGTTCTTGTCCTTCTCCTTCAAGATGCCTCTCGACCGTGCGAAATCGTTGATGGCTCGCGTGAGAGAGGTGCGAAACCCCTCTTCGTGGGTCCCCCCCTCGTGCGTGTTGATGTTGTTAGCAAACGACAGGACCGTCTCCGTGTAACTGCTCGTCCACTGCAAGGCGATCGCAACCTCTGCTTGGTCGTCTGCGTGTTCGAAGTACGCGACTTGCCCATGGATCGGCTCACGGGTTGCATTCAGGTACTTCACGAAGTCGATGATGCCTCCCGAGTAGCGGAAGGTCTCTTCATACGGTTCGTCTCCCCGCTCATCGCGGAAGTGGATCTCGAGGCCTTTCGTGAGGAAGGCCATCTCTCTCAACCGGTTGACGACCGTCTTGGCCGAATACTGCGTCGTCTCCTCGAAGATCTCAGGGTCTGCCCAGAACGTGACCTGGGTACCCGACCGCTTCATGGGCTTGACCTTCTTGAGTTTCGCCGTCGGCTCACCGTGCGCGAAGCTCTGCTCCCAAAGGCTCCCTTCGCGAACAACTTCGACGTGCGTGCGCAATGACAGGGCGTTGACGACCGAGACGCCGACACCGTGGAGCCCCCCTGACACCTGGTAGGCGTCAGAATCAAATTTTCCGCCTGCATGCAGCGTTGTGAGCACCGTCGTGATCGCAGGCAGGCCCGTAACCTTGTGTTTGTCAACAGGGATGCCTCGTCCGTTATCCCTCACCCTCACACCGCCGTCGCCCAAGAGTGTCACGTCGATTCTGCTGCAGAAACCTGCCATCGCTTCGTCCACAGCGTTGTCAACAACTTCCCAGATGAGGTGATGGAGACCCCTGGGCCCAGTCGAACCGATGTACATCGCAGGGCGCCGTCGAACCGCCTCAAGCCCTTCGAGAACTTGAATCGAATCGGCTTCATAAGACGCGCTTGACGCACGTTTTCGTTTACTCACGGGGCTCCTTTCGTCCTCCGCGTGTGCGGGAACGCTCGGGCTGATAACACACCTGTAAGTATAGCGGCAAAACCACGAAAACCCTTTCTCCGTACGGGTAAACGGGCGATTCAGTACCGGGCGATTATGACCCGAACGGACGTCACGACGTCGTCGCCATACTCCTGTGCAATGACACCGAGGAGGGCTGCCTTCTGATACCTAAGGAACGCAGCAGCTGTGCCGTTTGGGACCTCGATGAGGAGCACCCCCTCGCGGACTCCGATCGGCGTCGAGCCCCTCCAATCATCCGGAACAAAGCCGTCCCAGCCGTCAATCATGTCGGCCTGACGCACATCGATGCCGACCGCGGCGTGCTCGATCACCTTGCCGAGAATCTCGGTGATCTCGACAGGTTCATTCTTCTTACCCCCCTCGAGGTACTTCGCTCGCATCATGAGACCCTTCCATCTCTCACCGACCAACGGCGTCCTCCAATCGGTACTTCATTGTCTCGTGCGGTTGTGACAAAAACCTGGCCTTGTGGCATGAGCGACAACACGCGCCCTGCACGTTCCTCGTCGAGTTCGGAGAAGATGTCGTCGAGCAACAAGATGGGCGTCTGCATCCTGATCTCCTCGATCGCCCTGTACGCACCGACGCGCAGGGAGAGCGCGACCGTTCGTTGCTCTCCCTGGGATGCCCTCGTCCTCGTTGCCCTCCCATCTAGCAACAGATCGGGCTCATCTCTGTGTGGCCCCACGGTGGTTGTCCTTATCTCGGTGTCCCTACCGCGGCGCTCCATAAGTGCCGTGTGCAGCGCATTCGTCAGGCCCGCAAGATTCGAAGCCTCATCGGACCCCCAACCAGAGCGGTACACCCATCGCAACGACCCTGCACCTCCAACCACGTTGTACGCATGTGCGAGACGATCTCGAAGCTCCGTCATGACCGCCCTGCGGTGGAGCAACACCCTCGCCCCGGCATCGGCAAGCCTCTCGTCCCACACATCCAGTGTGGTTGCGTCCGTGTTTCTACCCCCCTGTTTCAGCAGCGAATTGCGTTGCCTGAGCGCCCGCTCGTAATCACCGAGGTCTGCACCTGCTTGCGGCCACAGCCTGGAAGCAAGGTCGTCGAGATACTCCCTCCTTAGGCCAGGTCCTCTCTTGATGACATCCAGATCATCTGGAAGGAAGGCAACGATCGGTATCAAGAGCAACATGTCTCTCAATCTCTGTGGCCGTTTTTGGTTGACGAGGACAGCTCTTCGCCCTGTGGTGGGGATCTCTGCCTCGACGGTCGTCTCTGTCGGCCCCCCTCCGAAGCCACCGCGAAGTACCGCGGAAGTGGCTCCATCGCGCACGAGCGCAGCATCGGGGACCGATCGAAAAGACTTCATCGCCCCGAGATAGCCGACTGCTTCGAGGATGGACGTCTTCCCGACACCGTTATCGCCTACGAGAACATTTATGCCTGGTCCCGGCTCAAACCGCAGCTCCTCGTATGACCGAAAGTCCTTGAGATCGAGCCATGCGAGGTGCATGCCCCGCTCAGAGGCGCACCGGCATCAGGAGGCACCGGAAATCTGTTGAGTTCCCCCCGTGAATGAGGCCTGGCTTCAAGGGATCACTCGTCTCGATCGCAACCCTCTCATCCTCTACTGCGTTGATCGCATCCGTGAGATACCGTGTGTTGAAAGCGATCGTCATGTCGTCACCCGTGTAGTCACCCTCCAACAACTCGGTGGCCTCTCCAACCTCCTGGCGAATAACGCTTAGTTCCACACCGCCGCTGTGCATCGCCAGGCGAACAGGGATGTGATCCTCTGCGACAAGAGCCGCTCTCCCAACGGCCTCAAGAAACATCGCCTTGTCCACGATCAGTCGATTGATGTGGCCTTTCGGGAGCAGCTGCCTGTAGTTCGGGAATGTTGCATCAATGATCCGCGCCGTCATCCGACCCAGATCGGTCACGAAGGACGCTTCCCTCTCCCCGAGTGCAATGCGCATCTCCCCGCCACCAACGGTCTTGCCAAGTTCGCGTAGAGCGCGGTACGGGACGAGTTTCGAACCCTGCGCCGCAACGCCAGGAACGTCCTTGACAGCGAGCCGGTACGAGTCTGTCGCCACAAGTCGAAGCGAATCCTCTATCGCTTCGAAGAGAACCCCCGTCAGAGTCGGGCGAGCATCGTCTGTCGAAGCCGCAACCCCCACCTGGGAGAGAGCTTTGATAACCTTCGCCCCGTCGACGGTAACGGCATCGTTCAGCTCGGCATCGACAATCTTCGGGTAGTCCTCGACAACCATCTCGCGCAGTTTGAAGCGTGGCCCACTCCCCGTGATCTCGATGCCGCCTTCCACTGAGGCGAGCGATACCGCTCCAGGCGGAAGCTTTCTCACAGCCTCCGCAGCCAACTTCGCGGGGATGACCGCCTTCCCCTCCTCTGTGACCTCCACATCGAGATACGTCCGAACCGTGATTTCGTTGTCGGTACCGGTTACGGTCAGTTTGCCGCCTGAAACATCACAGAGAACACCCTGAAGCACCGGAAGGGGGGAACGCATACCGACTGCTCTCGAAGCTCTTGCGAGCACATCGGCTAGATCGTCTCTTTCTGCTCTGATTCGCACGTTGTTCTTTCCCTGCTGTTGCTACTGAATATTCTTTAAAGAGTAGTGGTAGTAGTAGGCCCTGTGGATTGTGGAAATCTCTCCAAAACCGTTGGTATGACAGCCCTGTCGCCTCCACAGGCATTGTGCACATCTTGGACGATATCCCCAAGCACGTCCGTGTGGATGAAACCCGTGTGGAGAAGTATCATCTTGTCCCCAGTTGCTGTGTGATCTCTGTGACTTGGTCATACACTGTTTTGTCTGTCTGAATGAGCCCCTTGATCTTGTCGACAGCGTGCATGACCGTTGTGTGGTCACGCCCTCCGAAGGCCTGTCCGATGCGGGGCAGAGAGAGGTCCGTGTGCTCTCGGCAGACGTACATTGCGATCTGTCTCTGACGCGCTAAAGGTTGTTTTCTGGAACTCCCTGTCAAATCGGAACGGGGAATCTCGTAGTACTGCACGACTGAGGAGATTATGACATCGGCTGTGAGGGGTGCCGACGCCTGGAGTTGGACGACGTCACGAAGCACGGAGGATGCGAGATCTAGGGTTACCCGCTCGTTGGTCAACGTCGCAAACGCGGTGACGCGTGTCAGTGCCCCCTCCAGCTCGCGGATGTTGTCGGCAACGTTCTGTGCGATGAATTCCAGAACGTCGTCTGGTACAGGGGTGGGAGCAGCCGAGGCATTCTTTCGCAGAATTGCAAGGCGCGTCTCTATGTCAGGGCTTTGAATGTCTGTCGTCAAGCCCCATTCGAACCGGCTCCTGACACGGTCCTCAAGCGTTCGAAGCTCGCGCGGGGCACGATCCGAAGAGATGACGAGCTGATTTCCTGCCTCATAGAGGGAGTTGAAGGTGTGGAAGAACTCCTCGAGAACCTGTTCTTTGCCTTCGAAGAACTGGACGTCGTCGAGGAGGAGGAGGTTGACGGTGCGGTACCGGTCCTTGAAGTCGACCATGCGCTTGCGGCGAATCGAATTGATGAAATCGTTGAAAAATGTCTCAGACGTCACATACCGTACCGTGGCCGCGGGGTCGAGTTCGAGGCGATGTTGCCCCACTGCGTGGAGAAGGTGTGTCTTCCCAAGCCCTGCCCCCGCGTAGATGAAGAGGGGGTTGTAGTGGCGACCAGGTTGTTCTGCAACGGCCTGTGCAGCAGCGTGAGCGAACCTATTGGATTGGCCGACCACGAAGTTTTCGAACGAATAGCGTGCAAAGAGGTTCGTGGTCGCCGTTGGTGTTGGCGAATGTCCGTTCGAGAGAGTGTCGCCGAAGGTTGCCTGGTAGGGAGGAAGGTCGTCGAGAGGTTCAGGAACGGCGAGTCCTGGTGCGACGGTGATTGAGACTTCGAAGGGGCCCGACCAGACGGAGGAGGCAACCTCGTTGATTTGGTGTGTGTAATTATCGATGACCCAAGTGGCGTTGAATCGGTTAGGTGCCTCAAGGGTGAGGCTCTCATCTTCTCGCTCAATCGCAAGTGGTCTGATCCATGTCTCCCACTTCGCTATGCCGATAACGTCTCTGAGGCGGCTGTGGAACAATTCGATTTGTGCACTTACAACTCCGCGAGGCGTCTCGGTGACTCCCACGACCTGTACTCCAATCGGGCTTGCGCCACACTGATAAAACTGTCCACACACCTATCCACAGGATGTGGAGAAGGTGTGCCATAACCACAAAGGCTTGTACTCCTTGGGGGGAAGAGCGGACATCCGCCGGTGGAGTGAAGGCGAGCATAGGGAAGGTCGTCGAAGCACGGCAAGAGTGAGAAATTCGTCGGTACTTGGTAGAGTGCTGATGAGGGTGGACAGGCTAAAAGCGTTGTGGCGCAAGGGTTTCTAGCAGGCGTATCGATAGGGTGCAACGGGACGGTTTACCGGTGTTTGCCTGAAACAGCCTTCTTCTGTGTTTCGCGACACCTTGCTAGTTTTCGCGCACTTCGATCGATGTGTCGTTTCGGGCACGATGTCCCTAGAATGCTCCCGATTCGTGATCTCACGGATGTACCGCGACTTCCCCAACCAGGGACTACCTCATCATGAAGCGTACCTATCAACCAAATAATCGCCGCCGTAAGCGCAAGCACGGCTTTCGGGTGCGCATGCGCACCCGCTCGGGGCGGGCACTCGTTAAGCGTCGCCGCACCAAGGGCCGTCACGAACTCTCCGCTTAGGGTTCGGTTGTACGTCTCGCTCCGTCCCGGATCCCGATTCCGATCAATGTACCGTGCGGGGTCGATGCGCCGATGCGGAGGGATCGTGGTGTTTACCGCGGGAGGAAGCTCGACACAGCCTGAGGCCGGGTTTGTTGCAGGGAAGAAGGTTGGAAATGCAGTTGCACGAAATCGAGCGAAGCGAAGACTTCGTGCGGCCGCTCGACTGGCACGCCTTCGCCCGGAAACGGCCTATGTCTTTGTTGCAACGCCAGAAGTCCTTGATGCACCATTCGCGACATTGGTCAACTGGGTTGATCGGGCTGCTCAGCCAGGTGACTCCGTGATCAACCCGAGGAGTCAGCGTGGCTGAGCAACAGACCTCAAGGATTGGGCCTCTTTCTAGGGGCGCCTTGTTGCTCGTTCGCGGATATCAGAAGTTGGTGTCACCGTTGTTGCGAAGTAACTGCCGCTACTACCCCACTTGCTCTCATTACACACATGAGGCGATCGAGGTGCACGGTGCCGCACGAGGTTCCTGGCTCGGTGTCAAGCGAATTGCCCGGTGCCACCCGTTCCACGAAGGTGGATTCGATCCCGTACCGGGGTCACATAGAGACCGAACCCAGACAGCCGAAGGGAGTCCTTCGTGAATCCGTGGGAGCTATTGCTCGACGTTCTCGGGACCACACTGTCGTTCTACTACGACATTATTCCAGAATATGGTATTTCTATCATCCTGCTCACTCTTACGGTGAGCCTCCTGCTCTTCCCTTTGACGTTTAAGCAGACGAAGTCCATGCGCGCGATGGGAGAGATCCAGCCCGAGGTCAAGAAGCTCCAAAAGGAGTTCAAAGGCCAGAAGGAAGAGCTGAACAAGCGATTGATGGAGCTCTACAAGGAACGCGGCGTCAATCCGGCAGCGGGCTGCCTCCCCTTGCTCATCATGATGCCGATCTGGTTCGCTCTCTATCGGGTGCTCTGGCAGGGATGGGGTATCCCCGATGGATCTACCCTGAGCGGTGTCATCGAGTCTGCGAACCGAGCGCTGTACACCGTCGACGCATCGGGCAACCTGACGTCGACGCTGCGGGAGGGCGTCGACTTCTCCTCGAAGCAGTTCGACCATGTGACCTTCCTGGGTATGAATCTGATGGTTCGACCCAGTCAGGCGGTCGACTTTGGCAACATCGTGGGTGCTCTGCCCTACATCGTATTGATAGCGGCCATCGTCGTTGCTGGCTACTACCAGCAGCTTCAGACGACGAAGCGTCGCAATGATGGTGACCACAACGATCCGTCACAGAAATCGCAGATGCAGGGGATGCAGAACGCAATGAAGTTCATGCCAGTGATCTTCGGTCTCATCTCCTGGAATTTTGTAACGGGTCTGGGGCTCTACTTCGCCACGTCGAATATCTTCCGCGTCGGACAGCAGGCCATCATCCTGCGGTCCCACAACGAAGACGGCGGCGAGACGAGCGGCAAGGGCGTGGACGTCGATTCCAACGAGCCCGAGAGCAGCGGACCATCACCACATGCGAGCAAGAAGCGCAACCGCAAACGAAGGAAGTAACCCGATGGAGTGGGTTGAAGTACAAGGGAAATCGGTCGATCTGGCCGTGCAAGTCGCTCTCGGGGAACTTGGCCTCTCATCGGTGGAAGATGCGCGGGTCGAGGTAATTCAGGAGCCGAAACCAGGCTTTCTGGGCATGGGCGGCAGGGAGGCGATCGTCAAGGTCACGCGTGCGCCGAAGCGCAGGCGGAGGAACCGGGGCAATCGCAGAGGTCGACAGAGCGGTTCTGACAGCCAGCGCAACGGCACGAAGCAGACCACAGGCGACAACCAGGCCAAAAGCAGGAAGCCTCGACAGAATCAGAGTAACCCGAAGCGGCGTCAGGAGAAGAAGGTGCCCGAGCCACAAGCCGAGCCTCAACAAAAGCAGAGAACCGACCGTCCCGAGGAAGCTCCGATCGAGACACAGGCGAAGGTCGCCGCATCCTTTATCAGTGGTTTGCTTGACGCCTTCGGCCTCGAGGGTGCCATCGAGACACGTATTGACGATGACGTGCTGTACCTCGACGTGACGGGCGAGCAGACGGAGGCCTTGATCGGACCGAAGGGATCGGTCATGTACTCCGTGCTGGAGCTCACCCGAACGGTTGTGCAGCGAAAGACGTACGGTGCACCCCGAATGCGGATTGATATTGGTGGATACGTGGAGCGTCGACGCGAAGCCCTCAAGATATACGCCGGCAAATTGGCGGAGCAGGTCATTGAGGACCAGAACGAGGTCATGCTCGAGTCGATGAACCCTGCAGACCGCAAGGTTGTTCACGACGCCGTTGCCGAGATCGAGGGCGTGCGATCGTACTCCGAGGGCGAGGACCCCCGGCGAGCTGTCGTCATCGCCTACGTCGACGACGAGTGAATCCGTGTTTCACGTGAAACAGAGTGGGTAGCGAGCCGGTTACTGTTGCACGTGAAACATCGCAACAAGCAGTATGACGTGATGGCCCGCTGGTTGGGAGTCGATTTGACTCCCAACCAGCGGGCTTCCTTGTTGCGATACGAGGAGTGGCTCTCGACAGAGGCGATTGTGGCTGGGGGGATCGGTCCGAACGAGGGAGAGCGGCTCTTCGATAGACACATCGTCGACTCCCTGGCTTACCTGGTTGGGTTCCCCGCAGGTACGAAGACGGTACTCGACGTGGGCGGCGGCGTCGGCCTTCCAAGTATTCCGTTGGCGATTGCTCTACCTGACCTCAACTTCACGCTCATCGATAGATCTGGGCGCCGATGTCACCTCGCGAAGCGAGCGATACGGATCCTGGGGGTCGCGAACGTGGTCGTGGCCAACGTTGATGTACGCAGCGTGACGGATGTATGTGACGTCGTGACGTTTCGTGCCTCGCTGCCTATTGCGGAGGCAGCTATCGTCACAGAGAAGCGGACGGCGGTGGGCGGCGTTGGTTTACTCAACGTATCTCGACGCCGAGCGGAGCCATCCATCGGTAGTCCACCGAAGGGTATTACGTTCGCGCTGTCATCCGAGGGGAGTGGAGTGCTTGACTCTCCAGTCTGGCTCCTTAGGATGCATCACGGCTGACCTTACAGTGAGGAGTACACCGGACGATGTCTGACGGCAGGATCGTTGCGATCGCCAATCAGAAGGGTGGCGTCGGCAAGTCCACGACCGCCATCAACCTCGGGGCAGGCCTTGCTTTCCAGGAGGAACGGGTCCTGATCGTCGACCTGGACCCCCAGGGAAATACAACCTCAGGCCTCGGTGTTGATCGCGTGTCGATCGACCAGTCGACCTATGAGGTTCTCGTAGACGACGCTCCCCTCGCCGACGTTCTCGAACCTACATCCGTTCGAAATCTCCACCTTGTGCCTGCTACGATCGAACTTGCAGGAGCAGAGATCGAGTTGGTCTCGATGTTCTCAAGAGAGTTGCGCCTCAAGCAGGCGCTCGCTCGTGTTGTGGACGAGTACGACTTCATCTTGATCGACTGTCCACCGTCGCTCGGCCTGCTTACGGTCAACGGCCTCGCTGCCGCAGACGAGGTCATGATTCCAATACAGTGCGAGTACTACGCACTTGAGGGTGTGAGTCAGTTGACGCGGAACATCAGTCTCGTTCAGACAAACCTTAACCCTGAACTGGAGATCGAGGGTGTTGTGTTGACGATGTTCGATGGGCGTACGAAATTGGCGAGCGATGTTGTAGCCCAGGTCAGGGAGCACTTCGGTTCTACCTCGTATAAGACGGTGATTCCGCGGACGGTTCGCCTGAGTGAGGCGCCATCGTACGGGGAGCCGATCGAGGCCTACGATCCGATGTCGCGGGGAGCCATTGCCTATAGGGAGTTGGCACGAGAGTTCAGGAGACGCCATGGCCGCACGTAAGAGTGGACTGGGGCGGGGCCTCGACGCCCTGATCCCACAGGACCATCCCGAAGCCGGATACGCAGAAATCAAAGTCGCCGACATTCGTCCCAACCCGGGCCAACCACGGAGGGACTTCGAGGAGGCCGGCATCGACGCGCTGGCGTCATCGATAGCGTCTGTAGGCCTTCTCCAACCGATTGTGGTTAGGCCAGACGGGGAAGGGTATGTCCTCGTTGCTGGAGAGAGAAGGCTGCGTGCGGCCAGGCAAGTGGGCCTGGTACGGATTCCCGCAGTTGTCCGGGGGGAGACGGACGACAAGACGAACCTCACGGAGGCACTCGTCGAGAACCTGCAGCGCGAGGACCTCTCCGTACTCGAAGAGGCAGCGGCATTCAAACACCTTATGGAAGATTATGGAATGACCCACGACGAGGTTGCGGGACAGTTCGGGAAGTCTCGCAGCGCGGTGTCGAACACTGTTCGCCTTCTTGCGCTTCCTGGTGCAATCCAGTCCATGCTCGTTGCAGGGGATCTCACGCCGGGGCATGCACGGGCTCTGCTCGGTACGGACGACGAGGCGTTCGCACTTCACATTGCGAAGCGGGCAGTTGAGCAAGGCTGGACGGTGAGGCGCGTTGAGGAGGCCATTCGCCTCAGATCGACAGAGTCGGGAAGACCAACGGGTTCGAAGCGACGTGTCCGTCCTGCGGCGATCATCGAACTCGAGGAGCGGCTGCAAGAGCGTCTCGGGACCAAGGTGAGCATCGACTACCGCGGCAAAGGCGGCAAGATCACCATCAGATACGCCTCACCGGAGGACCTTGAGAGGATCTACCGTCACCTCTTCGAGCCGTCTGCCTGAGAGAGCGACCTGTTTTCGTACAGCGATGCGACGACGTTCGCCACAACGCGGCCGACTCTGCGGTTCATCGCACGAACGGACACGACGACGGCCGGCGACCGTGTGTTCTTGAGAATCGGCAGCGTGCGGCCCGCATGGACGAGACCGAGTCGCTCGGCGACCGCCCCGGCGATCGCCATTCCCGCTTCGGACCTGCTGTGTTCAGAACTGAAGTAGAAGACTCCCTCTTCTCCATCCTGGGGAACAAAGAACCCGATGACGATGTGTGCGTTGAGTCGGTTTGCACGCTCAGCTCTAACGATCGGTGGCGGAGCGGTATCGATGCTCCTGCTAATGATTGGGTGACTACCGAGTAGCTGCAGGCAAGCGCTGGCTTCGACAGCGGCAATCCAAGCTGCCTCTGCCTCAAGGTCGGTACGACACTCTGGATCGATGTAGACCCTCTGACCCGCGATCGAGTGCGGCAGGGACTGTAGCCACTGGTGTTCCCTCACCGCTTCCCTCCCTGGCTTGCGTGTTGCCCTTTCGACGAGGCGAAGCTCACCGGTGACGAGCTCGCCGGCGATGCCGTCTGCAGCAAGACTTCGATTGTGCTGGAAATCGAGAAGACCCCGCAACGTGGCAGGGCCGAAGAGGCCGTCAACCTTGCCAGCATCGAATCCCAAAGCATTCAAGTGAGACTGAAGCTCCGACACGTCGTCACCCCGCATCATGGGGACACGGTGATATAGCATGCGGTCACCAAGCCGGTACCCGGCATCGACGAGTGAACGCCACGTGTCGGGGCCAACGATGCCATCGACGGGAAGTCCGCGGTCCGATTGAAATGCCGCCACCGCGTCGCGGGTTCCTTCTCCGAAGATTCCTCGACCGTCGTCGTGCAAGCTGAACCCCAGCGCGGAGATTCGATCTTGGATATCGCGGACGGGCTCGCCACGATCGTTCTGGTGATACAGCCTCACGGATTCAGGCGATGCAGGACGAGGTGTCAGTCGAGGAAATCAGCGAGTTCCGTCTGCAGCTGACGCTTGCTACGAGCGCCGACGAATCGCCTCTTTTCCTCACCGTTCTGGAACACGATGAGCGTCGGGATGCTCATCACTGAGTATGCGCTCATCGTTGATGGATTCTCGTCGACGTTCAGCTTGGCTATCGTCAACTTTCCCACGTTCTCGCCGGCGAGTTCGTCGAGAGGCCCTTCCATCATTTTACAGGGACCGCACCACTCGGCCCAGAAGTCAACCAGCGTAGGGATATCGGATGCCACGATCGCGGCGAAGTCGCCGTCGGTAACTGTGGTCGTGTTCTGACCCATGTCGTCTCCTCTTGTCTGTACCCATGCCAACGACAGAGGTACGATGCCGATTCCTTCTGGCCTACGCCTCGAGCCAACGTTCGGCATCGAGTGCTGCCTGACACCCGAGACCTGCGGCCGTGATTGCTTGTCTATAGACCTTGTCCGTGACATCGCCAGCTGCAAATACGCCGACGACGGACGTACGGGTTTGTCCGGGAGTAGTGACAATATATCCGGCCTCGTCGAGTTCCAACTGACCGACGAACACCTTCGTGTTGGGTGAGTGGCCGATGGCCACAAACACGCCGTCGGTTGCCAACTCGCGCGTTTCGTTCGTCACCGTATCTCGAAGAATGACGCCAGTGACGAGGTCGTCTCCGAGAACTTCGTCGACAGTAGCGTTCCATGCAACCTGGATCTTCGGGTGATTCATCACCCGTTCCGACATAATCGTCGATGCTCGGAACTTGTCTCTTCTGTGTACAAGGGTCAGCTTCGATGCGAATCTCGTGAGGAAGATTGCCTCCTCCATAGCGCTGTCGCCGCCACCGACAACGACGAGTTCCTTGTCGCGGAAGAAGAACCCATCACACGTGGCACACGCCGAGACGCCGTAGCCGCGTAGCCTGTCCTCACCCTTGACACCCAGCCAGCGGGCCGACGCTCCCGTCGTGATAATGACCGACTCGGCCTCATAGAGATCTTTGCCAATCGATACCTTGAAAGGTCTCTCGGAAAACTCGACGTCAGTCACATCAGAGCTGATGATGCGTGTTCCGAACCGCTCTGCCTGCTTACGAATCTGATCCATGAGATCCGGGCCCATGATCCCGTCTGGGAAGCCAGGGAAGTTCTCGACATCCGTGGTGATCATCAGTTGGCCACCCCGCTCGACGCCTTCGATCATGAGAGGATCGAGTCCGGCTCGGGCGGCATATATGGCTGCCGTCAGGCCGGCGGGACCTGATCCGATGATGAGAACTCTTTCAGTCATTATCACTCCTGTTGTGATGCGCGATCCTTGGGATATCGCCGTGACCAGAGGAAGGCTCCTATGACGAGAAGGATCAAGCCCACCACGGCGTATGCTGCTTCCGTACCGATAAGCGTTCCTGCAGCACGGAATATTCCGATCAGGAGCCAGAACACAGCAAGAGTGCCAGCTACCAGGAGAACCAATCCGGCTGCCACCCAGGTGATGCCGGTTGCAACCTTGTCGACGGTGAGTTCGCGGACTCTGTGTGCGACCGTCTCAAGCAGGTCGGCAGCCCGGCTCGAAAGGGGTGGATTCGGTTCAGCCATGGCGTCACAGCCTAGTCAGGTAGCCGATGTCGGCGTCCGCTATGGAGTCGTGCCAACAATTGAGCACGTGCCGAGGTCGACGCTGATGAGGCGATCGATGCCGGTTCCCTCGTCGACGCCGAGGTGCACGATTCGACCCTGCTGACCGGTCGTGACAGCCAGGGGAGTCAGTTCGGCATCCGGTAACGTCTCAAAGAGTTGGTCCAGGCAGGAATTGAGAGCGGCGAGGTCGATCGGAGTGACTGCTGAGGAGCGAAACCGTGCGAGCTTCTCGTCGGATCGCTCCTGGGAGGAACGCTCGGTCACGACGATATCGAGAAGTTCTGGCAGGTCCTCCTTGGCGATCTCATACACGTTGAGGACATCCTCATCGGCCAATGCGCTCCCGAAGCTGCCGTCTTCAGTGTCGAAGTTGTCGAGCGACTCGATCGATTCGGCTGCTGCCACGGATGTGAGCGTGGACTCGTCTAAATCCGTGCCGCTTTCACCCGACTGTGAGCCTTGATCTCTCGCAGCAAGTTGGAAAGTGGCCTCGTCCTGGCCTGAGCTCAGCATGCCTGGTACGACAAGGATCGCCAAGACAAGAGCAGCGGCAGATGCGAGACCTATCACGGGCTGCCAAAACGATGTACGTCGCTTCCGTAGAGAAGGGATCAACGGAGCTGCGTCGAGGTGGAGTTCCTCGATGAGGTTGGAGCGCAACACGGTGCGCTCCGAATCGGTCATCGACGGGGAACCGACCGACTGCAAGGCATCGAGTGCAGCGATCTGGGACGCAAGCTCGGCCGAGAGCTCGCTGTTAGCCCTCACGTAGGCAAGGGCGTCCGTCTTGGCCTGCCCGCTCAGGTGTCCCTGAGCGAGTGCGAGGATGATTCCGATGTCGGTGTCGTTCATGTTGCTCCGGTGTCACCGTTTGGATGCTCGTCTATGGGTCTTAGGTTCCCGAGAGTTTGCGCAAGCTGCTTCCTTGCTCGAAACAGCCTGCTCTTGATCGTTCCCAATGGCACTTCGAGGATATCGCTCGCCTTCTCAAGGGATAGACCCTCAAGATCCACGAGTACAACGGCTGATCTGAATTCCGCAGTGAGCTCGAGAAGGGCGGATTCGATGTCTGGCCGTACCTCGGCTGACTCGAGCAGGTCCCCAGCCGAGATATCTGGAGCATCGTGAGCGTCGGGAAGTGCGGCCGCCTGGGTGCGTTTCTCTCGACGGAGGTAGTCGTAGCAGGTGTTCACGCATACTCGGTAGAGCCAGGTTGAGAACGCAGCCTTCGCATGGAAGCGGTTGGCCTTCCTGAATACCGTCAGGAAGGTGTCTTGCGTCGCGTCGAGTGCTGCCTCCCTGTCTCGCAACATTCGGAGACATGTTGCAAAGACCCTGTCTTCGTGCGCGCTCATGAGTTCGTTGAACGCCTCTACGTCGCCGGCGAGATAGCGTTCGACGAGTTCAATATCGAGGTGTGCTCTGTCGGTCATCTCGAAGAGAGCGTAGAGACGTGTTTGTTCGCAGAGGTGTCAACGGGTGAAGCGAATCTCGGATATCTCGCTTCGAAACGAACCATCTGGTTGCTCTGGAAGGTCAGTTAGCCAGACTCTCCACAGCCCGCCACCGCGGACGGGTAGCTGCATCCTGATCTGCGCGATCTGGAGCGTTCCGCGTCCAATGTGCTCCCACTGCGTGGGATCATCGGGAAGGCTGTCGGACCAACCGACAATGTACGTTGTCCCAGGCGTACCTGTGATGAACACGGCTGACGGGGTGCCTGCGACATCGAGCGCTAAACCCACGCCATCCTTGATATCTCGTATGGGACGCGAGTATGCCTCGGTTGACCATGACGTCGAACGAACGCCGTCGATGGCGTTTCCGACATCGTCGTCGCTCTCGATACCGTCACCGAGTGGGTCGTAGACCGTCGCCGTCACAGGAAGCCCGTCGGACTCGGCTGGTTCAGTCACGATTATCGGTGCCGTGATCTGGGGTGTGGCCGGTTTCCCCGCCACGGGATACAGGAAAGGGGATTCTGGATCGAAGTCTGCCGCGAGGCCGATCGCCGCTAGCAGAGAGATCAGTGCAACGATGGCGGCGAACACGGACAGGCTTTTCCACGGCTGAGAAGGAGGGGATTCCTTTGGAGGGATGTACTCGGTTGAGGCGAGAGCATTTGCGAGTTCTGCCGCATCGATTGTTCCTGCGATTCCAGCGGCGAGTGCTTCGTCGATCGCCAGAGGTACGCCGTCAACGACCTCAGAGGGCATTGCTCCTCGATCGTGTGTTCCTGTGATCGCCGCTCGCAGAACTTCCGCGAGCGCGATCGTGTCTTCACTCGCGGTGCTCCAAGCGTGTTGTCGACCGAACGCCGCGAGCTTCACAGGGTGCGCAGCCGAGTAGTGGACGGCCGTGGCGTCGATCGCTCCGTGTACACCGCCCATCTCGTGGAACTTCGCAAGGGCGAGACACAGCCCAGATGCGTTGTGTAGCAGTTCATCGATTGGCAGTGCCTCGCCTGCGCGGATTCTGTCTTCGATGGTCACTCCGCCGTCCCACTCCGATACGGAATACGCGGATGCAGTCGTATCTCCGGCAGCGAAAACACGTTGAAGGTGTATCTCGGTGAGGGATGCTGCTGCCCGCACAGCTTCGAGAAAGGACTTGTGGCGGTCCGGTGACGATTCGGGCGCTAGGTAGCGGATCAGTACGGGCCTGTCGAGGAGGCTGTCCTTGGCCAGCCACTCCTCGATGTCCCCGTCGCTGCCGAGGCGGATGTTCAGCCGGTAGCGGTCGGGGAGTCTCGGAGGCATGGCCTACCGGGCTTTGAGGACCGCGAGGGACTCAGGGAGTTGCATGTACCCCTCGGAATCGTAGAGGCCGATGGCTTGCTCGTTGTCTAGTTGGGTGTTGAGCAGCAGAGCCTTCGAACCGTGACGCTTGGCGCTACGCGCTGCGGCGCGAATGAGGCTTCGTCCCATCCCGGATCCTTGCCATTGAGGGTCCACTGCCACTCGTTGGAGATATGAGATGGCATGCCCGTAACCCACCACTGCGTAGCCGGTGATGCCCTCATTTCCGTCCCTGATTACGAACACGGCAGACTTCGACGTTGCTTGTGTTGATTCCACGAGGGCTCTGCGGTCGAACCTCCAAAAGGGGGCGAACGCCGCGTGGTCGATAGCGAGCATCATGTCCATGTCGTAGGAGTCATCCCTGACGACGAGGTGACTCGGCGCAGAAATTGCCGGATCGAGGTCCAATCGCATGAGTGCAAGGTCGAGGTGCTTCGTGAAACCGGCGGACTCCCACGGTCTACGGGCTGACGGTGCAAGCGGTGACGAAAGAACTGCTGACGCACCGAGTTCTGTGAGGCGTTGGACGCAGGCCTCGATGAAGCCAGAGCCACCGCGGACAAGGCGGAGAGTTGCGTCATCAACGACGTCGTTCCAAGGACGCGCCTCAGCGCGCGCCCACCCCCGACGAAGTGACACAGAACCTGGCCAAGTGCCTCTTTGAAAGACACGATGTGGAGTGTTTGCTAGTGCCATGACCTTTCCTGAGTCCTGCCACGTGCTCTGTAATGTACCCCCGATCGCGACATGCCCAGCGCATGCCAGAATCGGAGTGTGTCTTTGTTGCTTGTTTCTCACGATTCCAGCCTTGCGCACCGAGCGCCTCTCGGGCATCCAGAACGCAAGGAACGCGTGACAGCGACTCTTGCAGGGTTGCGCAGCCTCGACGCGTCGATCGTCGACCTTGAAGCCCCGATCGTGGACCGGGCACTTCTTGAGATCGTTCACGACGCCTCATACATCGACGAGGTGCATCGAATGTGTCTGGATGGAGGGGGAGCGTTCGACCAAGACACATTCGCGGTTCCAGCATCCTGGGAAGCTGCACTGCATGCTGCAGGTGCCGGTCCGGCTGCTGTCGATGCATTGACACACGGTGAGTCCTCCACGGCCTTCGTCGTTGTTCGTCCACCAGGACACCACGCTGAGCGGCATCAGGCCATGGGATTCTGTCTCTTCAACAACATCGCGATTACTGCTCAGTACTTGAAGGCTGCAGGTGAGCGTGTAGCGATTATCGATTGGGACGTGCATCACGGCAACGGATCCCAACACACCTTCTGGTCCGATCCTGATGTCCTATACGTGTCCATCCACGAGTTCCCGTTCTACCCGGGGACGGGCTGGGTCAACGAGACCGGCTCGGGTGCCGGCACTGGGACGACCGTCAACATTCCTGTTCCTGGAGGCACGTCTTCGCACGACTACCTCGCTGCGTTCGGAGGGATCGTCATCTCGGTGGTGAAGCAGTTCGCCCCAGACTGGATCCTGATAAGCGCAGGTTTTGATGCACATTTCAGGGATCCGTTGGGAGGGCTCAGACTTAACTCCGACGATTACGGATTGATGGCGAGTGCGCTTGCAGACTTGGTGCCGAGCGACAGGGTCGTTGCATTCCTTGAAGGTGGATACGACCTCGACGCGCTCGCAACGGCATCAGCTGCGACCGTTGAGGGGCTGCTAGGGATTCGCTCGTTTGGTACCTGGCCGGAGAGCCTCACGGGCTCCGCTCGACGACTCGTAGATCTCGCGGTCGAGAACGTGGGTACCTATTGGGAACTTCGTTAAGTTCGGCCGAACGTGCACCGATACATGCTCGCGGGCATTGTTGATGTGGAGGATCTGTGCCGAACCAAATTCCCTCGCTTGGCGAGCTACTCACGAAACTCGTTGAGATCGGCGGATCTGATCTGCACCTGAAGGTTGGATCACCTCCGGCCTATCGGATTGACGGCTCGCTCCATCTCGCGCAGTTGCCATCCCTGACACCTTCCGATACCGAAGGCCTACTCGCTGATCTCGTGCCAGAGCGTCTTGCGGGTTCGATGACGGACGCATCGGAGCTCGACTTTGCGTATGGTCGGTCGGGTCTGGGCAGGTTTCGGATCAACAGTTATCGACAGCGTGGATCGGTCAACATCGTCGTTCGAGCTGTGGCACCTTCCTCGATGACGTTTAACGACTTAGGACTTCCCGATATCGTGGCCAAGGCATGCGACGAACGCAATGGCCTGATCCTCGTTACCGGCCCAACCAGTTCAGGAAAGACGACTACATGCGCGGCACTGATCGACCATATCAACTCGAGTCGCAGGGCGAACATCATCACAATCGAAGATCCGATCGAGGTGCTCCACGCCGACAAGCGCTCGGTGGTTTCACAGAGAGAGGTCGGCGTTGATACCGAGTCGTTCGCAGCAGGGATGGCTTCAGTCTTCAGACAGGATCCGGACGTCATCTACGTGAGCGAACTTCGTGATGCAGCCACCATCGAAGCAGCTCTCATCGCAGCCGAAACCGGCCATCTCGTGATCTCGACGATGTACACGGTCGATGCTGTCGAAACCGTGCATCGCATTCTTGACTCCTTCCCCCCGTATCTTGAGCGCCGCGTGCGTCAGCTACTCGCGACGTCCCTCCGTGCGATCATCTCGCAGAGACTCATTCCGAAAATCGATGGCCCAGGTCGCGTTTCGGCGATTGAGATCATGCTCAACACCGACGCTGTTCGCGAGTGCCTTGTCGACGCTGACCAAACAGCGAGCCTGTTCGAGACCATCGCCGAAGGTGCGTTCTACGGGATGCAGTCGTTCGATCAGGCGATCAAAAAGAGATACGACGCCAGAGAGATCTCGTTCTCTGACGCGTTGTCGTTTGTGACCTCACCGAGGGACTTCAAGCTGGCGGCAGGATCTGCAAGGGCGCAGAGCGCTTGAATGGGCCGATTGGCCTGGTGTGAGTCGAGCTCGTAGCGGCCCGTCACAGGAATATTCGTCAGGCCTCGCACACGCGGCATATCTGGTCTTGTCCCCGTCCTTGGTACATGTGCCGGCGCTTCCTGGCCATGTGATATCTATACCTCAGAGACACTCAGGCATCGGTGCAGTGACAGACCACAAGGAGTGAGACCCCTCAGGGGTCGACAGTCGTGGCGCTAGTGCGTTCGTTCGTTGTCTACTCTCTCGGCCATGCCAGAGTTTGTGTGTACACAGTGCGGCAGCAACTTCTCTCTGCCTGATACCGTTCTCGATCGGTACCCGGGGTGGACGCCGAAGACGTGCCTGTCGTGCAAGAACGCGACAGGTGGGCCAGCGAAACGCTCTGTCTCGATGAGAGGCCCCGTCGACGATCCTGTCACAGGTGTGTTCACCGATGGGAGTGCAGTGCCGAATCCAGGACCAGGCGGATGGGGAGCCGTGTATGTCGTGGACAACGAAATCGTCTCCGAGGCGAGTGGGTACGGTGGGGAGACGACGAACAACCGGATGGAACTCACCGCACTCATTCATGCGGTTGACCTCGTTCCGCCAGGCAGAGAGGCAACGGTGTACTCAGATTCCAACCTCGCTGTTCGGACGATCAACGAGTGGGCCGAGGGTTGGGAGCGGCGCGGATGGAAGCGCAAGAACGGGCCCGTGGAGAATCTCGACCTCGTGAAGCAGGCGTATACGGCATTCAAGGGCCGGCCCGATTTGTCGGTGACATGGATCAAGGCCCACGTCGGGTTTAGGTGGAACGAGTATGCGGACGAATTGGCCAACCGTGGGCGGGTGAGCGGATGAGCAGAGTCCCTGATCGTCTCCGAGCGATTCTGACCGACGACGTGGTCATGCTCGCAGGAATGTTCGAGGACGCAGGTCACGATCTGTACCTCGTTGGGGGATCCGTTCGGGATGCGCTATTGGACAGAGATGTTTCCGATCTCGATTTTACGACTGACGCGAGGCCGGAGCAGATTGCGACGATTGCCGGGCCGTGGGCACACTCTCTGTACCTGGCTGGAAAGGCATTCGGGACGATCGGGTTGGTGCGTGACGGAGAGAAATATGAGATCACGACGTTGCGGTCCGAAACGTACCGCGACGACTCTCGGAAGCCGATGGTCACATTCAGCGACAACATCGAGGAAGACCTCTCGCGGCGCGATTTCACCGTGAATGCAATGGCACTGAAGGTGCCATCGTCTGGTGATGAGGTTCCCGAGATGGTGGATCCGTTTGGCGGTCTTGTCGACCTGGCGGCCATGGTGTTGCGAACGCCCCTCGATGCGCACGTCTCGTTTGGCGACGATCCGCTTCGCATGCTGAGGCTGTTTCGCTTCATGTCGACGATCGGTTTCGAACCGGATGAGGGTGCGGTTGCCGCTGTTGCCGAGATGAGGGGGCGCCTCTCGATCATCTCAGCCGAACGGATAGCGGCCGAACTGGACAAGCTGATCACAGGCACGCACGTCGCTGCTGCGTTCGAGGCGTTGGTTGGAACTGGCTTAGCGGAAGAGTTCATCCCAGAGGTACCTGCCCTAGCTGTGGAGCAGGATCCGGTGCATAGGCACAAGGACGTATTGGCGCACACGATTGCGGTGATCGGGAACACGAGTCCCAGACTGAGGTTGCGACTCGCTGCGCTGTTTCACGACGTCGGGAAGCCAGAGACTCGCGAGTTCGGGAAGGGCGGTGTCTCATTTCATCACCACGAGGTGGTTGGCGCGCGGATGGCTCGTAAGCGCATGCAGGAGTTGCGATACCCAAAGGACCTCACGGAGGACGTTTCACGGCTTGTTTTTTTGCATATGCGGCCACATACCTACAAGATGGGTTGGACTGACTCTGCGATCCGAAGGTATGTGCGCGACGCTGGTCCCCTGCTCGAAGACCTCAACGAGCTCGTACGGTGTGATGTGACCACGAGGAACAAGCGGCGCGCACGCACGATTGCGAACAGGATCGACGAGCTCGAGTTGCGTATTGCTGAACTCCGCGCAAAGGAGGAGCTCGACAGCCTCAGGTCCCCTATTGACGGGAACGACGTGATGGCATACCTCGATATCCCTCCAGGTAGGGAGGTTGGTCGGATCATGGCAATGCTGCTTGAACGACGAATCGAGGAGGGCCCGTACTCAACGGAAGAGGCATACGCGATGCTCGATCGCTGGGGAGAGAGCGCGTCGTAGGACCCAGAAGCGCCAACCTTCTCACAACACGCCGCATTACGCATATATAACTGCATATGCGTATACTTAGGTTTGTTGGTGGAGGCGAACAATGTACACAGCAGCGATTCTCGGGGCTTCCGGGTATGCGGGGGGTGAGCTCATCCGGCTTCTCGACGCACACCCGAGATTTAGTGTGGTGCATCTTGGAGCAAACACCAAGGCGGGTCAGCAGCTTGTATCGGTGCACCCAAACTTGAGCGGGGGGGAGCGACGACTTGACGGGTTCGACGTCGATGTTGTCGGTGCGGCCGACATCGTATTCATGGCGTTGCCACATGGCGCTTCAAGCCAGCCAGCGATGGCGCTCGCAGGCAGCAGAGCGAAGATCGTTGATCTAGGGAGCGATTTCAGGTTCGACACAGCGCGGCGTTACCTCGAGGCATACGGGGTCGCGCATCCGTTCCCCGAGCAACTCGGATCGTGGGCGTACGGGGTTCCTGAACTGTTTAGAAGCCGGATCGAGGCCGCAGACCGTGTGGCTGTTGCGGGCTGCTTTCCAACATCTGTTGCTATTCCGCTAGCGCCTCTGCTCGCTGACGGGCTCGTCATACCAGAAGGCATTGTCGTAAACGCGTTGACGGGCGCTTCTGGTGCGGGAAGGTCGGCATCTGAGGAACTACGGTTTGGCGTCATAGATGAGTCAGCAACTGCCTACAAGGTGTTGACGCACCGGCATCGCCCCGAGATGGAACGGGCTCTCGACGAGGTGAGCGGCGCCGGTACATCGATATTGTTCACACCCCACCTCCTCCCCATGCAGAGGGGGATACTGTCGACGATCTATGCGACACCCTCACGGGGAACGACCTCGACAACAGCGAGAGCGTCCTTTGATGCTGCGTATGCCGGGTCCCCGTTCGTTCGCAGTATTGACGATCCTCCGCACACGCGCTGGGTTGTCGGATCGAATAACCTGCGTGCATCGTTCCATCTCGACGAGCGGACGAACACACTTGTCGTCGTGTCGGCGATCGACAACCTCATCAAAGGCGCGGCAGGACAGGCCGTTCAATGCGCGAATCTCATGTTTGGAATCGATGAGGCTGAAGGCCTCCCAACGGACGGGTGGATGCCGTGAACACAGGTCACACGACACCGTCGTCTACGAAGTCACGAATTGCCTCGACTATGGGAAAAGCCGCCATCTTCTCGGAGGCGTTGCCGTTCATCAGGAGGTTCCGTGGGTCGACGATCGTCATCAAATATGGTGGTTCGGCGATGGTCGACGACCATATCAGAGAGAGCTTTGCGGACGATGTGGCAATGTTGCACTACGTCGGCATCAACCCGGTCATCGTGCACGGAGGCGGACCGCATATTTCGGCAGCTATGGGCCAGCGAGGCATAGAGCCACAGTTCTTCGAAGGTTTACGAGTAACAGACGAGAACACAATCCGTGTCGTGCAGTCGACGCTCGTGGGTGAGGTCAATCCCGATATTGTCCGACTCGTCAACAATCACGGATCCGTCGCTGCCGGCGTGTCTGGCCTGGACGCGAACCTGTTCGTCGCAGAGCCATACGATGAGCGCCTTGGATTCGTTGGCAGGGTGACGGAGGTCAACGTAGCGATTGTGGAAGGCCTTCAAGGGCAAGGATATGTACCCGTCGTGGCTCCGATCGCTCGTGGAGAGGACGGCAAGACGTACAACTTGAACGCCGACACCGCCGCTGGTGCGCTCGCCTCGGCCCTTGGTGCTTCAAAGATCGTGTTCCTCACAGATGTAGAAGGCCTGTACCGAGATCTCGGTGACCACAACAGCCTCATCTCGCGTATCACTGCATCCGAACTTGGTGACCTGATCGACTCCGGGTCGGTGTCGGCAGGGATGCTACCGAAGCTTCGAGCATGCGTCTCAGCCGTCGACAGCGGCGTGGGACAGGCACACATTCTTGATGGTCGGATCCAACACTCGTTACTCCTTGAGGTGTTCACGCCTGAGGGAATCGGGACCATGATCACAGCCGAGAAGTCGTCATGAGGGCCGAGACCGAGGCGAGGCGTAGGTTGTTGTGTTCGCTCGTCGAGGACCATGACATGTCGAGTCAGGCGGCGTTGCGCGATGCGCTTTCGTCAGGCGGCTTCGACGTAACTCAGGCGACCGTATCGAGGGACCTTGACGCCATAGGTGCAATTCGTGTGAAGACGAACGGATCATTCGTGTACCGGATTGGGAGCAGCAACGTCACAGCGGAATGTGTGGCGTTGTATCAGGCCGTCGACGAGTTCGTTGAGTCCGTTGCGACCTCTGGCCATCTCGTGGTTATGAAGGTGCCACCTGGCGCCGCCCAGTTCGTGGCCAGCCGCATCGACGCCGCCCGGATCGAGGGTGTGTTGGGAACCATTGCAGGCGACGACACGATCCTCGTTGTCGCCGATGAGACGGTCGGCTGCCACGAAGTGTCGCGACGTGTACAAGGAACGGAGAAGACATGAGCAACGACATCAAGAAGGTCGTCCTCGCCTACAGCGGAGGCCTCGACACATCGGTGATTCTTAGGTGGATCAAGGAGGAGTACGGGGCAGAAGTCGTCGCGTATACCGCAGATGTTGGCCAGGGAGAAGAGACAGAAGAGGCGCGTCTCAAGGCGCTTGAGACCGGTGCTGTCGAAGCCATCTGCGAGGATCTCCGCGAAGAATTCGTCGAGGAATACGTGTTCCCTGCCTTCCGAGCATCCTCGCTCTATGAGGGGTATTACTTGATGGGAACATCCCTGGCGCGTCCGGTCATCTCGAAGGGTCTGGTACGGGCAGCGATCGAGTCCGGCGCGGATGCCATTGCACACGGAGCAACGGGGAAGGGGAATGATCAGGTTCGCTTCGAGCTATCGGCCTATGCCCTGAAGCCGGACATCAAGGTCATCGCTCCGTGGAGAGAGTGGAACCTCAAGGGTCGCGCCGACTGTGTTGCTTACGCCGAGAGGTATGGCATCCCTATCCCGGTCACACCAGACAAGCCGTACTCCATGGATGCCAACCTGCTGCACATCTCCTATGAGGGTGGCGTCCTTGAGGATCCATGGGTAGGCCCACCGAAGGGCATGTTCAAGATGACCGTCGATCCCGAGGATGCCCCGGATGTGCCCACTTTCGTCACGATCGGCTACGAATCCGGTGATCCTGTTTCGGTGAACGGGGAGCGATTGTCTCCGGTGGCTCTTCTCACCAAGCTCAACGAGCTCGGGGGAATGCACGGTGTCGGCAGAGTCGACATGGTCGAGAACCGTTTCGTCGGGATGAAGAGCAGAGGTGTGTATGAGACCCCTGGGGGCACGATCTTGTATCACGCACACCGCGCCGTTGAGTCGCTTACGCTCGATAGGGAGGTGGCACATTTGCGTGACGAACTCTCGAACCGGTATGCAGAGATGGTGTACAACGGTTTCTGGTTCGCTCCGGAACGTGAGGCATTGCAACACTTCATGGATGACCTCCAGAAGCCGGTCACGGGCGAAGCGCGGATCAAGTTGTACAAGGGCCAGGCGAGCATCGATGGTCGTCGATCAGACACGCACGCGCTCTACGATGAGGCGACGGTCACCTTCGAGGCTGATGATGTCTACGACCAGGCCGATGCCGAGGGATTCATCCGACTTCAGTCACTTCGCCTTCGCACGTTCGCAGAAAAGAGGCTCGGTGAAGGTGAATAGTCGAAGTAGCACGGTCCTCCTCACAGCTCCACCGTACGTAGGTGATCCCTCATGAGCCTGTGGTCGGGTGGTCGGTTCGAGGCTGCTCCTGATGAGGCCCTCTGGCGCTTCACCGTCGACGCCTCCGATCGACGGTTGCTCACTGTGGACATCAAGGGATCTCTTGCACACGTCGCGATGCTCGGCGATGTAGGTCTCCTGGACACTGCGGACCGCGACGAGATTCGTCGCGGTCTCGATGGCATCCTCGGTGAGGCTGAGGCAGGCACGTTCGCCTTCCGTGCCACAGACGAAGATGTGCACAGCGCGGTCGAACGACGCCTAGGCGAACTGATCGGCGACCTCGCAGGCAAGCTCCATACCGGTAGATCACGGAATGATCAGGTCGCACTCGACCTCCGGATGTACCTGAAGGACGCGGCTGGTGATCGGATCGGCCAGATCGAGATGTTCATCGGAGTCCTCGTCGCCCAAGCGAAGCAGGTTTCCAATATCATTGTCCCGAGCTACACGCACATGCAGCAAGCGCAGGCTGTGCCGCTCGCGCATCATCTGCTGGCATACGCATGGATGCTCATCCGCGACATCGATCGATTCCGCGACGCTGGTCGCAGGATTGACGTGTCGCCCCTCGGTGCTGGAGCTTCCGGCGGTTCGTCGCTACCTCTCGACCCAAGCATCTCCGCCGAGAACCTCGAGATGGGATCAGTGTTTAGGAATTCGATGGATGCGGTCGGATCCCGTGACTTTGCGGCGGAATACATCTGGTGTGTCACCCAGACGATGATTCACCTCTCGCGGTTCTCGGAGGAACTGATCCTGTGGTGCTCAAGTGAGTTCGGCTGGGCGACGTTCTCAGACGCTTTCACAACAGGATCGTCTGCAATGCCCCAGAAGAAGAACGCCGACATTGCAGAGCTCGTTCGAGGGAGGGCTGCCATGGTGATTGGGGACCTCACTGCAATAGCGACCCTCCAGAAGGGTCTCCCCATGACATATAACAGGGACTTTCAGGAGGACAAGAGGGCTGTGTTCCACGCCGACGACACGCTATCGGGTGCACTCGATGCTCTCGCTGGCATGGTTGGAACGGCACACTTTCATCCGCCGGCACCGGCCGGTTGGGTGACGGCGCTCGACCTCGCTGAGGCGCTCGTCGAAAGAGGTGTTCCGTTCCGCCAGGCACATCATGTCGTCGGAGGCCTCGTGTCATCCCTGGTCGCAGAGGGTAGGAATCTCACCGGTCTCTCGGCCGAGGAGTTAGTAGCGTTCGATGAGCGGTTCATCGAGCAAGATATCGACCGTCTCGACCCGGCTCGCTCTGTCGAGATCCGTGCGACGTCTGGTGGCGGATCAACGACATCGGTGGCGGAGCAAATCGAGGCGTTGGAAGAGATTCTGGACCTTGGATGATCGCGTGTGGTTCATCTCGTGCGGCCGTCGCGAGATGGGCGCTGATAACGATCCGAAGTGATTTTCCGGTACACCGAAGCCGGTCGCATCTCGGCAGGAATTCGGATGGTCTTCCTGTCTGAGGTGCGCCGATACGAGGAGTCAAGGCCTCGTTGCTGGATCGAGGTGTGCGCCGTCAGGAAGGCCCATGCCGAACCATGTGCGCAACGTCGCTTCCCAGGCCCGGGGCGGAACCGGCGAAACGGTCAGAAGGCCGTTCTGGGTCACCTTCAGCCGATCAGCCAACAATGTCACCCGATCGGGACCGCCATCGAGGAGTCGCGTGGCGAACGGTTTCTGGCTCCACGTGAGGCTCGGATCGTTTTGGAGACGCCGGGAGGCCGCATCGAAGTCGGCCATGTCGTTGCTCACTGTCTCGAAGCGGTACAGCTCGGTGAGGCCGCCGTTCTTATGTTCGGTGAGTATTGGTCCGTGAGGGCCCTTGACGATTTCGAACACTGCGCTGCAACCGTCCTGAGGACCCGCCGCGTCGAGCTTCAATGGTGTGATGAAGCTCTCCCCGAATCCGACGTCGACGAGGTACGGGTGTTCGAGCATCACCTGGAGTGCTAGGTGGTCGATCTCCTCGTTCGGGCCGGCCAATTGGACGGCTGCTCCGAGGCGAACGACATCGAACCCGAGCGCAGTCAGGAGCTCGGAGAAGGCACCGTTGTTCTCGAAGCACCAACCGCCGCGGCGGCCATCCACGATCTTTCGTATGGACCGTCCTGTGTCTGTTGGCACGTGGAGACGGAAGAAAACATCCAGATTCTCGAATGGCACAGCGGTCATGTGTGCTCGCTGGAGCGCAGCAAGCGTCTCGTGGGTTGCCCGCGGTGTGCCGTCGAAGCCAATACGGGCCAGATACTTTTCTACATCGAGCCTCACTACCGCCCCCCCGAGGCCGCTGTTGGAGGCTGCCAGGGTACTGACGTGACTTCCATCGGTTGCCGTTGCTTGCTCTAAGCGGCCTTCGCTGGAGCGAAACAATCCGGACACGTCGCGTCGTCACAGTTTCCTACGACTTCGGCTTCAAGCCCGTATCGAGCGAAAAATGCTTGGAGGTCGGCATCGGCGAGCATCATGAGATCCGTGGTCTTGAGTGTGGGTGCGAGTTGTATCGTGTTCATGCTCTCAACCTATCGGCCGGGTGTGACACGAATCGGTGAGCATCGTGAGCACGTACCAGGTCTCCGTTCCAGGTACGCTTGCCTGCATGGAACTCAAGCGCTATTCAGACGCCCTCCCATTCGCATTCGGCGACTTCGAACTCAGGGAACTCACCCCAACAGCATTCGACCTGGCCTCGTTCGCCGAGATCATCGTGCCGATTGGTGTCGACAGGCCGAAACGCGAGTCGGTCAAGGATCACCGCATGTACATCTGCCTGCAAGGCGACATCGAGTTCACCGTCGAAGCCGAGACATTCCGCCTAGCAAAGGGCGACGTTCTACACATAGACAAGGGAGAGACGTACGGCTTCCACAACGGCGGGTACGAGGAGGGTCGCCTACTGCTGTTGAGGGTTCCAGGCCCGATACTGCCGGGTACTGTCCAGCCGTAGCGGTTCGGCTGCTACGTGCCGAGCGGAACAACGTACCGCCACACCACCACGAAGTGCACACCGGTAGCTGCGATGACCATGACGTGGAACACCTCGTGGTAGGAGAACACCCTCGGCCACAACGTTGGTCGGTTCGCAAGCAAGAGCCCTAAGCCGATCGAATAGATAGCTCCGCCAAGGAGCGCAAGACCTGTGGCAGCCCAGCCGAGCTCTTGGACGAATTTCCATGCAATGAAGATCCCGAGCCATCCCATCGACATCGCGAGGATCATCGAGAAATGCTGTTTGTCGCGAGGGAAGAAGGAGTGTTGCACCGCTCCTATGCCAACTGCTCCCCATGCCATTGTGAGCACGATCCACCGAGGGGGGCCACTGAGCGTCGCGATGGTGACAGGCGTGTAGGTGCCTGCGATGAGTACGAGGATCATGGAATGATCGAGCCGCTGCATTCGGTGTTTCCAGACGGCGCGCCACGGGACAGCGTGGTACAGCGAACTCGTCGTGTAGAGCGCAACCATGGCGAGGCCGAACACCACGACGCCGATGCGGACGCCCTGGCGTGGCGCTTGCCACGCTAGGAACAGCGTTCCAAAGGATGCTGCTACGGCTGCCGCACCATGGAGGAATCCGCGAATGGGGTTCTGCATCCGCCCGAGCGTCCATCTGTGGTCCATAGAGCATGAAGCGTACCTTTGATCGTCGATAGCGAGACCCATGCATGACACAGGGCATCCGTGCGTGTGCTGTGCATATCCGTGAGGAGCATCGGTGGCTCCGGGGGATCAGCACGAACGTACGGCGAGGGCCCACTAGGCTTGTTTCACGATCACCCCGTCGACCCGAACGGAGACAGGAGTGTCACTCAAACAGCGTGTCCTTCGTCCTCTGTACCACGTGTATGAGGAGAGACTGCTGTCGCATCTCAGTCGTGACGCGCTGCCACGCCATATTGGTGTCATTCACGATGGGCATCGCCGATATGCGCGAGCTGAGAACCTTCCGGACTACGAGGCTTCGTACAGGGTTGGCATGGCGAAATTCGAGGAGTTCCTGCAGTGGACGGCTGAGCTCGAGATTCATGCCGTGACGTGCTGGTTGCTCTCGACCGAGAACCTGTCACGACCGGACGAAGAGCTCATTCCCTACTATGAGGTGCTCATCGACCTCTTTGACCGCATACCAGGATCTCCTGCAGGGCACGATGTGAAGGTGAAGTTCATTGGAAGTCTCGACCTCCTTCCCTCGCACCTCGTGGAGTCGGCGAAGAAACTCGAAGAACGCTGCCGCTCCGGTTCGCGCAGGGTGACGATTGCTCTCGCGTACGGAGGCAGGCAGGAGATCGTCGATGCGGTCAAGGACCTCGTCAACGATCTCGCACGACAGGGCGTTGCGGTTGAAGACATCGTAGAGCACATAGATCGTGAGGCCATGTCGTCGCGCATGTACGCATCCGATCTCCCTGATCCAGATCTCGTACTGCGGACGTCAGGGGAGGCACGCCTGTCGGGATTCTTGCTGTGGCAGGCCGCATACGCCGAGTACTCCTTCGTCGACGTGTACTGGCCAGCGTTCAGGCGAGTAGATTTCCTTCGAGCATTGCGCGAGTACACGGCACGTGAGCGTCGCTACGGCATGTAGGTTTCGATCGGGGGTCTCGTTTCGCTGCGCATCAGCGTCGTCAGCCGACTGGGCATCGAAACCTCACCTGCTCGAATAGTGGGGCGCGTCTACCGCGACCGCATTTGTCGGGGGATGTGATCCTGATCATTGAATGTTCGCAGGCTTGGCACGTGTGCGCCAGCAAGTGGGATCATCTTGACCCGTGCGAACGAAGCGTGGAACAGGACGAACTTCTCCCACTCCCACGGTGCGGGCGGGATGCCGAGTAAGTGTGTCAAGCAGACAGAGTTTGTGCCGCCGTGGGCGACGATCACCAAGCGCCCTGGGTCACGATCGACGTGCCACAGACTTGGATCGCGATCGTCGCGAACCATGCCGCGCTCGCTCAGCAGCGTGTTGAGTGCCGTGGTTACGCGGTCGTGAAAGGTTCGAAACGATTCACCTCCTGGGAGACCCTCCCACCACTCGTCAGGCTTCCGTTGGCGAGAGTGCTTGAAGATTTCGATGACACTCTCCTCGGTGACACCCTCCCAGTTGGGCATCTTCACCTCGACGAGATCGTCGACGGTGACGATGTCGAGGCCGGTCGCCTCGGCAATGGGGTTGGCCGTCTGCTGAGATCGCAACGCAGGCGAGACGATCAGTTCAGAGGGCCGTATCTTGTCGCTCGCTATCCGACGAGCTGTGAGGCTGGCCTGCTCATGGCCGAGGTTGGTGAGGAAAGGATTGGGCTGAGAGAGACCGTCAACCGCCCATTGCGGCTGTCCATGTCTGATGAAGACGATATCCATGGGAGAGAGAATAATGACGACGAGGTCGTGAGAAGCCTTTCGCGACGGGTTGTGGGGAGGTCGAGCGCAACACCAGACGAAGAGGTCCTGTGCGGTCCCGTGAGTCGGTCACCAGGGCTGGCGCGGCAGAGGTCGGATGTCTAGGGTGCATCGTGCCTGGCCGGGATGCCGGTTCGGCGGGTTGTGCTCGCCGCGGGCAATTCATAGAGACGACGAAGGAGCGACCGATGAGACAAGGGAAGCGCCCTGTCCGTCTACTGGTACTGCTAGCGGTGTTGGCGATCGTCGCCGCCGCGTGTGCCAGTTCGGGGGACGAATCGACGACCACCGCTGCCGCGGGTGGAGCAGATACGACAGCGGCGCCGGCCCCCGGTGAGGGCTTCAAGTTTGGAATGATCCTTGTCGGGCCAGAGAATGACCGAGGATGGTCACAGGCCCACTTCGAAGCAGGAAAATATATTGAGGAGATGACGGGCGCGACCATGATCTCCCTCGACACCGTTAACCCTGCTGATCGTCCCGAGACGTCGGTCGAGCAGGTCGTTGACGACATGATCGAACAGGGTGCGCAGCTCATCTTCGCAACATCCGACGACATGAAGGACGGCATCGAAGCAGCTGCAGCAGCTCATCCGGATGTTCCAATGATTTGGTCATCGGGAGACAACGCATGGGCACAGGGCGAGGCCTACAGGGACGACCTCCCCAACCTCGGCAACATCATGGGCAGGATGGTCATTGGAAAGGCGATCGCCGGCTGCGCGGCTGCGCTGACATCCGAGACCGGCAGCATTGCCTATCTTGGTCCACTCATCAACGATGAGACCCGAAGGCTCACGAGCTCTGTGTACCTTGGTGCAAAGTACTGCTGGGAGGAAGCAGGGAACAATCCAGCGGACCTATCGATGGAAGTGAACTGGATCGGCTTCTGGTTCAACATTCCTGGCGTGACGCTTGATCCAACCGAAGTCGCCAACGGTTTCTACGACGGTGGAGCTGATGTCGTCATCTCAGGCATCGACACAACCGAGGCCCTCGTGGTGGCAGGCCAGCGCACTGCTGCAGGAGATAACGTTTGGGCGATTCCTTACGACTTCGTTGGGTCGTGTTCTGAAGCACCTGAAGCGTGCCTCGGTGTTCCGTACTTCAACTGGGGACCGTCATACGTTGACGTTGTCAACTCGGTCATTGCTGGAACCTACACATCCCAATTCCAGTGGATTGGGCCAGACTGGACCGACATCAACAACCGCGATACGAGCATGATCGGCTGGGTCAACGGTGACGCTCTCCCGAGTGATGCCGCTGCGACGCTCGACACGTTCATCGCAGGGCTTGGCGACGGCTCGATCAACCTGTTTGTAGGACCGTTGAACTATCAGGATGGATCGACGTTCCTCGCAGACGGAGAGGTCGGAACGGATTCACAGATCTGGTACATGAAGCAACTCCTCGAGGGCATGAAGGGCGCAAGCTCTGCCTGACCGCTAAGAGACTGGACCTTGAGCTGGGGAGGCCGAAGTGGCCTCCCCAGCTTGTGTATGCACGGTCGCGTAGGCACCGAGTAGTGTGCGACCAATGGCGCTCGAGATTCGTGACATCCACAAGCATTTCGGTCCCGTGCGGGCCAGTGACGGTGTCTCGTTCACCGTCGAAGCCGGTTCGCTTCACGGCATTCTCGGAGAGAACGGCGCAGGCAAGTCGACGTTGATGAAGATCCTCTCCGGCTTTTATGAGGCCGATTCGGGGACGGTTATCCTCAACGGTGACATTCTCGATCTTGCGTCTCCTGCCGATGCAATCGAGGCTGGGATTGGGATGCTTCACCAGGACCCGCTCGTGTTCTTGCCGTTCAACGTCCTCGAGAATTTCGTTCTTGGAAGTCCAGGCTCCATGCAGTTGGATCGGGACGCGGCCCGGAGCGAACTCGAGCGCGTGAGCTCCGAACTCGGATTCACGTTCGATCCAGCTGGGATCGTTGGCGACCTCGCCATCGGTAAGCGCCAACAACTCGCGATCACTCGCCTCATGTGGCTCGGAGCGAAAGTGCTCATCTTTGACGAGCCGACCACAGGGATTTCTGCAACACAACGAGTGCAGCTATTCGAAACACTCAGAAGGCTCGCGGAAGTCGGCCTGATCGTGCTGTTCGTGTCTCACAAGCTTGAGGAGGTGGAAGAGCTGTGCGATTCGGTTACGGTGATCCGACACGGCAAAGTGGTGTTCGAAGCCGCCATGCCGGTACCGCCAGAGACCCTCGTAGCGAAGATGTTCGGCAAGGTGTTCGTGGAGGAGGATCACGAATCGATCCCCCTCGACGGCACGGTTCTCCGACTCGACGGTGTCGCGCTCAAGGAGGGAACGGCACACGTCAAGGACTTGAACCTCAAGGTAGCAGGAGGCGAGGTGATTGGGCTTGCCGGCCTCGAAGGCAGTGGGCAGCGAACGCTTCTACGAGCATGCGCCGGGTTGTTGCAACCGATCGCAGGCACGCTGTCGGTCGATGGGGCGAACGTGACCAGAGTCTCGTATCGAGATCATCTCGCAGCAGGCGTGCATTATCTACCCGCTGGTCGGCTGGAAGAAGGCCTCGTCGAGGGCATATCGATAGCTGAGCATCTCGTCCTTGCCTCGGACGATACGAGTTTCTTCATCGACTGGAAGGCTGCCAGGAAGAATGCGCAGCGCGAGATCAGTGACTACTCGATCAAGGGCCGACACTCCTCACCTGCCGAAGCGCTATCTGGGGGAAACCAGCAGCGGCTCCTTCTCGCGATGATCCCCGACGTGGTTCGACTGCTTCTACTGGAACATCCGACTCGGGGTCTCGACGTTGAGTCGGCAGCCTATGTGTGGACCCGCTTGCTCGATCGACGAGCCGATGGGACGTCGATCGTCTTCGCCTCGGCCGACCTCGACGAGCTCCTCAGGTACAGCGACCGAATCATCGTGTTCTTTGGCGGGGAGGTGTTCGCCGTGCGCAACGCCTCTGAAACGGACGGCGAGGAGCTCGGATACCTCATCGGCGGAAAGGCACGAGTGTGAAATCGCTGCACGGCGCTGCACCGACTTTGGTCGCTCTGGCCGCCGCTGTTGCAGTAGGAGTAGTGATGCTCTTGGTGGCTGGTGCCCCACCAATCGAGGCGCTCAGCCTGCTCGTCAAGGGTTCCTTCGGCTCCGCATCGAAAATCTCAGCAACCCTGCTCGCCTGGGCGCCGCTGATCCTTGCATCGGCGGGTCTCGTGATCACGTTCGCTGCAGGATTGTGGAACATAGGGGTTGAGGGCCAGGTGATCGCTGGTGCGATCGCCGCAACGTGGGTTGCGCGATCGGTTCCCGGCTCCGGTTGGGTGGTCCTCCCCACAGCGATCGTCGCTGGAGCTATTGGCGGTCTCCTTTGGTCCTTGTTCGCAGGTGTGCTCAAGACCCACGGAGGTGTACATGAAATATTCGGTGGTCTCGGTCTCGACTTCGTGGCTGCAGGGCTTGCGACCTACCTCGTCATCGGACCGTGGAAGCGGGCGGGCGTAGCCTCGACAAGCGGCACCGACATTTTCCGAACGGAAGCATGGATGCCCGAGTTCCAGGCCTTCGGGGTCGGGTGGCCGATTCTTCCCATCCTGCTCGGCCTTGTGAGCGTGCTTCTCGTGTGGCTGTTGCTCCGTGGCACGTTATTCGGTCTGCGGTTGAAGGCGGTTGGTAGCAACGGTTACAGCTCGTATCTACTCGGTATCCCGACCACACGCTACATTCTCGGCGCGATGTCGCTCGGTGGCGCTCTTGCCGGCATCGCAGGGGCGGTTCAAGCAACTGCCTTTCACCATAAGCTGGTCCCAGCTGTGTCGGGAGGCTACGGGTTCCTAGCGTTGCTCGTCGTGCTGCTTGCGGGCTTCAGCGCTCTATGGATCTCCCCGATCGCTCTGTTCTTTGTCGCGATATCCGTCGGGAGCACACAACTTGACCTTCGGCTAGGGCTCGACTCCGCCTTCGGCGGCGTCTTGCAGGGAATCATCGTCTTGTTCGTCCTCTTTGGTGGTGCGTGGGCTGCCAAGCGGCCGTCGAGAGCACTCTCAACGCAAGAGGAGCCGTAGCCGTGGACGCTGTATTCAATTCGATCATCGCCGCTGCAGCTCCGCTGGTTATTGCATCGATGGGTGAGACGATCACAGAGAAGTCCGGTGTGATCAATCTGTCGCTGGAAGGAAGCCTCCGTCTCTCTGCCATGACAGCGTTCGCTGTTGCCTTCTGGGTGGGCCATGCCCTTGTCGGTTTCATCGTTGCGGCAATCGTCGGAGCGGCCGTTGCGGCGATCATCGCCTATTCGAGCATCAAGCTAAAACTCGATCAGATCGCTGTCGGATACGTGCTGGCGTTGTTAGCGATCGACCTCGCAGCATTTATTGGCGACCCGTTCGTCGGCGAACGTGGGCCGAGGGTTCCACCCCTACCGATTCCTGTTCTCTCAGACATTCCGTTCGTAGGCAAGGTGCTCTTCGATCAAGATCTTGTCGTGTACGGCAGCTATCTGGCCATCGCCGTCACCTGGTGGTTTTTCTACCGGACCCGTCCAGGTCTCATATTGCAAGGTATCGGTGAGCGACCAGAGGCTGCGTTCGCGAGGGGGATCCCTGTCAACACGTTGCGCTTCTGGTACACGGTGCTCGGTGGCGCAATGGTCGGCATCGCAGGTGCTGCGTACTCTCTCGATGTCAAGCTTGGATGGCGCGAGACCTTGACCCTCAACATTGGGTGGATCGCTCTCGCCCTGGTGATCTTCGGTGGATGGCACCCACTCCGTGTCGCGTTCGGTGCCTACCTGTTCGGCGCGCTGCAGGTTCTCGCCTTCCAACTGCAGGATGTGTTCCCAGGCGTTGCGCAGGTGCTCCCAATAGCGCCCTTCCCTCTCATGATCCTTGCACTGGTCTTTGTGTATGCAGACTGGTTCCGAAAGCTTGGAAAGAGGTTCCCGAGGTTGCGCAACCTTCTCGGCAGCGCACCGCCTGCAGCGTTCGGGACGGTGTTCGAGCGGGAGTGACGGTCAGTAGTTTCGCACCGCTTCGATTTCTTCGCGGAGGCGATCCTTCTCCGGTTCCGAGAGGAATGAGGCATTGATCGAATTGGCTGCAAGATGGACGACGTCATCCTCTGTGAGGTCAAGGCCTGTGGCCACAGCGACGTAGTTGTCGAGGAGATATCCGCCGAAGTAAGCGGGGTCGTCCGAATTGATCGTGACCGGAACGCCACGGTCGAGCAATCGCTTGAGGTTGTGATCTTCGATTCGGTCGAAGACCCGGAGTTTGACGTTCGACAGCGGACACATCGTCAATGGAACACGTTCGTAGGCAAGTCGCTCGACGAGATGCGTGCTCTCCTCGGAACGAACGCCGTGGTCGATGCGCTCGGCCCCAAGAACGTCGAGGGCCTGCTCGATGTATGCAGGGGGACCCTCCTCACCGGCGTGTGCAACGGTGTGGAGACCGGCGGCGTGTGCCATCTCGAAGGCGCGGACGAAGCCGGCTGGAGGGTTTCCCATCTCAGACGAGTCGAGTCCCACCCCGAGAAGTTGGTCTACAAACGGCTCGGCCGCTCGCCACGTGTCCACGGCCGCCTCGGCTGGGAGATGGCGTAGGAAACACATGATCAGCCCGCACGAGATCCCCCATTGCGCGCTCGCATCGGCGGCGGCCCTGGTGAAGCCATCCATGAACACGTCGAATCCGATACCTCGCTGTGTGTGCGTCTGTGCATCGAAGAAGATCTCTGCTCTCCGAACGCCGTCTTCATGGGCTCGTTCCAGGTAGGCAGACATCAGGTCGTAGTAGTCCTGCTGTGTGATGAGGACGCTGGCCCCTCGGTAGTAGATGTCGAGAAACGAATCCAGGTTGGCGAACTGGTACGCAGATCGAACCTCGTCGACCGAGGCAAACGGAAGAGCGATGCCGTTGCGGGCGGCAAGGTCGAACATCATCTCCGGTTCGAGGGTCCCCTCGATGTGGACGTGAAGTTCAGCTTTTGGGAGACGGCGGGCAAACGATGCAATATCCATCCGACTATTCAACCCAATTGACGGGACTGCTGCGAGTCGAGCCGGCGAAATGCCAGCAGCGAGCTATCTCCGAGGCACACCACTGGGCAACGTTCGTGAGCCAACACGCCATAGACGAACCAAAGGCCGCCATAAGGCGGCCTCGGTTCGGGCTTAGACGGGAGGATAGGAAGGCATCCTGTCTGACTACCGTATCGACACGACCCGGACAGTACTTGAGAGGTTTTGTTGAAATGTTTTCAGACCCGAAAGCTGCCCTAATCGCTCATCTCATAGCGAACGCCGTGAGGACCGATGGCCCGTTTGTCCTGCGATCAGGTGAGACGTCGGGCTGGTACATCGATGCCAGGCAGACGACGTACTCGGGCGAAGGTGCCCGCTGTGTCGGTGCAGCGGTCCTCGCCGTGATACCAGAGGACGTCGACGCTGTCGGTGGAATGACCATGGGCGCGGACCCGATCGCTGTTGCGACCACCATGACCGCAGCGGAGTCTGGCAGAACACTCGCTGCGTTCTCGGTTCGCAAGCACGCTAAGGATCACGGTACAGGTGGGAGACTGGTGGGTCCGATCGGACCTGGAGCAAGGGTTGTCGCGCTTGAGGACACCACGACAACGGGCAGCGCTCTCGGTGAAGCGATCGAAGCTCTGCGCGACGCTGGCGTGGAGGTGGTTTCGGCTGTGGCGCTCGTCGACCGGTCGAACGGAGCGACAGCTATGCGGATGGATAAGCTCGAAGTTCCCTATCTTGGTCTCGTGACGCCTGCCGATCTTGGAGTATCAAGCCCCTGATGCGTGTGTACCGTTCGCCTCTCCGCCTTTTCCTATTCGGTGTCGTCGGGTTGTTGCTCATGATCGCCGCAGCCGATGTGATGTTCGGACAGTGGATCTCCACACCACCTGAGAGCACCGACGGCATCCTCACGACACGAGGGCTGGCCCAGCAGCGCGGAGATTTCGTCTGGGGCATAGCCATGATTGGTGTGGGTGCGCTGCTCTTCGGACGGGGTGTGATCGAGTTGATTCGTCGCAGACCCCGAATCCGTTTGTGCAAGGACGGTATTGCTATGGCCATCGGCGTGACGGGGAAGGATGTGGTGTTGCCGTGGGAGAAGATCGAAGCAGTGTGGAGTGGTGTCGAAACCGATCCGTACGATGGTGGCTCCCGCGATCGGTTGTTCGTGAAGCTTCGCGACAGGAGCGATCTTCCCGAGCAGTTCGTCGGCGCCACATGGAACGGCACGATCCTCACGATGGACGCTCACGACTGGTCGAAGCCGGTGACAGAGGCAACCCTTGCCGCACAAGGCGGGCTCGATCATTACCGGCGTGTGCGGGCCATCACGGAGATGGAGGAGCCGTCGCTCGTGTGGGAGACGAGTGTGGCGAAGACCACGGATCCCGAAGACGACGATGTGACAAGTGAGGGGGAGGTCTCGTGATCATTGGATCTCATGTGAGTCCGAAGCAGCCGCTCGTCGAGGCTGAGACACGCGGGGCCGACGCCGTCCAGATCTTCGTGTCGAACCCACAGCAGTGGAAGGCGCCGCTGGCTCGTGACGACGCCGATGTGTTGAAGGCTTCACCGATCGATTTCTATGTGCATGCCCCGTATCTGTTGAACCTTGCATCGCCGAACAACCGTGTGCGCATCCCTTCGCGCAAGGCACTTGCTCAAACCGTGGCCGCTGCTGAGACGATCGGTGCGATGGGTGTGATTGTTCATGGTGGAAGTGTTGGGCCAGATGAGGATGTGGCGATTGGCTTCGAGCGGTGGCGCAAGGCGCTCGACTCGTTCGACGTGACGGTCCCTGTCCTTGTTGAGAATACCGCAGGACGTGGGCACACGGTGATGCAGGATTTGAACAACTACGGCCCACTGTGGGAATCGATCGGCGACCGGAATGTTGGTGTCTGTCTCGATACGTGCCACACGTGGGCGTCAGGTGCGGACATGGAGACAGCGGTCGAGGTGGTGACGCGGTTGACGGGCGGCATTGCGCTCGTGCACGGGAACGACTCGCGAGATGAGGCAGGCTCGAACCGTGACCGCCACGCCAATTTCGGTGAGGGCCACATCCCAGAGGATCTCCTCGTAGGCATCATCCGAGCCGCCGGCGCTCCCGTGATTGTGGAAACACCGGGTGACGCCCCAGGCCAGACCGCGGACATCGCCTGGCTCCGCGCCCGCCTCTAGGAGTCTGGCGTAGGAATCCGCAATATGTTGCGTAGATCTACGCCAGAGACCCACAGGCGGGTTCCGGTCAGGGGGTGAGCCCGATCTCACTCACCGTCCAGGTCGTGTTCGTCACTTCTCCTGCGAGAGCGTCGTCATGGGTGATCAACAGCAGCGCGCCTTCGTACAGCGTGAGTGCGGCCTCGAGTCGCTCGATGGACGGCAGGTCAAGGTGATTCGTCGGTTCGTCGAGGGCGAGTAGCCATTTTGGTGTTCCAAGCCCGAGTGCCAACGCCACCTTTCTTGCTTCACCAGGCGACGGCTGTTCCGATGCGAGAAGTGCACCTGGATCGGAGCCGAGCAAAGCAACGATCGACATGACTCGTCCGCGCTCACCAGAGGGGAGGGTGGCGACGGTGTCGAGCCAGGCACGACCTTGAGCGGCCGACGTCTCCTGAGAAAGTAGGAGAACCCGATCCGCGGGGATTGTGGCAGCCGTAACGAGGTGGTTGAGAAGCGACGTCTTCCCGATTCCGTTTGGTCCAGCAATACGTATCCGATCGGCCCGCCGGATGGCAACGCCTGCTTCGAAGAGGTGCTGGCTACCTGCCGTGACGGGTCCCGCGTATCGGAGGAGGAACTCCTTGTTCGCTGGAGCAAAGTCGAAGGTGATCGCGCCTCCCAACTCCTTCTCTATCGGTAGGGCGTCGATATCCGATCGAAGGTCTCTCATCGAGTTCGTGATGGTGGTAACTGTCTGCGCTCCTGTCTTTTGGCCTCGCTCGTGCTTGTAGGACGCGGCAGTCCCCCTGGTATCGAGGTCATGCTTCCCGGCTGCGCGCCGCTCCCGGATTCGCTTTGCGTCCTGGTGCGCCGTCTTGCGATGCTGATCGTCAAGACGACGAGCCAACTTCGTATGGTCGGCCTTCATCCTCTCGAGCTTGTCTGCCCGTTGGGACGCACGTGCAGTCCATTCTCGGTGTGCAATGTCGTACGAGCCGTTCCAGAGTTCGACGGTGCCGCGGCTGATTCGAAGCGTCCTCGCCGTGAGATCGTTCAGAAGGGATCGGTCGTGCGACACGACCACCCCGCAGCCACGAAATGTGCCAAGCGCGGAGACGAGCAGATCGCGCCCTTCAGAGTCGAGGTGGTTGGTTGGCTCGTCGAGAAGAAGAACGTCTGGATCCCTGACGAGCGACGCCCCGATCTGCCATCGCTTTCGCTCGCCTGGTGACAAGGTATTCCAGCGGTCGAGGCCAGACCCGTCGAGGTTGAGCGCAGCTCGCAGTCGAATAGCGTCGCGGTCCCATGCCAGTGCGAAGGCACCGATATCGTCGGTGAGGTTGTCGACGCGCTGGGAGCAGAGAACAGGAGCCAATCCGGAGGGCTCGACGATGACCGACCCGGAATCGGGCGGATGACTCCCCGTGATAAGGGATAACAGCGTGGACTTTCCTGCACCGTTGGCACCTACGAGGCCTGTCCACCCGTGGCCGAGGTCGACTGTTGCGTCGACGATGACTGGTGTGGCTGACGAGTATGAGAAGAAAACGTGTGAGAAATGGATGGCAGACAAGACAACTCCCCAGATAGGGCGGGCACAATGCCCGGAGGTGGCGATTCCTCAGTTGATCCTTGTCATGCGTTCCCGTTCGGCGACCAGGGCAGTGTAACGTCCGATTCCTAGGCGTCTTGCGTAGGAAACCGCAATATGTTGCGGCAATCTACGCCAGAGACCTGTCAGTCTGCGAGGAAGTTGGCGAGGTCTTTCGCAGTGCGGTCATCGCCTTGTATGAACGCTTCGACGTTGTCGTGCGCGACGCTGTCGTGGTACTGCACCGATGGTGACTTCATGAAGTATGAAGACGGTGCAAGTAAGGGACCCTTCATGCCGCGGTCGAGTGCGATCTTGGCGCAACGTACCGCATCGATGATCACACCCGCCGAGTTCGGGGAATCCCAGACCTCGAGCTTCATCTCGACGTTGAGCGGTACATCACCAAAGGATGTGCCCTCGAGGCGAATGTAGGCCCATTTGCGGTCCGTGAGCCACGGCACATGGTCGGATGGTCCGATGTGAACCCTGTCCGAATTGATCTTCTCCTCGATCTGGCTCGTGACCGACTGCGTCTTCGATATCTTCTTTGAGATGAGTCGCTCGCGCTCCAACATGTTCATGAAGTCCATGTTGCCGCCGAAGTTCAACTGGTACGTGTTGTCGATGTGAACGCCACGGTCCTCAAACAGACGGGCCAATTGACGGTGAACAATGGTTGCACCGACCTGGGACTTGATGTCATCGCCGACGATCGGAAGGCCAGCGTCGACGAACTTCTGTGCCCAAACAGGATCCGAAGCAATGAATACCGGGATGGCGTTCACGAAGGCGACACCGGCATCGAGGGCGGCCTGGGCGTAAAACTTCGTTGCTCTTTCAGAACCGACAGGGAGGTAGGAGACAAGCACATCGGCCTCTGCATCCTTGAGTGCCTGCACGATGTCAACCGGCGCTGCTGGGGATTCCTCGACCTGGTCAACGTAATACTTTCCAAGACCGTCAAGAGTCGGGCCGCGAAGAACCTCCACGTCGAGATCTCCGACCTCTGCGAACTGGATGGTGTTGTTCTGGCCACCCCACATGGCCTTTGCCACGTCCTGGCCGACCTTGGTGGCATCGACATCGAATGCAGCAACGAACGCAACATCACCGACGTGATATCCGCCGAGATCGACATGCATCAGGCCAGGGACCTTCAGATCCCTATCGGCATCCTTGTAGTACTCGACGCCCTGAATGAGCGAGTTTGCGCAGTTGCCGAGTCCTGCAATAGCTACACGTACCTTGGACATATGTCCTCCTGTGGTTCCCTAAGTCGCTGAGGCAACGCCACGCTCTGCGGCCACGAGACCGTCGAGCCAGGCGATGTCAGATTCGGTCGACCGCATGGCATGCTCCATCAGTGCAAGCCGATAGCGGTCTTGATTCTCTGTGTTCGATCGGGCGTCGATGAGGATCTGACGCGCCGTCTTGAGATGTGCTGATAGCTTCGCCCGTCGAGATTCCAGCACCTGCACCCTGCGTTCGCGGGGGAGGCGACCGAGGAATGCGAGCCTGATCTGAAAGGCCCGATCCGTCTCGCTTGCGTCGGGATCTGCATGGAGCAATGTTGCGAAGATCTCATGGCCTTCGTCCGTGATCTCGTACGCCTTGCGGCGACCGCTCCCACTGATTGCTTCGATCGCCCCTCGCTTCTCGAGTCGGCGGAGGGCCGGGTACAGCGAGCCGAAGGACACCTTCCAGAACCCGAGTTCGCCCAAGGCGCGCTTGAGTTCGTACCCATGGCGGGCACGCTCTATCAAAAGGCCGAGAACTGCGAAATCGAGCACCGATCGCTCCAACTATATCGTTTCGATACATGAGTATATATCGAAACGATATAGAACACCAGGCGGCTCACGCTTCTCGCGAAACTTTCCCCAGACGCGGGACGCTTCATGGTCCCTCGCAGCGACTATGGCCGTGTCTCTACGGTGATCGACTCACCCACCAGACAAATGCCGTGGAGGAAGACAGCTGCTCAGCTGAGGCCGACGACGTTGCCATCCTCGTCGATATCGATCGAGTGTGCCGCTGGGTGGAGACCGAGGCCAGGCATTCGGTTGATCGACCCTGTGAGTGGAAGTACGAAACCGGCGCCGGCAACGAGCTGCACCTCGCGCACAGGCAGTGTCCACCCGGTCGGTGCGCCAAGAAGCGCAGGGTTGTGGCTGAAGGAGTACTGCGTCTTCGCCATGCAGATAGGGAGGTTGCCATATCCGTGAGCCTCGTAGTCGGCCAGTTGACGTTTGGCCTTAATGTCGTACTCGACTCCGTCAGCACCGTACACCTTGGTTGCGATCGTCTCGATCTTGTCGGTGAGGCTCATGTCCTGCCGGTACAACGGCACGAAGTTCGAACCTTCCTTTGCAGCGCCACGGACGGCCTCTGCAAGGGCGACCATGCCCTTGGCTCCTCCGTTGTGCGGATCCGCGATTGCCCATATGGCATGCTCTTCCTCCGCAATGGCGCCGATCGCTGCATGCTCCGATGCGTGATCGGTGGGGAAACTATTGACGGCAACCACTGGCGTGACGCCGTGCTGTCGAACATTCGCGATGTGTCTGCGGAGGTTGTCGGCTCCAGCCATCACATCATCGGGGTGTTCCCTAACCATCTCGTCGGGGAGCGGCTTGCCCGCTTTGACACTGAACTTCCCTGAGTTCAGCTTCAGGGCGCGAACCGTTGCGACGATTACCGCAACGTCTGGTGACATACCAGATGCTGCACACTTGAGATTGAAGAACTTCTCGGCGCCAACGTCGGATCCAAAACCCGCTTCCGTGATGAGATAGTCCCCGCTACGTATGCCGATCTGATCGGCAACGATTGATGAGTTTCCATGCGCAATGTTGGCGAACGGACCGGTGTGGATCAGCGCGGGTGTTCCCTCAAGCGTTTGCATGAGATTCGGGTTGAGAGCATCCTTGAGAAGAACCGCCATCGCGCCTGCTCCCTTCACATCCTCCGCCGTGACCGGCTTCTTGTGTCGGTCGTAACCGATAACGATTCTGCCGAGACGCTCTCTGAGGTCCTTCAGGCCCGTCGCGAGGCCGAGGACAGCCATGAGCTCGGATGCGGCCGTGATGTCGAAGCCCCCCTCGCGCGGAATCCCGTCAAGCGTGGTTCCGAGGCCAACCACGATGTTGCGCAGCGACCGATCGTTCACGTCCATGACTCGGCGCCACGTCACGCGCTTCACGTTGATTGACAACTGGTTGCCCTGGTAGATGTGATTGTCGATCAGCGCGGACAGCAGGTTGTTCGCGGCGGTGATGGCGTGAAAGTCACCGGTCAGATGGAGGTTCATCTCCTCCATAGGCACGACCTGTGAGTAGCCACCACCGGCGGCGCCGCCCTTGATGCCGAACGTCGGTCCGAGTGAGGGCTGGCGAAGCGTGAGCACAGCTCGTTCGTCAAGCAGCTTGAATCCTTGGGCGAGGCCTACCGAAACCGTGGTCTTGCCCTCCCCGAACGGCGTAGGGTTCACGGCCGTGACGAGAACATACTTGGCGCGAGGCTCATTCATCTCGTCGAGAGCACCGAGATGTATCTTCGCCATTCCCGTGCCACGCTGTTCGACGTAGGCCGGAGGGATACCCATGTCCTCTGCAACGTCGGTTATCGGGCGGAGTTCGGCTGCTCTGGCGATTTCGAGATCTGTACGCATGGCGATAACGCTAGCTAGTTGTGCTTGCATAGTCAGCGTCCGCACCGCCTTGTGCGGTCCATCCTCGGGAGGCAAGACGATGAGATGGGTACGATGATCAGCAACACTCTCGGCGTCGTGCTCGCCGGTGGCGCAAGCACCCGGATGGGTAGGGACAAGGCTGTGCTCGAGTTTGAAGGAGCAACGCTGCTCGAGCGAGCAGCCGCAACGATGGCTGATGTATTCACCACGGTTGTAGTCAGCGGCGGACCGATCGCACCAATGGGCATAGCGCGCGTCCCCGATGGAGTTCATGGCGGCGGTCCGCTGGCCGGCCTCGACGCCGCCTACGGCGTGGCAGCTGGCCGAGCGGTGTTTCTCCTTGCGCTCGACATGCCGTTCGTCGACGCGCCAACGATACGCGCCATTGCCGAAACGGCCGTGCCATCGCATGGTGCGCGCATCCCACTGACAGAGGACACACGCCAGCCACTGTGCGCCCTTTACGGAAGTGGCCTCGGCTCGCTCGCGCATCGACACCTCAAGTGCCAAGACAGGTCGATGGCGGGTTTCATCTCCGACATCGACGCAGCCGAGTTCGTTGACATGGACACTTCCAAGTTCATGAACATCAACACGGTTGAAGATCTCAAAGCTGCGCGTCTGCGATCCGGTCCATCCCGCAATACGCATTGAACGTGTCATCTCGCACGAATCCGATCACGGTCATGGCGAGTTCTTCCCCGAGGTCGACCGCCAGTCCCGATGCGCCGGAGATCCCTCCGATAATGGGGATTCCGGCAACCGCAGCCTTCTGAACCATCTCAAAGCTGATCCGACCCGACACGAACAGGACGAGGTCACTCGGTGGCCATGCGGTTCTCGCCAGATGCCCGACGACCTTGTCAACAGCGTTGTGACGCCCGACATCCTCGAATATCGCGACGAGGTCACCTCCTGGCGTGAACGCGGCCGCAGCGTGAATACTCCCCGATTCTGCGAACGCGTTCTGGCGCTTCCGCATCGACTCTGGCAGTGACGAGATCACCCTCGGTGTGATCCGGGGGCCGGGACTCATCACCCTTGCAGCAATTCGCACAGCGTCGATCGAGGCCTTGCCGCAGACACCGCACGACGATGACGTGAAGAAGTTCCTCCGAAACTGCTCGGGGTCGACTCTCACTCCATCCTCAAGAACGATCAGATACCGGTCGCCGTCTCGCGGACCGTCGATCCGGTCGATCGACAGCACTTCGTGGGGGCCAACCACGATGCCCTCGGTGATGGCGAATCCCAACCCGAGTTCCTCGTCGTTTCCCGTAGTGCGCATGAGCACGGCGATCGGAACATCACCCAGCCGGAATTCGACAGGTGACTCATCGACGAGCTGGTCCTGCACGGACTCGTACGATCCGTTTCGGTATTGAACGATTTTCCTCTTCACGTCGTCGCCCCCTGCCTCGCTATATAGAGCAGCATCGAACCATGAAGAGGCCTCCGACCATGCCTGGTTCGCAGGTTCGTGGTCACCTCTGGCTCGCAGGCTTGCCCGTCTCCCCTGAAGGGGGGACATTGTGGGTGGGCTCGTAGGCTCGCGTGTTCTCCCTTGAGGGGAGGCTTGTCGAGTGGATCACGCTTCGAGCTCAGGCTGAACGTAGGCGTAGCCGAAGCGACCCTTGATGCAGAGATGGCCGCTCGTGACCTCGTGGTCGAATGGTGAGGTCACCTTCACGATTCTGTTGTCCTGAACGTGGAGTTCGAGGTTGCATCCAACACCACAGAAACTACAGATCGTCGTGGTGACGGACTGGACCGATTCGTTCCACGTCCCTGCTTCGCGCATCTTGAACTCGGAGGTGAACAGCAGCGCCCCTGTTGGGCACACGCCGACGCAGTTTCCGCAGTACACGCAGGCCGAATCAGGGAGGGAGATGTCGAACTCGGTCGAGATGGTCGAGGCGAGACCCCGACCCGCGACGTCGATAGCGAAGGTGTTCTGCGCATCGGGACCACAGGCCGCGACACAGCGGTAGCACATGATGCATTTGTCGTAATCTCGGATGTAGAGATCATCCTCGATCTTGGCTTCGCGACGTGGCCGCGCCCAGGAGCCCCAGCGGTCCGGGTCTACTCCGTAACGCTCCATGTGCCCCTTGGTTTCGTCTCCGACGAGGGAGAAGTCGACAGTTGATGCGAGTAACTCGTACACGGTCCTACGAACGTTCCGGACCCTCACAGAATCGGTCAGGATCGTCATACCAGAGGCAATCTCTCGAGAGCATGCAGGCACAAGGTTTCGCGAGTCTTCGACCTCGACGACGCACACACGGCACGAATTGAAGGGTGTAAGCGTTTCGAGATAGCAGAGTGTCGGGATTTCGATATCCACGGATGCACACGCGTCAAGTACGGTCGAGCCCTCCGGCACCGAGAAGGCCTCGCCGTTGATCGTGACCTTGACCGTTGCCGCTGCGAGGTTGGCCCTCCGATCGATCATTCAGCACCTCCGATCAACCCGATCGAGATCGCGGACTGCACGGCGAGAGACGCCGCTTGGCCGAGTCCACAGATAGATGCGTCCCGCAGCACGGTGTCGAGATCGGTGAGGAGATCCAGAGCGGACGCGGTCTCGTTGCCTGATGTGACACGGAGCACCGCCTCGTGCTGACGTACCGTCCCGACGCGACACGGTACGCAGAGCCCACACGATTCATCCGCGAAGAACGCGGCGATTCGGTGAAGGATTGCGGCCATATCGACTTCGGTATTCAGCACAAGTACGACACCGGAGCCGAGTCCGATGCCCCTCGCGCGTGTGTCCTCGAAGGTGAGCGGAAGATCCAAGTCCTCTCCCGTCAAAAATGAGCCCGCCGCCCCCCCGATGAGAACCGCTCGAAGTTCGCCGATGACACCGCCTGCGAGGTCTATGAGGCCGCGTACCGTCTCACCAAAGGGAACTTCGTAGACGCCTGGGCGGATCACGTTGCCCGAAAGGCAAAACAGCTTCGTGCCTGTTGAGTGTTCGGTTCCAACCTTGGCAAACGCATCGCCGCCGTCGCGAAGGATCACGGGGATGTTGGCGAGGGACTCGACGTTGTTGACGAGCGTAGGTCGCCCGAACAGCCCGGCCTCGGTAGGGAACGGGGGCTTCTGTCGCGGTTCTCCACGGAACCCCTCGATCGAGTTGAACAACGCCGTCTCTTCCCCGCAGATGTATGCCCCTGCGCCCAGGCGGATCTCGATGTCGAAGGTGAATCCGGAACCGGCAACGTCATCTCCCAGAAAGCCTGCATTGAGTGCCTCAGTGAGCGCGCTTGCCATCCGACTATGAGCGAGTGGGTACTCGCCCCGCATGTAGATGTACCCGTGTTGAGCGCCGACGGCGAAGCCCGCGATCGTGAGGGCTTCGATGATCGCGAATGGGTCCTCCTCGAGGAGGAGCCGGTCCTTGAATGTGCCAGGTTCGGACTCGTCCGCATTGCAGATCACGTATTTCGGCCCGCTGGCACCCGCTACGGCTTCCCACTTGACACTGGAAGGGAACGCGGCACCTCCACGACCTAGGAGCTTGCTGGCTGTGACTTGGCCAACGGTGCCCATCGGCCCGAGGCTGATCGCGCGCTCGAGGCCGACGTAGCCGTCGTGCTGCGTGTACGAAGCAAGCGTTGGCGTCGTGCCGGAGCCGGTACGTCTCAAGAGGGGTCGCGTCCGGCTGCGGCTCGGTGCTTCATCAATCGAACGAGAAGCCGAACCTGTCGTGAGAACCTCGACGACTTGGCCCCACGGCGCTGGGGCGAGTACGACGTTCGTATGTCCTGCAATTTGGATGTAGGCGGCCGATCCGTGCTCGCACTGGCCCAGACACGGCGATCGAATCCACAGTGCGTCACCGACCGCTACACCTGGGGCTCCGAATGACTCGGTTAGTCGTTGAAGAGAACCGTCGACACCACTCGCCTTGCATGCAATGTCGTCACACACGTAGGCAACGGTGGCCGGGCGATGTTCGGTAGCTAGGAGTTCGTAGAACGAGGCAACCCCATAGGCCTCGGCAGGGGACACAGGAATTCGCTCGGCGATGTAGTTCAATGCACCGCGACTGATCCAACCAATGGCGTCCTGGACTTCGTGCAAGGCTGGGAGGAGGAGGTGCCTTCTGGCGCGGGCGCCGTGGAAGCCCCCGTGGGCGACGTGGTCGTCGGCCGTGGCCCGCTGCTCAGCGCCAGACCAGAGTGAGAGTGGAGGCCCAAGCGTGCGGTCGACCGCTTCTCGCTCCTCGGCGGTGGGAGCATCGGACGTCGTTTGGAAGTCGATCGTGAACCTCAGTTCTTCTGAACGTGTTCGATACGGACCGCGGTTGCCTTGAACTCGGCCGTTCCTGATTTGGGATCCCAGGCGTCGAGGGTGAGCGTGTTGACATCCGCGTCGTCTGGTGAATGTATTGCCATGAAGACGAGGCCCTTTCGCAGGCCGTGTGCAAGGCGAACGGGTACTTCAATAGATCCTCGTCTGGACGTGACCTTGACCATCGTGCCAGCAGTGACGCCGAGAGCTACGGCTTCTTCCGGGGCAATGTCGATGACGGCGCCGTGGTGGTTGGGGGATCGGTAGCCACTCGATTGGACGCCTGTGTTGTACGAGTCGAGGCGGCGCCCTGTCGTGAGCCTGATGGGGAAGTCATCATCGAGTTCGTCAACGGGCGGCACCCATGCAACGTTCGAGAACGGTGCTGGGTCTTTCGGAAGCGGGTCTTCCCACAGCCATCCGTGGAGGAACAACGTACCGGGATGATCTTCGTCTGGGCATGGCCATTGCAGCCCTCCGAGCGCTTCGAGGCGATCGTAGGACATCCCTGCATGCATCGGGCTCAGGTTGCGAACTTCGTCCCAGATCTCCTCAGCGCTCTGGTGCTCCCACCCGCTACCGAGCGTCTGTGCCAGGAGCGTCAGGATCTCTACGTCGTCCTTGGCGTCACCTGGGGGTTCGATGGCCTTTCGGATGCGCTGGACCCTGCGCTCGCTCGATGTGACGGTTCCCTCCGACTCGGCCCAACCTACGGCTGCGGGGAAGACGACGTCGGCGAGTTGAGCCGTCTTCGTGAGAAAGATGTCCTGGACGACGAGATGGTCGAGACGCTCGAGCAGTTCGACGGTTCGGCCGGTGTCGGCTTCCGATTGAGCGGGGTTCTCACCAATGATGTAGAGCGCTGTGAGGTCGCCGCGTTCCATGGCATCGAACATCTGGGTGATGTGCCATCCGGCTTCGGCAGGGATGTCAGTGCCCCAGGCCGCTTCGAATCTCGCTCTCGCTTGATCGTCAGTTACGTCCTGGAAGCCGGGGAGCTTGTTCGGGAGTGCGCCCATGTCGCCGCCTCCCTGCACGTTGTTTTGGCCACGGATGGGGACGAGACCCGACCCGTAGCGACCAACGTGGCCGGTGAGCAGGGCGAGGTTGATGAGTGCCAGGACGTTATCGGTCGCGTTGTGATGCTCTGTAATACCGAGGGTCCAACACAGTTGGGCTGTCGATGCCGTGGCGTAGTCGTGTGCGAGGGAGCGAATTGCTGCTTTAGGGACACCGGTTATCTCTTGTGCACGATCGAGGGTGTACGACTCGACGTGTGCCGCAAAGTCATCGAAACCGGATGTGGAGTGTTCAATGAATGCTGTGTCGGTCAGTCCCGCGTGGATGATCTCTCTTGCCACAGCATTTGCGAGGGCGATGTCTGAGCCGACGTCGATGCCAAGCCAGACGTCTGCCCACTTGGCTGAGTCGGTTCGCCGTGGATCGATGGTGTACATTCTCGCTCCGTTTCGAACACCCTTTGCGAGATGGTGGAAGAAGATGGGGTGTGCCGAGCGCGCGTTCGATCCCCACAGGATGATGCAATCCGTGGTCTCGATCTCTTCATACGAAGACGTCCCACCGCCTGCGCCTAACACTGCCGCCAGACCGGCGACGCTTGGAGCGTGTCAGGTGCGGTTACAGCTATCGACGTTGTTGGTGTGGAGTACGGTGCGGGCGAACTTCTGTGCTGTGAAGTTCATCTCGTTCGTTGCCTTGGAGCAGGAGAACATGCCGGTCGCCGTCCCATTGCTACGGCGGAACCCGTCTGCTGCGCGTTGTAGTGCAACGTCCCACGTCGTTTCGACGAGGCATCCGTCGACACGGACCATCGGTGCTGTTAGTCGTTCGTATCGTGAACCCATCTCACCTCCTTTCGTCGAAGGACGAGAGTACCACCACACCTTTTGGTGTCTGGCGTAGAGCCCCGCAACATGTTGCGCTTTCCTACGCAAGACACCTGGGGTCAGTATGCGCCGCCGAGCTTTGTGTGGTCCCAGGAGGAGATCTTGAGTGGTTCGATGATGACCGCCGTGTTCTTTGTTGCGAAACGACCGAACGTGGCTTCGAGTGCTTCGTCGTCGAGTTCGACGGGCGTGTCGCCGGTCATTGGGTATCGCGCGGCGAGACCACGGTAGATCTCAAGCACATAGGCCGGGTCCGTTACGAGTTGTGCGGTCCCACGAATCATCAGGCCCTGAAGTTCGGCGTAGGCGTGGCCGGTCTCCACAAGCACTGAGAGGCGTGGGTCACGTATCAGATTCACGATTTTTTGGGACTTGGTGAACGACCGAAACACGATTCTTCCATCGTCGAGAACGAACCACATCGGAGCGAGATGTGGCATTCCGTCCTTGCCGATCGTTGCCAATTGGAGCACCTTGGCTCCTGTCGTGAGGAACGTCTGGATCTCGGGGTCGGTCATGGTGATGTCTTTACGTGCCATGCCACCAAACTAGCGTCCCCAGCGCCTCGCATGTCAGGACTCTGGCGTAGGAATCGGCAATATGTTGCGGAAATCTACGCCAGAGGCCAAGGCCCACCCCGGAATAGCGCTGCGTCGTCTAGCCTTGTGTGTAGCGAACAGGGCACGGGCGACCCACGGGCGGCTGAGGCTCACCACGTTTGCGACGGATCGAGACGGTACGCAGTCCTCCAACCCTACGTGGTGGAGAGAAGGGAACCGAACCATGGCCGAGGGATCACGCGCAGGGCGAATCACTGCACCAGCAGTGCTCGCGCGCAAAGGCGGAGCCAAGCTCAAGATGGTGACCGCCTACGACGCGCCAACGGCGCGCATTGCAGATCGTGCAGGGGCGGACATCATCCTCGTTGGCGACTCAGTCGCCAACGTCGTTCTCGGATACGAAGACACACTCTCTGTGTCGATGGATGTCATGGTGCACCACACCGCCGCAGTTTCGAGGACCAAACCACACGCCCTCATCGTGGGCGACATGCCATGGCTGTCGTATCACTCATCAGCCGAGGAGACCATTACCAATGCCGGCCGATTCGTCCGCGAAGGCGGTGCAAGCGCCGTAAAACTCGAAGGTGGGAGAAAACGTATCCCGATGATCCGGGCAGTGCTTGACGCCGAGATCCCGGTGATGGGGCATCTCGGGCTCACGCCCCAGTCGGTGCATTCGATGGGCGGATACCGCGTGCAAGGCAAGGAAGCCCAAGCAGCGTACGAGATGATCTCCGATGCGAGTGCCCTTGCCGAGGCAGGCGTATTTTCGATCGTTCTCGAAGGGGTGCCTGACGTGGTCGCCGAGATCGTGACGAAGGAGATTTCGGTGCCAACCATCGGAATTGGTGCAGGGACTAAGTGCGATGGTCAGGTTCTCGTGTTTCACGACGTGACAGGACTTGGCGCAGGCGAGTACCTTCCGAAGTTCGTTCGACAGTATGCGCATCTCGCGGATGATGCTGTCGCCGCGCTCGAGGAGTTCTTCGCTGACGTCGAATCAGGTGTATTTCCATCTGATGCTGAGACATATCACATGTCGGCTGCCTCCGAAGAGATCCTGCGAAAGCTGTCCGAGCCCTCTGATCACTTGATGGCTGACGAAGCCATGGAGGCGTAGAGCCCCCGTCTTGGCTGTGATCGCCGGTACGCCCGGTAGATCGCCCTTCCGAAATCGCCTTGTGGTCGCGATACTTGGAATTGAGGTACCCGTACGATCGGTTCACCTCGACATGCGGGAAGGCATTCTGAGTCAGGAGATCCTATGACAAAGCGCGCAATTGTCCTGGTCGGCATCGTGGGTGCAGCGCTGTTGCTTGCAGCTTGCTCAAGTTCATCGAACGGAGGGACCGCGACAACCACTGCGGGGGCACCATCGCCGTCGGGCGGGACCAGCGACGTGTCCATCAAGGACTTCGCGTTCGGCCCTGGCGAGTTGACCGTCTCGGTCGGTGACACGATTACCTGGACCAATGACGAGTCAGGGATACCTCACACAACCACGGCTGACGACGGTCTTTGGGACTCCGCGACGCTCAAGCCGGACGAGAAATATTCGTTCACCTTTACGGAGGCTGGAACGTACACATACTTCTGCTCGATTCACCCATCGATGCGCGCAACGATCACGGTCACCGGCTGAAGACTCAGGTCCCTCTCTCGCTGGCTGGCGACCGAGTCGTTGCTGCATAGACGAGTTTGACGACGCCGTTGGTGAACTCCTTCGATCCGATCAGGGTGAGTGGCCCGTCGTATGGTCCATTGAAGAGAGGTACTCCAGAGCCAAGCACTACTGGAGTCACATAGATCTCGAGTGTGTCGATCGCGCCTTGTCGAAGGCCTGTGGTGACCAACTTCCCTCCGCCAACGACCCAGAGGCGTCGGGTTGTCCTGTCTGCCTGAGTCCTGATCGCGTCCGCCGTGAACTCCGATGAGAACGTGATGTCTGCGCCCTTGGCGACGTCGAGCTCGCGTGACGTCAGCACCTTGCAGGGGATGTCTCCATATGGCCAGCCCCATCCGAGGAGCTGTTCATAGGTGATGCTTCCCATTACCAACGCCCCGACACTCTCCGCGAACGAGTCGAAGTCATACTCCTTCGAGTTGAATGGTGCAAGGAATTCGTCCGATCCACGCTTGTCTGCTATGTATCCATCCAAGCTGACAGCGACGTATGCGATAACTTCTGAGGCCATGGCATCAACCTATCTCGTACATGTGACAGGTTTGGTCGGCGCACAGGTATCGGAAGTGACGGGGTAGGTTCATTGACATGCGAATCATCCCCGTTCTTGTTGTTGCCCTCGTGCTGTCTGGGTGCACGACGACAAGCGACTCGTTGGACACGACAACGGTTCGAAGCGCATATTCAACAGCGTCGGAAGCGATCGTCGAGGAGGGCTCATCGACTCCGGGCACGGTCAGGATGCCGCCCCAGATCTCGGGCTTCCGCGTGAAGCAAGTGCAGGTGGGAGATCGCGAGCTTACGCTTGCAATCGCAGACAATCCGGTGCTTCGCTCACAGGGTCTGATGGAGGTCACCGACCTTGAGGATCTCGACGGGATGCTCTTCTTCTGGCGCCACGACGGTGGCTCATTCTGGATGAAGAACACCGTCATCCCGCTCGACATCGTGTGGTTCAACGAGGACGGTACCTTCAGGGACCGAGCGTCGATGATCCCATGCGCCGAGGATCCATGCAACGGTTACGTGCCCACAGGCGGCCTCGACTTTAGATACGCCATCGAGGCTCGCCCTGGCGCGCTCGACTGGATCACGTCCGCCACGGTCATCACCTACGTCGACGACTGACGTTTCCTGACCCCCTGAGGAATTCGGCGGGCCCTCAGGCTTTGTTCGCCTGCAATAGGGGGACCATCACGACGACGGTTCCGATCAGCACCACGATCCCTAGCAAGCTCATCATTGTGGAAACTGTGCTGCGATCGAGCAGGTAACCGGCCATGACAACGCCGACCGTTGGTCCGAGACCGAGGGATACCGCGCTGAAGACTCCCTGGCCGGCCGTGGCTAGGCCCGGTGGGGACAGCCTCGCTGCGCCCGTCACTCCTGCAGCCCACGGCAGAGCGAAGGTGAGACCGTGCAATAACTGGGCACCGAGTACCCAGCCCAGAGTGGGAAATAGGCCGTAGATCAGAAGACGCAGTGCCCCTGCCACGCCGCCGAGAACGAGGGTCCCACCGATTCCGAGGCGACGAATCACCCGACCTGCGACAGAGAATGCGACGAGTTCGCTGGAGGTGGCAATGGCGAGGGCCCATCCCATTGTCGCCGCTGAGGCATCCAAGGATCGGAGCAGCAGGAAGAGGTATCCCACGGCTCCACTGGAGACGCCGATGACGAAGGTGCCACCGAGTAGCGGGGCCCACGCCACCGAATCGGCCAGTGCTTTCCTGACATTGCCCACACGTCGTGTCGGTCTGGTAGTGATAGGCATCCATCTGCTCAGAGCGATGAGGATGAGCATGCCGCTGGCAAACAGAACTGGTGCCAGACCTAGTCCAGCCCGATCCACCCCCCATCCGGCTATGGGTGCGGCGATACCCCAGCCGAGGGATCCCCAGAGGCGGAGCCTTCCGTAGCGGTTGCTGTTGTCTATCGCGCTGATTGAGGCAGCGTCGGCGAAGGGTATGATCGGGGCAATGGTCACTGCGAAGACGACCATGACCGCGAGTGCTGAGACGTAGGTCCTTGCTCCATCGAGAGCTACTGCGGCGGCTCCGGCGCCAGCAAGCCCTACTGTGAGAAGGAGACGCCCCCGACCGGTGATATCGGCGAGGGCGCCCCATGAGGGTGAGGCGAGAATCGCGATCGCGGGAGGAAGCGCGAGTAGCCATCCGATCGCTGTACCGCTGAGTCCGGCGTCGTCGAAGATGAGTGGCAGGTTGGGGATGAGTGCCGCAGCCGCTGCGAAGTAGATGAAGTAGAAGCCGGAGACAAGCCGTTGGTGGTTTGTCACCATCGATCCTGTGATATCAGCTGAGCCGGAACTCTCGAGATGGCACTCGATCCGTCCCGATGCCACGCCCTCGGGTTGACAGACGTCGTCACGTTCGATCCGAGCCGGTCAAGAGCAGGCGCAGGGGCCTGTCCCCGAATACGGCTCCGTTAGGCCGACCTCGGCACTGCGAGAAGCGTCTCGTCCCAGAGCGATTGGGGTACGCGTCCTCGTTGCGATCGAAGCGGGATCCGTCGCCGCAGGTGGGTGTGATCGCCACGGCAAAGGTGTGTGATCGATGGAGGCTTTCTCGGACCGGGACACGGTGACGCTCTGTCCACCGATCTGATACGGAGGGCTGCTCCCGTTCGGTGTTGGCTGATGAGACGCTCCATCCGACGGTGCGGACACGATTGACGAACTCGGGGTCGGCCCGTGATTCCGATGCCGGACCATCGAGAGAGGCAGCCACTGGGATCAATATCGAGCAACTATTTGCAAAATCAAGCATGATCATGCAAGGATAGTGCATGAAGTTGCAAGAAGCTGATCGAATCGGGGCGACGCAATGAAGTCGGTACGGCAAGCGCAGATCAACAAGCTCGTTGATGATCGTGAGGCTGTCACGGTTGGAGAGCTCGGCAGGCTCCTTGATGTTTCAGAGGCCACCATTCGCCGTGACCTCGATTCGTTGGCACTCGATGGCGTCATTGTCCGCACACACGGGGGAGCGATAAAAGCTACAACACTCGGTCGGGAGCAACCCCTCCTCGAGCGACACAGCTTGATGGCTGAGGCCAAACGGGCGATTGCCACCAGCGCTGCAGGAATGGTCATGTCCGGCGACACGATCTTTCTCGGTACCGGCACGACGGTCGCTCTCATGGCCGCTCACATCTCCAACATCGATCATCTCACCGTTATCTCGAACTCGCTTCCCGTCATCGACGCGCTCAGCGGAGTCGTCGGAATAGACCTCATCACGATCGGTGGTGCATTTCGCCGGTCAGAGTTGTCAATGGTCGGCCTCAAGGCCGTGGAAGCAATACGGGGATATCGCGCCGATCGAGTGTTCATGGGAATCCGCGCCATCAACGTCATGGAAGGTTTCACGGGTGACGCCATTGACGAAGCGATGACCGATAGAGCAATCCTCGAAATTGGAGCGCAGTCGATCGTCCTCGCCGACCACACGAAGTTCGGTGGAGTCAGCACGGTTTACCTGGCTCCACTCGATGCGGTAGACCTCGTTATCACCGATACCGGCATTGACCAAGAGACCGCTGGAGCGGTGGTCGAGGCTGGTGTGCACCTCATCATCGCCGGGGGAGAATCGTGACCGACGTGAGCCACACCGAACGCGAGATTCTCTCCCAGCCCGAGATCTGGGAGCGGAGCCTTGCGAGACTATCCACCGATGAAGCGTCTGCCTATTGGGGCCGAATGGGACCAAGAGGCGTCCTGGCTACTGGATGTGGTTCAACGTTCTATCTCGCCCTAACGGCCGCCAGCTTGATCCGTGATGAGGCCGGTCTCCGGTCTCGGGCAATGCCTGCGTCGGAGATTGCACTCTCGAGCCGTGCCATTCCGGAGATCGAGGGATCCTTCCTCCTCGCGATTTCACGCTCAGGCACGACATCGGAGACGCTGGCGGCCGTGGCGAGGTTTCGCGAACTTGGTGGAGCAGGTGTGATCGTTGTTACGAACTATCCGGATTCAGCGCTTGCGTCCATGGCCGATGTAGTGCTCAGTGCACCGGCAGGTCAGGAAGAGAGCGTTGCCCAGACGCGGTCGTTCACATCGATGCTTCTGACAATTGAGGCACTTGTCGGTCAGGTCGCCGGGCTGGATCGGAGCCCGATGGCGAGGCTCCCGGAACTTGGCGCCTCGCTTCTCATGGAAGCACAAGAGCCGATGCGGTCCCTCGCCACCGATGGCGGCATCGAACGGTTCTACTTTCTCGGATCGGATCCCCTCTACGGCGTCGCTGCCGAAGGCATGCTGAAACTCAAAGAGATGTCGCTCACCGACTCCGAGGCCTTTCATAGCTTGGAGTTCCGTCACGGTCCAATGGCGATGGCCGATCATGCGGCTGCGGTCATTGGCCTCATCGCACCAGACAGACAGCAAGCTGAGTTTGCTGTAGTCAATGATGCGGCCGGACTCGGGGCGCGCACGACCACTGTTGGCTCAGGAGCCTCGCTTCTCATCGACGACGATATCCCGAGCTGGGTGCGGCCGGTTCTTTACCTCTTGCCTCTTCAAACCCTGGCCCTCGAGCGGGCTCGCTTCAAGGGCCTCAACCCGGACCGTCCGAGAAACCTCGCGGCGGTCATCGAGCTAGACAGCCTCGGCAATGTGCCGACGAGCGAATGACGAAGGAGAAAAGATGAACAAGCGAAGAGGAGTGACCAAGTGGTTCGTCTTCGTCGCGGTCATGGCGCTGGTTGTTGCGGCATGTTCGAGCGGCGGAAGCACCGACGCAACGGCCGCTCCAAGCGGTGACAGTGGAAGTGGCGGCAGCGAACTATCTGGGACGGTTCGCGTCTGGACGCATCAGAACGGTGCATTCAACGACGGACTCAAGGCATTGGCCGACAGCTTCATGACGGAGAACGCCGGTGTAACGATCGAGTTCGAAACGTTCGACTACGACACATACATCCAGACACTCCAGACAGCGTTGCCTGCTGGCACAGAGGCCGACATTCTCCAGATGTTCGGAACGTGGACCTGCTCGTACGCGAGCAACCTCGCAGCGGTGCCGGGGGACGTCGCCTCTCTCAGCGAGGCGCGGGACATGTTCTTCGGAGCGCCCATCGAGGGATACGTCTGTGACGATACGCTCTACGGGTTCCCCCAGGAATTCAACATCGAATACGGTGCCACGCTGTTCAACACAGCAACAGCTGCCGAAGCTGGCGTGTCAGGTGAGTGGAACTCGTGGGATGAGTTCGTAAGCCAGGCCCAGGCGATGACGAAGACGGTCGATGGAAACATTCTCCGTGCCGGGTACAACTTCACAGCATCCGATGCCATCCCATACACGTTCTTCTCGAACATCCTGCAAGCTGGCGGGAGCTTCCTCGGTGACAATGGATTCACCATCGACACACCCGAGGGCAGGCAGGCACTCGAACTGATGGTGTCGTGGGTCGACGCCGGCATCGTCGACCCTGTTCTCTTCAACGACGAGTCGAATTGGGTCGGAGACAGCTATTTCGAGGGAACGAGTGCAATGGGTCTCGTCGGGCCGTGGGTAGTTCCAGAGTACGCCGCCGACTTCCCAGAAGTTGCCGCCGTAACGGAGTACAAGGTGTTGCCCACGCTTGCAGGCACGCCAGACTTCGTGGCCGATTCGGGATGGGGCCTTACGGTCTCGAAGAACTCCAAGGTACAGGACGCTGCCTGGGCATTCGTCGAGTACGTGACTTTGAATGCTGAGAATGCCTCAGCGTGGAACAGTGCATCGGGAACGTTGCCTGCGTTGAAAGCGAACGCTGAAGGTGCAGCGAAGGATGCACTCATAGCTGATTTCCCTCATTTCGCACCGTTCTTCGACCTCCTCAAGTACGGCCAATATGTAGGTCACATGCCTGATCGCGACCTCGTGTGGTATGACATAACCTATCCACACATTCTCAACGTCCTGCAGGGAAACGAGTCGATCGATGACGCTCTTGCTGGCATGGAGAAGGAAGCAAACGAAACGTTCGGATAGATAAGTGATAGTGAACGGGGGCCAGCTCACGGCTGGCCCCCGTTGTTCAAGGGGTCCCGATGTCTGTCACGACTAACACACGACCGAACGACGAGGCGTCTGGGGTGAAAGCCCCGGAGAAGAAGCGGTTCTTCGGGGGGCGTGAGGGAGCTCAGAAGAAGTTCGTTGCCGGTGTGATGAGTCCGGTCATCGCGTACATGCTCTTGTGGGGACTAATCCCGCTCGTGTGGGCATTTGCACTCGGCTTCTATCTGTATTCAGCCCGCCGCGCCGGGGGCCCGTTTCTCGGTCTTGGCGGAGACAATCCGTTCGTCGGGCTTCAGAACTACAAGGCGATGCTCGACTTCTCCGCGGACGCGCCGTTGAATGTTCGGCAGTTCCACATCGCTGTCAAGGTGACACTCCTGTTCGCCTTTATCGTTGTACCGCTCAACCTGGCGATCACACTGCCACTTGCGGCGATGATCGAGTCGGTTCATGACCGTGTGAAGCCCTTCTTCCGGTCGATCTTCTTCATCCCTGTGCTCACTTCAGCCGTCGGCGTCGCGATCATCTGGGGGTTCGTTCTCCATCCACAGCGAGGATTGTTGAATGCTCTTCTATCGAAGATCACAGGGCGCCTCGTTGTGATCTCATGGACGACCGATCCGAATCTCGTGGTGATCGGCATACCCGTGGCATTGTTGGCGATCATTGTTGCTTACCTGTGGCAGGACATCGGGTACAACCTTGTGATATTCATCGCGGCGCTCCAGGCGATACCTGACTCTGTTAAGGATGCTGCTCTCATCGACGGTGCCTCTGGGTGGCAGACGTTCAGATACATCACTCTGCCACTACTCAAACCGACGATCCTTCTCGCGTCGGTGCTTACGATGATCTCCGCCTTCCAGGTGTTCGATCTATTCCAGGTCATGACCGCAGGTGGTCCTCAAGACCAGACGAGGGCCCTATCACTGGACATCTACGAGACGGCATTCCGGTTCCAGCGGATGGGTTGGTCCGCAGCGGTGTCGGTTGTGTTGTTCGCCATCGTGCTCATCATCTCACTCGTTCAGACCCGGATGCTCAGATCGAACTGGGAATACTGATATGTCCGATCTCGATAAACGCATGAGGACCCACAGGCGGTGGCAGAGAGAGGATCGATACGCGGGGCAGCGCAAGCGGACGATGAGCCGATTCGCTCTCTATGTCATTCTCGCCTTTGCTGGCATCGTCGCCATGATTCCGTTCGCTTGGATGATTGTGGGGGCTTTCAAGACTGGTGCAGAGATCAGGCAGATCCCGCCGACCTTCTGGCCAAAGGAGGCAACGTTCGACAACTTTCGAACGATTCTTAATGATCCGGACCTGCCGCTGCTCCTGTTCTACCGCAATTCGTTGTTGATCGCGGTAGCGAATGTCATATCGGTCCTGTTCGTCGGTTCCCTGCTCGGCTACATATTTTCCAAGTTCCACTTCAGGGGAAGAGACGTCATCTTTTGGTACATACTCGCCACGATGATGATCCCGGCGCAGCTGACGATGATTCCGGGATTTCTGTTGCTCGCCAAGTTCGGGCTCCTCAACAATCTTTGGGGCCTCATCATCCCATCTGCTGTGGACGCGTTCGCCGTTTTCCTCATGAGGCAGTTCATCATATCTGTGCCCGACAGCCTGATCCAGGCAGCTCGAGTGGATGGAGCCTCTGAGTTCCGCATTTACTGGCAGGTAGTCCTCCCTCAAATAAAACCGGCTCTCGCCACGCTCGGGCTGCTGACGTTCATGTTCAATTGGAATGCCTATCTGTGGCCACTGATCGTGTTGACCGAGCAGTCGAAGCGCACTTTGCCGATCATCCTCACCTGGTACTCAACGCAGAACTCCAGCCAGCTCCAGCTCGTTATGGCAGCTTCGGTGCTGATGGTTATACCTGTGTTGATCATCTTTGCCGTGTCGCAGAGATGGATCGTCAAGGGTCTCACGCTTACTGGTGTCAAGTGATGCGTCTCGTTCTGGTGCTGGTGTCGGGATCACTTCTTCTCACTGCCTGTAGCGGTGCTTCCAGTAATCCTGTGCCGGACGATGCTTGGGACGTCGACAGTTTTCTGTATCAGCTCCAACGGGCCGATCCGCAGCGGATCGGCGAGACCGCGTTCGATCTCCTGATCACATCGATCGACGTCGCCGGTAGTTCACCCAAGACAGTCCCTGCTTTGAAGGAAAGCCCTGGAGGTGCAAAGACCGTTCTTGCCTATCTCAGCATCGGCCAAGCGGAGGACTACCGGTTCTACTGGGACGCTGACTGGAAGCAGGACCCACCGATGTGGCTCGATCGACCGGACCCCAACTGGAGAGGTGACTACTGGGTGAGGTACTGGGATCAGGGTTGGCAGGACATCATCTTCGGGTCTCCGGATGCCTATCTCGACCGCATCATCGCCCTCGGATTCGATGGGATCTACCTCGACAGGGTGGACGCGTATGAGGTCTATGAGGGGCAAGGCCGAGAGACTGCTGCACGTGAGATGACCGATTTCGTGATAGCGCTTGCCGACTATGCGAGGTCGAAGCGGCCAGGATTTGGTGTGTTCCCTCAGAATGCCGAGGAACTTGGCACGATGTTCAACGACTACCTAGAGACAGTCGACGGAATCGGCGTCGAGGACCTCTATTACGGAGCAGAAGCGGACCACGTGGCGTCACCGCCAGCCTGGACCACAGAGCGCGAGAAGATCCTTGACCAGTGGATCGATGCTGGCAAGGTCGTGCTGACCACGGACTACACGGCAAAGAAGGATCAGATCGCCGATGCGTACCGCCGATCCCTCGCGAAGGGGTACATCCCCTACGTTGCCGACCGCTCCCTTGGTCGTCTACGGATCAACGAGGGGTTCGAACCAGACCGACTACCAGACCAATACGACTATTCGGTGGAGTGACCATGACAACCGTGACCATCATCGGCGCAGGAAGCACCGTCTTCGCTGCCGAACTCGTGACCGACTTTTTGCTCGTCGATGCGATCGAGTCGGGAGAGTTCCGACTGGTCGACATCGACCCTGTTCGACTCTCGCTCGCCCATCGCTTTGTTTCGTATCTGATTGAGCGCAGCGGCAAGCCGTGGAGTGTTCGCTCAAGCGTCGAGCGCACAGACCTTCTCGCGGGGAGTGATGTCATCGTCAACACGATCGAGGTCGGTGGGCTTGCCACGGTCGCGTTCGACTACGAGATTCCGATGCGCTACGGCGTTGATCAATGTATCGGGGACACGATCGGCCCAGGCGGTTTGTTCAAGTCACTGCGGACGATTCCCTCATGGCTAGAAATCTTGAACGATATCGAGCGACTCGCTCCGAACGCGCTCGTGTTCAACCACACGAATCCGATGTCGATGACGGTGCTTGCCGCATCGCGTGTTTCCGATATCCCGGTCTACGGCATGTGTCACTCTGTGCACTACACCATCGAGGACATTGCAGGCTATCTCGATGTTGACGTCGAGCGGCTCACGTTCGAGTCGGCTGGTGTCAACCACCTCGCCTGGATCACGGAGTTGAACCTCGATGGTGACGACGCATATCCGTTGCTTCGCGAACGAGGCAGGATCCCCGAGATTTGGGACCAGGATCCCGTCAGGCTTGAACTCATGTACGAGCTTGGTGCGTTTCCAACGGAGTCGAGCGGTCATGTCTCCGAATACCTTCCGTACTTCAGGTCTCAGCCAGAGAACCTGAAACGCTTTGCTAGGGCCGAATACAAGGGTGAGTCCGGCTACTACGCACGCAACTGGCCGACGTGGCGGAGAGATAACGATGATCAGCTCGAGCGCGTCCTGAAGGGCGAAGAGACATTCGACTTCGAACGGGGAGGTGAGTATCCGTCCCATATCGTTGAGGCGATGATCACCGGTAATCCCAAATCTGTCTACGTGAACATTCCAAACGACGGCTACATCGACAACTTGCCACATGGCGGAGTTGTCGAGGTTGAAGCGATCGCTGATGAAGACGGGATTCATCCACAAGCGTTCGGGTCTCTCCCACCCCAGCTCGCATCACTCGATCGTCGCCATCTGGAGTTCCACGACCTGGTTGTGACGGCGATCCTGGAGCAGGATCGTGAGGCAGCAGTGCATGCGCTGATGATCGATCCGTTGACGTCAGCTGTGTGCGTCCCTAGCGACATCAGGCACATGTTCGACGAGATGGTTGAGGCCCAGCATGACCACGTTCCAGACTTCCTTTCCTGAGGACACCGAGATAGAAGCACCCGCAGGAGGAGCTCTGAGGATCGACCGTGTCGATGTTGTCGTCGCGGTCGTCGTCACGCTTCTTGTATTCCTCGTATACCTGCGCACCATCGCGCCGGGCCTCCTCATGGACGACAGTGGCGAGTTTCAAGTGATGACGCGGCTCCTCGGCCACACGCACCCAACCGGATACGAGATGTACACCGTGTTGGGGAGGATCTTCTCGACGATTCCGATAGGGGACTTTGCGACGAGGGTCAGCGCTTTCTCCGCGTTCATGGGCGGTGTCGCAGCTGGCCTCATCTACGTGACGTCACGGCTCCTGCACTCGCCGAAGGCCATAGCTGTCGTACCGGCGCTCGCGTTTGCTGTGGCACCAACGGTGTGGTCCCAAGGCATCATTGCCGAGGTATACATGCCAGCTGCAGCCTTTGCTGCAGCAATCGTCGCTTCTCTGCTCGTGTGGGAGCAATCCGGTGACCGTAGATGGCTGGTGGCTGCTGGGATGCTCGGGGGTTCGAGCCTCGGAGTTCACTTTTCGATCGGGTTGTACGTTCCGGCGATTGCGGTGTTCGTCGTTCTCGTTGCATGGTCGAATCCTGCAGGCCTGTTTTCTCGAGAAGCTCTAAGAGACACCTGGCTTCCCGCGGTGGGTGGCGCCGCTGCAGGTGTGGCGTTGTCGATCCTCGTGTTTGTGGCGGTAGACATCGTCAACCCTCCTTCGCAGTACTTTGATGCCGTTGTTGCTCCCTCCGAGTCGGCGTGGGATCTCGCTCCGGGCCAGATCGACAGCACGTTCGAGCGTCTCAAGTTCGACTGGACGGCGAGACAGTTCACAGGACTGATGTTCACCCAGGAAGGTCTCATGGCTCAGCGGTGGAACTCCTTCAAGTCGTCCGTATCTACCGAGCTAGCGCTCCCGCTGCTCCTGGCGGCTCTCGTCGGTGCGCTGTGGCTGGCTTGGCGTGAATACAAGGTCGCGGTGCTGCTGTTTGTCGCCCTGGCAGTCCAACTGGTGTTCGCCTTCAACTACGACATCGGGGACATGATCTATGTCTTCTACATACCCCTCTATATGGTGCTCGCACTCCTTGCGGGTAGCGGGCTGGCTGCGATCGCATACGGGATGGGCAGGATTCAGGGGCTTTCCACAGTGTCTGTGACGACTGGTGTCGCGGTCGCTGCACTCGCGGTTGGTGTGTATCCGGTCGCGTCGAGGAACCTGACCTATGTCGTAGAGGGATCGACGCCTCCATACGAGTTCGAGTCGTACCCGTATGATGCCTATGTCGCGACAATCATGCATCCGATACTGACCGCAATGATTTCGGAGCTTCCTGATGACGCCATTGTCTTTGGTGACTGGGATCTGCTGTACCCAAGCTTCTGGGTTGCCCATGTCGAGCTTGCTCGCACCGATCTGATGTTTCACGAAACGTACCCAGCGGACGATCAGGAAGGGATGGCTGAGTCCGCTGTCGCTTACATTGTCGAGCAGTCTGGGATTCGTTCGGTATTCGTGCCAGAGCCGATCCCGGAGTTGACTGAGGCAGGACTGACATACGTGCCTACTCGGGTTGGGCCTACCAAGATGCTGAAAGTAGTGCCGTGAGCGAAGCGACGATGTCCTACGGAAAGATACGGAGATTGCAGCAGTGCGCCGATGATGGTGGTCGATTCACGATGCTTGCCGCAGACCAGCGGGGCAACCTACGGAGGGCCTTGCATCCGAGCGATCCTGAATCGACGACAGCCAGAGAGCTGAGCGAGTTCAAGGTGGAGCTGATGCGCTCGCTGTCCGGGTCCGTGACTGCGGTACTGCTTGATCCCGAGTTCGGCGCAGCGCAGGCGATCGCGGCGGGGGCACTCTGCGGATCGACCGGGCTGATAGTGGCCTTGGAGGCCACGGGATACGATGCATCACCCCACGATCGTATCTCGAAGATTCTGCCGCAGTGGTCGCCAGCGAAGGCCGCGGCACTCGGAGCGACAGCAGCGAAGCTACTCATCTACTTTCATTCGCAGGCTGCGGGTGCAGAGGCCCAGGTGCAGCTCGTCGCCGATACGGCGGATGCTTGTGCGCAACACGACTTGCCGCTCATCGTGGAGCCGCTGTCGTTCTCACTTGAGGACGCACCGCTGACGGGTGAGCAGAAGCACGACGTCGTGGTCGAAACGGCAAGGATCCTTGGTGGTCTCAGGGGCGTTGACATGCTGAAGATGGAGTTCCCTGCTTTGGCAGATGAGCCAGAAACCTGGGAATCGGCATGTGCCGATCTGGACGAAGCGAGCCCTGTGCCGTGGGTGATTCTCAGTGCAGGCGTCAACTTCGAGACATTCGCACGCCAGGCAGAGGTCGCGTGCGTATCCGGAGCCAGCGGTGTCCTCGCCGGCCGGGCGGTGTGGAAGGAATCTGTCGGCATGTGCCTTGATGAGCGGCGCCACTTCTACAGGACGGTGGGTGAGGAGCGACTCTCTAGGCTGCGTGGCATCGTCGAGAGAACAGCGAAGCCTTGGCGGACACCCGACGACAGAGCTAGTCGGATACAGCCAGACTGGTTCAGCTCGTGAGGCACCTCGACCTACTCGTCATCGGAGACGCCAACCCCGACCTGATCTTGTCGGGAGGCGATGTGCACCCCCGCTTCGGTCAAGTTGAGACTATGGCAGACGAGGCACATCTCGTCCTCGGTGGTTCGGCGACGATAACGGCTGTGGGGGCGGCCAGACTTGGATTTGAGGTTGGTGTCTGCGCTGTGGTTGGCGACGACGACCTTGGCCGGTTCATGGTCAGCCGCCTCGTCTCAGAGAATGTCGACATCAGAAGTATTCACACGCACGACACTACGCCAACTGGCATCACCCTGGTGCTGGTTGACGACAGTGATCGGGCGATGATCACGGCGCCTGGAACGATCTCGGCGCTCGATCCGTCACATCTTGAGGAGCTCCCTGATCGGCCCGCTGCACATGTTCATATCGCATCGTATTACCTCATGTCTCAGGCATACCGGCGGGCCTTACCGTCGCATCTCAGGCGGTTCCGTGCGAATGGATGTACCACCTCACTGGATACGAATTGGGATCCATCGGAGTCCTGGGACCTGGCAGCGCTCCTCAGCGAGGTTGATGTATTCCTCCCGAACGAGAAAGAACTTCTGGCCATCGCCGGCGCGACTTCGATAGACGACGCTCTGGTGAGATCGGTCGACGGGGAGACAAGTGTCATCGTGAAGGCTGGTCAGTCAGGAGCCGCAGCACTCGTCGACGGAAGCGTTCTTCGTGTGCCTGCACCCGACATCGGGTCATTCGTCGACGCGATAGGTGCCGGTGACAGCTTCAACGCCGGCTATCTCGTGGCGAGAGCCGATGGGCTCGCGATCGGTGATGCCTTGAAGGTAGCTGCTGCTGTTGGCTCTCTCTCCACTCGAAGTGCTGGAGGCACATCCAGTCAGCCGAACCATGATGAGGCTTGGAGAGTTGCAGGTGTGAGTCGATGATCATCGCGGTTACGCCGAACCCGGCCATCGACCATACGGTGCTCATTGATGACCTCACGATCGGTTCCGTCCACGGTGGTGCGACGGGTGTGCAAGTCGCAGGTGGCAAGGGTCTCAATGTTGCGAGGGCTGTGCGGTCTCTCGGTGCCGATGTGATCGCTGTCGGTCCCGCTGGAGGAGCTACAGGTGCAGCGATTGTCTCGCTCGCACAAGCTGAAGGGATAGATGCACGGTTCACGGATATTCAGGGCTCTTCGCGGATCTGCACGATTCTGACGAATGGCTCGGGAGTTTCGACAGTCGTCAACGAAGTCGGTCCCGAAGTCTCAGCACAGGAATGGGATCGATTTGTGGAGGATCTGCGTACGGTCGTCACCAGCGCGCAGGTCGTGACGATTTCCGGGAGTCTGCCACCGGGGTCCGCTCCGGAGTCCTTGTCGGCTTTGGCCGAGGTCTGTCCTCAAGATGATGACCACGTCTGGATCGATTGCTACCCAACGTGGATGGGCGAGGCGATCGATACGGGTCGATCGGTAAAGGTAAATCACGCGGAAGCAGCAGCGGGCCTGGGCAGAAGCATCCCAACCGTCGGGCGGAGTGCGTGGGCAGTCGGTGCCGCCGCTGAGATCGTTCAGCGCGGAGCTCGACAGTGCATCGTGACCCTGGGGTCCGAGGGCGCCGTGTGGGTGACTCCTGATGTGGTATTGGTCGGCGAGGTCCCCAGGATCGATGCCGTCAATGCCGTGGGCAGCGGTGACAGCTTCCTGGCAGGCATAGCGGTGGCTATCGAACGTGGCGAGGATCCCGAGAGAGCGCTGGCACTCGCCCTCGCGGCAGGTGCCGCGAACGCCATGGAGCGATATGCAGGCAGCTTCGATGTGAGGGTTGTTGAAGAACTCGCTGGATCGGTTGTGGTGGTCTGATGCGCAGCAACGGTGTGGATGAGCTTCTGCTCACCGACTTCGTACCGACGTCCCAACTCGCAACGGTCGAGACCCAGGTGGTACAGCCGAGGTTTACTGCAGTGGATGCTCACAATCACCTGGGGAGCGAAAGTGGTGCCGGGTGGCTGGACCGTCCCGTGGCTGAGCTCATCGATGTCATGGACGCATCAGGTATCGAAGTTGTTGTGGATCTAGACGGAGGATGGGGTGAAGAGGTTCTCAATCGAAATCTTGATGCTTTCAAAGCGAAGTCTCCGGAGCGGTTTGTCCACTTCGGTGGCGTGGACTGGTCCGCCTGGGGTGAGTACGGAGATGGGTTCGGTGAATGGGCTGCCACCCGTCTCGCTGCCCAGGCCGCTCGGGGCGCGCAAGGTATCAAGATATGGAAGCAGTTAGGACTCGGTGTCGTTGATGATGTTGGGCGAAGGGTGGCGGTGGATGACCCTCGACTTGATCCGATCTGGTCGACGGCAGGATTGCTCGGGCTTCCGATCGTTATCCACGTTGCCGACCCCGTCGCCTTCTTTGAGCCTCTAGATGGCCGCAACGAGCGCTGGGATGAGCTTCGCGCTCACCCGGATTGGCACTATCCATCTCCCCCATATCCAGCCTTCAAGGACATTGTGGAGGGGTTAGCTGCCGTCGTCTTGAGGCATCCAGGGACGACGTTCATTGGTGCCCACGTCGGGTGTTACGCAGAGGACCTTTCTTGGGTGAGTCACCTCCTTGACCGCGTGACTAACTTCTATGTCGACATCGCTGCCCGGATCGCCGAGCTGGGTCGTCAGCCGTATGCCTCACGTCGGTTCTTCGTCGAGCACTCCGACCGCATCCTATTCGGTACAGACGCCTCCCCCGATGTCGATGAGTACCGCTTGCACTACAGGTTTCTTGAGACAGCGGACGAGTATTTCGACTACACGACAGATGGAGCCGGGGAGCAGGGCCGATGGAAGATCTACGGTCTTCATCTGCCTGACGATGTGCTCGAAGCGGTTTACCACGGAAATGCCCGGTCGCTCTTGGGTATCTCCCCCAGGCGTCTGGCGTAGGAAACCGCAGCATGTTGCGGTTTCCTACGCCAGAGTCCAAGGAAATCGAGGCGCAGTACACTCGCTCCTGCCTGCGGGTGTAGTTCAATGGCAGAACATCAGCTTCCCAAGCTGAATACGGGGGTTCGATTCCCCTCACCCGCTCCACATCTCGGCATGTCACAGCCATGGCAAGCGATAGATCTCCGTAGTATCGTTTTTCTCACCTTCGAGCTGAGGATTGGAGATCGTGGTCCTGTCTGAGAGGTTCGGGAAGAGTCGTCATCCCCTCTTATTCACAGGAGGGCCAGCCAGGTTCGCCTGGTTGCTGCTTCTGATTTCGAGCATCGGGGCATTACTTCTTGCCGGATGCTCATCGGGTGGAGATCGCTTTGTGGTTGGGCTGGTCAACACAAGTCCCGGCATGGCTTCGAGCGTCGACGCCTTCCGGAGCGATGTGTCGGCTCAACTCTCCGACGTGGGGTTGGAGGTCTTCTTCATCGAGATCGCTCCCGGCGTGTCCGACCTCGATGCGGCGATCAAAGATCTGTTGACCGAAGACCTTGACGTGGTCGTCACGTGGGCGACTCCGCCAGCAATCGCCGTAGCGAAGCAACTCGATTCAACCGGCGTGCCAATGGTGTTCGGGAACGTCAACGACCCCGTGGGGGCTGGTCTCATCACCACCCTGGAAGAACCAGGAGCAAACATCACAGGGGTGGGCGGCATGTTCCACCATCGAAGAACCATGGACCTCTTTCGCCGCGTGGCAGGGGTTGAGAAAGTTCTCTTGATCTACGAGCCGTCAGGAGCAGCATCGCCATCCATCCTCGCCCTAGACCGAGAGATGGGTGGAGACTTCGGCATCGAAATCGTCGAAGTCTCCGTCGAGACTGATGCCGATCTTGCTGGCCTGCTGGCTTCGCCGAGACCTTCAGAGGGTGATGGCGTTCTGCTGTTCGGCTCGCCATTCGTGCTTCGCAACCAGGACGCTCTCGTCGCGGCGGCTACACGGTGGGGGCTACCCGTCGCCATAGGATCCGGTGCAGCAATCTCGGACGATGCCTTGGTGTTCGTCAACGTACTCCGCGACGACGTTGTTCATCAGATGGCCCGCAAGACCGTTGCAATCTCACAAGGCGCAGATCCGGCAAGCATGCCGATACAGGGGGGAGCGACGGTGACGTACGTGAATCTGAGTGTCGCAGCCCGACTCGGCATCAACGTTCCGGAAGACGCGCTGGCGCTATTCGACAACGTCGTTCCTGCGACCGTCGGATCGTGAGTGGCCCAGGCAACTTCAGCGAAGACCCACCAGATGTATCTGGCGTTACCCTCGAAACGTTCATCGGCCGAGCCTTTCGGGCCGGGATAAGCATTCCCCTGTTGGTCGTTGCTGTGCTATTTGCTGTCGGGGCGCCATGGATCTACTACAACATCGAGACTGGCAGGGTTACCCAGCAGGCCCAGAGTACGTCCGAACTCGTCGAAGCCCGTCTGTCGAGCCTGATCTCCAGCCTGGAAGCAGTCGCCACCCTCGAAGGCTATTCCTCCGAGCCAAGCGCTGATGCCACGGCGCGACGTCTCGAGACCGCAATGGCGTACTCGCCAAGCTATGTCGAGTTCGGATTCGTAAACGCCAGTGGCCGCGTCGTGGCAACCGTCCCCGCGTTTGTAAATTCGAAATCGAGGGTGGAAGGGGCCGTAGGCACAGCATTCGACTGGATCAAGGAAAACTCGGCGGTCTATCGAGGAAGCCCCCACTCGGTGCAAAGACTCGGTGACGCCGTCGTCCTCGTGGCAGTTCGAGTGACTACACCTCACAACGAGTTCGCGGGAATGGTGTGGGGAAGGTTCAACTTGTCTCCGATCAAGGACGTGATTGCTGATATCAACAAGGGCCGCCACGAGAACGTATACATCCTCGACAGCGACGGCTTCGTCATTGTCCATCCAGACGAATGGCGAGTGACGGCGAAGCAGCAGGTCTCTTCACCGAGAGACGGACTTACCAAGGGCATCGACGGGTTCGCCCTCATGGGTGTCGGCGAACTAAAACTGTCAGACGAAACGCTCACGATCGTTTTTGAACACGATCTATCCGGGTTCGCAGCCTTCCTCGCTCTGGCCCTGGTCCCGTTGCTCGTTGTCATCGCCATGCTTCGCATCTCCCGTACGGCACAGCGACGGTTGACCACAAACCTCAGACAAGGTCTGACACGGCCAGCACAGATTCTCGAAGCATCAGTGCGCGGCTATGACGCAGGCGACACCGAGATTCCAGAGCCAACGTCCGAGATCTTGGAACTTCGGTCTCTCGCCGACGCATTCGGAGGCGCCATTCGTCGCGTCGAGCGGTCACGAGAGGCTCTCGCAGCCTCGAACCGGGATCTGGAACGATTCGCATCCATTGCCGCCCACGATCTCAAGGAGCCGCTGCGCAAGGTGCAGATGTTTGGTGATCGCCTCGCGATGGCGCTCGGTGACGACCTCAGGCCGGAAGTCGATCTACCTCTTGGCCGCATGGTCGACGGCGCCAACAGAATGAGCCTACTTATCGACGACATACTCAAGTACTCACAGATCAGCTCCAGGATGCGGGTCTTCGAGCCGACCATCCTCTCAGATGTCGTGGCTCGGGTTGTGAACGGATTTGAGCCATCCCTCATCGAGACCAGTGGAAGGGTGGACGTTGGATACCTCCCGACGATCGATGCGGACTCGGCACAGATGCGTCAACTATTTCAGAACCTCATCAGCAACTCCCTCAAGTACGCTCGTCCCGACGTAGCACCGATCGTCTCGATTGACTCCACGATCGAGAACATCCATGGCAGGCCAATGTGCCGGATAGTGGTTACGGACAACGGAATCGGCTTTGACCAAGACCGCGCAGAGGAGATTTTCGAGGTGTTCACACGTCTCGTCGGACGCTCAGAGTTTTCGGGCACTGGCATTGGGCTGGCGATCTGTCGACGTATCGTTGAACGGCACGGAGGGACGATACGAGCACGCGGATTCCCCGGTGAGGGGTCTGAATTCGAGGTGGTGCTTGCAATACATCAGGTGAGCCAGAACACAGAATCGGTATCGAGGAGTGCAGACGCAGATGCAGTGCCTCCGACCGATGTTCTGAAGGCCTCCGCTGAATCCAAGAGTGAGCGTTACGCCTAATTCGTCGGCGTCCCTGCAAAGCTCCAGTCCTAACACGACCCCGAGGCCACGCCGAATCACGTGTGCGATGGAAAAGTCGCTGACGGTTCGGGCCATGAGCATCTTCCAAGTGTGCAACTAGTATTCCCAATCGATTCGTAGACACAGACTCGGGAGGGACAGCGTGGCCGACTGGAGGTACGTGGGAGAGATCACGCTGCTGCAGATGCAGCTCTACCCCATGACAGGCAAGGGAGGGTATGACCTGCGCGCACTCGTCGAGGCAGACCGACTGCGACTGACCCCCGACGGAGCCTTTGGACTCTCGCAGCACGCATGGATCGTCGATAGGCATCATCGCCACCATCCAGACGCCAGGCGCTGGGACACATCCAAAACACTCTCCTTCGGCTTCACTGCACACTACGACCACATGTGGAGCCTGTTCCGCAAGACACCGCTCGGACAGGCCGGCGAGAACGTGATCGTCAAGACGGACGAGATGCTGACAATCGATGACTTAGCAGGCGGGTTGATGATCGAGACGCGGGACGGCACAATCGAGTTGACCTCTCCTGAGGTTGCGGAGCCCTGCGTGGAGTTCACTCGATTCCTGACCGGACGTGAGAATGCCGACGCTAGGGATCTGAAACCCTGGCGCGAGAGGCTCCGTAACGGCGTTCGTGGCTACGTTGTGGGCATCGACGGTGCTGATCCCTTCGAGATCGCTCCAGGAGACCGGCTCTCGGTTCGCCCGCTAGAAGATTGATCGGTCCAAGACCGGCGCTCCACAGCCGTACGGACATCTCACCAACGATGCGGATAGGCCATCCGGCGCGAGCGGATCGCGACCCACCGACGACCGTGCACTCGCGTCTGGCTGGAAATCAGCCGCTCACGTTCGACGCAATCGTGAGCTCTCCTCCGTCGATGTTCCCCAACACCGTGACGTACCCCTCAGACCAGCGCGTGTCGCCCTCTTGACGAAGGTCACCACCGGGCAGCGCATCCGGGTTGGTGATGACGACGCTCACACCAGCACATTGCGGTGGGTAGGACTCTGCGAGCAGTTCGCACAGGCGCGACTGGCCTCGGACCGATACGAAAAAGCCGCGGACAGCAACGACCTGTGTTCCTTCGTAGGAGATCGCCTCGGAGATGCCAATTCCACCGTCCACGACGAGGGCACTCGATACAGGCGCGTCGCCTCCACCAACCCCAGGGCCACGAGGAAGATCGCTATCGACTACCGCCCCGTCATCCGTAGTCGCCGCGTCGTCACAATTGGGGACATCTTGCGCGCACACGGCAACCGCTGAAAGTGCAACGTCGACATCTCCATCGTCTCTTCCTTGGCTCACCACCCATCCAAGCGCCACTGCACCCACAACTACGGCGATGGCGACCACCGCAAGAGCTCCTCTCGATCGCATCACTGCACCCTTCATCCACAAAGCACAACCTCTGGTCCCACATGAGACGATCATGACCACCCATCAGGTTCCCGCACATTTCCAATGCGTACGACCGAGGCGCAATCGCTTCTCACGGAGTCATTGCCAGCGCCAATCGGGCCCGGTAGTTGGGCCACCCGACGCCGAGGGCAAGCACTTGGAGCGGATACAACCTACCCGCGCGTCAATCGCGCCCAATCAACCCACCTAAGGTGACGGGATTGCTGCTAGGGAAGGAGCGCGCAATGCCACAATTCATGATGGTCTACAAGGGTGAGGCCACCAACATGTCGGCTATGACCGAGCAAGAGGTGGCTGACGTGATGGCGGAGTGGGGGGCGTGGATCGAAAGGACCGGACCGGCGCTCCGAGACATCGGCAAGCCATTCGGCTCTGGAACGTCGATCATCGACGACGGTTCGCCCGGTTCGGCAGTCTCGCTCAACGGCTACTCGATCGTCGAAGCAGACGACATGACGGCAGCACATGCACTAGCCGACGGGCACCCATTTCTCAGTGAGGGCAAGGGAGACTACGCCATCGACGTGTACGAGCTCATGCCACTACCAGTCTTCTGAACTCATCGCGACCACCGACGTCGGGAGCGCTTCGAGGAGCTTGGCATGGCTAGAGGTGCGGTGACACAGAGACCTGCGCCAGCGTGCGATGCGGTAACGCAGTAGGTTGCAAGAGCAGCAACCAGGCACGGTTCACCTTGCAGTTCCAAGACCGAAACCACGCAGGTGAGGTCCTCGGAGACCTCATGAGCACAGAGCTCGACAGCCTCACGGCAGGAATCGTATTGGGCTTGCCGAGAGGTGGGGTCCCGGTCGCCGCCAAAGTGGCAGAGCACCTTGGGCTCCCACTGGACGTTTTTCTCGTCAGGAAACTCGGTGTCCCTGGGCATGAGGAGCTCGCTATGGGAGCACTCGCAACCGGTGGTGTGAGCGTCCTCAACGACGACGTCATACGCCGACTCGGCGTGGACGACACAGCCATCCGTGTGGCCACCGATCGTGAGCTCCGCGAGCTGCGACGACGCGAACGGCTCTATCGGTTTTCGCGACCACCACTCGATCTGGTGGGACGTGACGTGATTCTCATCGACGATGGGCTCGCGACCGGAGCGTCCCTCGCGGCGGCGATCAAGGCAGTAGGGATGAGCAGTCCTTCGAGCGTGACGGTGGGTGTCCCCGTCGCACCCATGTCAACCGCCTCCAAGATACGATTGATCGTCGATCGGTTCGTCGTCGTCCATATGCCTGCACCGTTCTTCGCCGTCGGATCGGCGTACAGGGATTTCACCCAGACACGAGACGAAGAAGTCTGCAGGTTGCTCGACGAATCGACGATTCGCTGAAGCAACCGTCACACTCCGAGCACGGCCGAGCTGTGCCTAGCCGTCTGTGAGCCGACTCCAACGAGGGAAAACGGCACTCGCGATGAGTTCCGCCATGATCACCCGGCCCTGCTGCTTTGGATGAAAGCCGTCTGCGGCGAACAGATCGTCCCGGCCCTCCGTTGCGGCGAACCAATCAATCAGCACGGCGTTATCGAACCGCTCAACACCTGCAGCCAACGTCGCGTTGGTCGCCGCCTCCCATCTGCGCGTCGGCACGTGGGCATTCACGAAGGCGACGAGACGATCACTCCCCGCAGCCTGCATCACCTGGTTGAACTGCTCATCTTCGGCAGGGCCGTTCGTACCAAGAGCGATGACGATCACCTGTGGGGGGACGGCACGCGCAACAAGTTCAGCCACAGCACTTGGAGCATCCCTGAACTGGCGCGACACAGCTGCATCGATAACGGCTTCGCTACCCATCCGCTTCTCGATCTCCTTAGCGGATCCCAGAATCACCGAGTCGCCGATCACAGCGATCCAACCATCCTTTGGTGCAAATTCATACGAAACCCTGTGTGTTGCAGAGTTTCCAGCATCGTCAGCAAGAGAAACCACTACGGTGTTCGGCCCCAGATCGTTCACAACTCGATAGGAGAACCTCCCGTTGCTATCCACGACGACCGCTGATCCATTGACTGTCACGACCGCACCCGGCTCGGTCGAACCGACGAAGTCGATGATGTACCTGTCGATGACCTGTCCATGCGCTGGAACCGAACGTAGATCTGGCGGCTCCGCATCGCGAGGCACGGTCAGCGTCGTGGTCGGCGCCGACGTAGTGGTAGCAGGGAGTGACGTCACCGAACCTTGAGTGACTGTCGAAGATGTCGACTCCGTTGAGCTTGTGGGGCGGTCATCAGCAGACACCGCGCTACACGCGGCAGCTACAACCGCGAGAGCGAGACCAAGTCCGAGGACGATCTTCATCCGAGGTAGTTTGGTATCGACTGCCACCTACCGCCTACACGCGTCGTGTAGCCTGGATGCAAGCGAGGGACGGTTACTCCAGCAATGTCACGGATCCACTCATGACGGATCGGCTCACCACACAGCGGCTGGCAACACGATGACCACCGACACGAGGCTTCCTTTCTGGGTGAAGTCGACCGCAGTCGCGCTCACAGCGTTGGTCGTCATTGCGGTCATCGGTGGCATGCTCATCTACTGAGCACACCCGTTCTGTCGGCGCCGCGGTGCTAGAGCAACACCACAGTCGGTCGATCTCTCACAATCCTAGGCCGCGACCGATGATCTCCTTCATGATCTCGGTCGTACCGCCATAGATCGTTTGCACCCTGGCATCGAGGTAGGCCTGAGCGATGGGGTACTCCATCATGTAGCCGTACCCGCCGTGTATTTGAACACCGATATCGACGATGCGCCGAAGCATCTCCGTGGTCCACCACTTCGCTTCGGCCGCCTGCTCGATCGTGAGCTCGCCATCGACGTGTTCCTGAAGCAACCGATCGACGAACACACGGGCGATATCGATCTCCGTCTTTGCTTCCGCCAGCTTGAATCGGTTGTGCTGGAACCGTCCGATCGGGCGACCGAACGCCGTACGATCCTTCGCATACTCGATCGTCAACGCCAAGGCTGCCTCGGCACCTGCCACGGCACCGATCGCAATAGAGAGCCTCTCCTGAGGTAGGTTGGCCATGAGCTGGAAGAACCCCATTCCCTCCTCACCGAGACGGTTCGCGACCGGCACCTCAACATCAGTAAAGAACAGCTCGGCGGTGTCTTGTGCATGAAGCCCCATCTTGTCGAGGTTGCGGCCACGCTCGAAGCCACCCATGCCGTCCTCAACCACGAGGAGCGTCAATCCCCCATGGGGGTCAGCCGACGTACGAGCAACCACGATGATGAGGTCGGCGTTGATGCCACTCGTGATAAACGTCTTGGAGCCGTTCAGAATGTAGTGGTCCCCCTCGAGCCGGGCAGAAGTACCGATGCCGGAGAGGTCGGAGCCCGTTGCAGGCTCGGTCATCGCAATCGCCGTCATCAGGCTCCCATCCGCCATCCCAGGGAACCATCGCTGCTGCTGCTGGGAAGTGCAGTAGGAGAGAAAATACGGAGTACAGATATCGTTGTGAAGCGTGAGGCACATCCCCGATGCCCCCGCTGCAGACGCAGAGAACACCTCTCCGATCACCGCGTTGTAGCGAAAATCGTCCACGCCACCTCCGCCGAAATCCGACGGGACCGCCATGCCAAGCAGACCCGCCTTTCCTGCCTTGTGGAACATCTCCTTATCGACAATTCCTGCGGTGCTCCAATCGGCGTGATGAGGAAGGACTTCGGTGTCAACGAATTGCTGCACCGATTCCCTAAACAGGTTGTGCTCAGTATCGAATATCGGGCGCTTCATCAACGGTGCTCCTGATCTCGGGACTATCGGAACGGTACAGGCGCGTCGAAACTTGCGTTCGAACGCTCACGGGCAACCTGCTCGACTCCAGAGAAGCTCGTCCCGACGCGGAACGCGTCGAGACGCGCGTCAGGAGGAACCGAGCTTCTGTAGGTCGTCGACGCTGAGACACCCCATAACGAGGCTGAGCATTTTGTCCGCGATCGCCGGGTCATCCTCGAACGAATCGTTAGTGAGGCCACCACGCGCCATCGACTCAATGAAGTTGTCGTCGAGGCCGTCAGCGATACAGGTGACGCCCTCGTCGCTGATTCCGCTGTCCTTGAACTCCTGCACGAATACGGATCGGAAGTCGATGCACTTCGTCATCACGCTCACCATCGCGTCAATATCGCCGTCGCTGAGCTCGACATCTGAAGGGCTGGTGCCAGCTTCGACCGCATCCAGATCGAGTCCGAGTTCAGCAAGTCGACTGGTACCGATCTCAGCGACGATGCTGTTTCCGAAGCATGTAGCCGCCTCGCTGCCGAACGCACCGCTGGGATCGGTGTCGTCTTGGATGGTCCGCGCGATCGCGTCGGCTAGCTTCTGATCCGTTGCGTCCAACGAGACACTGCCTCCCCCAGAGTCGGCACTGCTACATGCAGCAGCTACGAGCGCCATCACAATCGCGAGTAAAAAGAGTCGTCTTCCCACGTTCATCTCCCACCTTAGGATTTGGCGATCCTAGCCATCTACGCCACCGTTTTCGAGTCGAAGCCATACCGGCGCAGCCGCAGCTCGGGTCGATCCGGCATCATCGAAGGCCTCCCAACGCTTCGATACCCCCCGGGGGTATCATGGACACATGCACATACCCCAGGAAGACCGCGATAACCTGATCAAGCGGCTTCGCCGTGTTGAAGGCCAAATACGTGGGCTGCAACACATGATCGAGGAAGGTCGCGACTGCAACGAGACACTGACACAGTTCGCCGCTGCGAATCGAGCCCTGAGCCGTGCGGGCTTCAAGTTCCTGTCAACCACCATGGAACAGTGTCTACTGCATCCCGACGAAGCGGATGAGTCCGGATACACACACGAGATGCTCGAGAAGATGTTCCTCCGGCTCGGATAGGCCGCCGTCCACGAGCAGCACCGTCCGAGTCTCCTAGCTCGGCGACGCGAGCACTCCTTCGTAATGTGCGAGGTCGTCGTGAATCACGGTCACGGTCAATCCGGCTGCCTCGAAGAACCCTGCGGCGATCCCAGCACGGTATCCACTCTGGCAATGGATGAAGATCTCTGTGGTTGCGTACGCGTTGGGGTCCCGAGCGACATCGGCGAGGTGGGCAAGGGTGGCGCCGGGGATGACACCGGTTTCGTGCTCAACCCGATCGCGAACGTCAAGGATGCTGCTCGGTTCGGTGCCGAGTTCCGAGAAGGTGACAACCTTCGTGACCGTGAGAGGCCCTTCGACCATAGCGCTGAGATGTCGCGGATCGATGTGACCCACAACATTGTCCCAACCGATTCGCTGCAGCCGGACGCGAACGTCGGCCACGGTTTCCTTCGGTCCGACGAGGACGATCGGTGTGTTCCACGCAAGCGTCCAACCCATGTACACGGCGTCGTCCGTTGATGCCGGAATGCTCAATGAGCCTGGAAGATGGCCAGCGGCGTAGTCCTCGAAGGGCCGCACATCGACAATTGGCACACCTCGAACGTCATCGATGCTCACGATCATCAACAGATCGCCAGTTGGTGGCGCTCCAATGGAGACGAGATTCGAAGGACCCATGTGCTTGTAGTACACGGGATACTGCTTGTATCCCAGCACCTGGCTCGTCGCAAAGGCCTCCACCGACGGAGCGAGCAGGGCCGGGTTTTGAAGCTTCTCTTGCTCGATCGTACTTGTCGTGTCCGTCACATCGGAAGCAGAACAGAACGACCCGGTTCCGTGTGTTGGTGCGACAACAGACGGATCAGGTAGCTCGTCAGCAATGCGGCGCACGGATGTGTATTGGTCCTGGAGCAGTTGTGCGGTGTGGTCGGGGCCAAGCAAATCCGACCGACCGACGGCGCCGACGAGCATCGAGCCGCCGGAAAATATTGCGACGGGGCCCTCAGGAGATTCGAGCACGTAGGAGGTGTGATGGTGCGTGTGGCCAGGGGTGTGCATTGCACGGATGATCCAGTCTCCGACACCGATCACTTGGCCGTCGGCGAGCGGAACATGCCCGAAGGTCGCGCCCGTGTCAGCAGGCAACACATACTTGGCGCCGTGAGCCTGAGCGAGCCGCAGCCCACCGCTGACATAGTCGTTGTGAATATGGGTCTCGAACACCGCCTCGAGGTGTGCATCAATGCCCTCAAGCACAGTCTCGAAACGCTCAAGGTCACGCTGGATGTCGATAGCGACGGCACTGTCGCCTACAACGATGATGTACGAATGATCGCCGAGGCTGTCGGTACTGATCTGCTTGGCGAAAGCCCTCGTTGTAGATGTTGAGAGATCGATGATCATGGGAACCCTTGTCTTTCACTACCTTTACTTCTACTGTAGTATACCCCCCTGGGTATTCCCTACGACGACGAAAGGTGGCTGCGTTGACTGCGTGCCCGAACACGATCGATCGACCAACACTGCATGACCACAGGATGCTGCACGACCTTGCCAGCTACGCCGCTCACGGCCCTGCATTGCTGGACCTCGAATGATGTTCAGTCGCAGAAAGAAGGCAGTCGACGTTCGTACCGCATACGAGATGATGCTGAACGAGGGCTGGGTCCTGCTCGACGTTCGCACGAAGCGCGAACGTGTGGAGAGCCACGCACCAGGATCAGTGCACTACAGCCTCGCTTCTCTTGAACAACGCCTGCCACAGCTCAAGGGAAAGAACGTTTTGGCGATATGTCGGAGCGGCAACAGATCTGCTCAGGCGGTTGATCTCTTGCAAAGCAACGGGATCAAGTCACTCAACGTCAAGGGAGGCATGATCGCCTGGCTCAACGCAGGACTCCCAACCGGCAAAGGGACGTGACCCGGACATCTACCACCGGGCCCGGATACGGTCAGCTACCATCGCGCTCCGATGATCTTCTCAGACAGAACCATAAAGAAGGCGATCGAGGCCGGCCATATCTCTATCGATCCGTACGACGAAGAGATGGTGCAACCCTCAAGCATCGATGTCAGATGTGGCGAGAACTTCCGAGTCTTCGAGAATCACCGTTACGCGCTTATCGATCCGAAGACGTCTCAGGTCAACTTGACGACGGGCGTAACTGCAACCGAGGACAATCCCTTCATCCTCCACCCTGGTGAGTTCGTTCTCGGATCAACCCTCGAAACAGTTGGGCTTCCGGATAATGTGGTCGCAAGACTCGAAGGTAAGTCCAGCCTCGGACGACTTGGGCTACTCATCCACTCCACGGCCGGCTTTATCGATCCCGGCTTCAGCGGACAGGTAACGCTCGAGCTTTCGAACGTCGCCAACTTGCCGATCGCGATCTATCCACACATGAAGATCGGACAGATCAGCTTCTACGAGATGACCACGCCTGCTGAGTTCCCGTACGGCTCGCCGGAGCTTGGTTCGAAGTACCAGGGGCAATCAGGGCCGACACCTTCCCAAATGCACAGGGACTTTCGGGAGTCCACATGACCGCGCCACCGCTCACACATTTCAGGACTCTGGCGTAGATATCCGCAACACATTGCGTTTTCCTACGCCAGACTCCCTAGGTTTGGAACTCGGCGCCCTCGGAGAGCCACGTCTGGTGTGCATCCAAAGTGAGACCGCGAATAGCCTCCCCGACGACGCGGTCGTAATCCCGCAAGGTCGCGACAACGAGATTCCCGCCCAAGAGGGAGCCAACCAACATCGCCTTATTCGCCCATACGCGCCGCACAACGAACGAAGAAATGTGACGAAACTCATCTTTCCAGTCCCTTTGAACCTCCGGAACGTATCTCACCCTAACGACGAGTTGATGCCACGTCCGATGTCCCTATCTACATGAGACCACGCGCCACAATCCGATCACTGCGCCGGATCTTCGCTCACCAAGCTATCTCGAGATACCAGCAAGACCGTCGAAGTCCGCGTGGTGGCACGCGACCAGCGATTCGGCGAGCTTCCGCATTGGTGGTCGATCCACGAGGCAGATGTCGGTGGCGAAGTCGCATCGATCGACAAATACGCACCTACTTCGGTTGACGTCGATCAGGCGCGGTGCCTCTCCCGAAATGTCGCGTAGCCGACCGGATGTGATGCCGGGGATCGATCCAAGGAGTCCCGATGTATACGGGTGCTTCGGTCGATGGTAGATCTCGGCTACCGGTCCTTCTTCGACGATCTCGCCTCCATACATGACAGCCACCCTGTCGGCGAGCCTCGCGACGGCTGCAAGGTCATGCGTGACGATGATCATTGCCAAGCCCCTCTTCGCCCGCATATCTTTGATGAGCTCCATGATCGCTGCAGCGACAGGCGGATCGAGGCCATTGAGTGGCTCATCGGCGATGAGGAGGCTCGGTGACTTCGTTAGGGCGGAGGCGAGCATCGCCCTTTGGGCCATGCCGCGGGACAGTTCGTGGCGGAACGCACCGAGGAGCCCGCGGGACTTCGGAAGGTTGACTTCGCCAAGTGCCTGCAGCACACGGTCTTCGATCTCGTCGGCGCTCAGGTCAGTATGCTCGGTGAGGGCCTCACCTGACTGGGTACCGATGACCTGGTCGGGTGTCCAGGAACCTATCGGGTTCTGGAAGATGAAACCGATCTCTGTTCCTACGACAGACTCCCAGGCGGCGTCGTCGTAGCCCGATATGACCGTCCCCACAATTCTCGATTCTCTGCGCTGTCTCCTCGATCGCTTCGATCCTGGGGTGTCGATAGTGCCACCCGGTCGAAATCTCACGTCCTTGAACCTCGTTACGCCCCCGATGACCCTCGACCCTGGGGAGAGCAGCGAGAACGCTCCCATCAACGCCAACGACTTGCCGGACGCGGACTCGCCGACAAGCGCCAGTACTGCGCCTTGCATTACGGAGAAGGAGATCCCAGGGACCACCTCCACCCAACCCTCCTGAAGAGCCTCGCCCACGTCGGTGACAGGGATCGCCATGTCATGAACCGCACTCTCGGGATCGAAGACGGCGATTCTCAGGTCCTTGACCTCAAAGAGCGGCTGGGACATTCGCCATATCCATTTCGGTCGACGCCGTCGCTGCCACGGCGCCTCCCACAATTACGAAGATGACACCGAGCCACGTCGTAGCGTTCGGGATCTCGCCGAGAAACACTGCTGCCCAAACGACAGCTGTCGCAGGCTCGAGGTACATGACGACGCTGACAGCAGCTACTGGAAGGTGTCGCATCACCTCCCAATACACGTACCCGGCGAAGCCTGTGAAAAACACTCCCAGGACGAAGAAGTTCACCATGAAGTCGCTGTACTGCGCGACCGCCTGATAGGTCGCAGGTGCGAGCAGAAGCGAGGCGATGGTCAGCTCGCCGATCGCCATAGTGAGACCACCGAGGTCCTTGGCGATGGGTTTTCCTACGAGCATCAACGCCGTGAGGAACACCGCAGAGAGGGCAGCAACAGCGATGCCCTCAGCGGTGATGCCGACGCCGCCACCGGCCGGTGCATCCATCCATGGCTGAACAACGAGCACCGTGCCACCTGCCGCAATCGCTAGAGCCCACCACACCCGAGGTGCGACGTGCTCTCCAAGGAAGGGTCCTGAGAGAATGGCCGCTGCGATCGGCCCTATGTAGAGCACGGCGAGTGCCACCGCAACGGTGGTGAGCTTGATCGCCTGGAAGAAGGTGATCCAGTGCAGGGAGAGCAGGACTCCCGATAGAGCTAGGCGCCACCGTCGCACCTTCGGAAACTCAAGCCTGTGCAACACTGCCGCGACACCTATCAAGGCGACCGCACCGAAAGTTACCCTCGCACCGACGAGAGCGATCGCCGGTACGTCGTTTCGCACGAACAAGGGGATGGCGCCCCAGAGGACGGCGAGGACGGCGAGGGCTACGACGGCGACAAGCTGCGTTCGTGCTGACGTGACCATCAGGTGATGGTAGGTAGGTGCACACCACTCAGGCGTCTTGCGTAGGAAACCGCAGCATGTTGCGGTTTCCTACGCAAGAGTCCTGGACTGGGTGGCTATAGCGGGGCTACACCGCGGCCCATATCTGCGAAGAGCGTGAACTCTGGCAAGAACGTCATGTCGATCTTGCCAACACCGCCCTGGCGGTGCTTCGCGATCACAATCTCAGCGACACCCTTCGACTCCACCTTCTCGGGGTAGTAGTACTCGTCGCGATAGATGAACATCACCACGTCCGCGTCCTGCTCAACCGCCCCCGACTCACGAAGATCGCCAAGCCGAGGACGCTTATCCTCACGCGCCTCGACAGCACGGTTCAACTGCGATAGAGCAATGATCGGAAGATGTAACTCACGGGCGAGGTTCTTGAGGGACCGCGAGATCATCGCTATCTCTTGCTGACGGTTCTCCTGCCCCGATCCGTTCATCAACTGGAGGTAATCGACAACGACCAGGTCGAGGCCCGGCTTCCGTCGCAGCCTCCTGCATTTCGCCCTGATCTCGGTCACGGTGAGCCCAGGGGAGTCGTCGACGTATATGTTCTGCTTGTACAGCGCTCCGGCAGCGTTCGAAAGCTTGGTGAAATCGCCTTCGCTGAGACGGCCGGTCCTCAACCGCTGCGAATCGATGCGGCCTTTGGCGCACAGCATCCTCGTGACCACCTCCTCGCGGCTCATCTCCAGGGAGAAGATCGCGACGGTGTGTTCCGTGAGGGCAACGTTCTGTGCCATGTTGAGAGCAAGCGCCGACTTCCCCATGCCTGGACGCGCGGCGATGATGATGAGATTTGTGGGGTGGAGCCCTGCAAGTTTTCGGTCGAGGTCACGGAACCCTGTCGATATGCCTGTGACCTCGGAGCCATCTCGCTGAAGTTCCTCTGCCTTCTCGATAGCAGGCCCAAGCAGGTCATCGATCACCTGAAGACCGTCCCCGACCTGGCGCTCAGCGACAGCGAAGACTGCTTGTTCTGCGAGATCGACGACCTCATCGATCGGTTGCTTCATCTGCCCTGCAATCACGCCTATGTCGCCCCCCACGCGCATAAGTCTCCGTCGCAGCGCGTGCTCTTCGACGATGCCTGCGTAATACTCGACGTTCGACGTCGATGGGACCGAGTCGATCAGGTTCGTGAGGAACTCGATACCGCCCATCCGCTCAAGGGATCCGTCACGACGGAGACCCTCCGAGACGGTGATTGCATCGATGGGGTCATTGCCATCGAAGAGTTGCTGGACAACCTCGAAGATCTGCTGATGGGCCGGTTTGTAAAAATCTTCGGCGTGCAACTTCTCGAGTGCCACGTTTGCGGCATCACCTGACAAGAGCACGGCTCCGAGTACAGATTCCTCAGCATCGATGCTGTGCGGTGGCACTCTCGGCGAGCGGGTCGTCTTCGGTTCAATGACCGCTGTCACCCGTCCTCCTCGGTATCCGTCGTCAACATGGCACTCCAATCATGAACGTCAGGTGTGACGTTTTCATGCGATGGCGCCAGCATCCTGAGCATAAGGGGGACGATGGTGCGTCAAGGCAGGATGTACCTCAGTGTTTTTCGCGGTCAACTCAGTTCTTCGCGAACTCACCCAAACCGGTCTGAGCATCGTCGCTGCACCGACAGCATGCCTCGACACCGCTCAGGCGCCATCGATGGGGATGGAGCCATCGGCCGCGTGATATCGGGCGTGGGCGGTGACAAGCACCTCCCAACCTTCGTCGGCTTCGAGATCGACAGCAACGAGATGAGTCGTCGTTGGCCCTTCTCCACGATCGAATGCTCGGGCTTTGCGGAGTGTCCCAGCTGAGAGGTCATCGATCCGGCGATGTTGAGCAAGGTGTTCCTCCCACGACACCGTCAGAAACAGCTCCGACAAGCGATGTGGATCGTCTGTGTCTCGATACAGCCTCCATCGATAGGCGCCGGTACGGAGCCTGACCAGACGAACCTCATTCATTACCTCGATGAATTCTGCGAGGTCTCCGCCCTCGACCTGCCAGGTATTGATGACGAGAATCGGGCCACCCTCGATGTCGACGTGACTAATGATGTCACGATTCTCTGAGAACTCGGGAGTCTCGACGTCCTCCAGCGCGGGGATTCCAAGCAGCGGGGCGATGACCAGACCGAGTACGACAGCTCCGCTCGAGAGAACGATCTCAGCCATGTCTGCACCGATACGATCCGCCATGGCGCCAGCGAGAATCGCTCCGACAGGAAGAATGCCGACGAATGCCAGGGTATAGAGACCCATCGCCCTGCCGCGAACCCACTCGGGGGATAACAGTTGTGCGGTCGCGTTCAGATTCGCGAGCGTCCACACCCACGCTATGCCCGCAACGAACAGTGCCAGGGCCGCAGCGGAGGTTGACACGGCGAGCCCAAGGCCGATGCCTGATGCACCAAAGAGCGCGACGGTCACAGGAAAGGACCATCGACCTAGCCTGCTTGTCACCGGATTCCTACTGAATCCACCGACCAGCGCACCCAACCCCATAGCACCGAGAAGAACCCCGAACGTTCCAGCATCCCCACCGAGTTGTTCGGTTCGGTTCGGTAACACTGTCTGCACAACCGCAGAGGTCAACGCGAACAATGAAGCGAGGATCAGCACCCGTCTGAACGGTTTAGTGAAGCGCGCAAAGCGAATCCCGAGTGCAATCGCGTTGAGCATCGAAGTCTCGGCACGGTCGGGGGTCGGCATGCGGCGTGCGAGAGCGATGAGAACAATGATGACGCCCAAAAAGGAGATCGCATTGAGGGCGAACGCTGTTTCTGCGCCAGATACGACAATGATGAACCCTCCCAACGCAGGCCCAACCGCACGCGCCACGTTGAATGCCACCGAGTTGAGGGCGACGGCGCTGGCGACCATCCCACGAGGTACGAGGTCGGGGACCGTCGCCTGCCATGAAGGGAGATTGAAGGCGAGGCCGACGCCCAGCATCAGCCCGAGCGTCAGGAGCAACGCAGGAGTCATTACTCCGATCGCTGTCAGGATTGCCATCAACACTGCTGCGAGACCCATGGTCGACTGCGCGGCAACGAGCACCCAGCGACGATCGAACATGTCGGCGACAGCTCCAGCCGCAAGGGCGAGGAACAGCAGAGGCAACGTAGCGGAAGCCGCCATCAGCCCGACCCAGGTCGCCGACCCAGTCAACTCCAACATGAGCCAAGACGCAGCGACTGCCTGAAGGAACGAACCGACGCTAGAAAGAATCGAGGCGAGCCACAGAGCCCTGAACCGCGGGATCTTGAGAGGAGCTACAGCATCGACCACCGGTAAAGCTTAGGGACACTCTGCTACCCCAAAGCTCGCCACCCACCACCGTCCTGTAGCCGATCTCGACGACCGATTCACCTCAGCAGCAGGTCACGTCACCCCTCCATCGCACACAGGGGCGAGTCGTCTCGCTGATGAATCTCCCTGATACCCGCCAAGCGGGCCACTTGTCAGAAACGGTTGCGACGAGTACTGCAACAAGCACATCCCGTTATGGGGAACAACAACGACTCAGGCCGGGATAACGTCCAGTGTCACCGCAACGGACACTTCTGCATGCGGTCTGAGGATGACCTCGTGGAGACCGATCTCCTTGATCGGTTCGTCGATTGCGACGATCTTCTTGTCGATATCTACGCCGGTGAACTTAACGATCGCCTCCGCGACGTCGCCAGCCCCGATCGATCCGAACAGATTGCCCGCGTCCCCAGCCCTCGCAGCGACGACGACCCGGGTGCCAGAGAGACCCTCAGCAAGTTGCCTCGCATCCTCGAGAGCCTTGCGTGCCGCCTCTTCCCTTGCCACCCGCGTGGCCTGAGCCTGCTTGAGCGCGCCGGCCGAAGCCTTGACAGCAAACTTCTTGGGAACAAGGTAGTTACGGGCATAGCCGTCGGAGACCTCGACAACGTCGCCCCTGTCACCGAGATCCTGGACCGCCTTGGTGAGGATGACCTTCATTGTTACGACCGCCTCTGTGTGTAGGGCAGTAGCGCCATCTCGCGAGCGTTCTTGATCGCCTGAGCGACTTCCCTTTGCCGTTTCGGCGGCAAGCCGGTCACACGACGAGAACGAATCTTCCCTCGGTCGGACATGAACTTGCGCAACAACGCAACGTCCTTGTAGTCGACGACCTCGCCGTCCTTGAACTTGTAGACGATCCGCTTTTTCTTCCTGGGGTTCATATCGGGGCGACGGCGCTTACGACGAGCTGAGTTTGGCTTCTGTGGCATGGTGAATCTCCTTGAATCAGATGGGGCTAGAACGGCGCCTCGTCGGGGCCGACATCGGTGCGGGCAACTGGTGCGACCGGAGCAGCATTGCCGCCACCGTAGCCGCCACCGCTACTGGAACCTGCAGCGAAGTCCGTGTTGCGAGGCGTCTTCGTGACTGTCGCTGTTGCCCAACGCAGTGAAGGGCCGATCTCCTGAATGTCTATCTCGACGACGTTGCGCTTCTCGCCTTCGTTCGTCTCCCATGTGCGTTGCTTGAGGCGACCTGAGATCATCACTCGCGCACCCTTGGTGAGGGATTCAGCCACGTTCTCCGCTAGCTCACGCCAGCAGGTCCCACGGAAAAAGCTGGTGTCTTCTTGCCACTCACCATTACGGTCCTGATACCGTCGGGAATCAGCGACGCTGAGGTTGACCATGGCAACACCGCTCGCGGTGAAGCGAAGCTCCGGATCTGCTGTCAGGTTCCCGATGATGGTCACGTTGTTGCTCATTGCTTCTCTCTTCTCTCGGCCTGCTCACAGTGTGATTGGCCGCTGTGACACATTTCGACCTATTCGGACGGCCGGACGATCTTGTGGCGGACCACGGAATCGAGCAGCGAGAGTGATCGACCGAGGGCATTCTGGAGCTCGACGTCTCCCTCGAATGTGATGACGGAGTAGTACCCCTCCGACATGTGATCGATGTCATACGCGAATCGACGCTTGCCCCAGAAATCAGAGTTCTTGACGGTTCCGTCACGGTCGGTGATGGCCTTCTCGACCTCTTCCACCGCGGCACGGACATCTGGCTCAGCCATGTCGTGGCGATGGATCACCATTAGCTCATACGAGCGCATTTGCTATTCCTCCTTTGGACATCCGCATTGCGGAGGGCCCCCGCTCGTGGCGAGGGCAGGACGGTTACTTGCCTCATCAGGCAAGGCGGCACCGCGTCGGTGCCGTCTGGATACCCCAAGTGTAGCGAGCACCAAGTGTTGGCGTCTGGCGTAGCAATGCGCAACATCGTGCGGGAATGTACGCCGGAGTCCCGAGGATCATGCGAACACGGCTGCCAACGTCTCGAGAACGAACTCTGGTCGATCGACGATCTGACGCCACGTGAACCGATACACCGTCCACCCCAGACCGTGAGCCCGGTTCTGCTTCTCTCTGTCGCGTTGGAACGACACAGGATCCATGTGGAAGCTCTCGCTGTCGAGTTCGATGAGTACCGAGTGCAGCGGATACGCGAAGTCGAACCGGCCGACTTCGATCCCTTCGCCGTCGCATACGACATACTGCGGATCCGGCATAGGGATCGGCGCCGCCGCGACGAGCGAACGGAAGGCATCCTCGAGATCGCTCTCGGTGAGAACCTGCCAGGTAAGTCGCTCCTCGACCAAGGGTCGGATCGTACCGACACCGGCCCGGCCAGGCCGAGCCACCCTTGCAATGAAGCATCGCACATCCCAAACAGAGCAAAGCTTCTTCCGGAGCGCAGTATCAAGGCATTTCTCGACGAGCCATGGCGGCGCCGACGCACCTAAATCCACCACCGTTCGAACCGTCGACGTCACGGGGATCCGATCGACGTCAACGATATCGGACACACGAAAGTCCTTCGACTCGTGAACGATGAAGGGATGTCTATGCACCCGACGGTGCCGCTGCGCGATGACCTCGATCGTCGCTGGCGTGTGCGATGTCAGGCCCCAGAGGAAAGCTGCCGTTCCATGCGAAGCGGCTGAAGGCTCCGGAGATGACAGCACAGCGGCAACGACCTCCCTGCGCCAACTCTGCTCCGAACCGGGATAGCCAAAAACACCAGGGTAGATCCGCTCGTATCGGCCACGAGTCACACGATCCTGCACCGTTCGCTCAGAGATTCCTGCAGCCAAGGCTTGCTCTTTGGTGAAGACCCCCCTTTGATACCGAGCCGTTACGGCGAGAAGCCGTTCCCGTTTATCCATACCCTGACCGTGCCACACTCACGATGCCGATAGAAGACCCCTGTCACTCTGGCGTAGATTCCCGCACTATGTTGCGCTTGGTTTCAAGTGATGGCCGCGACGAGTTGGTTGTATCGCTCGGCTGGCTTGTCCCAGTCAAGCGTTTTGCGTGGTCTGTTGTTGAGCAGTCTAGAGATTTCGTCGAGGTCGTCCTGGGTGTGTACGGAGAGGTCGGTTCCTTTGGGGAGGAACTGTCGCACGAGACCGTTCCAGTTCTCGTTGGTGCCTCGTTGCCACGGCGCATGCGGATCACAGAAGTAGACGTCGATCCCGGTTGCAACAGTGAACTTGGCATGGTCGGCGAGTTCGGTGCCTTGGTCCCAGGTCAACGTCTTGGCGAGTTGGGTGGGGAGGCGTCCCATCTCGTTGCTGAGACGCTCAGCAACGTGTGCAGCGGTCTTGGTATCGATCTTGATGAGGTGCCCGTATCGGGTAGAGCGTTCCACGATGGTCGCAACAGCTGAACGGCTGCCCTTCCCGATGATGAGATCGCCTTCCCAGTGACCAGGAACAGCACGGTCAGCAACCTCAGCTGGCCGGTCTGAGATCATCACCATGTCACGGATCTTGCGACTAGAGCGTGCCTGTCGTCCTTGGAGTTTGCGTCGAGTCCGCCCAGAACGCAGACAGGCAACGAGTTCCTTCCGTAACTCTCCTTTGGCCTGGACATAGATTGCTTGGTAGATCGTCTCGTGCGACACCCACCATGATGGATCATCAGGATGCTCTTTGTGTAACCGATTAGCGACCTGTTCCCGAGACCACCCATCGGTCCTCATATGGCCAGCAACAATATCGAACAGCCACGGGCGGGTCTCCACCCACGTTTCTCGAGGCCGTCTCGCACACTCGTAGGCACGGTTGTTCGCCCCCACCGCCCGATACGCGTCTCTCCCACCGTTGTTGGTGATCTCGCGCCACACCGTCCCTCGATGCTTCCCAATCCGTCGAGCGATCTGAGGGTTCGACTCCTTACGTTCGATCCCGACACGGATCTCCTCGCGGTCTCGAAAAGTAAGGGCATCAGGGCGCTGCTTCGTTTCACGTGTATTCATCCGCCCATGTTCGCTGACAAACCTGTCAACCGAACGTCGAGACACACCAGCCGCCACCGCTGCCTCCCCAATCGTGGCACCGGTGCCAAGCTTCAACAGAGCCACTCTCGCTACCTCACACGGAATCCTTGGACGGGACATAACTCACCTCCATGAGTCACCCCGTCGCGCACACCACTTGAAATCAAGGCGGTTTCCTACGCCAGACGCCTGAGAGGTGGTGCTACTTCTTGGACTTCTCGTAGAAGGGGTTCTCCCCCGCGTTGTGGTCGGTGACGTCGATCACTTGGAGTACATCTGGAACCATTGCGACGATCGTCGACTCGATACCCTGAGACAACGTCACATTTGCAAGGCCACAACCCTGACAAGCCCCGCCCAGTCGCACATAAGCGATCCCCTTGTCAACGGTCACCAACTCCGTGATACCACCGTGGGCGGCAATTGCGGGGTTGATCTGATTGCGGATCACGTGATCGACCTGCTCGGCGACCGGGTCTGACAGATCGGGAGGCGGTCCATCGCCGAGGATCTGTGGTGATGGAGAGTTCGGGTTCTCGATGCTCAGCCCTGGGTTCAAGAGATTCTTGGATATGTCGAGCGTTGCACCCGTGAGGTTCGTAACGCTTCCCTGAGGAATTGCGACAGGGAGGTTGCCATGGTTCTCGACCACATCGTCGGAATCGAGTTGGTCAACGGGAGTCATATGCATGGCATAGGTAAACTCGGTCCCTTGTGCACCGGTGATCGACAACACCAATGCGAGGTTGTCCGAGTCGCTCTCGTTCGAGCGGACGCTGAGCAACTTCTCAAGGGCGTTGGCTGTGATGGTGAGGATGGGAGAATCGACTGTCATGACTGCGAACCTATCTCAGGGCGAATTGGACCGATTCGCCAATGATACCGACGCAACACCGAGACGAACCCGAAAACCTCTTGTCGTACTTGTCGTGCCCGCGGGCAGCTATCGGACCACCGATTTCGTTCTCGCCGCTCGAGATCTACGCGTCGACTTGATCGTCGCCTCCGAGGGCGATCTACCGATGGGCGATCTCGGGCGCTCGCGCTCGGTGACCATCGACTGTAACAAGCCCGAATGGTCGGCAAGGAGGATTGCGAAGCTCAAACCCACCCCGGACGCCGTCATCGCGGCCGACGACGGCGGTGTCGTGACTGCGGCCATGGCGTCGGACATGCTCGGCATCGTCACGAACCCAGTCTCAGCCGTTTCCTCAACGAGGGACAAGGCTCAGATGCGCGGTCTCCTCGCCTACGCGGGCGTCCCGCAGCCCCGGTATAGTCTCGCCACCCCTGGAACCGTCGCGGGAGAAGCCTTAGCGATCGGGTTTCCGTGCGTTGTGAAACCGAGAGGCCTTGCAGCGAGCAGAGGCGTCATCCGAGTGGATACGGCAGCCGACGCCGAAGCCGCTGAGTTGCGCATTCGCCGCATCGTTGCAGACGCAGGCGATGATCCGGAGACACCGCTGCTCGTGGAGTCATTCGTCGATGGCCCCGAGGTAGCGATCGAGGGGATGCTCATACGTGGTGAGCTGACCATTCTCGCCCTTCTCGACAAGCCGGATGCTCTCGACGGCCCATTCTTTGAGGAGACGATGTTCGTGACACCCTCGCGTCATGACGTGGCGATCCAAGCCGAGATCGGATCAGTGACGCAGGCCGCATGTAGCGCTCTCGGCCTCCTGACGGGACCCATCCATGCCGAAGTGCGGTGTGGGCTCAAAGGTGTTGCCCTCATTGAGGTCGCTGCCCGCTCGATTGGGGGCCTCTGCGGGCGTGCGTTGTCCTTTGGGCTCCTCGGCGAATCACTCGAATCGGTGATCATCCGCAGTTCGCTCGGGACGCCGGGTGCTGGGCTTGGCTCGGCTGCCAGGGCAACGGGTGTCCTGATGCTGCCGATACCTGTGGCAGGAACGTTGGTAGCAATCGAAGGTGTAGATGACGCGCTCGGTGTGGATGGCGTAACCGAGTTCGACCAGACGATCCCAAACGGCAAGCCGGTTGTGCCGCTTCCTGAAAGTGATCGCTATCTCGGATTCCTCTTCGCTGAGGGTCTGACACCCGACGACGTGGAACGATCGCTGCGGGCCGCACACGCATCGCTGACGATTGAGATCGAGCCCTAAGCAAAGAAGCTCGCAACGGCCCAGATCGAGATGAGAATGCCCACGCTGAGTAGCCAGTAGGCCCTGCCGGGCCGAAACTCACCTTCGGCATCTTTTGGGGTGATCCCTCTGAAGTGCTGGATGATGGCGTAGAGATTCCCGATCACCATTGCGCCACCGAACGCGAGCGCGATCTGTTTGACGAGGAGGTTGACGTCGAAGATCTGGCTCACAAGCCAGAAGCTAGCGCAGGTGAGCACGAATCAACGCACCGTGGCCAACCAGACACTGGCGTGATGCGTCGCATGGCAGGTGCTCGCAAACGACTCGAAGCAGACGGTGTGCCTCCGCTGTGTGCCCATTGCTTGGTCAAGCGGCCTCACTGCATCCGTTATCCCGTGCTGCCGAGCGAGATCAGGAGATTTGGCTAGCGAGAAGATTCCACTTCCCTCCCGCTACTTGATCACGTAGTGTTGACGAATCGGCGTACCCCAACCCGTGACCATTGGGAAGGAAGGGATCCACGGAAACGACGCTTACGGCTATACGTGTAGGGTTTGGCGACTCGTGCCGGTTCTCGGAATCGGCAGGCCTCGCGTTCCCGGGGGGATGTATCGTGTTGTCGGTTTCGGGGGAATCATCGCCATGGGCGCGGTCGGTTGATGCGGCGGGACGGCACACAGCCTGAACCGCTGCACCAACCGACCGTCCCACCCACGGACTCTTGCGTAGGAAACCGCAACATGTTGCGGTTTCCTACGCAAGACGCCTCAGGGTTTGATGAGGAATGTGTTGAGCACGAAGAAGATGGCATCGATGTTGCTCTCGAAGGCAGCCGTCGGTCCCACCATCGTGATGTTGTACGCCGTCGTCGGGTCGGGGAGGGAGACGAGCCGAATGAAGGAGATGTCTCCCGTATCGTCTGTGGTCCCCTTGATGATCTCAATCGGTCTGCCCTGAGCATTCACGGCGACGATTGTGTCCTCAATGGCGGAGGCCATGAGGGTGGTGGACGTGAGGATCCTGACGTATTCGTCGAGTGTCTTGGATCCCACACCGGCTTCGACGAGGTCGTCGGTGATGACCATCAGGATGAGCTGGTCGTCAGACCCCCATGCCGCATCGACGTTGAGGCCTGCATTCGCCATGTCTTCAGCTGTCGCCTCGTTCCACACAACCGGGATCTGGATCTGGAAGGCGCCACCGTTGATACGAGTGATTGCGGTCGCGATGTCTTCGGGTGGGGCGAACGTGGGAGCCAGTTTGATGCCGAACTCACCGAAGTCCCATCTCGTGGTGCTGAAGATATCGCCGTCACCTTCGGGGACGAGTCCTGCGAGGTCGCTCCGTGGTTGGCGGGCTCGGGTCTCGATGCTTCGTACCAGAAAGTCATCCTGCCCAACGGTGATGGTGACGAGCTCGAACTTCGGATCCGCAGGGTACGTACCGGAGATGGCGTAGATACCTGGAGATTCCTCCGCCATCGGGTCACCGATCGTGAGCGTCCCTGCAATGGTGTCCCTGATCGGGTTCGGGTCCGCGTCGTCGTCGATCGCCCAACTACCGTCTATCGGGTTCTGCTTGTAACGCACGCCGTCTGCAATGCGTTGCTCGAACTGGAGGATCCCTGCGAAGTCGCCGGTGGAGACGTCCATGGTGGAGACGATCCAGCTGTTGTCGCGCTTCGACTGACCTCCTAGGAGTGCAGCATCGATGTACGTCACGCTCGAGTCGTCTGCATCGGCGATGCTGAGACTGCCTGTGGCGAGGAATGAGTCCAGGTTGCCCATGGCGTTGTTGACAGCTTCGAGCAGTGCGGCAGGATCGGCCGTGATGGGTGGCTCGGTGGTGGTCGTGGATGCCGTCGTCGTGGTCTGAACCTGGGTGGTGGTTGTCGTCGCCGCAACCGTGGTGCTGGTCGTCGACGTGGCCTCCTCAGCGGTATCCGAGCTACCGGAACATGCCCCAGCTATGAGGGCAAGCGCTACTCCGACACTGATCAGGTATGTTGGTGTTTTCACGGCTACCCCCTGTGCTTCTGTGGGACACGGTAGTGATCTCTGCGTGGATGGGCTACCCGAATGCGTCGAGCGTTGCCGCAGAGACCAACGCCTCGCTCGGGTCGGCATTCGCCACAGAGTCGTGATCGGGTTGCTCCGCGATCGACGGATGACGTCGTGGATAGTGTTGCTGGGAGGGCGTCAACAGAATTCCGTGGCTCTCGGCATACTGCTCTGCGTCGACACTGACATTCGCGGTGTTGGCTCAGTGTCAGGCCGTCTCCGTCGCTGCTGCTTCTTCAAGGCCGAGATCTGCAATCGACTTCTCACGCATCTCAACCTTACGGACCTTGCCTGTGACGGTCATAGGGAACTCGCTGACGAACCTCACGTAACGAGGTATCTTGAAGTGTGCGATTCTGCCTTTGCAGAAGTCTCTGATCGCGGTTTCAGTGAGTGTCGCCCCGGGAGAAAGCTGTATCCATGCCATGAGCTCCTCTCCGTACTTGGTGTCAGGCACACCTATCACCTGTGCGTCTGCAACTGCTGGATGTGTGTAGAGAAACTCCTCGATCTCACGCGGGTAGATGTTTTCGCCGCCGCGAATGATCATGTCCTTGATGCGACCCACGATGTTGATGTATCCGTCCTCATCCATGGTTGCGAGGTCACCCGAGTGCATCCACCCCTCTGTGTCGATCGCCTCCGCGGTCTTGTCTGGATCGTTCCAGTAGCCGAGCATCACGTGGTAGCCCCTTGTGCAATACTCTCCGCTCTCTCCCCTGGGAAGTGTCGTACCTGTAGCAGGGTCAATGACCTTCGACTCGACATGGGGCAGGACTCTCCCGACGGTTGTCACTCGGTGGTGAACTGAGTCGCTCGTGCTCGTCTGTGTCGACACAGGCGAGGTCTCGGTCATGCCGTACGCAATCGTGACCTCACTCATCCCCATGTCATCGATGACCCGGCGCATCACCTCGGTTGGGCATGGCGATCCAGCCATGATCCCAGTTCGCATGCTCGACAGATCAAAGTCAGAGAGGTCTGGGTGTCCGAGTTGGGCGACGAACATCGTGGGGACGCCATACAGGGACGTGCAGCGCTCGTCTTGGAGCGCTGCGAGAACAGCATCTGGGTCGAAGGTGGGAGAAGGCACGACCATGGTCGACCCGAAAACGGAGCATGCCAGATTGCCCATGACCATCCCGAAGCAGTGATAGAACGGAACCGGGATACAGACGCGGTCCTCCTCGGTGTAGGCACAGGCATCGCCGACGAAGAGGGCGTTGTTGAGGATGCTGCGATGGCTCAGCGTTGCACCCTTGGGAAATCCGGTCGTGCCGGAGGTGTACTGGATGTTGATGGCATCGCTGGGGTCGAGCGCTGCGCCGCGAGCAGTGAGGTCGGCGTCGGACACCGTCTCTCCGGTCCTGAGCAGGTCCGACCAATCCTCGGTGTCGAAGTAAATCACCTTCTTGAGCGCGGGCAGTTCTGGCCGCACTTCATCGACCATGTCTCTGTAGTTTGATGTGAGATAGTGCGTCCTGGTGACCAGGAGGCAACAGCCGGATTGGTCGAGAGCATATTGGAGTTCGCTGGTGCGATACGCAGGGTTGATATTGACCTGGATGGCGCCGATCTTGGCCGTTGCGTATTGGATGTAGGTCCATTCCGCGTAGTTAGGGCTCCACATGCCAACCCTATCGCCGGCCTGGATACCCATTCCCATGAGTCCCTTGGCAACACGGTCGACTGTGGCGTTGAACTCGGACCATGTCTGGCGTATGTCCTGGTGAACGGCGACCAAGGCCTCACGGTTCGCGAATCGAGCGGCGGTAGCTTCAAGGTTTGCGCCGATGGTCTCATTCAGTAGGGCGGTTTCGGTTGGTCCGGATGCGATGGAGAGCATCGCTTGGTGCCTTTCTCTCGGTGCGACCGCCCAACGCTACACGAACGAGACTCCAGGTTGCATTCAGATGATCGGTACCAGACTGCGATGACGCGATGCAGAGGATCCACGGTCGGAGGCCTACGCTGTCTGCATGTCTCGGCCTTGTCATGTGCTTCGTGTGTTCACCCGTGGCGACGAGGGTGGCAACCACCTCGGTGTCGTCAACGACGTCGTCGGGGTCTCGGATGCTCACATGCAGAAGGTCGCCACAGGTCTCGGATTCTCAGAGACCATATTCGTTGACTGGACGGATCCCGGAGCCGACCCGGCGGTGCGAATCTTCACGCCAGTCGAGGAGCTTCCCTTTGCCGGCCATCCGCTCGTCGGGGCGGCATGGATGCTTGCAGCACTTGGTCCGGTACCTGCACGTGCCCTGAGAGCCAGCGTTGGAACGTTCACGTGCGCGACGGATGCGTCGAGCGCACATGTCACTGCGTCGATTCCTGTGCAGCCGATCGAGGGTGACGTTCAACAGGTCGCTCAACGCGCAGGGATGCCGACTCCAGAGACGTCGTTGTGTCTTGCCCTCCCGAAGCACTACTACATGGCCAGATACGCGACCTTTGATGAAGTTGGCAAGCTCGATCCCGACATGGATGCCCTCGACGTTTTTGGGTTCGCTGCGTTTGCCAGGGTCGGCGCCGAAGTGAAGCTTCGTTTCTTTGCCCCTGGCACAGGAGTCCAGGAGGATCCAGCGACGGGAAGCGCCGCGGTGGCTCTGGCTGCGACGTTCCGAACATGGGGTGAGCCCGATGGGCAGGTCACGATCACCCAGGGAGACGAGATCGGTCACCCCTCGACCATCCAACTCTCCTGGTCGCCGCTTTTCACGACGATCGGTGGTTCAGTGCGCCACGACGAGGTCGTACTGGTCGACTAACTTGGGAAGGTGCTGTACAGCTAAACACCATCATGTACCATGATGTGTATGGCACGTACGAATATCGATATCGATGTTGATCTCATCGCGGAGGTCATGCGTCGCCACGGCTTCAAGACCAAACGCGAGGCTGTCAACGCAGCTTTGAAGCGTCTCGCACCTGAGCCGATGACTACGGAGGAAGCCCTCGGGATGAGGGGGTTCGGTTGGGGGGGCGATCTCGATTCCTTCCGAGCCGGATACGGAGTCGACGACGCATGATCCTGATCGACTCCTCTTCGTGGATCGAGTACCTGAGAGATACCGGTTCGCGACCGTGTCAACGTGTCGAGGATCTTCTCCGTGAAGAGACCCCGATCGCGACGTGCGAGACGGTCGTGATGGAGGTACTCGCCGGGAGCACCAGTGAACGAGAGGCACGCGAGCTGATGCGACTTCTCGACAGGTGCCGCTTCTATCCAAACCGTCCGCTCTTCGACTCCACCGGCGCAGCACATCTCTATCGCACCTGTCGTCGTGCAGGTATTACACCTCGAAGGCTCAACGACTGCGCGATCGCTGCGGTGGCCTTGGAACACGAGCTATCTGTGCTCCACCACGACCGCGATTTCGATCGGATAGCCCAGGTGACGGGTCTTGTGGTCGAGGACTGATCCATGATTCAATCGATGTCCGGATTCGAGGCTTCATTTTGTGTGGACAAGAGGAGCCTGCTCGGGTTTCGGTGCACGCGTCGTGCTGGGTCCCCTACTATCGGAGGGCGAGCTTGCCGCGATGCACAGGAGAACCGATGAAGACGTACACCACGTCTGGGGGCGTAAAGGTCCCACCCAATGTCAACGCCGTTCAGCAGCTCATGGCGCGTGCCGATACAGCGCCGGACCATCCCGCACTGGCGTACAGGGATGGGGATCACTTCACGGAGGTCTCCACGGCCGAGTTTTGGGCGACCGTCCACGAGATAGCGGCAGGTCTCGTGGCTGCAGGCATCAAGCAAGGTGATCGAGTTGCGCTCCACAGCGGGACGCGCATCGAGTTCACATATTTCGACTACGCAATCTGGGCTGTGGGTGCTGCGACGACGACGATCTACGAAACCTCATCGTCAGAGCAAGTCCGCTGGATCATTTCGGATTCGGGGTCCGTTGCTCTGATCTCTGAGAACGAGTCGACATTGGCGGCCTACCGAGAGGTTGCTGGCGACCTGCCGAACTGTTCGAGCGTGTTCGTGATTGAGAGTGGCGCAGTTGAAACGCTCTCGGCAATGGCGAGCGACGAGTCTCGCAGGGAAGTCGATCGTCGGATAGCAGCCATTGCTCACGACGACCTTGCCACTCTGGTGTACACGTCGGGGACGACGGGGAACCCGAAGGGTTGTGTGCTTACGCATTACAACTTCGCCTGGGAGGTCACGAACCTCGAAGGATCGATCTCAGAATTGGTCGCCCCGGAGAAGCGAACGCTCATGTTCCTACCGCTTGCCCACATCTTTGCCAGGGCTGTTCAGGCTGTCTGCGTCGCAAAGGGCACGACGATCTTCTTCAGCTCCGGGATACCAAGCCTGCTCGAGGAGCTTCCCATGGCTAAGCCGTCTTGGGTGTTCTCTGTGCCTCGGGTGTTCGAGAAGATCTACAACGGCGCCAAAGCAAAGGCGGATGCCGACGGCAAGGGTGCCATCTTCGAGAAGGCAGCAGCCACAGCCATTGCCTACTCACAGGGCATCGAACGGGGAAAGGTGACGGTCGGAGTCAAGCTCGCCCACTCGGCGTTTGACAAGCTCGTGTATTCCAAGATTCGCGCCATCTTCGGCGGGGAGGTGACGTACGCGATCTCTGGCGGCGCGGCGCTCGGCGCCCGCCTCGGGCACTTCTTCCGAGGTATCGGCATCGTTGTTCTCGAAGGCTATGGATTGACGGAGACCACTGCGGGTTCGACGCTGAACCAGCCGAATGCCATTCGTGTCGGGACGGTGGGTCGGCCGATCCAGGGCGTATCGATCGCCATTGCGGACGACGGCGAGGTGCTCATCAAAGGTGGAATGGTGTTTTCGGGTTACTGGAACAACGAGAAGGCAACAGAAGAAGTCTTCGACGGGGACTGGTTCCACTCGGGCGACATCGGCGTACTCGACGACGAGGGCTACCTGTCGATCACAGGACGTAAGAAGGAGATCATCGTTACCGCAGCAGGCAAGAATGTTGCCCCGGCAGTCCTCGAAGACCGTATGCGCAGTCATGCTTTGGTATCTCAGGTGATGGTGATCGGTGATGCACAGCCGTTCATTGCTGCCCTCGTCACGATCGATGAGGAAGCATTGCCCCAGTGGGCTGCAGCCAACGGCAAAGGTGGCTTATCACACGATGACCTTCTTGGCGATGAGGACCTCGTTGCCGCGGTGCAGTCATCGCTCGATTACGCGAACAAGGCCGTCTCGCGCGCCGAGGCGGTCAAGACGTTCCGGATCCTTCCGAGAGACTTGTCGATAGAGGGTGGGGAGCTGACGCCAACGCTCAAGGTGAAGCGGTCCGTTGTCGCATCCAAGTATGCAGGCATCATTGAGGAGATCTACGGGTAGTAGGACGCCGGAATCGAGCGGCATTGGGCCGCATCTGGCGATCCTCGATCTGTGCGAGGTGGCCCGCACACTTGGTGCATCGGCGTTGACGTCGGGTCGCCTCAGAGCCCGGCGTACAAGTCGACATGGTTGCCGTCGGGATCC
>CAYWPC010000003.1:0-86484 GCA_964460075.1 uncultured Acidimicrobiaceae bacterium
GTAGGCGACAGCCGGCAGATTTACAGTCTGCTCCCTTTGGCCACTCGGGCATCCCGGCAGGGGTGTGCTCCGCACAACGTGGAAGCAGGGGCGAGGATAGCGCCGTCAGGCACAGACCGTCCGAGCGGGACCAATGCGCACCACCGCCGTCTGTCCCCACATGACCTCAGAGGCTCACAGGATTCCGTACGCCATCTTCTCGAGGCGCTCGATTCGCTCGTCCACCGGTGGGTGCGTCGAGAACATCTTCGACATCCGCCCGCGTCGACCCTTCGAACCGAACGCCTTCAACGGATCGGCAATGAAGAGCTGGGACACCGCAGGGTTGACGTCCATCGGGATTCTGGCCGCCCCAACCGAGATCTTGCGAAGTGCACTCGCGAGTGCAAGAGGAGAGCCGGTCACTTCCGCTCCGTCATGGTCTGCCTCGTACTCCCTACTGCGACTGATCGCCATCTGGATCAGCACCGCCGCAATGGGTGCGAGGATCATCGCCACGAGCCCCACAATGGCGCCAAGGCCGTTGTTGTTGCTGCTGCGTCGTCCCCCAAGACTCGACCAGAACACCCACCGTGCAAGAAACGAGAGGGCGGCGGCGATCGTCGCAGCGATCGTCGCGATCAACACATCACGATTCTTGACATGGGCGAGTTCGTGGGCAAGCACACCTTCGAGCTCCTTGTTGTCGAGAAGCTCGAGGATCCCAGTCGTCACAGCAACGGCGGACTTCTTCGGACTGCGACCAGTCGCGAACGCGTTGGGTTGTGCCGACTCGATGACGTATATGTTGGGCATGGGCATGCCCCTGCGCTGAGCAAGCGACGACACGATCGAGTACACGTTCGGCAGCTCTAGCTGTGAGACCGGCTTGGCTCGCGCCGACTTCAGCGCGATTCGATCCGAGAAAAAGAAGATGCCAAAGTTGAAAACGACCGCAAACCCGAGTGCCAACGCACCGCCCTGCGGACCGCCGATGAGGTAGCCGACTCCGATGAAGAGAGCTCCGAGAAACCCGAGCAGAGCTGCCGTCTTGACGTTGTTCATACGCCGAGAGTACCGATCAGGCCCCGTTATCGGGCAGAATCCGCGTCCCCGACATGCCGCGCCTCTCCAAGACCGAACGGCGCACGTTTCCCGATCCTAATTCACGACGCTTTCACAAAGGAACGGGGCTTGACCAGCGGCACCGTGGTACTGGTACACCGTGTCGCCGTCGATGAGCTCGATGCGATACCCGTCGATGAGGGCTTGGGTGTACTCGACGCCAGGCTCAGGACATCCAAGGGACCCATCTGGCCATGTCAACTCATGGGCCACAGCAACCCCGATCAGCCGATCATCTCCCAACCGACCTCCGAGGTCGGCGAGAGCCTGGTCGACCTCAAGGGTGAGGTCCGGTGAGACGATGGGAATGTTGGCGCCACCGGTCCCGTCCCCAATACCGCCCCCAGGCTCCACAGGAATTGGTGTGGCGCCCTCTTGGCCGCCACCGATCGATGCTTGGGTTTCCGCAGGGGCTGGCTGTTGCGAGGAGTCGACCTCGACGAGCTCACCACTCGATGCACACCCAGCAGCCACTATCGCCAACGTCACCGCAATAACGAACACCTTCACCATCTGCCTCCTCGTCTCCCGTTACGACGTTCGAGCGACGGCATCAGGTTCCCTTCGCTATCAGAAACACGCAGAATCCTCCGAATCCGAACGGGTCGAGAAGCGCCCGAAGGTTCGTTGCCTCCGAACGGACATGCAACTGACCCAACACGTCCCCAGCTCGTGCACATTCGTGCTCACGATCCTGCAACTGTGCCAGGATCTCGCGTGCTCCGAGATGCATGAGAAAGGAGCGCTGATCTGTGATCGTTACAGAGCATCCTGCTGACACCGCCACCTTCCTGACGACATCGACGTTCACGTCGACGGTGATGTCGGTCGCTCCCGGATTGTCGAGGAAGTCGAAACCTGATCTTTGGCGGTGAAACGTGCGAACGACCTCTGAGCGAGGCCTTCGTGCCAGCTCTTTTGTCGTCCCCGCGTAGTCGAAGATACAGACTTGAGCCGGATCGATCGACGTGAGCAGTGAGCCAATCCACCGCTCGACGCCGATCTGCGCGGTCATGAGAGCACCTTCTGGCACCGGGCCGAGCATCTCGTCGCACCAGCCAGATAGGTCACGGTCAGCGGGCCAGTGTTCCAGCGTCAAAGTACCACCGATAGAGGCGACCTTGAGCTCGGCCCAGCGATGTCCTGTGCGCTCGACAAGCCTCACAGGTAGGTTATCTAGGAGTTCATTTGCCACGACGACAGCGTCCGCCCGATGTCCCAGATCCTCGATGTGGGGCACCACCGTGGCGTCGGGAATCCTGCTGGTGATCGCGCGACGCGCTGAGTCTGACACCTCAACGGCAGCAAGAGACCCAGGCCATCCACCGACCTCATCGATGAGCGGCTCGAGCAACGAACCAGACCCGGCGCCGACTTCCACAAGGCTCGCTTCACGTGACGGCGCGACATCGCGAGCCCATCTACCGACAAGTCGGCCAAACCAGTGACTCACCTCTGGACTGGTCACGAAGTCGGCATGCGCACCGGAGCGCACATCTCCTGAAGCAAAGAATCCGACCTTCGGGTCGTAGAGACAGAAATGCATGAACTCGTCGAACGGCATCGGACCACCCGATTCGATGTGCCCAACAAGCCGCTTCTTCACAGGGAGGAGTGTAGGTTTCAGCTGAGCGTGTTCCGGTGTGCCCGCTCCGGCGACGACGAGCGCCGGCCCACGACAACGCTCACGCCTGGCGGTCCCGCGTGTGCGACGGGAGAGCCGTGTAGTCCTCAGGAGTGTTCACATCGATCGGCTGAGGGCTGTCGACGTGCAGCACGAAAACGTCCTCACCGCGAAGCGATTCGAGGAACGACCACAACGGCCGAGGCCCTTCGAGCCTGCGCACAGCATCGAATGCGTCCGCTGCGAGCGCCACCGGATGTGCCCTACCGTCGGTGTACGCCACCCAGCCAGCGAGGCGGCCTGACGCGAGAAGACCCGAGGCGAGGTCATCGATGATCGCACTCGAAACAAGTGGCATGTCGGCAAGCAGCACGACAACCCCGTCGACCTCGCCAACCGCGTCGAGGCCGACAATGAGTGACGAGAGGTTCCCTGACACAGCCGCCTGATTGTGTACCGTCTGAGCAGTACCACCTACTGCCCCCACGACAGCACGTTCGTGGAACCCCGTCACGACAACAACGGGTACAGGCGTTGCGGCGTTGGCCGCAGCGATGACGGCGCCAAGCATCGTCGAGCGACCAAATGGCAACACCTGCTTGGGCTTGCCCATGCGCCTCGACTCACCAGCGGCGAGTATCACCGAGGCACATCGCCGCGGTCGTGGAGCATGCGCGCTCGGAGCTATGTCAGCACATCCGCCAGTGCCCGCTGCACGTACACGCTGGCAAGATGTGTTCGATACTCGACGGTGCCGTAAAGATCTTCGAGCACGACGACACCCTCGGTGGCATGCAAGGCGGCGTCCGCAATTACGGTGCTGGATCCGTCGGTCCCGACAACAGCCTGCGCTGCGTGCACAGCGAGATACGGCTTCGAACTCACTCCTGTCACCGCAATGCGGGCATCTGCCACGGTGCCGTTTGCCGCATCGACCCAGACAGCGGCAGCAGCTATGGGGTAGTCCGACTCGCCTCCCCGCCTTCCAAGTTTCCGGTACACAGACCGCCCACCCTTGGGAATTCGCAATTCGACGAGGATCTCATCGGCGTCGAGGGCCGACGTCAACGTATCGACAAAGAAGTCCGCGGCGGGGATCTCCCGGCGCCCGCGGACCGAGACAGCGACCATTGTGGCTCCGAGTGCCAGGGCAGCAGCTGGCTGGTCTGCGGCCAGGTCGGCGTGGGCAATGGATCCGCATGTCGTTCCCTGGTTCCTGACCTGCACGTCCGCTGTGGCGCCCGCTGCCTGCGCAAGCGCTGTTGCATGCTCGTTGACGAGCGGATCGTTGGCCGTCTGCTCGTGGCGGACCATCGCACCTACAGCAATGTGGTCGCCCTCGTCTGTGATCCTGTCCAAACCTGGGATCCGTGAGATGTCAACGACGGTCGCGGGACGCACGAGCCTCACCTTCATGAGAGGAATGAGGCTCATGCCACCGCTGAGGACCTTGGCATTGTCGACACTCGAGAGCACAGAGAGTGCCTCCTCGAGCGAGGAGGGTGCAACGTAATCGAATTCTGGTGGATACATCCTCAGCTCCTCGCATCCTCGATTGCCTGCCATACACGTTTCGGTCGTAAAGGCATGTCGATGTGCGTGACGCCGAGGTGGCTCACCGCATCGACAACCGCGTTGACGATCGTCTGAGCCGAACCGATCGTTCCAGCCTCACCGATGCCCTTCACACCGAGCGGGTTGACGTCTGTTGGTGTAACCGTCCGATCCAGCGAGAACATCGGAAGGCTCTCAGCTGCAGGTATTGGATAGTCGATCATCGAACCTGTGAGAAGGTTCCCGACATCGTCATAAATCGCTTCCTCGAAGAGCGCCTGAGCGATCCCTTGGGCGATCCCACCGTGGAGCTGCCCGTCGACGATCATCGGATTGATGACATTGCCACAGTCGTCGGTCGCCCAGTACTCGAGAATGTCGACATCACCCGTGTCGGGGTCGACCTCGACCAGCGCCATGTGTGAGCCGAATGGCCATGTTGCATTCGGTGGTGAGAACACAACAGAGGATTCGAGTCCGCCTTCGAGACCTTCAGGCAGGGTGTGTGGCTGGTAGGCCGATTCTGCGATCTGAGCCCATGAAACGGACCGATCCGGCGACCCTGCAACGTGTGCATTGCCGTCGGCAAAGTGGACATCTTCAGCCGCGGCCTCAAGAAGGTGTCCTGCAATGACAGCCGCCTTCTCCTTCACCCTCTTCGTTGCCTCATAGGTTGCAGATCCGTCGACGGCGATCGACCGGGAACCAAACGTGCCGACACCCATAGGTGAGTCGAGTGAGTCGCCATGTTGCACTTCGATGTTCTCCATCGGGATTCCGAGGCCATTTGAGACGATCTGGGCCCACGTCGTTTCGTGACCCTGGCCACTCGGGCCGGTGCCGATCGTGACCGTGCAGGTCCCATCGGGCTGGACGCGGACGACACCTGAGCCGTTGAATGCCGTCGGTAGCCCGTAGCCACCCCAGGAGAATCCGAGTCCGGCCAGCGCCGACGGCCCGAATCCGCACACTTCGACATATGTGCTGAGCCCAATGCCGAGCAGTCTGCCCTCTCCCCTTGCCGCATCGCGTCTCGCCTTCAGATCCTCGTACCCGACCCGGTCCAGCAAAGCATCGAGGTTCTTCTCGTAGTCTCCGGTATCCATCGTCAGGCCAATTGCCGTTGTCGCAGGGAACTGGTCTGGCTTCCAATAGTTGGCCTTGCGCACGTCTGCGGGATCCATGCCGATCTCCCTGGCGTACGCATCGACGATGCGCTCAAGGTAGTACGCCGCTTCAGGCCTTCCTGCACCGCGATACGCGTCGGTCGTCGGCATGTTCGTGACAACGCAGCGCAACGCATACGACGTGGGGATGTCGTATTGCCCTGAAGCCACGAACAATCCAAGGAGGGGTATCGCGACGGTGAAGTTCTGCGAATACGCGCCCATGTCACAGATCGCGTCGAGTTCGTAGCCGAGGATCTTGCCATCCCTCGTACCGGTAATCGTCGCTGTTGCGACCCAACCTCTGCCCTGTATCGAAGCAAAGCCAGCCTCGCGACGAGTCTCCGTCCAGCGTACGGGCCGACCCAGCTCCTTGGATGCGAAACAACAGAGGAACTCGTCTGGGTACACGTTGAGTTTCAACCCAAACCCACCGCCGACCTCCGGAGCCACGACACGCACCTTGTTCGAGGGAATTCCGAAGGCCATACCGATAGCTCCGGCCACCGCGTGCGGGATCTGGGAACTCGACCACACCTCGACTGAGCCGTAGCCACTGTTCCAGTCGGCTAGAACAGCCCTCGGCTCTATGGCCGTCGGTATGAGCCGCTGGTTCACCATCTCAAGACTCACCACGACAGTGTCGTCTCGCTCCTTGGCGGCCTGGATGTTTGGAGAAGGATCGGGAAGGTCGATGACGCCCTCCCACCAGGCATTTCCCGCCCAAGTGAGCAGCGTGTTCGACACACCCTCATGCACTTGGATGCTGTCTGTGATTGCGTCCTTGACGTCGACGACAGGTTCACCTGGTTCATAGTCGACGAACACGAGATCTGCCGCATCCTGGGCGATGTAGCGATTGTCAGCAATCACCATCGCCACAGCCTCACCAACATGTTTCACAGCACCATCGGCGAGCATCGGGCGAAGCGTCCCCACTGCGACTTGCGCCGGGTTCAACCCGAGGTGGCGCACGTCGTCGGCTGTGTATACGGCGTGTACGCCGTCGAGTTCGAGTGCGGCTGACGCGTCGACGCTGTTGATGGTCGCGGCAGCGAACGGACTGCGAACAAACACAGCAGCAAGCTCACCATGACGCTTGATGTCGTCGACGTAGGTGCCTTTTCCTTGAATCAGAGACGGGTCTTCCTTGCGTCTGACGATCCCACCCATCACACTTGTGGTACTCACGACGCCACCTCCTGGGATGCCCCGACGGGCGTTTCGCCGCGCATCTTGGCTCCGGCGTACTGAATCGATCGAACAATGTTGTGGTAGCCGGTGCAGCGACACAGGTTGCCTTCGATACCGTGGCGAATCTCGCTCTCCGTGGGATCGTCGTTCTGCTCTAGGAGCGCGATCGAACTCATGATCATGCCAGGAGTGCAGAATCCGCATTGGAGCCCGTGACACTCCCAGAACCCGACTTGTACTGCATGGAGCTCGTCTCCGTTGGCTACTCCTTCGACCGTTCGCACGGATGCACCGTCCGCTTGCACAGCGAACATGGTGCACGACTTGACCGCCCGACCATCGACGATGACGGTGCATGCGCCGCAGTAGCCGGTGTCACACCCAATGTGAGTGCCGGTAAGGCCAAGCTCCTCGCGTAGATAGTGGACAAGCAACGTTCGTGGATCAACCTGACTGCGGTGATCCGATCCATTGACCGAGATGCTGACTTCCAAGGCACGAACCTCCCGTCGATGCAACTGCGAGGGCCGACATTTCGTGCTGCCCCCGTTTACACACTAGACACCGAGACGTCCTGTTGCCCCTGGAACATTTGCCTATCTCTCAGAGCGGGAAAAAAGACGCTTCCACCGTGCGACGAATACCCCCCACAGACTCTTGAGAATCAGAGAGATCCCTCCCACATCTCGAGCCTCGATGGTGGATAGCTCCTCGGGCGACCCTGCGTCTACCTTGGCCTGCAGGCATGCAGAGAAGTCTTCGATCAGGCGCCGCGAGACCTCGTTGACGAGACCGGTCCTGCCAAACTGCGCGATCGGACCTGCAAGGGTGACACTGGCGTCGATCGTCACGTCGGTCCGCCCATGTTCGGTCTCGGTTAAGTGAACGGTGACCTCGACACTCCCCTGGCTACCTCCCGAACGGTCGACGCCGCGGCCCTTGATGTGGGATGTATGCGCTGCGTCGTCGAATGTGACCGTTGCGGTGCCATCGAAAGACGCTGCGATGGGACCGAGCTTCACCGAGACACGGCCATCGAACGACCCGTCGCCGTTGTCGGCGGTCACCTCGGCACCTGGGAGACATCGAGAGAGCTCAGGGACGTCGCGGAACAACGACCAGACCGAAGCGATCGGTTGCGTCACGGTGAATTCCTCTGTGATGTTCATGTCGATCCAGACGAAGAGTGAATCGCAGCGTCAGTGCCGTTGAGCGATACCGCCGAACCACCACCGTATCGGACTTGCACGACTTCGGCCAGTATGGCGATCGCCGTCTCTGCTGGCGATTTCGCTTTGAGATCTAGTCCGATGGGACCATGGATGGCGTCGGTGGCTTCCTGTGTCCAGCCTTCCTCGACGAGGCGAGCTACGCGCAAGGCGTGTGTGCGTCGAGATCCCATTGCGCCGAGATACCTGACACGCGTGTCGCGCAGAGCGCGAAAGACGGGTATTTCGAATCGACTGTCGTGGCTGAGCAGGACAACGTATGTCCTCGAGTCTGGAACAACGTGGTCGAAGACGGAATCTGGCCAGGCAACGATCAACTCGTCGACATCAGGGAAACGCTCGGTTGTGGCCCACGTTGAACGGGCGTCGGCCACGACTACCCGAAACCCGAGATCATGAGCGAACCGTGACAGAGGCTGGGCGATGTGCCCAGCTCCGAAGATAAGCATGACAGGGGACGGCGCGATCGTATCGATGAAGACTCTCCGATCACCGTATTGGAGGGTTCGACTCTCCTCCCTGTCCATGAGCCCGTTGGCATCCGACACGATGTCCTCACCGATCCACGGTGAACCGTCGCCTGTAATCAGGCCCGTTTCTCGATCGAGCACAACAACAGCACCCATGTCTGGCCCGTCAACGACGGTGATCAGCGCGCCGAGGCGCTCATCCTTCTTGAGTGCTGCAAGCGTGTCGAGGATCTCATTCACCATGGTGCGATGTACACCTCGATAGTGCCGCCGCAGGTGAGTCCGACTTCGAAGGCCTCGTCATCGGCGATCCCATAGGTGACGAGCCTCGGCATTCCGGATTCCAGCACCGATGCGGCGTGCTCACGAACATCATTTTCGACACACCCGCCGCTGACGCTTCCCTCCATCTCGCCATCGGACGAAATGAGCATCTTGGCACCGACGCCTCGCGGAGCAGACCCCTTGACTGCCACGACGGTAGCAACAGCGACATCCTTGCCCTGGTTGACCCACCGGTCATAAATCTCAAGCACGTCTCTCATAGCGCTTCGACACTCCTTCTTCCGTCACTCATGGACTGCAAGAGCTCGATGAGATCAACCAGGTTACGAGCGGTTCCTCCTGCCAACAAATCATCGACGAACGGCAACGCGGAGGCCATGCCACGGGCTTGCGGCGTGAACCCGACATGCCCAGCGAGCGGGTTCAACCAGATGATCCTGTGTGCAGAACGGGCGAGCCGGCGCATCTCGAGCCCGAGGTGATCAGGATCTCCGGTGTCCCAACCATCGGAGATGATGAGGACGATCGGACCGCCACTCCCAACACGGCGAGACCAATTCCGATTGAAAGCTCCGATCGCATCGCCGATGCGGGTGCCGCTTGACCAATCCGGTACCGATCGGGCGACCTCGCGGAGCGCCTCCGTGGCGTTCCTGCGATGCAGCTGCCTCGTGATTCTCGTGAGACGTGTGGCGAAGACGAATGACTCGACCCTGCTGAACCTGAATTGAGCACCGTGGACAAAGTGGAGCAGCATCTCTGCATATCTCTCCATCGATCCTGAGACATCCGCAAGAACGATGAGGGGACGCTGTCGCTGTCTTCGCTCCGAGAACGCGAGCGGCATCAGATCGCCCTTTGGCCCAGTCATCATTCGCATTGTTCGGCGCAGATCGGGAACGGACCCGTTGGACGCCCTTCTCCAACGCCGGGAGCGAACGGATGTTGGCTTCCATGTCATAGAAGCCAACAGTGCAGCCACCGAGGCTGCCTCCTCATCGGAGAGGTCGGCAAATTCGACGTCGATGAGCCGTTCGGCGCTCGAACCACCAACGACGTCGAGGAACTCATCTTGGTCATCGACGTCTCCTACGTCGGCGCTGCCGAGAACGCCGATAGATCCCAGGTGTTGGGGCGGATGCCGTTCATCGAATCTGCCGGTGACGCCATCGAGGCCGGCCACGATGCCTCCGCGAAAGTATGCGTCGAACAGGCGGTCGAACTCCTCACTCTGGCTCTGCCGCTTGACGACGACTGCCCTGAACGCGTCGCGCACGTCGTCCCACCTATGCATCCCGACAAGCCGCACCGCATCCACGAGATGCTCCGTCGTCGCCGGTGTGACGGCGAATCCGTGTGATCGTAAGATCCGCACGAACATGACGAGGTTCGCCGCCGCGACCTCGCCTGTCCCAGTCATAGGAGTGTCTCTGTGCCCAAGGCGCGTACGGTCTGCATGTCCTCTTCATACTTGACGATTACCCCAAGTGTCGAATCTATGAGGTCACCCGACAGCTGAACCTCGCCGAGCACCTGGAGTGCCTTCGCCCAATCGACCGTTTCGGCAACGCCTGGCGGTTTGAAGAGATCGATGTTGCGCAACGTGTGCATCGCTGTGGCGAGCTGACTCGACAACGAATCGGAGGTCTCTGGCGCCTTCCTGTGCAGGATGGCTATCTCTCGCTCGATCGTCGGGTAATCAATCCAGTGGTAGATGCACCGACGTTTGACCGCGTCATGGATCTCGCGTGTTCGATTCGAGGTGATGACCACGATTGGTGGCGTGGCTGCGCGCACGGTCCCGACCTCGGGAATCGTAATCTGGAAGTCGGAGAGAAGCTCGAGCAGAAACGCCTCGAACTCCTCATCGGCCCTATCCAGCTCGTCGATGAGCAACACGGTCGCCATATTCTCCGACGACCGTCGTATCGCCTGAAGCAACGGGCGAGCGATCAGGTATTCCTCGCTCATGATGTCGTGGACGTCGATCGTGGCGCCACCGGCCTCAATCAGGCGAATCGCGAGCATCTGCCGTGCATAGTCCCATTCGTACAGCGCGTGCGAGGCATCGAGGCCTTCATAGCATTGGAGCCGAATGAGCTCACCGCCACTGATCGTCGCGAGGACCTTGGCAATCTCGGTCTTGCCCACGCCTGGCTCACCCTCGACGAAGAGAGGTCGCCCCATCGCCACGGCAAGATGGATCGCCACCGACAGCCCCCGCTCAGGGATGTAGTCACAATCGACAAGTGCAGCTTCGAGTGCATCGACAGAAGAGGGAAACGCCATTCGATGACTCTACTCAGAGGACCCCACCTGGGAGACGGGTTGGCGTTTCAGGCGACGGTTTGGCATCTCCTCAGTGGCAGGGCTGCCAGCCAGGCATGCGAGCGGCCGCAAGCAAATCGTCAGACGTACACAGTCAGCCGCCGAACGCACCAAGGACCTGCGTCGAGAACTCACCAAGGTTCGCTGCGAGACCTGGGAGGATGCCAAGGACGAACACGCCGATCATCGTGATCGCAACGGCCAAGCCAATCGGTGCTGGGACAGTGCCTCCTTCGAGTTCGGATATGTCGAAGCCTTCTGGTACCGGATCGAAGAAGGTGACACGCATGACCTTGGCGTAATACACGAAGGCAATCACAGCGTTCACAGCCGCGATGATCGCGATCGAGTAGCCCCACCAGTTCCCTACGCCGATCGTTGCGGTGAACATCGCGAACTTAGCGAACCAACCGGCGAGCGGTGGGACGCCTGCGAGCGACATGAAGAACACCGCGAGGCTAAGCGCCACGCCTGGCGCGTATCGGTTCAGGCCACGCCAGTCTTCGAGTTCGTACGAGCCGAGTCGGGATCCGATGATGATCGCCACAGCGAACGCTCCGAGGTTCATGACGGCATATATCACGAAGTATGTGACGGTCGCGGCGAACAAGTCCTGAAGCTCTACCAGCCCGGATGCAGCAGCGGCACCAAAGGGAGCAAGCATGAATCCTGCGTGACCAATCGACGAGTAGCCGAGCAGCCGAATCACATTGGTCTGCTGAATTGCGACGACGTTGCCAACCGTCATGGAGAGCGCAGCGACGACCCACAACAGGGGTCCCCAAATGTCTGAAACCGTTGGCAACGCCAGATACGCTATCGAGAGCAACCCGACGAATCCTGCTCCTTTGGAGCCGACCGCCAGCCACGCTGTTACCGGTGTAGGTGCGCCCTGATAGGTGTCGGGTGTCCAGAAATGGAACGGAACTGCAGATACCTTGAAGCCGAACCCGAGAATTATGAAGACTACCCCGAGAGTGAACAAGGGCAGGTCACTCACCCCGGATGCGGCTGATGCGATCTCGCTGAACTGCATAGTTCCCGTCAGGCCGTATACCAACGACACACCGAAGAGTGTCAGGGCGAGAGCGAGCACGCCTGTGATGAAGAACTTGAGAGCCGCCTCATTCGACTTGAGATCTCCTTTTCGCCATCCTGCCAACAGGAAGGCCGGGGCTGTGACAAGTTCGAGGGCAACGATGATCGTGAGGAAATCTCTTGACGACGCCATGGCTACCGCTCCGAGAACGGATGCAACGAGCAGGAAGTAATACTCGCCCTGGTAGTAGCGGTCGGATTCGAGGTAGCCGACGGACAGCAACAGCGCCACGAACGCCGAGAAGATGAACACTCCCTTGAGGACGAGCGCATATCCATCAACGACGTACGTTCCGCCGAAAAGGACCCGCTCGACACCGCTGGACGCAACGAAGGTGAGGCCGTCACCGAACGCGAGTGTTGCGACGGGAATGATCGCAGCGAACAGGCCGACAATGGCTGTGATGGCTACAAGGCGTTTATTCCTCGTGACCAGATCGACCACAAGCGTCATCATCACCGTTGCGGCGAGGATGATCTCCGGCAGGAGAGCGTGGTAGTCGATGTCGATCACGTCAGCCTCCGAACGCCTTTTGGACGAGCCCGACAACGGCATCGTTCGTTGCACCGAAAACAAGCTTGGGGAATACGCCAAGGGCAATCGTACCTATGACAAGCGGCGCCCAGGCAAGCCACTCCGTACGATCCACGTCCTCGAATTCCCGGCCAACCCACTCCTCGGCGGGCTCACCGAAGTTGACGTTTCGGAGCATGTACAGCATGTACGCGGCAGTCAGCACGGTACCGACGGCTCCTATGACCATGAAGCCCCTGAACAATGGTGTCTGTCCTATTGCCTCTGCAGGATTGAACGACGCCAACAGCGCCATGAACTCACCCCAGAACCCGGCGAGGGCCGGAAGTCCGAGTGAGGCCATTGCGGCAAACCCGAGGAGAAGGCCCATCTTCGGCATCAAGATCATGTTGCCGCCGAGTCGGCGCATGTCCCTGGTGTGGAAACGGTGAGCCATCGACCCTGCAACGAAGAACATCAGTCCGGTGATGAGCCCGTGGGCGACCATACCGATGATCGCTGCGTTAATCCCGATATCGGTCATCGTTGCAATACCGAGCATCACGAAGCCCATGTGGCCCACAGAAGAGTACGCGATGAGCCGCTTCATATCCGTTTGAGCCAGACAGGCAAACGAACCATAGATGATGCCGATCACTGCGAGCACACCGATGAACGGCGCCCAGCGAAGCGCTTCGTCAGGGAGAATCGGAATCGCAATCCGGATGAATGCGTACGTTCCGAGCTTCAGCAGAACTGCCGCAAGGATGACAGATCCGATGGTCGGTGCCGCCGTGTGGGCGTCGGGGAGCCATGTGTGGAAAGGCCACATCGGCACTTTGATCGCAAACCCGAGAAACAAGCCGAGAAACACGAGAAAGGCGAACGTACCGGTGAACGCCCCTGCCGAGCCAAGGTCGGAGAGCTCGATCATCGAGAAACTCCGATACCCGAGCACCTCCTCGGACTTGAAATAGAGTGCGAGGAATCCCAGCAGCATGAAGGCAGATCCGAACAGGGTGAAGAGGAAGAACTTCAGCGATGCATACAGCCGCATCTCGATCTTCCATCCGAAGACCGGCACCTCTCGAATCCCGCGATCGCCCCATATGCCGATCATGAAGTACATCGGGAGCAGGACGACTTCGAAGAACAGGAAGAACAGCACCAGGTCAAGGGCTACGAAGGTTCCGATCATGCCGGTAGCGAGGATGAGCACGAACGCGAGAAGGAGTTTTGGGTTGTGCGGCTCTGGCCAATGGTTCCAGGAGTACACGATCGCGAGAACCGTTATAAACGCTGCGAGGATCACCATCGGCAAGGAGATCCCGTCGACAGCAATGTGGAAGTTCGCGTTGATCGCACTGATCCACGTCGTGTCGATCGCAGTGCCGAACTGGTACGTCCCTGCAGCCGAATAGTCGAATCTCACTGCCATAACGACCGTCAGGGCAAGCGTGACGAGGGCGAACGTGAGCGCCACCCATTTGAGGGCTGTCTCCTTCGACTTCGGCATCGCCAGGACCACTGCCGCGCCGATGACAGGCAAGAAGACGATGAGGCTCAGGCCCCAACCGCTCTCAAACCAATCCATGTCGTAGCACCTCCTAGAAAATGATGAACAGGACGACGATCGCTAGAACGCCGACGAAACTGAAAGCTGCGTATTGCTGAATTCGCCCGGTAAAGGTCTTGCGCAGTAGGCTCCCCGCCGCTCCGGTGAGCGCGCCGGTCGCGTTGTACATGCCATCGACGACGTTCTCGTCTGTGACCTTGACGGCCCTGGCAGCGACGAGAGAAACCGCCCCCACACCGTTGACGATCCCATCGACGATGTACACGTCGAACCACAGGACGAGTCTCGCGAGCGGGCCCATAGTCGGGCGCACGATCGCGTTCATGTAGAGGTCGTCGAGGTAATACTTGTGTTCGAGCAGCGGCCATAGCAGAGGTATCCGAAAGGTGTCCCTCGCCTGTTGCGTTTCTGCGTCCTTGGCGTAGATCAGCCAACCAATGACAACCGCGGCGATAACGACACCTGTCGTGAGGAACACGAGCGGCCATTCGAACCCTTCTGCGTGATGGTCGCCCAGACCTGTGAGAGGAACACGGATCGCGAGCCACTCTGTGAATCCGGTGTACACACCAGGGATGTTGATCCAACCCGCCGTGAAAGCGAAAACCGCCAACCCGACAAGGGGGTAGGTCATCATCTTTGGCGACTCATGAGGTTGGCCATGTCCCTTGTAGTCGCCGAAGAACGTCAGAGCGACGAGACGAGTCATGTAGAACGCAGTGATGAATGCGCCCGCAATTCCGAGGATCAAGATGAAGTTCGCCACGTCCTGGCCCGCCTCACCGGAGAACGCCATCGAAGCAAGGATCTCGTCCTTCGAGAAGAAGCCGGCGAAGGGGAAGATCCCGATGAGAGCAAGCGTCCCCACGATGAACGTCCAGAAGGTGATCGGCATCTTCTTTCTCAGACCACCCATGTCCGTCATGTTGTTCGAGTGGACCGCGTGGATCACCGATCCTGCTCCGAGGAATAGCAGTGATTTGAAGAACGCATGGGTGAACAGATGAAAGAGTCCAGCGGTGTATGCACCAGCACCCATCGCAGCAACCATGTAGCCAAGCTGGCTGACCGTTGAATAGGCAAGAACCTTCTTGATGTCTTTCTGGGTGATCGCAACGAGTCCAGCCAAGAACAGTGTGAGGCCACCGATCACGATGATGATGTTGCGGACCTCGCCAGCGAACAATCCAGAGACATCGATGTAGAAGGGGAACAATCTCCCGAGCAGATACACGCCGGCGGTGACCATCGTTGCAGCATGCATGAGAGCTGAAACGGGTGTCGGGCCCGCCATGGCGTCCGGGAGCCAGACATGGAGAGGGAACTGGGCGGACTTACCCATTGCACCGATGAAGATCAGGAGCCCCGTCCAGAACGCGTATTGGCTCAGCATTCCGCTCTCGCCGCGAACGACGACATCGATGACATCGCTGAATCGGAAAGACCCAACCGAGACAGCCATGATGATCGCACCGAGAAAGAGCGCTGCATCGGCGACCTTGTTCACCATGAACGCCTTGTTCGCCGCGTCGACGTTTGCGAAGTCCTCCCAATAGTGCCCGATGAGCAGGAAGGACGCGACGCCGACGAGTTCCCACCCGACGATGAGTTGGATGAGGTTCGGTGCCGACACCAGGACGAGCATCCCTCCGGTGAACAGCGAGAACGATGCGAAGAACCACGTGAATCTGACGTCGCCGTCCATGTAGCTCTTGGCGTAGGTGAACACCAACGTACCGACCACACCGACGAGGAAGTACATCATGATGGACAGCCCATCAACCATCCACCCCCACTCGAGCACGAGATCGCCGATCCGCGCTATCTCGACCGTGCCCTCGTACACGATGCCCTGGGTAGCGTTAAGAACGAACAGCACGGTGCCGTAGACGCCGACGAAGGCGATCGCACCCCATGCCAACTCCCAACCCTTCTTCGGCAACCTCGTGCCGACAAAGGCAATAGCGAATGCGGCAAGAATCGGAACGACGACGATGAGCCAAGCCCACTCGACGAGGGGTCCGCTCACGATGCCTGGGACGACGGCGTCGCCGACCTCTGCACCTTTTGCACCTTCCTCGGTTGCGAGGATCAGCTGCGGAAGCACCGTTGCAAGGAAGTACATGCGTCAGCCCTTCATCGATCTGAGTTCGTCGACATCGGCTGATTGGCGGTTGCGATAGATCATCAAGACGATCGCGATCCCGATGGCGACCTCCGCCGCCGCGAGGGCGATCACGAAGAGCGCGAGCATCTGTCCAGAGCGCAGTTGATCCCGAAGGTACGCATCGAACGCAACGAGGTTGATGTTCACAGCGGCAAGCATCAATTCGACCGACGCGAGGATCAGAACGGCGTTCCTGCGCGTGATGACACCGTAGAGACCCATCGAGAAGAGAGCTGCTGCAAGGATCACGAACTGTACGACGGTCACGACCCACCACCCTGACTGTCGCGACGAGCAAGCGCGATGCCACCGATCATCGCGGCGAGCAGCACAAACGAGACGACTTCAAACGGGATGACCCATCGAGAGAACAGCAGGTTCGCGAGCTCGGCCGTCCTCGTCGGCTCGAACGGTTCGATCATGGTGTTCGAGAACGCGTCGACCACCGTGTATCCGATCACCGCAAAGAGGACGACACTGAGAAGCGCTGCGGGTACTCGCACGTTACGGGGATGGCTCAGGTCTGCATCCGTCCCGAGCGGGGCCCGCGTGATCATGATTCCGATCAGGAACAAGATGACAACCGCGCCGATGTACACGAGCACGACCGTCCATCCGACGAACTCGGCACCAAGCATCAGGAACAATGCCGCTGTGCCTGCGAGAGAGACCACGAGATACAGCACCGCGCGCACGATATTGTTACTCGTCACGGTGCGCCACGCCGCGAACAGTGTCGGGAGTGCGATCACGAGGAATGCGATATTTGCAACCTCTTTGAACCAGTCTGCGAGCGACACAGTCATCGGGACTCCAAAGCTGGAGGTTCAGGGACCGTTGCAAGCCAGTCCGTCAACTTCTCCATGTCATGGAGAAGATTCGTGATCTTCGGCTCGCTGTACTCGTATTCCGGGCTCCAAAAGAGGGCGTCGAACGGACATACCTCTACGCAGATCCCACAGTACATGCACAGGCCGTAGTCAATGTCGAATCGGTCGAGCGTCGCCCTGGTTCTGACTCGGCCACCGGGTTTGGACGGCGGCTGTTCCACCTTGTGGCCCTCGATGTAGATGCACCAATCAGGGCACTCCCTTGCGCACAGCATGCACACGGTGCACTTTTCCACGTCGAGGGCGATGACGCCACGAGCCCGAGAAACCGGTATCTCCTTGACCTCTGGATACATCGTCACTGGAGCCTTCTTGAACATCGTCTTCAACGTGAGGCCCATTCCCTTGAACAGACCGGCGAAGGGGAAAGCCGTTCTCCCTGGCATCACAGAACCACCTTGAAGACGGCTACGAGCCCGATGTTGACCAGTGCAGCAGGGATGAGCCATGTCCAGGCGAGTGTTTGGAGTTGGTCCTCGCGCAGACGTGGCCATGTCCATCGGATCCAGATGATGACGAAGACCAGGATCGCGATCTTCCCGATCATGACGCCAGGGCCGAGGACGTTCGCCATGGTGCCTGAAACGCCAGGAAGCCCATACCCACCAAGGTACAGGGTCGCCGCGATGGCAGACAGTGCAATCATGGATGCGTACTCACCGAGGAAGAACATCGTGAACCGAATTCCCGAATATTCGGTGAGGTACCCCATAGTCAACTCAGACTCTGCGATCGGCATGTCGAAGGGGATTCGGGAGAGCTCTGCGACTGCAGCGATCATGAAAATAGCGAAACCGAGGATCTGTCCACGCAGCACGAACGGCAACGCAATGTCGAACGAGCCGACCGTGAATACCGCCTCGTTTTGTGCCTCCACGATGCCGTTGAGTGACAATGTGCCTGCCTGAACGACGACGGCGACCACGGCAAGCACGAGCGGCATCTCATAGGCGATCAGCTGGGCGGCTGCACGGAGGCCACCGACGAGCGAGTACTTGTTGGACGATGACCAGCCTGCCATGAGGATCCCCAACACCGACAGGGATGAGATCGCAAGCACGAAGTAGGCGCCAAGGTCGAGATCAACACCGACGAGGTCCGGCCCGAAGGGGATGACGACAAATACTGCCAGAGTCGACATCATGACCACATAGGGTGCAAATCCGTACACGGTGCGGTCGGCGCCACTCGGTGTGAGATCCTCCTTCTGTAGGAACTTCAGGCCGTCGGCGAGTGGTTGGGCCCACCCCCACCGCCCGCCCGGGTAATACGGACCGATGCGACTCTGCATATGTGACCCGACCTTCAGCTCCGCGTAGATGACAACGAGAGAGCCGCTGAGGACGAAGAGGAGCACCGCGACGACCTTGACGATGATCTCGAGCCAGAGGTTCATCTGTCCACGTCCCCCAACACGAAATCCAAGGAGCCCATGATCGCAACGAGGTCAGGAATCAGTTGATCCTGCAGTATCCATGGGAGGATCGTGAGGTTCGAGAACGACGTCGAGCGGATCTTGAGGCGATACGGGATCTTGCCACCCTCTGAGACGATGTAGTACCCGAACTCCCCCTTCGGGTTCTCTGCTCTCGAGTACACCTGGCCCTGAGGCACCTTGAGCACACGGGGAACCTTTGCTTGAAGCGGGCCAGACGGGATCTTGTCTATCGCCTGCCTGACGATCTTGACAGACTCACGGATCTCACCGAGCCGAACGACGAAACGGTCGTAACAGTCACCGCCGGATCTGGTGACGACGTCGAAGTCGACCTGGTCATACATCAAGTAGCTGTCGGCCTTTCGAAGGTCGTAGGCGACACCGCTGGCACGAAGGTTCGGACCAGAGACGCCGTACTCGAGAGCCTTGTCGGACGGGATGACCCCTATACCGACCGTGCGCATGATGATGAACTCGTTTCCTGTCACGAGCTGATCGATATCGTCACAAACCGAGTCCACCCGATCGATGGCTGCCGCCGTCCGCTCAAAGAACCCGGCTGGCAGGTCCATCGACTGCTTCTTGGTGGCTCGCCCGCCGCCGTACGCAGGCTTGACGCCACCGACACGGTTGAAGTTCGGGTGAAAGCGGCCACCGGTGACATCTTCGATGAGTTCGAGGATTCTCTCGCGTTCACGCAATGAGTACATGAGGGGTGTGGTTGCACCGAGTTCGAGGGGATAGGAGGACATGAAGACGAGGTGCGATGAGATCCTTGCGAGTTCTGACAAGATGAGACGGATCCACTGCGCCCGTTCAGGTGCTTCGACACCCATGAGTCTCTCGACTCCAAGGATGAACGGAATCTCGTTCGCGAACCCCGACACCCAATCGATCCGGTTGACAAGAGCGGTGATCTGGGCGTACGTCCGGACCTCTGACAGCTTCTCGTATCCTCTGTGCATGTAGCCGATGACCGGCTCGACTTCCCTCACTCGCTCACCGTCGATCTTTGCGACGAGACGCAACACACCGTGGGTCGCCGGGTGCTGAGGGCCGATGTTGAGGGTCATGTCTGGTGTCTGGAGCTCGACGGAGACCGCGACCTCGGACCGGTGCATCATCTCCCTGGAGGTCACGCTTCACCTCCGTCGTCTTCCTTGCCTGGCAGGTCCTCCACATCCACGTCGCCTGGCCAGGGCTTGACATCCCGTGAGATCAGCGGATACGACTTAAGCAACGGATTTCCGATGAAGTCATCGGGGAGATAGAGCGGCTTGAGGTTGTCGTTGCCCACAAAATCGATGCCAAACATCTCGTGAGCCTCGCGCTCATGCCACGCTGCTCCGCCGATCGTTGGTGTGAGTGATCCCAGAGAGGGATTGTCCTTTGGCACCACGGTGACGAAATGCGCTGCGTCCGCGTTCACAACGGACGACAGCCGGCAGATGACCTCGAACCGTTCTTCGAGCGCCTCTGGGTCAGCGACACCGTCGCCGACCTCCGTCGTCTTCGACCAGTCAATCCCGGCAAGCCACGAAAAGAATGGAAGCTCGCCGCGAGCTTCCACGATGGTGTCCACCCACGAGTCGCGGTCCACGAATATCCGTACGGTCTCGAAATCGACCTGCCAACCCTCAGCGCCGAGCCGCTCAGCAAGATCGGACGCGAAAGCTGCGAGCGGATCAGGTACGGATTCTGTGGCCACAGTGGTCTCGGCTGTCCCTGGCGCCGTGTCCGACGTGTCGCTCATCGATCGCCCTTCCACTTCTCTTGCACGTTCTCGTTGGTGATCTGTGCCTGGAGCATCACGATCCCGTCGAGGAGTGCCTCGGGCCTTGGCGGACAACCTGGAATGTAGATGTCGACGGGGATCAACTGATCGACGCCCTTGGTCACGGAGTACGAATCCCAGTACGGGCCGCCAGTGTTGGAACACGAACCCATCGAGATCACGTATTTCGGCTCCGGCATCTGATCGTAGAGCCGCTTCACAGCGGGCGCCATCTTGTCGGTGAGCGTGCCCGCAACGACCATGAGGTCGGCCTGCCTCGGTGAGGCCGGAAGCGGAATCACACCGAACCGCATGGCGTCGTATCGGGGGCTGAACACGGCCATGACCTCGATAGCGCAACACGCGAGCCCGAACTGGAAGTACCACAACGAGTATTTCCTGGACCAGTTCAAGAGCCACGAAAGGGGCTTCGGGGCCCCGAACTTCTCGATCACTCCCACCGAAGGACACCCTTTCTGATGGCGTAGATCAAACCGAGGAGCAGCATTGCGATGAACACGAACATCTCGACGAGTGCAAAGACGCCAAAGCCGTTCGAGTCGAAGAACTCCAATTGGGTCGCCCACGGAAAGATGAAGACGGCTTCAACGTCGAAAATGAGGAACAGCACAGCAAAGACGTAGTACCGGATGTGGCTCTGATTCCATCCTCCGCCCAACGGCTCGATACCGGACTCATATGGAACGTCCTTGAAGCCACCCGGTGCCTTGGGTGCCAGGAGCTTGGAGGCACCAACGGCGCCACCAACCAGCATCGCGCCGATGGCGATAAAGACTGCAACGGTGACGTAATCGCCGTAATACTGATTGAGCACTCCGAAAACCCCTCGAGCCTCTTACGGCCGGTCAAGCCGCCAACGCGAAGCGATACTACCGGTGCTCACACCCCACAAACAATCTATTCGTACTTTCTCATGCCGAAACAACAGCACGCCTCTGCGGTCGAGTAGCGTCAGGCCATGACTCGGATCAAGCCTCCCATCTACGGCGGCCGGAGCCTCGTGAACCTGATGGCAGAGCTCGAGGCTCGGTGGAGCGGAACGAGCGAATCGCCACGGCTCGCCAACGATCTGCGCGCCAAGATCCCGGAGGGAAGATCGACCGTTCTGGTCCTCTTCGATGGTCTTGGAAGCCACCAACTTCGTCATCCGAACGCCATCGAGCTCGCGGCCGATCACACAGATGACCTTGACGCGCCTTTTCCGACTACGACAACGGTGAGCCTCGCAACCGTTGCCACAGCGCTCCCACCTTCCAAGCACGGGCTGATTGCATACCAGCTGTGGCTTCCGAACATCGGAAAGATCGTGAACACGATCCACATGACAACGATGTGGGGAGATCGGATCGACCAGGACCATGTCTCATTCTTGCCGAAGTTCAATCTATGGGAACGGCTGACACACGCAGGTGTCGATGTGACGACGGTTCAGCCAGACCATTTCGACCGAACACCACTCTCCCTCGCCCTCTACCGTGGCGCATCATTCGCACCGTACCGAACCCTCCACGATGCCGCCGAGCAAGTCGTCGAGTTGGCCCAGGCGCCTGGGCGTCTCATCTTCCTGTACGTGCCACACATCGATTTCGCAGCCCACGTGGCAGGCCAAACCTCTCAGGACTACAGCACTGCGGTCGCGGCGGCAAACAACCTGTGGACACGGCTGGTGTCTGATGTGCCCACAGAGACGGTGCTCATCGGAACAGCAGATCACGGACACGTCGACATCCAAGAGGCGAACAAAGTTCGTCTCTCGAAGGACCAGGAACAGGGTCGGACCCTCTATGGCGACCCACGGGCGGTCTTCGTCAAGGGTGACGGCGCGTCACTCGCGACGCAGCTCCCCGCCGAGTGGGTCCCGTTCGCAGATATAGCGGACCTGTGGGGTGCACAGCCGTATCACGAGTCGTTCGAGGAACGACGACCAGACGGCATCCTCTTCGCCCACGACGGGTACGCACTCTTCCATCGAAGAAGCAACGACCGCCTGGTCGGCCACCATGGCGGGTTGAGCGACGAGGAGCGCGTCATACCGCTCCTCGTGCGCACCTGACGGGTGGCACAACCCTCGATCGGGACCACTGATGAGCGGAATAGCGCACGCCGACACCTGGCCACCAGGGCACGCCATTGAGCGACCCCACCCCGGGTGGGGGTCGATGTACCGAAATCCCTGTATCATCCCGTCAACCACCATGCCACCGATGGCACGGTGAAGACATCCGGATCAAGCCAAGGAGGCGAAATGGCTGTCAAAGACCCAATTTGCGCAATGGTCATCGAGGAGAGCGATGCCGTCGGCTCGAGTGAGCACGATGGCAAGACGTATTACTTCTGCTCGATGGATTGCAAAGAGGAGTTCGACGAGAACCCCGAGGATTACGCCGACTGACCGAAAGGGCTTGAAAAGTGGGAGGCATTGGCGCGGCGCTGTTGGTGTTCGTCGGATCGCTCATAGCGATCGGCGTGACGCAATGGGTGTGGGCTGCAACGGGTGAACACGACTTGACCGCTCCTGAACGGGTACCGTTCGGGGGCGGCGTGGAGCCCGAGTTTCACGCGTGGAACAGGTTTCACATCCGTTACTACGCCATGGCTCTCCTCTTTCTCGCATTCGACATGGAGATGGTGTTCATGTACCCGTGGGCAGTGGTATTCATCCGAGAAGGCCTCTTGGCCCTGATCGAGATGCTCATGTTCATCCTGATCCTCGTTGTTGGAATGGTGTATGCCTGGCGTGAGAAGAGCTTTGAGTGGGCCTGAAAGCCCGACTCTCCCATCTCGCAAAGACCGGCGAAGTGCCGGTCTTTGCAGTCGTTGGCAGTGGCTATCGATCCCAGATACATCGACTGCGCCTCATGGAGGGAATCAACATCGTGGCAACACCGCGACACGCTGCGGTGCTGCTAGTCGCCGGATCACTCTCCGGGGACGCTGCGGAATCCGTTATCCGGGTTCACGATCAGATGGCTGGACCACGAGTAACCGTTAGCTGGGGTCCCCAGGAGACAACAGTGGTACCGGTACAGGCACATACCTCGGGTGACGCCGCAGAGATCGCCGCCTTGATCCGAGAACAGTTCCACGATGTCTTGACGGGGGCGATCCCACCAGAAGCACCACTGCTCCCAGACGTCGACCCTGTCGAGTGGCGAGGTGTGGGCCCGTACGGACACGGCGGCACAGGGATGACCGGCGGAACACCCTACGGCAGACCACTGCCACTGCGTGCACCAGACCGCGACGGCCTTGAGCTGGACGAACTGCCGATCACGATCGGACCTTGGTTCGTCGGATTCCCTCCGAGCCTCGCTCTACGGGTGTCGCTGCAAGGAGACGTGGCCCAGGCGGTCGAAGTGGCATCGAGGAATCTCGTAGCAACCGACCCTGACGGAGTGTTCGCCCTAGCCCTACGCGAGCCGACACCGATCCGAGACCTCGAGATGGCTCGCGCTCGGCACCATCTCGAATGGATCGCCGACGCTCTCCTTGTCGCTGGTGTCGACCGCTTGGCCGCTCGGGCAGACCGCCTCGCCGCATCGATCAACCCCGGTGATACTGCTGCGATCGAGCGGCTGATGACGGCCGCACGCCGGTCACTGCTCCGCCCCATGGCACTCCGAAAGGTTGGCATTCTGCCTTCGGACATGGACCTTGCAGGCCTCGGTCCGATAGCGCGAGCGACAGGGATACGAGACGACCGTCGGACATCAGAACAGTCCTACATCGACATCGGCTTTCGACCGGTGACGACAACTACAGGTGATGCATGGGCACGGTTCGTGCAGCGGACCGCAGAGGCGGCCCAAGCGGTCGAGCTCGCAGGCCGAGCAGACGAGCGCCGAGCCTTTGGCAACGGCGAAGTCGAGGCACCCGACGGCGTGCACAGGGTTGGTGGACCGAGTCCAGCAGACACGCTACTGGCAACGCTCGACACGGTGCTTGCCGGAATGGAATGGGGAGACCTCGTCACCACCGTCCACTCACTCGACATCGATATGGAATCGGTGACCGTTGGGAGCCCTGCAGCATGACAGCCCTCGGAATCTTCGCCCAGATAGCTGCCATGCTCATCGTCGGTTCCTACGTCGTGGCTGTAGCCGACCGCCTCATGACGGGCTCACCGACACGAGTTCGCTCCGCTCTGTTGTACCCGATCAAGCGACTGTCGTTCCTCATGGTGCAACCGAGTACCACCACGGAGCGTCCGGACTTCGCCGCATGGATACTCTCACCAGCGTTGCTGTTGGCGCTCGCTGCCGTGGGTGCCGTGGCAATCCCGCTAGCCGGCCCCTCTGCAGGTGGCGATATACGCGCAGGCCTGGTGCTTTTCGGCGCGGCGATGCTGATCGTCCTGGTCGCCGTGTTCATCTTCGGTTGGGCGCCGAACTCTGTGTTCCCCATGATTGGTGGGTATCGATTCGCCGCGGTCGCCCTCTCCGTCGGCATCCCCTTCTCGTTGGTCGTGCTCACGACAGCGATCCCGGCCGAATCGCTCTCCGTTGGCACGATCGTCGCATCCCAGTCGAGCCTGTGGTACCTCGTGGAACAACCCCTCGGTCTCCCTATTTATCTCATCACCGCTGCAGCAATAGCCTTCTGGGGTCCTTTCGACCTCCCTGAAGGCTTCGACCTCGCAGGCGGGATCGCCGCCGAGTCTTCAGGGTTGAGGCTCGCTGTGTGGCGCTTCGGACGTGCATCGTTGCTCGTGACCTTGTCGCTGATGGGCCAAGCCGTGTTCCTCGGCGGTTACCTCGGGCCGGTGCTTCCTGGTTGGCTGTGGACTGTGATCAAGACCCTGATACTGCTCATCCTTCTGACCGTGACAGGCCGCACAATCGCCCGCATGCGCGTCCAACGCTTCGTGTGGTTCGGATGGGTCGTCCTGCTCCCCTTGGCACTGGTCGACGTGTTCCTCTCAGGATGGATTGCACTATGACCCCCGAACCACTTTCGTACATCCTTGTCTCCATCTTCGGCATCGGTGCAGTCGTGTCCGGCTGGCTCGTATTCCGTACCGACTCCATGCTGAGAGCCGCGTACTGGCTCATGGTCTCATTCGTTGCGGTTGGCGCCATGCTGGTTGTTCTCGATGCCCAGTTCCTTGGACTGATCCTCATCCTGATGATGTCAGGCGAAATGACGATCATGGCGATCTTCATGATCATGTTCATGATGAACCCAGCAGGGTTGAATCCAATGACGATGGTGCATCAGCACCGAACATCGATTCTCGCGGGTGTCGGGTCGTTCCTCGTTCTCGCCTACGTGGGCATAATCGCCGAGTTCCCTAACCGCCCTGCTCCGCTGACCGACCCCACGGTCGGCCTCGGGGAGGAGCTGCTGGGTCGCTCGATGCTCATATTCGAGTCGGCGGGCGTCGCCCTTCTCGCAGTCATGATCGGCGCGATAGCCCTCGCAGCCAAACAGGGGCGTTTCGGAGACGCGTTCGCCGGATCCCTGGAACCCGATATCGATGTCGAGACGGAGAGTCGGACATGATCGATATTCTCCTCGTTACTGCTGCAGCAATCTTCGGTGTCGGTGTATACGGCGCCCTGAGTCAGCAATCCTTCGTGATGATCATGATGGGCCTCGAGCTGATGCTCAATAGCGCGGTACTCGTCGTGGTCACCTTCTGGTGGGGAACGACGGGCGGTAACCCCTCTGGCCAACTCCTCGTCGTCGTGATCCTCGCCGTGATGGCCGTCGAAGCAGCCATCGGTTTCGCCCTCGTCGCAGCCGTGTACAGATCCAGGAAGGCGGACATCACCGAGAAGCTCAAGAGGTTGCGCAACTGATGGTGTGGTTACCCGTTCTCACTCCGTTGATCGGCGGCGTCGTCATCCTGGCGCTCCGCAGGCAACAAGCCGCGGCCAGGATGGCATCGGTCGCCTCCATGGCGGCCACGGTGGCGGCGGCTTCGATCGTCGCGGCGTCACAGGCAGCAGGCGAGTGGACATGGGGCGGAGGCCTCGATCTAGCCGTTTCTGTAACGGGATTCGGCCGAGTCATGGTGATTCTGGTTCCACTAATCGCGACCCTCGTACTCGGTTTCGCCGCTACCAACTCTGAAGGCGACACCGCCATCGTCAAGCTCCTCGTGGTCCTCACCTGGTTCGTGGCAGCCATGGAGCTCCTCGTGATAGCCGCCGATTTTCTGACGCTCCTCATCGGATGGGAGTTGGTCGGTGCGGCGTCGTGGGGTTTGATCGGCCACAACTGGCGCGATCCGGATCGTCCCCGCTCAGCTAGAGAGGCGTTCGTGACGACGCGCTTCGGCGACCTGGGACTCTATGTGGCTGCCGGCGCCGTGTTCGCCTCCACTGGGAGCCTCCTCTACGCCGATCTACCTGCCGCATCGCCTGGATGGCTCGCGATCGTCACAGGGGGCCTGGTGCTGGCGGCCGCTGCAAAGTCTGCCCAAGTCCCGTTCTCTCCTTGGTTGTTCTCTGCAATGGCGGGACCAACTCCGGTATCGGCTCTCTTGCACTCGGCAACGATGGTCGCTGCTGGTGCGTACGTCCTGATACGCCTGGAGCCGACGCTCTCGCTGGTGAGTTGGTTCGCACCTGTGGTTGTTGGCATCGGCCTCGTCACAGCCCTCGCTGGTGGCATGGTCGCGCTCGTACAACAAGACCTCAAGAAGGCCCTTGCAGGTTCGACCTCGGCACAGTACGGGCTCATGCTCGTCGCAGTAGGCGCCGGTTTCACTGCAGCGGCAGGTGGGCAACTCACCGCTCACGCTCTCTTCAAGTCGTTGCTGTTCCTCGCAGCAGGAGTTGCTCTCCACGCAAGAGGCACCCTGGACATGAGTAAGTTGCGACTCGGCAGCGCTCTACCCCGAGTAGCGGTGCTCTTCGGAATTGGAGCGTTGGCTCTCGGGGCGGTACCACCGTTGGGAGCCGCGTTCACCAAGGAAGCCGTGCTGGCCGGCGCGTTCCAATCCGGCATCTGGGTGGGACTAGGAACCGCGGCAGCCGGCCTGCTCAGCACCGTGTACGCGGGACGGCTCCACATGCTCGGCTACGGACCCGGCCCAACAGGTGAACTGCACGCTGCACCACGCCGAGGTGAGGTAGCAGCGCTCGGCGTGCTCGCAACCTTGACGCTGCTGCTCGGGATACTGTGGCTGCCAGGGGGAGATTCGATCTTGGAGCGAGCCACTGACGGTGCGATCTTGGCGCCGACCGGCACAGAGACGGTCCTGTCGTGGGCATTGGTCGCCCTCGGACTCGGTGTCGTGGCCGTCGGTTGGCGACGGCGACGACTGGTGACGCTCGGGTTGCCATCACGCTTGCGGTCGTTCATTGCAGGATGGTGGGGGCTGCCGACCGCGGCGCGTGTCCTCATCGTCGACCCCGTTTCTCGCCTCGGGCAATCGCTCTTCGTCGCGGACCGCAAGCTCGTAGCGCGACTCGCTGACGCTGTGGCGGGCTTCGGAGAACTCATGTCGAGGTTCCTCAAGCGAATCGTCGATCGCTCAATCGACGCCGTCGTGTGGGGCATCGGCGCAGGCACGATTTGGGGAGCAGAGGTATCCCGCGTCGCGGATGACCGAGGCATTGACGGCTCTGTGGAACATCTCGCATCAGGGATCGGCGAAGCTGGCAGACAGAGCCGCCGAACCCAGAGCGGGATGTCCTATCACTACTACACGATGATGATGATCGGGCTCGTGGCGGTTATCGCCATCGCGGCCCTTTGGAGGTAAGACAGATGTTGACATTGGCCATTTTCGTCCCGCTGTTGGTGGCTGGAATCACGCTGGCTATCCCCAAGAGACATGAGCACCTCGCGCGCCCGTTGGCGATCTGGACGAGCTTCCTTCCGCTCGTTGTCGCCGTTGTCGCGTGGACACGTTTCGAGATTGGAACAGGCTTCCAACTCATCGAGTCACTCTCGTGGATTCCTTCGCTTGGGATCTCCTACACCGTCGGTCTCGACGGGTTGTCGCTCCCATTGGTTGGCCTCACCGCTGTGCTGTTCACCGTATCGATCGTCTTCCCTGTCGACGACCGAGGCAAGCCTCGCGCCTACTACGCGACGTTCCTGTTCCTCGAGGCGATCTCGCTCGGCGTCTTCATGTCTCTCGATCTCATCCTCTTCTTCGTTTTCTGGGACCTCAGCCTCGTCGGCATGTACTTCCTGATCGGCATCTGGGGACACGGGAGTGCACAGCGCTCAGCGCTCAAGTTCTTCCTCTACACCCTCATCGGCTCGCTCGCACTCCTCCTCGGCATCCTGGGAATCTATCTCTATACGAATCCCCGAACCTTCGACATGGTCGAGATCATCCGCACGCTCCCAGTGCCGGCTGGCGGGTTGGCCGCAACGCTGATCTTCGTCGCCCTCGGTATCGGGTTCGCAGTTAAGACGCCGCTTGTGCCTTTCCACACGTGGCTCCCTCCCGCACACGTCGACGCGCCGGCTCCGGCTTCCACGATCCTCGCAGGCGTCCTGCTGAAGATGGGAACATACGGCTTCATCCGGCTCTCGCTGCAGATGCTTCCTGAGACGTTCCAACGATTTGCGCTCCCCCTCGGCATCATCGCCGTAGTGAGCATCCTGTACGGGGCGCTCGTCGCGATGGCGCAGACCAACCTCAAGCGACTCATCGCCTATACGAGCGTCAACCACATGGGGTACGTCATCCTCGGCATTGCCGCAGCAGGAGCACTCGGTGTCGGCAGCGAGGCATCGCGATCAATCGCCATGACAGGGGCGGTGGTCGAAATGGTGGCACACGGATTGATCACAGGAGCCTTGTTCCTGGTCTCTGGATCGATTCTCGCAAGAGGCAAGACCTACGAACTGGATCAATACGGTGGTTTGGCTGGGAAGGCGCCGCGCCTTGCAGGTATTGCGATGCTGGCCGCGTTCGCGAGCCTCGGATTGCCAGGATTGGCAGGTTTCGTGGCAGAATTCCAGATCTTCGCCGGTACGCTTGGCGTCTTCCCGTGGTTGGCCGCTATAGGATTGCTCGGCATCGTCATCACCGCCGCGCTCTTCCTCCGCATGATCCAGCAGGTGTTCCTCGGAGACCTCCCTGTCCGTTGGGACGGGTGGAAGGATCTCAAGAGAGCCGAATTGTATGCACTGGTGCCGCTCGGAGCACTCGTAGTGGTGATAGGTGTGGCTCCGGCGTGGCTAATCCGTGTCATCGACACCCTGTCCCAGGTTGTAGCGCGAGGCTGACATGATCCCGTCAACTACCCGAAACGTACGTTCATGACTTCAGAGATGGGCCGAGCCGCGGTCGACATTCTCCCCGCCCTGATTCTTGCAGGTGGGGCCATCTTGTTGATCTTCTACGTCATGTTCGTGTCGAGGGCACTCCAAGTGTGGTCCGCAATGGGTGCCACCATCGTGCTGGCAGCAACAGGGCTCGCAAGCGGCTGGTATTTGGGTCGATCACCGAGTATCACGTTCTTCGGCACGTTCGCAGCCGATCGGACGTGGCTGTGGGGGACACTCATCATCGTCATCGTGACGGTACTCACCGTTGCGCTCTCGGTCGAGTGGTTTCAGACCGATCAGCGCCATGGCGAGTACTACGTGTTATTGCTCTTATCTGGACTCGGAGCAGTGTTGCTGGCGGGTGCAGTGGACCTGATGGAGCTCATCTTGGCAATGCTGTTGTCATCGGTGACCGGGTACACGTTGACGGCCTACCACCGCAAGTCACGAGCAGCCACCGAGGCAGGCATCAAGTACTACCTCCTCGGAGCCCTCGCAAACGGTGCAATGGTGTACGGAGCCGCGTTGCTGTTCGGCCTCGCAGGTGGCACGTCGTTCGCTGACCTGCGTTCGGGGCTTGTGGGGGCCGACCAAACCGCACTCATCGTCGGATTCGCCATGGTGGCGATCGGCGTTGCGTTCAAGCTCGGTGCGGTTCCTGCCCATCAGTGGATGCCCGATGTGGCACAAGGTGCGCCTGCACCTGCCGCAGCCTTCCTGCTCGTCGCAGGCAAGGTCGGGGCGCTGATCGTGCTGATGCGGTTCGCCGCTGTTCTCCCCGATTCAGCCGTCGGATGGAGACCATTAGTTGCTGTGATTGCGGCTGTGACGATGACCCTGGGCAACCTCGCGGCACTGTGGCAGGACGATGTTCGACGCATGCTTGGTTGGTCATCGGTGTCACAAACAGGGTACGGACTATTGGCAGTCGTCGCGCTCGGCAGAAGCGATCTCGCGATCCCGTCATTGCTGTTCTTCCTCGCCGCATACGCAATGGGGAACATGGCGGTCTTCGGCGTCGTCGTCAAGTTACGTGGGCTCACGAAACGTGAGTCGTACACCGGCCTGGCATCGGTTCACCCCTGGCTCATGGGAGCCCTCGTCATCAGCTTCCTGTCATTCGTTGGCATCCCCCCACTCGGGGGCTTCGCAGCGAAACTGCTGCTCATGGGAGCAGTCATCGAAGCGGGCTACACCTGGCTTGCGGTGCTGACCGTGATCAACTCGGTCATCTCCCTGTTCTACTACGCCAGGGTGATGGGACCGGCGTACTTCGGTACTGCTGCTGAGCCGCGGCCGCTCATGGGGAGCCTCACAACGTGGGCTGTCGGCATGTCAACTGTTGCCGTCGTGGCCATCGGCGTTGTTGCCGAGCCGTTGGCGGCTGCCTGGCAGGCTCTCATACTTCTCACCGGGTAGCGACCGGCTCACATGGCAGTTCTCATAGGCCACCACGATCCGCTCGGTGACCGAGACGAACCTCGATGGCGAGCCAGTCTGCTCGTCTGTGACCTGCCTCGCCATCATGCACACACCACACGACACCGAATTGCACCTATAGCCATAGTGGTTATACCCTTACGGTGATCCCGAAACTGGTGAGGAAGAATATGAAACGCATCATCGTGCTCGCTCTCGCACTTGGTTTGGTTGCCGCAGCGTGTTCTAGCGCAAACGAGCAAGGCAGTCTGATCGTGTACTCCGGCCGTTCCGAGGATCTCACACAACCGCTCATCGACCGATTCATCGAAGAGACCGGCATTGCGGTCACGGTCAAGTATGCGGGCTCTACTGATCTCGCAGCAACCATCACGGAAGAAGGGACGAGCACGCCAGCCGACGTTTTCTTCGCGCAAGATCCTGCCTCACTCGGGACCGTCGCGCTCGCCGGTCTCTTCTCGGAGTTGCCCACCGACCTCCTCGCACGGGTCCCCCAGCAGTTCTCGGACGCACAGGGACGCTGGATCGGCACGTCTGGACGCGCCCGCGTGGTCGTGTACGACTCGTCGATCGTCGATCCCACTGACCTGCCGGACACGGAAGACGGCTTCACCGACCCAACGTGGAAGGGTCGCGTCGGCATCGCCCCAACCAATGGATCGTTCCTCGCCTTCGTGTCTGCGAAGATCCTCGTTGATGGTAGAGACGCCACACTGGCATGGCTCAAGGGAATGGCTGCGAACGCGTCACCTACCTTCCCCAAGAATTCAGCGATCGTCGCTGCGGTCAACGACGGACAAGTCGAGGTTGGCCTCGTGAACCACTACTACCTGCTTCGGGCACTCGCCGAGAACCCAGACCTTCCGGGAGTCAACCACTTCTTCACGGTTCCAACACCTGGATCACTTGTCATGCCTGCCGGTGCAGGGATCCTTTCGGCCTCGAAGAACCAAGACCTAGCCACCCAATTCATCGAATTCCTCCTCAGCGATTCGTCCCAGACATACTTCGCAAAGGAAACATTCGAGTACCCCCTCATCCCCGGCATTGCAGCCAACGAACTGTTGCCACCGCTCGACATGCTTCCAACACCGGACCTCGACCTATCGTTGCTCGCAACTGTTCTCGACACTGCCACCGATCTCGTGGCTGAAGCTGGACTCCTGTGACAGACACGGGGTCCGTCATCGACATCGATATCGTCGCTGGCGCTCCCCCTCCTCAGCACCGCAGAGACACCCACACCAAGCGCGCAGCCCCCTGGTGGTTGTGGGTTGCAGCGATCGGGGTCCTGGTCCCTGTCGCGGTGCCGGTCGCTTCCCTGTTCCTTCGGGCGTTCAGGGCAAGCGAAGCGACCTGGGAGACGCTTGCGTCGATTCGAACACTTCACCTCGTCGGTCGAAGCTTTCTCCTCACCGGCTTGGTGACCATCTCTTCGACAGTCGTGGGTGTCGCAGGCGCATGGGTATTCGCGCGAACCGATATCACGTTCAAACGGATATGGGGCATCGTGTTCGCAATGCCACTCATCGTGCCGTCCTACGTGCTTGCAATGGTGTTCATCTCCGCAACCGGGCCACGTGGGCTCTTCGCTGACATAACAGGAATCGCGCTCCCCCACCTGATCGGGCTACCAGGCGCATGGCTAGCGCTCACCATTGCGACCTATCCCTACGTGTACCTCATCACTGCGGCTGCGATTCGCAGAATCGACCCTGCGCTCGAGGAGGCGGCAAGAGGACTCGGAGCTACGCCAACGCGCGTGCTGCGCACCGTGATCCTTCCACAGCTTCGCCCAGCCATCGGAGCTGGTGCGCTCCTCGCAGCCCTCTACACACTCTCAGATTTCGGAGCGGTCTCCCTCATGCGTTTCGACGCGTTCACCCGGGTCATCTACGCCCAGTACTCGGGACGTCTTGATCGCACGCCTGCGATCGTGCTCTCGATATCGCTCATTGCAATCGCAGGCGTGATCATCTGGGGTGAACAGCGCACCCGAGGCAGAGGCAAATACTTCTCGCGCTCAGCCACAAGGCCGCCAACGCTCTATCGCCTGACGAGACGCCAGCGGTTCACGGCGATCACAGGACTCTCCACGGTGGCAATGATCGGGATGGCAATACCCATTGCGGTACTCGTGTCGTGGGTGGTGCGAGGTCAGGCGTCCGGTTCAGACATTTCGGTACCGTGGCGCTCGGTCGGTGGCTCGCTCACCGCGGGAACCATCGCAGCCATCCTGGCCATGGTCGCGGCGGTCCCGATCGTGATCCTCGCTGTGCGCTTCGAATCTCGCTCAACTCGATGGCTGGAGCGTGGAGTGTTCGCCCTGTTCTCGCTCCCGCACATCACCATCGCCATTGCGGTCGTGGCGTTCACGGTGCGCTACGCACGACCCGTGTATCAGTCGCTACTCGTTCTAGGGCTCGTCTATGCAGCCATGTTCCTCGCCCAGGCAACTTCAGCAGCAAAGACATCCCTGCTACAGGTGAATCCTGCCCTGGAGGATGCGTCCAGGTCTCTCGGAAGAGGGCCGATCGCTACCTACCTGAGCGTCACGTTCCCCCTGATGGCGAAGGGCCTCTTGGCAGGTGGTGCGCTCGTATTCGTCACCACACTCAAGGAGCTGCCTGCAACCCTGTTGTTGAGTCCCCCAGGGTTCTCCACGCTCGCGGTGCGGGTGTGGGCCGCAGCCGACGAACTGCTCTACGCAAGGGCCGCGGCATCCGGGCTCTTACTCATTGCAGTCTCCGTGCTTCCGGTCTACTACCTTTCGATCAAGCCCACAGACACCATGGACACATGACAGATCCACTGATCTCCGCCACCGATGTCGCCGTTTCGTTCGGCGATACGGTCGCGCTCGACGGGTTCTCCCTCCAGGTTCCTCCCGGTTCCCTCCTTGCGCTCGTCGGACCTTCGGGGTGTGGCAAGACAACAGCGCTGCGCGTCATTGCAGGATTTGAGATCCCGCACAGGGGCACAGTCAAGATCAGGGATGCCGTTGTGGTCGGCAGCGGACGGAGTGTTCCTCCTGAGAAACGAAACGTGGGCATGGTGTTTCAGGAGTATGCGCTGTTTCCACACATCTCCGTGGCAGAGAATGTCGGATACGGTGTCGGCGGTGCGAACCGTGTACGGCGAGTCCGCGACACTCTTGAACTGGTCGGCCTCCAGGCCTATGGGGAGAGATTCCCCCATGAGTTGTCTGGTGGCGAACAGCAACGCGTTGCACTCGCAAGAGCGCTCGCACCGGAACCCGATGTTGTGCTCCTCGACGAGCCGTTCTCGAATCTCGACGCACCACACCGAGAACGCATGCGACGTGAGCTTCGAAGGATCCTCAAGGGCGCGGGAGCTACTGCCGTGTTCGTAACACACGACCAAGCCGAGGCGCTCGCCATTGCAGACGTCATCGCAATCATGCGTGACGGAAGGATCGTCCAGTCAGGGATCCCCGACGACGTGTACGCGGCGCCTATCGACCCGTGGGTAGCTCGATTCCTCGGGGACGCTATCACGCTCACGGCAACGGTGGAGAATGGCTCCGTGACAACTGTGCTAGGAACACTCGGAACGTCGCTGCCATCCGGGGTCGTAGCCGAGGTGATGATTCGGCCAGAGTGGATCTCACCTCACCTCGCGCCCGAGGGGAGAGGAAGGATCGTCGATCGGGTCTTCTACGGCCACGATCAGCTCGTAGAGATCGAACTACCAGGTGGGCACCGCGTAGAGGCACTCGTTCCAACAGCGAACCGTATGGGGGTCGGTGATCGAGTCGATATCGAAATCGTTGGCTCCATCATCTTCGCCCAATAGCATCAGAGCCGTGCCGTGAACGCCCGCGGTATTCATGGGATTCCTCAGCTGCTCGGAAGTCCCCAGCCATCGAACGACGGTGGCGGCTCGTCGTCGTCCCCGACATGCTCAGGACCGCTGCTGTCCGAACCATTCCCTTGGTCCATGGATGACTGATCTGCAGCGGCGATCGCAGCATCGGCCTCGGCGCTGGAGCCGAGCTCGATCGCGGGGGCGTCGCTCGGCATGTCATCTGTCGTACCGACAACGTCGCCGTGGCTGGTCTGTGCCGTGAACCCCGGGGCGAGCGGTGGTTCCCATTCCGGGGGGATCTGTGGTGCAGCAGTGAGGCTCACCGGCAGCAACTCCACCGGCACCGGATCCATCCGTCTCGTGGCACGGACACCGAGTACCCATGCGCCGACACCCCACACGAGACCAATCAGGTAGATGACTCCCCCAACGATCGGGATGAGCCATATGCCGAGGCGCCAAAGGACGGCACCGAAGATGAACGCACCAAAGAGCCCGCCCCTTCTCAGTAAGACCCTGTTCCCGAGAGCCGTGATTGCAGGTATGGGCCCAACAATGAACAGGCCGACTGCCACCAACATCAAGAGGCCCGCAAGCGGCAATCCAACGAGTGTCACGGCGAGGATTCCGATAGCCACCGGGAGCACGACCACGGTGAGCATGCCCACGAGTAGCGACCGTATAGGCTGCTTCAGCACGGCGCCAACAGCCCTTGCGCTCGAGCCTCGCAGCGCCCATAGCAACACCAGACCGGCGAGAAGGAAACCGAGAAAGCCGACGACGTTCACGAGCGCAAGAATGACTCCGTAGACGAAGTTACTCTGCGTCGGTAGACGGGTGACCGTTCCACCTATGGAAGTCCCTTCAGGAACCGACACCTCGAGGGGGGAGCGGTACAGCGCATCACCACCGACCGAAGCTGTAGATCCGAACTCGAGCCTCTGGGTAGCAATATCGAGGTCTCCACCAACAGCCCCGTCAACGACCAGGCGAAGCGTGCGCCCACGAACGTCACGGCCGACGCTGCCCTCGATCCGGCCTGTACCTCCGAACGCCAGTGCATCCCTCCCAACCGTCCCGCCTTGCTGGACGACGACGGATGCTGCGGTCATAAACAGGTCATCTCCCACTTCGCCACGGATCGAGACGTTCACGGCCGCACCGCGTAGCGATCCGTCGATCTGCCCTGTAGATTCGACGACGACGGACCCTGACGAGAACACCGTCACGCTTCCTGTGACACGACCAGAGATGGTGAGATCACCAGTGAAAATCGTGAGATCGCCATCGATGACACCCTCGACCTTGGCGGACATCGACGTGACGTACACATCCTCGTTGATCGGCTCGTCAACCGTCACAATGAATAGGTCGGTCGTCACAAGCGAGGCGAACGTTGTCAGCAGTGGTACCGAAATCGCGAACACGCCGAGCAATGCAAGGGCAAGGTGTCTGGTGGCTGCCTTTGGCTTTCGGCTCATGATGCGTGTGCCTCGACTAGTGCGTTCGTCATTGGGTCGACATCGAGCCAGGGTCCTTGCTCGGACACACGTGGGGCGGAAGTGCAGCAACGACTGCACCCTGGCCGTGAACGCCCCGAGCGGCGCCGGTTGCCGACACGACCCGGCGAGAGTTGGTGGTCACGACACTAGAGAGGAAGAGCGTCTCGTACCACGTCAATGAGGATCCATGGCACGACGCCGAAGGCGACGGTGATCGCCGCACCGATGACCACGGCGAAACGTGTCGGCAGGCTCGGCTCCACCGTGTCAGCAGCGTCATCAGCTGCACCGAATACCGTGGCAACGACCCGCAGGTAGAAGGCAAGGCCAATGACCGTCGTTAGCGTGGCGAGGATCACGAGCCACATGTACCCGACATTTCCCGCCTCGACGAAAGCCAGAATCTTCCCGACGAACCCGGCAAAGAAAGGCATCCCAGACATTCCGAACATCAAGATCGCAAGCAGCCAGCCCATCTCGGGAGATCGCCGAGCAAGCCCCCGGTAGTCAGACATCGGGGCTGCGGTCGAACCGGGACCCGACACCGCCGATATGACGGCGAACGTGCCAACGATCATGAACGCGTATGTGCCGACGTAGAACCACATTGCAGGCAATCCGTCAGGTCCTGCAAGAATCGCTGTCAGCAGATACCCAGCGTGGGCGACGCCCGAATATGCCATCATCCGCTTCAGGTCGGTCTGAACGAGTGCCATCGTCGTACCTACAACCATCGAGATGACGGCCACAACGGCGACGATTGGACCCCACGCGTCGATCTGCGAGATGAGACCACCGACGAAGATTCGACCGATAGCTGCAAACCCTGCGACTTTCACACCCGCAGCCATGAGGCCGACAGCCCCACTGGGCGCACCCTGGTACACGTCCGGTGCCCATTGGTGAAACGGCGCCGCCGATATCTTGAAGAAGAGCCCGATGAGCATCAGCGCCATGCCGACGAGCAAGATGCCTGGTTCCGTTACGACCGTTGTTGAGAAGAAGTCCCTGATCGAATTCGCTCCATAAATTGTGAGCGATCCCGTGGCAGCGAACGTCAGCGCGACGCCGTACAGGAATAGCGCAGAGGCAAGACTTCCGAGCAGGAAATACTTGAGTGACGACTCCTCTGCGTTCGTGTCGTCACGGACGAAGCCTGCAAGGATGTAGAAGCTGATCGACGCCGTCTCAAGTCCCACGAAGATAACGAGAAGATTCGGGCTCGCCGCCATCATGTGGAGGCCAGCCACTGCGAGCAACGAGAGTGCTACGAATTCAGCAGAGCGTTTCCCGAGCTTGGAAACGAGATCCCAGGATCCGAGCATCGCAGTGAACCCAACAAGACCGAGCACGATGGCTGCGAACGCAGAGAATCCGTCAAGCACCACCATTGGTGATTTGACGATAGAAAGGCCCGGCGCCGAGAAGAACATGCCACCGCCACCGGAGATGACCTCCCTCCACTGCACGACACCTGAGGCCGCGGCGAGTAAGAATGTTGCACCGGCGATCGGCCCCCACACCTTCAGACCCCTGGCCGCTACGACAGCGACCATCAAAATGGTGAGCGCGCCGACGATGAGGATGGTCTCGAAGGCGACTGGAAGGAATGCTGCGTTCTGCATCAGCCCTCTCCTCCTTCGCTCTCACCAAGGTCGACTTCGCCGTACTGCGGGACACCGAGATCGCCGACTCTTGCAAATTCGGGGACCTGGTACTGCGTAACGGCTTCGATACGATCCAGGATCACGCCAACCGATGGCTCGATTCGGTCGAGCACAGGCTTCGGGTACACGCCGATGGCGAAGATGAGAACGACCAGAGGTATCACGATTGCTACCTCGCGGAAGTTCAGATCGCGCAATGCCTCGATCTTCGGATTCGTGATCGGTCCGGTAAAGACGCGTTGGTAGGACCACAGCAGATAGATCGCAGCGAGGATCACGCCGGAGGCACCGACAATCGCAAGCACAGGGAAACGGAGGTACGAGCCCACGAGAATCGTGAACTCGCCAATGAACCCTGAGAGTCCAGGAAGCCCGGCGGAAGCGAACGCAGAGAAGAGGAATATGCCTGCATACACGGGCATCGACTTCGCCAAGCCGCCATAATCCGCGATCCTCCTCGTGTGCATCCGGTCGTACACCATCCCGATCAGCAGGAACAACGCACCGGTTGTCAGCCCGTGGCTAATCATCTGAAAGACCGATCCTTCGACCCCTTGAGTGGTCAACGCAAAGATGCCGAGGACGATGAATCCCATGTGTGAAACAGACGAGTATGCAACGAGCCGCTTGATGTCCGGCTGCACGATCGCAACCGCGGCGCCATACACGATTCCGATGACACCGAGGATGGCGATCCAGAGGCCAAGATCGACGGCTGCTCGAGGAAACAAGGTGAGGTTGAACCGTAGGAGCCCGTATGTCCCCATTTTGAGGAGGACTCCTGCGAGGATCACAGAACCAGCCGTCGGGGCCTCGGTGTGCGCGTCGGGCAGCCAGGTGTGGAACGGGAACAGCGGAACCTTGATCGCGAAGGCAACTGCGAATCCGAGGAACAGCCACGTCTGAGTCGCTCCAGCGAAGTCGACACCGAGCATATCTCGGAAGTCGAACGAGGCGAGCGCACCGATGCTGTCCCCCGTGATGATGCCTAGCGCGATTATGGATGCGAGCAGGAACGCGGAACCTGCAGCTGTAAACAGGACGAACTTCATCGAAGCGTACGACCGGTTCTCCGATCCCCACATCGCTATAAGCATGTACATGGGGATCAGCACGATCTCGAAGAAGGCGAAGAACAACAGGAGATCAAGCGCAAGGAAGACACCAAGCACACCCGTTTCGAGAACCAGCATCAGCACCATGTAGGTCTTGACCTTCTCTGTCACCGATCGAGATGCCGCGATCGAGATCGGGAACAGCAAAGCGGTGAGCACAACCATGAAGAGTGAGATACCGTCGACGGCCACCCTCCAACCGAAGCCAATCGTCTGGCTGAACGACACATCCTCAGCGAACTGGAAACTGGCGTCACCGACGGCGAAGTTCCACAGGATGTAGCCGGCAACAACGAGTGGCAGGACAGACACCGCAACCGAGATCGGATACACGAGCTCAGGACGACGCTTCGGCAGGAACCCGACGATGATCGCCCCGATGAGCGGCAGCGCGAGAAGGATGGTGAGCACAGGCATCAGAAACCTCCTCCGAACGCCACGAGAGCGATGATGAGCACGATGCCTGCGACCGCGATTCCTCCGGCATAGCTGCGTACCTGCCCCGACTGGAGTGCGCGCATCCCTTCCCCTGATGTCCGCACCCCCTTCGCGATCCCGTGGGCCACACCGTCGAGGCCCTTGGGGTCGACCGTTTCGCTAAACCAACCCGCGATCTTCTTTCCAGGTGCGACGACAACCTTGCCGTAGAGATCGTCTACCCCGAAAGCATCGAGACCACGTTGCCAGAATCTGCCGGATTCGACCGGCAGCTCCGTGCCGTTGTAGCGCAGCCAACTCCAAACCAAGCCCGATACTGCGACGCCGAGCGTGAGCGTCGCGAGAATCAGCACGAGGCTCAACGGAGGCGGCTCAACGCCGCGGACGAGGGCAAATGACGGCTCGAGGAAGTGCTCGAACGTGAGTCGGGCCGATGTGTTGAAGAATCCAACGAACGTTGCGAATGTCGCGAGGACGAGCAGAGGGATCGTCATGGTCCTCGGAGCCTCGTGCGGGTGCTTGCCTTCGCTCCAGCGAGGTTTACCGAAGAACGTCATCACATACAGTCGCGTTATGTAGAAGGCAGTGAGCAAGGCAGCAATGACGCCGATGACCCACAGAATCAGCCAGGCGCCGCCTCGCTCGAACACAGCAGCGAGTATCTCGTCTTTGGACCAGAATCCGGAGAACGGGAATATCCCTGCAAGAGCCAGCCAACCAGCGGTCATGGCGAGGAACGTGATTGGCATCGCTTTGCGCAGCCCACCCATCTTGCGCATGTCTTGCTCGTCTGCCATGGCATGAATCACGGACCCGGCGCCGAGGAACAGCACCGCTTTGAAGAAGGCGTGGGTGGTGAGATGGAATACGCCAGCGGTGTATGCGCCAACACCGATCGCGAGCACCATGTACCCGAGCTGACTGATCGTCGAGTAGGCGAGTACTTTCTTGATGTCCATCTGGGTGACAGCGATCACTGCAGCGACGAGCGCCGTTGCAGCCCCCACAATCGCAACAACCACACCACTAGCAGGCGCCATCTCGAAGAGCACGGCCGAACGAGCCATCATGAAGACGCCGGCGGTCACCATCGTGGCGGCGTGGATCAGAGCGGACACCGGTGTCGGGCCCTCCATGGCATCCGGCAACCAAATGTAGAGAGGGATCTGAGCCGACTTGCCTGTGGCACCCACGAAGAGCAGCAACGTGATAGCCGTCGCGACTCCGGTCGTGATCACGCCTGGCGCTGTGGCGAAGATCGTCACGAAGTCGAACGTGCCGAAACTCGCAAAGATGATCATCAACGCTACGAGGAAGCCCCAGTCACCTATCCGATTGACGACGAAGGCCTTCTTACCAGCAGCCGCAGCTGATGGCTTGGTGAACCAGAAGGAGATGAGGAGGTACGAAGAGAGCCCTACGAGTTCCCAACCGATGAACATGACGGCATAGTTGGATGCGAGAACCAGGATCATCATCGACGCGACGAATAAGTTCAGGTACGCGAAGAACCGTGGGAACCGTTCGTCACCGTGCATGTACCCAATCGAGTAGAGATGGATGAGCGCGCCGACCCCTGTCACGATCATGGTCAGCAACGCCGAAAGCGGATCCCACAGAATCGCGACGTCCGCACCGACAACAGGAATCCAGGAGAACAGGTAGATGGTCTCTGGCCGGCCGGAGCCAGTGACGAATCCGAGCGCAGGCCCAACAGCGATCAGCCATCCAACGAAGACCAGAGCGAAACCGAGCCATCCAGAGAGACGCTCTCCGATCTTCTTGCCGAAGACAAGATTCACGAACGCGCCTGCGAGCGGCAGAGCAACGACGAGCCACAGAAGATCTGTCATTGCTATCCCTTCAACTCCGCGAGTTCGTCCACGTTGGCGCTCACCTTCCTACGGAAAATGGCAATGATGATCGCCAGCCCGATCGTGACTTCTGCAGCAGCGACCACCATCACGAAAAGGGCAGCAACTTGCCCTTCGATGAGACCGAGCTCCTTACTCACCGCAACGAACGTGAGGTTCACCGAGTTGAGCATGAGCTCGATGGACATGAACATCACCAGAGCGTTTCTGCGAATCAGGACCCCACCGACGCCGATCGAGAACAGTGCCGCAGCCAGTACCAGGTACCAGGTGATCGTTACGGTCACAGCGCCGCCTCCTCATCGTCTCCGACGTCGCTGAAGTACGCCAGCGCGATCGTTCCTACGGCAGCGATTGTCAGGAGCATCACGGTGGCAAGGAACACGATGATCCATGTGCCAAAAAGCTCATCTGACACATTCTCGATCGTTCCGCTGAGGTTTGGGGTTCCGAAGGCTCCGCTCCCTGTGATCCACACAGTCCTGCCCGCAAGCACAATCGCCGCGAACAGTCCTGCCGATATGATCCACGTCATGATTGCCTGGCCGCGCATCGGCGGTCCGTAGGCGTCCGGCTTGTCCACACCGATCAGCATGATGACGAAGAGGAACAGCGTCATCACCGCGCCTGCATACACGATCACCTGGATCGCCGCGACGAAGTGTGCGTCGAGAACCACATACAGCACGGCGATCGAGAACATCGCCGATAGCAGGCCCATTGCCGAATAGACAGGGTTCGAGGCCGTAACCAGGGAGAGCGCGCCGACGAGGGCCACAGCACCAAAGATGATGAATACGATTGTCTCACCCATCTCGGGGCGCCTCCTCTCCGGTCTGTCCAGCATGTGTATCTGATCCGCTCTGCCCAATCTCTGCGGGGAGACGCCCCGTCCTCGCCGAAGGAGTCCACGCAACGACCCCTTCGTACTCGGCGTGGCCGGCAGGAGACGTCGCTCGCATCCAACCGTCCCCTGCTACGAGCTCCTCGAGATCGATGAGCTTTGAGGCTGGCTGAGGATGGTTCGGTGTCCCATCCGGATCGACGAGCAGCTCTGCCTTGGTGTAGATAGCATCCTCACGGTCGGTCACGGACATCTCGAAGAGATGCGTCATCGTGATTGCTTGGGTCGGGCACGCCTCAACACACATGGCGCAGAATATGCATCGCAACATGTTGATCTCGTACACGAAGCCGAATCGCTCACCGGGACTCACGGGGGCATCGACTGGATTGTCTGCACCACGCACGTATATGCAATTGGCAGGGCATACACCGGCGCACAGCTCGCATCCGATGCATTTTTCCATGCCGTCCTCGTACCGATTGAGAACGTGCCTGCCGTGGAACCGCTGCGGCTTGACGCGCTTGTCCTCTGGATACTTCCGCGTGACGCGAGGCTTGCCAACCTGCCGCATCGTGACGGCGAATCCCCGGTAGGGACCGAGAAGATCTGCGAACCAGCTCATTTCTGACTCCTCATGCCCATGGCAGTCCGAACTGTCGTACACCAACCGCGAGTACCACCAGGATGATCCAGGCGAGTGACACAGGGATGAGTTTCTTCCAGCCGAAGCTCATCAACTGGTCGTAGCGCATACGCGGCATCGTCGCTCGTACCCAGATGAAGAAGAGGACGAAGAGCCAAGTCTTGATGAGGAACCAGACTATTGGGAGCAGCCAGGCAAACCAGGTGGGACCGAAGACAGGGCCACCCCAACCACCGAAGAACAGGGTCGCTGTCAACGCGGAGATGTTGAAGACGTTGATGTACTCGGCCAGGAAGAACAGAGCGAATCGTATACCGGAGTACTCGGTGTGATACCCACCGACGATCTCTGACTCTGCCTCCACGAGATCGAACGGGGCCCGATTCGTTTCGGCAAAGCCAGCGATGAGGAAGATGACAAACGATGGGATGAGCACGATATTCCACGCAGGGAAGAACCCGAAGAAGGTCCCTTGCTGCTGTTCGACGATCGTGGCAACCGATGTGGACCCAGCGAAGATCACGACAGGAACGAGAGCAAGACCCATGGCAGCCTCGTACGAGATCATCTGGGCGGACGCACGCACCGCTCCGAGAAGCGGGTACTTGGATCCAGACGACCAGCCTGCGAGAGCTATCGCGTACACAGCCATCGACGAGAACGCGAGAATGTACAGAAGCCCGATGTTGAGATCCATAGCGACAAGGGCGTACTCCGTCCCGTTGATCTCGACGGGTGCGCCAATTGGAATCACGAGGAAGATCAACAGGGCGGTCAACATGGCAATGATCGGCGCCGAAATGTAGAGACCGAATTCGACCTTCGATGGTGTGATCGACTCCTTGAAGAAGCTCTTCATCCCGTCGGCGAGTGTCTGGAGGATGCCCCATGGCCCCGCCCGATCTGGGCCGACACGGTTCTGGAGATCTGAGACGAATTTTCGCTCGACCCACACGAGCAGCAGAACCGTCACGAGGAGAAAGCCGAAGGCGGCGATCACTCGGATTCCAGCTTCGATGAACACAGTCATACGTCGCCTCGCACCACATCGACGGTGACTGTCTGCGTTGCTGGGAGCCCCCGTGTCGCTTCGAGATTGAACGGAACAACGACGGTACCCGGCGTCACCTCATCGTCGAGCACCACGGGCAACCGGTGGCTACCTGCGACGACGACCGTTGCTCCATCTGCGATTGACCGCAGCGAAGCATCGTCTGGGTGCATCCGCACCACGGCATCTCGCGACAAACCCTTGATCGATGTGGCGTTTCTCACCCAGACCCCGTCGTCATACAACGATGCGGCGAAATGCAACGTGAATGCACCGGTAGCTGCGGGCACGGAGACTTCGACTGGAATGTATCCAAGAGGTTGCACGGCATCGCCGTGCGGTACCACGACACCCTCTGAGCCTCCCTCGAAGGTGAGGAAGTCGACTGTGACGCCCGCATAGGCAGGTGCGACACGTGCGATCTCCTTGGAGATCGTCGCAATGTCTGATGCACCGAGTTGGACGCCCATGCGTTGCGCCAGGTCGTCGAGAATCGCATGCACTGGGCGTGCTCCACCCGGCGGATCGATGGACGGCCTAATTCGCTGAACGCGACCCTCCATGTTGGTGCCTGTGCCGTCGACCTCGCCCCACACAGCTGCAGGCAGGATCACATCTGCAAGAACCGACGAGTCCGTGACGAACGCGTCGATGGCGACGACGAACTCGGCAGCTGTCAACGCCCTCGTAGCCAAATCGGGGTCAGGGAAGTCGCGAACAGGGTCGGAGCCGATGAGGAGCAACGCCTTCAGATCAGTGTCGGCAAGTCCAGTCAACGCGTCTGTCGCATCGCGTCCACGGTGATCAGGCATCGGGCCCCACGCATCTTCGAGAGCCTGTACGCCGGCGTCTGAACCGACGCTGACACGGCCAGGGAGCAACGTCGGTGCGAGACCCATGTCGAGCGCACCGAACACGTTCGCCCGCTCGAGGAGTGGCAGAATCTTTGCGTCAGGCAGCGAGCGAGCGAACGCCGCGACGGACTCTGCGAGGTTGCGATCTTCGGCAATCGACGTGCGTCCGACAAGTGCGACGACGGGTCCGCTCTCGAGGCTACGGCGAGCCTCCGAAAGGTCGCCATCGCCAGATACAAGGTTGTGTAGCGCGTCGGCGCCTGTGCCGGCACGGTAGCGGACCACATGGGTCGCGATGCTGTCGAGGGCTGTGGCCACAGGATTAACGATGACTAACGTTGCGCCATTCCGGACCGCCTTGCGAACCCGCAAGAACAGCACAGGCAGTGTTTCTTTGAGGTCAGGGCCCCACACGAGAATTGTTGCGGCGCGGTCGATGTCGTTGATCAATGCTCTTGGCGTCACCGCCGCTGCGAGTTGATGACCGATGCCGTCGCCAAGTTGGGCATCGATGTGAGCTGATCCGATGACGGTTCGCATGAACTTTCCAGCGACGAACGCTTCCTCATTCGTGTTGTTGGCGCCCCCGATCATCGCGACTTCTGCACCCTTGTATCCGCCGAGTTTTGAAGCGATGAGTTTGAGCGCCTCGCTCCACGTCGCTTCCTCAAACCGGTTTGCTCGCTTGATCAGCGGCGTCGTGACCCTGGTGTCGGCGTGCAGCGCGGTGAACGCGAACCGATCCTTGTCCGACAACCAGCCCTCGTTCACGGCGTTGTTCTCGACGCCATACACCCGAACAATCTGTCCTCTGCTGGTTTGGACGTCGACGGCCGAGTGGACCGTGTCGATAAGGGAGACCGACGTTTGATGCTTGAGATCCCACGGTCGAGCCTTGAAGCGATAGTCGACAGATGTCAACGCACCGACAGGGCAGAGTTGAACGGTGTTCCCTGAGAAGTACGACGAGAAGGGCTCGTCTGGGAATGTCTGAATCTGAACGCTGCCGCCACGCTCAGTGAAGGTGAGCAGCGGATCACCGGCAATGTCGTCTGCTACGCGAACGCAGCGGTCACACAAAACGCATCGCTCCCTATCGAGTAAGACGAGATCTGAGATCGGAATCGGCTTGAGATATGTGCGCTTCTCTTCTATGAAGCGGCTCTCGCCTGCCCCATAGGCGTATGCCTGATCCTGGAGAGGGCACTCTCCTCCCTTGTCGCAAATCGGGCAGTCGAGCGGATGGTTGATGAGCAGAAACTCGAGCACGCCTTCATGCGCCTTCGTAACGACCTCGGACTGCGTGTCAACGACCATGCCGTCAGTTACCGGCATCGTGCACGAAGGTACGAGAGCCTTGCCGCGTGGACCTTCGACCTCGACGAGGCACATCCGGCACTTGCCGACAGGCTCGAGCTTGTCGTGATGGCAGAACCGCGGGATGTATTCGCCAACGGACTCAGCAGCAGTGATCAAAAGCTCACCAGCCGCGACGACGTGGTCGACACCGTTGAGCGTGATCGTAACGTGGGCTGAATCAGCCAACAGCTACCTCACTTCGTGCAATCATCGCTTCAAGTTCCGGCATAAACCATCTCGTGATCGATGTTATTGGCGACACGGCGGACGGCCCGAGCGGACAGATCGTCGTCATTGCAGGTGGCCACGACAGGCCTGGAGAGATGTGGTTGCAGATGTCGAGGAGCAGGTCGATGTCGTCGTGCCGTCCGCGGCCATCGAGGATCCTACGAAGAACGTTCTCGAGCCAACTCGTACCCTCACGACACGGGGTGCATTGGCCGCATGACTCATGAGCGAAGAACCGAACGATTCGATGCGCTGCCGCTACGACGTCGGTTTTCTCATCCATCACGACAACCGCGCCGCTGCCGAGCATTGACCCGCTCTGTGCGACATCGTCGATCGTGACGAGCGTATCGAGATGCTCGTCTGGGACGAACCACGGGGCGGATACGCCCCCTGGGATCCATGCCTTGAGATCGTTGTCGTCTCGAACGCCGCCGCCGATGTCGTAGATCAAGTCCCTCCACGACATGCCCATGACGATCTCATAGTTGCCTGGGGCGTTGACGTGCCCTGACAAGCTGAACATTCTCGTTCCGGCCGAACGCTCCGGGCCGATGGAGGCGTAGCTGGCGCCCGAGTTGTTGACGATCCACGGGATGTTCGAGATCGACTCGACATTGTTGACGATCGTCGGCTTTGCGTAGAGGCCCTCGACAGCGGGAAACGGGGGCTTGAGCCGTGGCTCGCCTCTACGACCTTCGAGGCTGTTGAGGAGGGCCGTCTCCTCTCCACAAATGTATGCGCCACCGCCGAGATGTACGGTGATGTTCAGCGAGAAGCCAGATCCGAGGATGTCGTCGCCCAAGTATCCGGCCTCGTAAGCCTCCTCGATCGCTCGCTGCAGCCTGCGGGCTGGCTTCGGATATTCACCTCGTATGTACACGAACGCATGGTTAACGCTCAAGGCATAGCTTGAGATGATGATGCCTTCGACGAGTTGATGAGGGTCACGTTCGAGGAGTTGGCGGTCCTTGAACGTCCCAGGCTCCGACTCATCTCCATTGATGACGAGATATCTCGGCTCCGTCGGCGCCAAGAATCCCCATTTGACGCCGGTCGGAAATCCTGCACCGCCGCGACCACGCATGTTGGAGGCTTTGACGTCTGCCGCGATCTCTTCGCTTGTCATCTCACGCAGCGCCTTGACGAGCGCCGTGTATCCACCAGTAGCTGTGTACCGGTCGATCGTGTGACTGTCGGAGGGGTGTTCAAGCATCCGGGAGGTCAAGATGAGGTCCGTCATGTGCTCTCCCGTGTCGATCCGTACGGGCTGAACGCAGGCACAGGTGCAATGGCACCCTCGGACTCGGAAGGGCCCCAGTCAAATGAACGCTGACCGCCGAAGAGGTGCTGCATCTCATCGGCGAGCACAACCTCGGGAGCCGTGTCGCTCAGCCACTGAACGAGTTGTTGCGCCTTGGCTGCTGTGAGACCCTCGACGAGTTCGTAGTTCACCTGAACAGCGGGCGCACCGCCACACGCCCCGATACATTCGACATGTTCTACCGTGAATGTATTGTCTTGCGACGTCTCTCCGTGATGGGCGCCGGTTGCTTGTTCGACCGCTTCGAGCACGTCATCTGCACCCTTGAGATAGCACGAGATCGATGTGCACACGGATACGAGATACGTGCCGACGGCTTCTCGTTTGAACATCGTGTAGAACGACGCGGCAGACTGGACTTGAGCAGGAGTCACATCGATGAGGGCAGCGACCTCGCGCATCGCCTCCACCGAGGCGTAGCCGTGCTCGAGGCTCGCCACGTAGAGCAAAGGCATCATCGCAGAACGCTTCTCTGGATAGGAAGCGAGGATTCGCTTGGCTCGTTCCTGATTCGGGTGTGACCAGTGTGCAATCGCGGTGTTCATCGGTCGATATCTCCCAGGACGGGATCGGTCGAAGCCAACGCGGCAATGAGATCAGCAATCAACGAATCGGTCATCATGGCAGGGAGAGCCTGGACGACGGCGAACGAGGGGGCACGCCAATGCATCCGCCACGGTCGCGTCCCACCCTTGGACACGAGGTAGCAGCCGAGTTCCCCTCGTGGCCCTTCGACCGACTGGTAGGCGGTTCCCTCGGGAACTTCAATGCCGCTGGTGAACAGCTTGAAGTGGTGGATCAAGGCCTCCATGGACTCGTCGATTCGCTTCCGCGGTGGTGGCGTGACTTTGGGATCTGGGTTGCGATAGTCGCCGAGCGGAATAGTTTCGAGTACTTGGCGCACGATCCGCAGGGACTGGACGATCTCTTCCATACGAATCGTGTATCGGTCGAGAACGTCACCGTGTCGCCCAGTCGGAACGTCGAATTCGTAGTTGTCGATACCGCAATATGGCATCGCCTTTCGGAGATCCCAGTCGATACCGGATGCCCTTGCAACCGGGCCAGTGACGCCGAACTGCTTGCATTCTTCCGGCGTCATGACGCCGACACCGGAGGTTCGGTCGAGGAAGATCGGATTGTCATCCATCAACTCCGCGTACTCACCAACGCCGATCGTGACGGCTTCTATGAGGTTGACGACATCGTCTTCCCAACCATCCGGCAGGTCAGCAGCAACGCCACCGGGCCGGATGTAGTTGTGATTCATGCGAAGCCCCGTGACTTTCTCGAAGAAATCGAGGCAGACCTCGCGTTCGCGCCACCCGTAAATCATCATCGACACCATGCCGACGTCCATACCCATCGTCGACACCCACAGCAGGTGACTCGCCACACGATTGAGCTCGGTCATGAGCACTCGAATGGCATCGGCTCGTTCTGGGACGTCGATGCCGAGTAGCTGTTCAACGGTCAAGGAGTAGGCAAGCTCATTGTGGAGAGGGGAGAGGTAGTCCATCCTGGTTACGTTCGTCGACCCCTGCGCATACGTCAGGGATTCGGCTGTCTTCTCCATCCCTGTGTGGAGATACCCAATGATCGGCTTGACCCTCACCACCGTCTCGCCGTCGAGCTCTACCTGCAATCGGAGTACGCCGTGCGTCGCGGGATGCTGGGGACCCATGTTGATAATCTGGCGCTCGTCATCGATGACGACCTCTGGTCCAACGAAGTCATCCACGACGGTGACGCCGCGCTGCAAGTCAAGTCCCGGCTCCTCATCTCGAGGGAGCAGTTCCTGGGCACCCTCATCGGTTGTCGCTGCGAACGGCATCCGCTCTTCTGTTCCAGACACCCAGATGTCGTGCAGGCGACGTCGCTTGTCTGCGATGCTTTCCTTGGCCGCTGTTTCCTCGCTGGCCACGTCGACACCGTCGGAGAGATTCGGGGTGTCTGTCATAGGTTGGTGCTCCCAGCCTTGAAGACGACAGGCACCGCACCTATGTCGTAGTCCTTGCGAAGGGGGTGTCCTTCCCACTCGTCAGGAAGGAGAATCCTTGTCAAGTCTGGGTGACCAGAGAATTGAATGCCAAAGAGGTCGTATGCCTCACGTTCGTAGAAGTTGGCTCCGACGAACACGCCGGTGATGGTCGGCACCGTCGGGTCGTCGTACGGCACCCTGGTCGACACGAGGATCCGCTGCTTGTCCGTCATCGACAGGAGGTTCACGACAACTTCGAAACGCGGTGCGTCTGTGAAGTGGTCAACAGCCGCGAGATCGATAAACGTATCGAAACCGGCGTTCAACGCGCTGTGAACAAAAGCGACCCAATCGGACGTGGGGACGCTGATCGCGTGATACACCGTCTCACTTGAGGCATACCGGCGAGCCGCGAAAGTCGCATCCGGGTATGCCTTGAGAAGGCTGGCAACACTCGCGACACTCGGAAGCTCGCGTTCGGTCGCTTCGGTGGTTTCCTCCACGACGTCCTCAGCGGGTGCGGTGTCGTCGGTCATCTCAGAGAACTCCCGTCGAGCGACGAATCTCGCCTGACATGATCTTTTCGTGAAGGCTCAAGATGCCGTGCATCAGCGACTGGGGCCCGGGAGGGCAACCAGGTATGTACATATCGACAGGGACAACCTGATCGACGCCTTGGACAAGTGCGTAGTTGTTGAACATGCCTCCAGACGATGCACATGCCCCCATGGAGATCACCCACTTGGGCTCCGCCATCTGGTCATATACCTGGCGAAGCACCGGCGCCATCTTCTGAGACAAGCGTCCCGCAACGATCATCAGATCTGCTTGGCGCGGGGAAGCTCTGAAAACTTCCATTCCGAAGCGGGCCAAATCGTTGTGAGCGGCACCGGTTCCCATCATCTCGATAGCGCAGCATGCAAGGCCGAACGACGCAGGCCACATCGACTGGGTACGTGCCCAATTGACGCCCTTCTCAAGTGTCGACATCAACAGACCGTGCTCGCTCGAAACGCCTGCCATCAGGCGGCCTCTTCGACTGGTGTCTCGGGAGCGACGACTTGGCGATTGCGAGTTCTGCGAGCAACGTTCCAGTCGAGCGCCCCTCGCTTCCAGACATACGCAAGCGTCTCGATCAACATGACCATGAACGCCACGATCGCCGCGATGCCCGCCCAGCCGAACTGGTCCATCCGGACCGCCCACAGGAACAGGAACACGACCTCGACGTCGAAGATGACGAACAACATCGCAACGAGATAGAACTTGACGGGGAATCGCTGGACCGGCTCCTGCAGAGGAACGATCCCGCATTCGTACGGAGCGAGTTTCTCCGGCGTCGGGTTCGAGGGAGCCAACAGTTTCGACATGATGAGCGACACCCCAGCGAATGCGACGCCGAGCAGCGTCATGAGAGCGATCGGGAGGTAGTCGGCGAACTCCATGAACGAGGAGATTACCAAGGCAGTGCGTCCATTAGTAATCGCTCGCTCGCGATGCATGGCAGTACACCACACTTCCTAGTCTTGCAAGCATGAAGGATCCAATGCCCGCGGCGACGGTTGCAAGGCTCCCGCGCTACCTACGCTGTCTCACCGACATGGCACAAGACGTTGCCAGTTGCTCCTCAGAGGGGCTCGCGGAGACTGCAGGCGTGAACGCAGCTCAGGTTCGGAAGGACCTCTCCTACCTCGGCAGCTACGGAACGCGTGGCGTTGGATACGATATCGGCGATCTGCAAACCCAGATTCGGAACGTACTCGGGCTCACGCGGACTTATCCGGTCGTCGTCGTGGGAGCTGGGAACCTTGGCTCGGCCCTCACCAACTACAAGGGATTCCGTGCGTGGGGATTCGAAGTGGTCGCTGTCGTGGACGTCGACAGAGAGAAGATCGGAGACCCGGTCAACGGGCTCATGATCGAATCGCCAACCAGACTCAACGAAATCGTCAAGGAACGCAACATCGAAATCGGTGTGATCGCCACACCTGCCTCAGCTGCGCAAACCGTCGTAAACCGCCTCGCGGAGGCAGGCATCACATCGATCCTCAATCTGGCACCCACGATCTTGCGCGCACCTGAAGGGGTCTACGTCAGGCGCGTCGACATATCAACCGAGATGGGAATCCTGGCATTTCACAGAAACACGTGACGTAACGCCCCGCATGGGGGCGGGGGCACACAGGCCTCGGGCCTACGGTTCGGCCGTCTCGGCTTCGTAGCGCGAGAGCGCTACAGCGAACATCGAGAACAACACAAGCGACGCCAGCGTTGTCGCGATCGCTGGGAGCCTCATCTGCAGCGCGTTGAGCCCTTCGAGGTCGTTGGGCCGGATTCCACGAGGTGCATACACGACGAAGAGAATCCCGTTGATCGTCAACCACCCGAACGTCGCCGCACCGGTGAGCAGAATCGCGAGGCGCTTGCCAAGATTCGTCCACAGCAGCAGCCATCCAGACCCGATGAACACAAGGACCGCTCCCAAGAAGATCGCGATGCCGCGCATGGCAGTCGAGAACGCATTGATCTCGCCTGTCTCGTCGTCGACCTGTCCGAATACAACCCCGATAGCGTTGATGGCATAGTCGCGAACGGCCGGGATCATGGCGAGAAGCGAGATTGCGAACGCCGTAATACCGAGCCACTCGAGCTTGGACAGGCCTGACTCCTCGGCAGTGACTCGGCGCACCGTTGCGCGAACGCGCTGCATCACAACGTCCTCTCATACTTGACGATGAGCTCGATGTCGGCCTCGGAGAGCACTTGACCGAAACCGGGCATTCGACCCGATCCGAGACCGTTGATGCCGTATTTCACGCCGTTGTCGCTACCAGAGATCACGAAGGCGACCTGATCGGCGATGTCGGGAAACTGGATTTCGGCGCGACCGTTGGTGAGCGATGGTGCCCACGCACCGGCGCCGGCACTCTGCTCGAAGGGCTGTCCTGCCGAGTATCCACCGGTGTGACACCGTGCACAGTATGCGTTGAAGAGACCAGCACCCAACGTCGCGTCAGAGATCGAGACGCCCATTTCTGCTGCTACCGCCTCGAAATCGACCTCCCATAGGCGCTCTGAGAGCGATGTCTTGAGAAAGTCCATCCCGGATTCGAGGTTGGAGAGGAATTCAGCTTCCTTGTCCGCCGTCACGCCGAGCAACAACAGGTCCGCTCCAAGATTCCTAAGGAGCGTCTCGGCTGTATCGAGGTCAGGCGCCGATACTCTCGTGTCTGGATCCGGGTTGGTAAAGGCGTTGGAAGGGTCGAAGCGCACGTCGTACGTCTCATTCGGCACGAAAGCATATTCGACGACGCTCTCGTCGTCACGTTCGCCCTTAGGAACTTCCGCTGTCACCGAAAGCGTTTCGAGGGCGGTCGCCGCCATCTGCGTCAGCGCCATCTCTGTCGCATCCGAGAGCCCGTCACGGTCGGTGTCGACTCCCTCGTCCCCGCACGTCGTCCCTACGAGCTCTGCCGAGGCGGCTGTACACGTCCCAGGAGACTGGAATAGGTCTTGTATGTCCCGAGAGAATGATCCGACGACGGTGAGTCGGCTCTTGGCATCCACAACCTCGTCAATCTGAATCTGAAGCTTGTTGATGAACGACTTCGCTCGCGCCTCACCACCCTCGATCGCACTCACAGCACGTTCGGTGGCACCGTCTGACTTGGCGAATGCATCCTCCTGGCTCAGCTGGATCGACTTCAGATAGGCAATTGTCTGGTCGATTTCTTGGATGGACATAGCACCGCCACCCTCGAGACCATTGGCCGGCATCGGCGTTCCAGCTCTTCCAAAGACGATCCAGAACCTGATCTCATCTTCGGAATACCGGAACAGGACGTCATCAAGCGAAGGAACCGCCCACACAACGTCGACGCCCGAGCGAGCCTCGGTGAACGGCGCCGCGCCACCACCTGCGGTGGGGCCGTGACATTGAGCGCAAGCAAACCTCTCTACGCTGAACAGGTCAGCACCGGCCGTGATGTCTCCTTCGACAATCGCCTCTGCCGCGGCCGCCTGTCTACCTGGCTCATTGAATGCATACCATGGCAAAGCGATCGCGAGGAGCACGCTGCCGAACAAGGCGGCACGCAGCACCCTCGTGAGTTTCCGATTCTCCAGTTCGTCATCAGACGCTGGAGGTGACAGGTTGACTGGAGCAGCTTCATGAGCAGCGTTCCGGCTCCTGCGCGAGCTGATAACCAGATAGGCCATCCACGACAACAACGCTACGACAACGGCCGTGAGCGCGTATATGCCGACGCCCAGATCGGTGCTGTTCGGAGGCGTCCCGCCTCCAGCGACGGTCCCTATAACCAAAGCGGTTGACATCACCAATGCATCACCCCACGCAGAACGGGCCCTGGGGATAGGCCACGGTAAAGCTCTTCGAGCGAGGTGTTTGCACGATCGTTCCTGTATCGATTACGAGCTCCCCTGCCCCATCGATACTCACTGCGAACCTGTCGAGGTTCCTCGGCGCCGGACCGGCGGCATACTCGCCGTGGGCGTTGTATTTCGAGCCGTGACATGGGCATTCGAACCCCTGGGAAGGGATGCACTCCGGGACGCGACATCCGAGATGCACACATCGATGCCAGAGGGCCATCAGCCCGACTCCATCGTCCTCGCCACCTACCACGACGAACGGTATGGGCTCGTACTGCGATCCCGGTAGAAGGCTCAATTCGAATGGCACGATCCACGCCTGAGCTGCGGGTATGGCCTTCGGGACGATCGTCCCCCCCTGCAGCACTTCTGCTTTGAGCGCAGCAAAGCTTCCCGCCTTGATCGGCGCACCGAACCCACCCTTCAGCTTCGGCCAGAAGAAGGCGAGGCCCGTCAGGGCGAATTGCAACATGACGAGTCCAAAGACTGCGCCGATCGCTCGATTGAAGAACTTCCGGCGGGTAGCGCCGTACTCGACGGTTGAGATGTCGATCTTGGGGTCGTCTTCCTTGTAGGCAGCCGGTGCATCGACGAGTGTCGTGGTCCCAGCGCCACGAGACGCACGCCGACCACTCTCGGCCATGGCCTCGGCCTTGGCAGCCTTGCGTGCTCGTGCCGTGCTCCCTGCCCTCGCGCCGAGTTCGGCCTCGCTCGAAGAACCGCTCGACTCGGAACGTCCTCTCGCAACGGCGACGATGCCAATCAGGGCTAGCACGCCTGCCGAGACGAGGATGACAATGAAGATGGTTGTACCGCTCATGGACCCCTCACTCCAAAATCGACAATAGATCGTCGAAGAAAATGCCGTCGCTCCATGGGTAGGTGAAGTTGAAGCCCGGACCACGGAAGAAGGAACCGAAGATCGTGAGAACGGCTGCACCCATGAAGAACACGGTGAATATGGAGATCGCCAACTTTCGATTCGACGGTCGAACCGAAGGGTTGCGGTCGATGTACGGAATGAATGCGAGCGCTGCCAGGCCGAATCCAGGGATGATCACACCTGCGACCTGTGGGTCGAAGTAGGCCAGGAGCTCCTGCAAACCGAGGAAGTACCACGGCGCCTTCGACGGGTTCGGTTGTTCGTTGAAGTTGGCGAATTCGAGAAGTGGCGCGTCGACAAACGCTGAGAGCAGGAACAAGAACGCGGTTATCGCCAGCAGAGCGACGAACTCGATGGCGAGAAGGTGTGGCCAAACGTTGACCTTGTCGGCAGGCTCCTTCGTCGTTCCTTGGATTGCACCGGCTTTCACCACAGTGAGAAGACGCTGTGTGCGAACACCCGGTGGCGGTCCTGCGGGTGCAGTCGTCGAAGCCCCAGCAACCGGTGCCTGTGTTGTATCGGCAGGTGCTGCCGCCGCGGTACGTGTGCGAATCGGTTCCGGTGAGCCATCCCTTCGTGCCCTCGCGTACATTGCACGCTCGAGGATCGGGCGTGGCACACCGTACGTGGCCGCGTCTGCGTCGAGATCACGGACGACGCTTGGGTCTCCAGACGCAGGCGCATCCGACGCGACCGTTGCGATAGGTGCCGTCTCGACCTCGGTTTCGGCCGCGACGTCGCCACTCGCTGAGCGCCCCTGCGCTTTCGCTCTCGCCTCTGCTGCTCGCTTCAGGAGATGTTCTGGAAGTTGTGCCACATCGCCTCCTTACAGCGGTCCTGAGATGCCCCCATCTTTACGGACACGCCAAAAGTGGACGGCCATAAAGATGGTGATGATGAACGGGAGAAACAACACATGCAATACATACCACCGAAGCAACGTGTCCGCTGAGATCAGCACGCCGCCTATCAGCGCGAAAGTCACCTGGCTCCCGAACACCGGCGTGTAGCCAGCCATGTTCGAACCGACGGTCACAGCCCACAACGCAAGCTGATCCCATGGCAACAGATAGCCGGTGAACGACAGTAGGAGTGTCAGGAGTAGCAGCACGATGCCGACGACCCAGTTGAACTCGCGTGGTGGCTTGTAGGCGCCGTGGTAGAAGACACGCGTCATGTGCAGGAACACCGTGAGCACCATGATGTGAGCACCCCATCGGTGCATATTGCGTACGAGTTGCCCGAAGGCGACGTCTGTCGCGAGCGCCTGAAGATCGAAATAGGCCTGAGGAGATGTTGGCCGGTAGTAGAACATCAAGAAGATGCCAGTGACGGTCAGCAGGATGAACAGGAAGAAACTCAAGCCTCCGAGGCACAACGTGTAGGACAGACGCACACCGTGCCGCTTCACCTTCACTGGGTGTAGGTGATACAGGACATTGTTCATCACGACGTATGCCCGGTTGCGCGGCGAATCACCGCCATCGGAACGCATAGGTGAACCCGGGCGGAAAATCGAATTCCACACCTGCGAGTTGCGGACATGGCTCCCCATGCCTGCGACAGCGTCCTTGACGCTCGTCCTTCCGTCTCCGTCTGCCAACCTGGCTCTCCTCGTACTTACCAGCGCACGCCGTACGCGACGCCGCTCTTGGTGTCTCTGCTACCCGTGTCGTACTCCCATGGTGCTGCCTCTATTTGCTCGCCTTGGTTTGCAACCGAGCCGGCAAACTTGCCGATCGTGATGACGTTCGTCGGGCACCTGTCAACGCACAGCTTGCACCTTGTGCACTCGGTGTCGTCGATGAGGAACAACGCACCGTTCTCCTCGTTGTCATTCGGATCGTCTACCCCTATCGCCTCGGTGACGATTTCTGGCGAGAAGAAGTGGATGCACTTCCACGGGCAGATGTCGACGCATCCTGCGCACAGGATGCATTCGGATTCGTTGATGTGAATGAACTGCTTCGGCTTGACCGCAGCCGTGAGGTATGCCGTGTCGACAAGCGCTAGCTGGTAATCGTCGCGGATTGGGGGTGTTTCGAGCCATGCTTCCCTCGCCATCAGCGATCCGCCCTCAGCGGCCGTCCGAAGGCAGACACAGGATCAGGTTTCGGAATCTTCGGTTGCTTTGCGCGCTCCTGCCACTTGTACATGAAGACGGGGATAGCAATCAGCATGGTCGTCGAGTAGCCGGCAGAGATCATGTCCTTGAGGGCCGCAAACGAAACGGAGATCTCGTTGTTGAGTGTGAGGAAGGCCGGTACTGCTACGAAGGTCTTCTGAGGGGTCCACTCAAGCGTTGATTGGGTCAGCGTGAGGAACTGATTTGGGACGATCGCGAAGATGATGAACATCAGACCGACGAAGAGCAGAGCCCCAAACATGGCTCTGGCCCACGTCAGCGGACGTTGCCAAATGAACCCGTACGCCGCACCGGCCATTGCAAGCAGCACTCCACCGAGAGCGACGAGCTGGGCGAGAGCCACGATCTGCCAGCCTCGTGGGACGCCGGGGAACAGTGCACGGCCCAACGCATCGAATCGAGGAGACTCTGCCATGTGGACCACAACGGAGCCACCGACCGTGACCACGACACCGAGCACCACCAAGGCGATACCTTCAACGAGTTGCCTACGTCCGATCACGACTCTCCCCTGTAGAGCGGCGCGCATTGTACGCCGCCCGCGTTGTCTGCGTATTCAAGCCGGACTGGGGGTGGTTTGTCGACATCTATGTCAACAAAATTCCTACCTCGGAACTGTGCAATTCGTTCGATGCGGGACGCAATATGCGCGACTAGAGTTTCGCTCGCCAGAGCGGGGACCAGTGCAATCACTCGAAGCAGGAGGACGCCACCAGCGTGACGGCCGATACTTCATCGAATGGGGAACAACAGTCAGCAGCAGATGAGAGCGGTGCGAGTGTCGCGCGGTCACATCTTGTTGTCGCAGCAATCATCTTCGCCGTAGGGATGATCGCGACGGCAGTCGCAGCGTTTCAGCTCGTCGTCCCGAACCTGGCATCCGGTAGCGCAGCATTGAGCTACGGAAGGCTCGCCCCAGCAAGCCGCACGCTCCTCACCTACGGCTGGGCGATCATCGGGCTTCTCGGTCTCACGTACTACGCACTGAGCACGGTAACGGGAGAAGCCGTCCGCAACCGTGCCCTTGCACTGGTATCACTGGCCGCGATCGGTCTCGGTGCTCTCGGGGGTGCGGCCGGAATCCTCGTCGGGGACAACAGCGGAATCCTGGGTATCGAGCTTCCGATCTGGGCTCGAGTACTGATCGCAGTCGGCGCAGTACTCGCCGCCCTGTCGATCACCGCAACCGCCCGCACGAAAGGTGACCAACTCGGAGCCGCTGGATGGTATCTCACGGCAGCCCCGATCGTTCTTGCCGCGACAAGCATCGTTGGGTCCTTCCCTTCTGCCTGGGGCATTCCCGGTTCGCTGCTCGGCGGGTTCGCGAGCACAGGGCTCACGTTGTTCATCATCACGGCCTCGGTCGGCCTTCTCTACTTCGTGTTCGGAACGATCGCGGGGACCGATCTCACGGATGCTCGTCCGCTGGCCGCGCTCGGTTTCTGGTCGCTCCTGCTCACCTGGGCCTTCATGAGCGGACCTGGACTGATATTTTCTCCCGCGCCGAACTGGTTCGAGTCGATAAGCGTCGCATTCGCTATCGGTTCATTCATACCCGCGCTCGCTATCGCGACAGACATCGGCCTGATGCTCAAGGGCAGGGTGGGCGACATCGGCGACAGAGCTTCACTCGGGTATGCAACGATCGCAGCGTTCTCGCTCTTGAGCGCCACCGCCGTCAACTTTCTTGTTATCTGGCCCTCCTCGAGCAGCATCGTTCAGTTCTCCACATGGGTTCAGGGTTTGACCGTGCTCATCGTTCTCGGTGGTGCGTCGTTCGCCATCTTTGCAGGGCACAGTGTTGCGAGCGGTGGGAGGGCTACCAACACCAGCATGCACTTCAGCTGGTCGGTGACCGGTCTCATCGGTGCGGCGGGGGCGCTCCTCGCTGGTGGCATCGCGACTGGCTTCTCGTGGGCAGCGGGCCCAACGAGTCAGAGCTTCCCAAACTGGGGTGAGGGATGGGACATAGCGGCTGACACGGCTGCGCCGTTCCTGTGGATCGCACCAGCAGCGCTCGCCATTTTCGCACTTGCTCAGGTGATCTTCCTCGCCCGAATCAGAACAACGAACAACGAACCGCTGCAGGTCCCGAGGGAATCTGGGGCATACGACCTCGAGATGGCGACGACGACACGTCCAATCACATGGAAGCGTCTTGTTCGTGGCGTCGTCACCGTTTGGGTATTCGCTGCAGTGTTCATGCTGGCGTTCCCAATCGTTGACAGCACAGAGCGGAGCGCGACCCGTCTCGCCGACTCCGCAAGGAACTACCCACAAGGGTCGAGCGAGTTGGACGGGCGGAACGTCTACATCGCTGCCGGCTGCTCTGAGTGCCACACCCAGGTGGTTCGGCCGGTGGCTGCAGATGTCGGCCTCGGAGCGGTATCGGTCGCAGGCGACTACGCGCACGAGAATCCTGTCCTGCAGGGCGCCTTCCGTCTCGGCCCCGACCTCATGCACGTCGCAAGTCGGGAAGGATTCGACCGTATCAACATCGCGGCTCATCTCAAGAACCCGAGAGCCGCCAGGCCATGGTCGATCATGCCGTCCTATGCGTTTCTCTCCGAAGCGGACCTCGACGCACTTGTCAGCTACATCGAGACTCTGAGGTGACACGATGGACGAACTCCTCCAGAAAGTAGCCGAGATACGGGGCATGCCAGCCTCTCTCGTCGAACGTTCGGCCCAAGCGCGGGCGAAGAAGACCGACTCGACGGTTGAAGCCGTCCTCCTCGAGTGGCTCGGCGAGGCAGATGCAGCAGCCGAGTCCGTAGCCGATCGGTCTGAGCCTGCAACCGAACCATCTGGGCCTCAACCACCGGAACAACCGTCAGAGACTCATGCACAAGAATCGGTCTCGTCCGCCGAGATCACGACCGATGAACTCGTTCAACTCGCGGCGGAAGTCAAACGCATGCCGCCGAAACTCATCCTCACATCGGCTCAGGCCAGAGCACAACACTCAGGAGCAACGCTCGAGTCCGTTCTCACGAGCTGGGCCGGCGTCGATCTTGACAAACGAGCAGCAGAGGTCGTCGTCGGTGATTCCGACGCGACGACGAACACAAGCGAATCTCGTACCGCCACCGACGTCACGTCAACTCCTGAGCCGACCCCTGAACCGAGCTCCCAACCAGCCCAGGTGACCCCGGCAGTAACGGGTGGGATGAGCATGGACGAGCTGCTCGCGAAGGTCGCAGAGGTCAAGGGCATGCCAGCACCGCTCGCCAAGCGATCGGCCGACGCCAGATCGAAGAAGACAGGTGAGAGCGTCGAGTCGGTCCTTGCCGAGTGGGCGGGGCTGACACCATCACCTTCCACGATGTCGCCCTCCCCGGACGCCTCCACATCGGCCGTAGCGAAGCCCGACGCGGCCAGCCAGCCTCCCAGAGAGACGGACGACCACGAAGAGATCGCACCGGCAGTAGAAATCATCGAAGCCATTGCGCCCGATGACGCAGCCGGTGATGGCACAGACGAACGCGACGCGCCTACTCGCGGTGGCTACCCGAAGTGGTTGGCTGCGGTCTTCCTCTTGATCCCGATCCTTGCGGTCACATACATCCTCGTTGCTCCGAACGGACCCGACTGCGGTTCGGGTGGTCGGCTCAGAGTGGACCCGGCAACGGGTGAGGCGGTGAACTGTGATGGGGGTTCGTACGGTGAGACAGCCGTCGACAACTTTGCTGCCGGTGGAGCGATCTATGCGCAGTGTGCCGCGTGCCACAGTGCCAACGGAAGCGGGGGGGTCGGCCCGGCCTTTGCAGGCGGCGCCGTGCTGGCAACCTTCCCATCGGGCGCCTGCAACGACCATATTGAGTGGGTGACCATCGGAACTGCTGGGTGGCCACAACCAACCTACGGTGCTGGCGACAAGCCGGTCGGTGGGGTTGGATTGATGCCAGGATTCGGCTCGTTCCTCTCAGAGGAACAGGTTGCCCAAGTTGCGCTCTATGAGCGCGTGCAGTTTGGCGGACAGCCACTCGACGAGGCAGAAGTCGACTGCGGCCTCGTCGAAGCCTCAACTGAGGGCTGACCGCTCGACTGAGCGGGCAGTAGCCTCACGGCATGGCATCACACGTTCTCGTCGTCGGTGGGGGTCCCGGCGGTGCATCAAGCGCGTACTGGCTTGCTCGCAACGGTCTCGATGTTCACCTCGTCGAGAAGAAAACGTACCCAAGGGAGAAGGCCTGTGGCGACGGGTTGACTCCCAGGGCGATCAAGCAACTCCTCGACATGGGTTTCGATTTCGATCGAGCCGCCATCCATCGTGTCGATGGTCTGCGCGCGTACGCAGGGGACCTAAAGATCGAGATGCCGTGGCCACAACACTCGATGTATCCGGACTGGGGAGCAACGATTCGGCGGGCAGATCTCGATGGAACGGTTGCCGAGCTGGCCGAAGCACAGGGTGCGAACCTCGAACAGGGAACAACGGCGATGCCGATCCTCGAACACGACAAGATCGTTGCGGTGCGACTCACGAACGCGAATGGTGAGAGAACAGTCAATCCAGACCTCATCGTCATCGCGGACGGATCGAATTCGAGATTCGGACGCGCGGCCGGGGCAACACGGCGAAAGGACTACCCGTTCGGGCTTGCTGTGCGTGCCTACTACGAGAGCCCCAACTCCCATGACTCCTTTATCGAAAGTCAACTCGACATCAGGGACGCAAACGGTAAGGCAATGCCTGGCTACGGCTGGGTGTTCCCACTCGGAGACGGTGAGGTCAACGTCGGCGCGGGACTCGTTTCGACATTCAAAGGTTGGAAGGACGTGAACACGTCGCACATTCTCGATGCGTACGCAACCTCCCTCCCCGACCATTGGGAGATCGTCCAGTCGAGCCCACACTCGAAGCCGATCGGCGGCAAGCTCCCGATGTCTTTGTCGGTCGGACCGAAATTCGGGCGCAATTGGGTTCTCGTCGGCGACGCCTCAGGCGCCGTGAATCCGTTCAACGGAGAAGGCATCGACTACGCGTACGAGACAGGCAGGATCGCAGCACGCTACGTTGCCGAGGCAGCAGCAGGCGACGATACGGCCTTGGCTCGATATGCGGCAGAACTCGAGGAGTCGTACGGCGAATACCACAAGGTCGCGCGATTGTTTGTGAAGGTCATCGGCAACCCTTCGATCATGCGGACCTTCACAACGGTCGGTCTGCGGTCACGACCGCTGATGGAGTGGACACTCAAGGTCATGGCGAACCTCCTCGATCCCCAGGATGCAAAGATGTCCGAGCGTGTGTATCGCGCAATCGAGCGGGTCGTCAACCTCGGTTCGTGACCCTGGAAGGCGAAGCATGGATCTGCCCTGCCGAGATCCACAGGGGAGCACGTTACCCTCACGGGATGCGTGTTACGGTGTACACCCGCCAGGGGTGCCCTCTGTGCGAAGAAGGTATTGCGATCGCCCGATCCGTGTTCGGCGTCGAGGCGGTGATCCTCGTCGACGTCGATCTCGACCTCGACCTCCTCGATCGCTTCGACTATCGCGTGCCAGTCATCTCCGCCGATGACGGAACCGTCATCGATGAGGGCCGCGTCGAAGAATCCGTGCTGCGCTCGTACCTCGAGCTTCACACGACCTAAGACGCACCACGAATGTCGTGCCAAGCTATCTTCTTGGCGTGAGACCAGTGACATCCATCGTCGTCGTAGCACTGCTCGTAGTGATTGCGGCGGCGTTCATCATCAAGTTGGTCGGCGGCGGCCTAACGCCCTGACATCGCCCTCGCTCTTCACGTGACATCGAGTCCCGTGACCTCGATACGCCTGCCGTCACCGGACCGTCCGATCACCACCGAGTCGCCGACGCCGATCGAAAACGCTTCGTCCGCACGCCCTCCTCTCACACCGATGGCGATCTGACCGTGCGAGTCAACGTGCATCACTGCGTCGCCTTCGTCCACATCGCCGTAGCTGTGTCCCCACTCGATCCTCTGGGTAGTGAGATTCACGAGAACCGCGACGTCGTCGCCCTCGGCGATATCGATGGCACCCAAGTCGTCCGGCCCGACGTTGAACTGCACATTTCCGAACGTGTCGACCCACAAAACCGTTGCCTTGACACCTCCGCTGGCCGTCTTCTCCGCCAATGGGATGAGCAGAGGAGTAATCGAATCGGGTGCAAGAACCGGACCAAGATCCTCGATCTTCGCCTCGCCGGACGCGAGGACCGCGGCGGCTGGTCCAAAGACGTCTCGACCGTGGAACGTCGCACCGCTCGATGGCAACTGGAACCGGGGATCCTCGAGCGAGACAGTCAGGTCCGCGCCACCGACGATCGCAACGGCTGGCGCCAGCAGCCCGTTATCGGGCCCAACGAAAAAGCCAACAGAGGTCCTTGCAGCGATCGCTCTTCTTTCGGTCCCGACACCGGGATCAACGACCGCTAGGAACACGCCGTCCGGCATGAACTGAACGGCACGTGTCAGAGCCATGGCACCACCGTGGATGTCGCCACGCACAACCCCGTGGGTTATGTCGATGACGCGCACCTTGGGCGCAATGCGCGCGATGACACCGTGGACGACTCCGACGAACTCGTCCGTGTGCCCGAAATCGCTGAGGAAGGAGATAGTGGCGCTCATGCTCCACAGGGTACTCGGGTGCGTCGTTCGCATCGGGGCCCACCCGACCGTCGATCCCCATCACCGTTGGAATGGCCAACACGCACACAAACGCGAGACGGTCAGATCTCTTCTGTCTACTGTGGAGCACATGAGCCACATAGAACCGATCGAGAGTGTCAAGAAACCGAAGCTCCCCAAGAAGTTCTATGAATCTGAGCTCAGGCGCCTCCAAACCGAACTCGTGAAACTGCAGAGCTACATAAAGGAAGAGGGACTCAAGGTCGTCGTCATATTCGAAGGCCGCGACGCTGCTGGGAAAGGTGGTGTGATCAAGCGAATCACCGAGATGCTCAATCCCCGTGTGTGCAGAGTGGAAGCTCTCGGCACGCCAACGTCGCGTGAGAAGGCGCAGTGGTGGTTCCAGCGGTACGTCGATCGTCTCCCCGCATCGAGTGAGCTGGTTCTCTTCGACCGATCTTGGTATAACCGCGCGCTCGTGGAGCCCGTGATGGGTTTCTGCACAGAGGAGGAGTACGAGGAGTTTCTACGTTCCTGCCCGGAGTTCGAGCGCATGTTGGTTCGCTCTGGCATCGTGCTCATCAAGTACTGGTTCTCCGTAAGCGACGAGGAGCAAGAGCGAAGGTTCCAAGCCCGAATCGATGACAAGACCAAGCGATGGAAGCTGAGTCCAATGGATCTCGAATCGCGAGCGAGGTGGGTGGAGTTCTCGAGGGCCAAGGACATCATGTTCGACCACACAGACATCAAGCAGGCCCCATGGTTCGTCGTCAACGCGGAAGACAAGAAGCGTGCACGTCTCAACTGCATCAGTCACCTCCTGTCGATGATCGCCTACGAGGACCGAACGCTCGGTCCCGTCGACCTTCCCCCCAGACAGATCGACACCAGTTACATCCGCCCACCTATCACGGACCAGACGTTCGTGCCCGAGGTGTATTGAGCCGCACTGGCCGCCAGGCGCAGAGCTTCCATCCCATATCTGTGGTATCTGAGCGCCTACGCCTACATACCATGGCGACAAGCGTTGAACAAGGCCCATGGCACACTCCCCCTCAACAGGCAACCGGTACATCATCGAATCGAACGGACCACTCCTTTCATGAGGCTCGTATTCGATGCCCGAACGGCATCGCTCGCTGCACTCATCGACTACGCGGGTGTTCTCCCTCCCGCATCCCTCGATATGGAGGCGGCGGTCGCTGCGTATCGGAAAGCCAGGTCTTCGAGCGCTTCATGGGTCGCTGGCAGATTCTTGTGCCAGTCCTCGGGACTGGAGGAACTCGCGCAGGTGTTGGTCCAGTCCATCACGTTGCGAGAGAGTCCGTGGGAGATCGGCGTGATCTTCGACGGTGAGCCCGGTGCGTCTGCATCGCGTACTCAGAGCTTCCACGCAGAGATGCAGCCAGCCGCGATCGTCGCGGCTGGTGAGGCTCGAATCGAAGAGCCATCCGACCACTCCCTCGGAGGCCTTGTCGATGCAATCGTGTCGATACAGCCAGAGATCGTGCCGTTTATCCAGCTCGATCCAGCACAGGATCTCGCCGACCGAATCGCAGCCATCGCAAGGGTACTCAAAGCCCGCGGTCGGGTCGGCGGCGTGACGTTGCGCTGTGAAGGCCGAACACCGAGCGCGTTACCTGACTCGTTCGACATGTCAGCCTTCATCATCGAGGCCACAGGCGCCAAACTTCCGTTCAGAGTGTCCGGTGACTTTCGCCAACCGGTGCGCTACTTCGACCCGGATCTCGGCGTGTGGCGGCACGGCTTCATCAACGTCCTCTTGGCAGCCGGAGCGGCAGCCGTTGGGCATACGCGCCAGGACATCACCGACATCGTCGAGGAGACCGATGCCTCGGCATTCTCTATCGGAGTGGCTGCTGCTTCCTGGAGGGAACTGTCGATTCCTGGAGCGGCCATGCGTCGAATGAGGACCGCTGGCTTCGTTGGATACTCATCGAGCGACTTCACGACACCGATCAGGGCCCTCGCTGACCTCTCCTTCCTCGGGCAGGGCACGTAACGTCCTCAACACGTGCCTCGTTGAACTCGATGTGACACGCGCTGACATCGCGGACCGTGACAGCAACAGCGGTCTCGATCGGTATCAGCCGTACCCCTGCTCGTGATGGGTGTCCAGAGCACATCATGTTCCCGTCGGATCACAGATTGGATGACACCACAGACGTGCCGGCTGCTCGGGAGTGCTCACACGCTCTCGGTTGGACATCGCACTACGCTTCGGTGATGGCCACCTTGCGTCTGTTCGCCAACCTGAGGGAAACCGCTGGAACCGATTCTGCGATGTTCGACGCAACGACCGTCGAGGACCTGTTGCGTCAGGCAACCGACCGCTTCGGAGTTCAGTTCGCGTCCGGCCTCGACACCGCGAGAGTTTGGGTGAACGGTCACCAGGCCGAGCTGACAACACCTGTCGCGCCGGGCGACGAAGTAGCGCTCATACCCCCCGTCTCGGGAGGTGCTGTGTCGAGTCCATCGATTGGGGTTGCACCGAATCTCTTTGCGGTGTCGCTGGTGATCTCCCTGCTCGCAGTCGCCTGGGCAGCACCATCGTGGTACGTATTCGTCGCCGTCGGCACGATCCTCGCCTGGGTATGGGATGTCAGTGATACGGCCGGTCGTGCGAGGGACACGTTCGTCGCGTACCCACCTCTCATCGGGGCAGTGAGCGCAGCAACGGCTGCATACGCGTGGGGATTCGAGGGGTTCGCTTCGGGTATCGCGGTCGGCATCATCGTTGCGGTCTCCTGGCCGATATTCGACAGGTCGAGCCGCGACTTCCGAAAAACGGCTTCAACGACCCTCGTCACCATCATCGCTGGTTCGGCCAGCGCAGGTCTCATCTTGACGCGCCTTCTTGGTTCATACGCAGTTGTGGCATTCGTGCTCGTGATCGTGTTCGCACTCGTTGGAGCGTGGATCGCCGGTGCCTACGGTGCCCAAATCCAGTCGATCGATGCAAACGTCGGCGCACTGCTCGGGGCCCTCGTTGCGGGCCTCATTGCTGGTCTCGTCATCAGTGACCTCGACATAGCAGCGGGCCTCCTCGGTGGCGTGGCAGCCGCGGCAGGGGTCATCGCAGGTCGGGCCCTCGGTTCGATGTTGCGCACAGGCAACGTGATCCACACGGAGGACGCCCCAGGAGTGCTCTCGATGTTCGACGGTGCGGTCCTCGCAGGGCCGCTATTCTGGATCGCTCTCTGGCTATTTGGCTGAGCTGATACCGTACGATGCGCTCCGCTTGCTAACTTGTCAACCTCAAGGAGCATGGCATGACACAGCAACGAAGACGTATCGACCAAGTGATGGGCGCCAACTTCACAGCGACGCTCTCGGAGGTTCCCCTCGACGAACTCCGGCAACGCAGGGCGCTTCTCGACCACCTCGATACAGAGCTCTCGTATTACCGCCGCATGCTCCACGGACGGCTTGACCTCCTCGACTTCGAGCTGCGTCGCCGAACGGGAGCCGAGACCAGGTCTCTCATCGAGGCACTCCCCGACATCCTCAGCGACGGGCCGTCGGGGAAAACATCGAACCCTCTCGACAAGGAGCGGTCCGTCGACCTCCCCGAATTGCCTGGACTCTCAGGAGCCGGACGTCGAGAAATTGATCAAGTGCTCACCGACGGTTTCCTCGCACGACTTCCCTCTCTGGAGGGCGACGACCTAACACGGATCAGGGACGCCCTGTCGACGACCGAAGCAACCGTATCCGAGCAACGCCGTGCCGTGTACGACGCACACGACTTGATCACCGCAGAACTCACAAGGCGCTACAGAGACGGCTCTGCGAGTCCAGACGAACTCCTCTCGACGAAATAGCCGATGCGCCTTGCAAGGGTCCGGTCCGGGCTCGCCGAGTCGTTTGACGATGTCGCAGCAATCGCTGTCGATGCGCAAGGATCAGTCCTATTCGCATCTGGCGCCATCGGGCAGCAGATGTTCTATCGATCAGCGATCAAACCGTTCCAAGCCATCGCCGCTGCACGTACAGGCCTGAGCCTTCCGCCGACACATCTCGCCGTGAGTTGCTCAAGCCACAGTGGCTATCCGGTTCATCTCGCCATTGTCAAACAAATCCTCGGCGACCACGGGCTCACCATCAACGACCTGCGCTGCACAGCCGGTCGCCCACTGGGTCACGGCGCAGACATCGTCCAGATTCGACGAGGTAACACGCACGACACGCGTTGGTTTCACAACTGCTCAGGCAAGCATGCCGGCTGGCTCGCAGCTTGCACCGTTGCAGGCTGGGATACCGCGTCGTATCTCGATCTCCACCATCCGCTGCAACAGTCTGTTCTCGATGTTGTGCAGGAGTACTCACGAGCCGATGCCAGGCCCGTCGGGGTCGACGGCTGCGGAGCACCAACGCTTCGAGGCACCGTCGCGACCCTCGCCACGGCCTTCTCCAGACTCACAACAGAGTCCGAAGCAGAGCCCGTGGCTGCCGCCATGACCAGCTACGGTGCACTCGTTGCGGACAACGTACGAGCCGACGGACGCGTCGGCGTCACATGGGGAGGACCGCAGAAGGTTGGGGCGGAGGGATCTTTCGCAATGGCAAGGCACGGTATCGCCATCGCGACGAAGTCCGGATCCGGTTCCACGGACATGGCGATAGCCGCTGCGCTTCATGTCGGACAGCGGATCGGGTTGCTCTCGAAGGGCATGCTCGACACCCTCCACAATCAGCTGTCGCCGCCGGTACTCGGCGCCGGTCGACAGGTCGGTCGAACCATCGTCGTCGAGGCATCATGACCGACGCCGCCTGGGACCGCCTTCCCAACGACCTCGATCCGGTTGCGCCTCACCTAGGCCCGTTCCCGCACCGTCCGTTTCTCAAGACCGTCTGGAACCATCGCGATGCCGCCGACAGCGAACTACGCATCGAAGTGGCCTCAGATGGCGCCGTTGCTCTCGCCGTCACGGGCAACCACATCGAGTTCGCTGGTCAGCCAAGCCTCACGGATTACCACAGCCCGCTCGGGGTCGCAGGAGCAACCCCGCTTGCCACAGCACTGTCGACATTCCCTGGGGCAACCTTCCGATTCGATTCGTTGCCTATCGAAGCCGCGGAGGTCGTCGAGACGGCCATGGACACGGTCGGTGCGACGTTCGAGACGCATCCTGACACCGTGGCAGCGGTGCTGGACCTTCCAGATTCGTACGAGGAGTGGCTTGAGTCGATCGGGAAGAAGGAGCGCCACGAGGTACGGCGCAAACGGCGACGATTCGAAGCCGAGTTCGGTCACATCGAAATCGTGCCGCACGGACGAGAGGCGATCGATGCCTTCTGTGCGATGCACCGCACATCGCGGGGAGACAAGGGCACGTTCATGACAGGTGACAGGCAGCGGTTCTTCGAGGATCTTCTCGACCACGCAGGCGCAAGTATCCACACACTCTTGTGTGACGGAATACCTCGGGCGCACGCCTTCGGCTTCGAGACCAACACTGGCTACTACTTCTACAACTCAGCGTTCGACGTGGATGCGGCCATGGCTTCACCTGGCATCGTCCTGCTCGCATCGATGATCGAGGCACAGATCGCGCGAGGCTCTTCGATCTTCGACTTTCTCAAGGGCGACGAACGATACAAGTTCAAGCACGGAGCACGGCCCAGACACCTCTACGTCGTTCAAGGGCGAATCGCATGATCTCGTCGGTTGCGTACATAGCAATGCACACGTCGCCTCTCACCCAGCCAGGAACCGGCAACGCAGGAGGCATGAACGTCTATCTCGACCGCCTCAGCAGAACCATGTCGAGCCGCGACATCGACGTGACGATCTTCACACGGCGCGCAGACTTCGATATGCCCCTGGTCACCGAAGTCGTGCCGCGATACCGCGTCGTCCAGATCGAGGCAGGACCCGTCGGCCGGATCCCGATCAGCGACATGAAGCCGTTCGCAGTCGAATTCGCAGAAGGAGTTGAACGATGGATCCGGTCACGACGAAGGGACTATGACCTGGTCCATAGTCACTATTGGCTATCCGGCCGCTGTGGCGTGAGGCTCAAGGATTCGCTTGGCCTGCCTCTGGCGAACTCATTCCACACACTCGGCAAGGTCAAAGACGCGACACGTCATCCAGATGAGGCACCGTCGAGTCAGGATCGCCTCATCACGGAACAGGAGGTGATCGCGCGGAGCGACTGTGTTATCGCATCAACGCCGTTCGAGTTCGACGATCTGCTGAAGCGCTACAGCGCCTCACCCGAGCGACTCTGCGTATCGCCACCGGGCGTCGACCACTCGGTCTTCCACCCGGGCGATCGGGCTCTTGCACGGCAGCGTCTCGGGTTCGGCGATGAGCGGATCGTGCTATTCGTCGGGCGGATCCAGTCCCACAAGGGCACAGATCTCGCCGTCCAGACACTCGGGCACCTACCAGAGTCCTTCCCGGATGGGAGCGGACCGGCATTCCTCCACATCGTCGGCGGAGCGAGCGGTCCAGACGGAAACCGGGAGCTCGGCCGCTGCAAGGCCACTGCAGATAGGCTTGGCATCACCGATCTCATCAGGTGCTTTGCGCCCGTCCCACACCGAACCCTCGCGGATCACTATCGAGCGAGCGATGTCGTCATTGTGCCATCTCGAAGTGAGTCGTTCGGCCTCGTCGCAGCCGAGGCGCAAGCATGCGGCACGCCGGTAGTTGCTGCAAACACAGGAGGCCTGCCCTATGTCGTCAACGCGTCCGAGTCGGGGCTTCTCGTAGACGACCATGACCCGCGGGCCTTCGCGTCTGCGACTGCTGCAATTCTCGGGCACCCGTCGTTCGCATCCCGCCTGTCGGAGGGAGGCATCTTGTTCAGCGAACGATTCTCTTGGGAGAAGACAGCTACTCGCCTGCTCGAGCTCTACGGTGGCATTACTAGCTGAGCGCGAAAAGCTCCTGCAACGAACTTTCGCACAGGAGGTTGTGCACAACACCCTGTGGATTGCTGTGGATATGTGGATATCGGACCACCCAGACCAGCATCTGACTTCAGCTACGGTGAAGTACGCGAGCAGCAGCGATCCGGGTCGGGAAAACGTCGCTTGGCGTACCTGTTGAACGTCACATCCCTAGGGCGTATGTTGCATCTCGGAAGGCCCGATGTGCCGAGACAGCAAACCTCGTTCGGGGAAGTGCGGGAAAACCTGTCGAGGTTCGTCGGGCCTTCAGATGATTTCGATCGACCTACCCTTAGCCCGTGACAAGCATGACCGGTTTGCAATTGCCCATCGACTGGACCGTGTTCGGGTGGGGGACAACTCCCCGGTTCGGCGACGTGACGTGCACGACCGGCGACCCGAAGTGGGCGTGGGCTCCTTCCGCTCCAGCCTTCGGGGTTCACACGTTCGATCCACCGCAAGGTACGTCAGAAGCTGCGTTCTCGATCGACCACGTGGTTCTTCTCGTGCCCGTGCTCGATGAGGCGATCGCCACGTTGTCAAGATCCGGGTGTACACCCAGGCTGCGCATGACGGTGGGCGGCAATCCAGCAGCGTTCTTCCGCGTAGGCCCACTGCTTGAGGTGATCGAGTCACCCGTGCGTCAGGCATCGATCTACGGGGTTGCGGTTTCGACCGAAACATCCCTTGACACCCTCTCCATCGAATGGAGGTCACGCGGAATCCACGTAGGTGCCACGAAAGATGCCATCCAACCTGGGCGAAGGATCATGACCATCCACGATTTGGATGCAGGCTTTGCGGTTATGAGCAGCGACAGGGCCATCGTGTAGCGCACAGCACGGGACCGGCTACCTCTTGGCGCGCCAGGTCTGTGTGCTACACGCCAAAGATCAACTCACGAAGCCTCACCCCACTCGTCATGTAGGACTCAAGATCCACCCGAATCGATCCGAGGCGCAGCCCGCGCATCTGCTCACCGTGGCGGGTCGCCACCCTCACCGTTCCCTCAGAATGTTCGAGAACGCCCAATCCGAGACATCTTCCGTGCTCATCCTGGACTCCGACGAGCATGCGATCGAGACGTGACACGTCGAACCCGACAGGAAGCGTCGGGGCGAATACGGCCGTCTGGACCCGCCACCTCGCAGGATCATCTCCGATGTCCTTGTGGAACGCTGCTGCGCATGCGAGCTGGCGTTCCACTGGTGAGAGCGGAACGAGATTTTCAAGCGGATCGACCTCTGCGACACGGGTTGAAAGAAACCTTCGGAGCATTCCGACCACCGGGTCAAGTTCGTCGCCACGTCCGAGAGCCACCACAATGGACGGCTGCGTCAACTCTGCTTTGTGGTACTTCAGCGTCTGACCGACGACACCAAAGGTGACACCTGAAGTATCGAGCACGACAAGATCCGCTCGCTCACAGGCGACATCGACGAGCGACGCTACGGCGACTACGTGGGGCAGCACCACACCATGTGGCTCTACGGCACCGACAAATCGTAGTTCGTCGGGATCCGCCAGGTTCTCGACATCGCTAGCTGACTCTATGACTCGCAGCCCAACACACGCTGCGGGGCCAACCGTCGACGCTGCGATGTCGGCGTCTACGTACGCGATCGTGCGCCCTGCGGCTACGGCGTCGTCGATCAGCATTCTCGCCAGCGTCGTCTTTCCCGTATCGACGCCGCCGATGACCATCACAACGCCGGTGAGGTTCGCAATCCGCTCACGCAGCGCCGCGTACGGCGTATCGATTCCCATCAGGAGCTCCTCGCTCGATGCGCGGAGTCTACGGTGTCGCTGAACGGTGGTCGATGCGGCCACGCACGAGCGCAGACCGATCGGACGTCCACGGCGCATACGGCACGCGGAGCACCTCAGCGAGGCCGAGAAGATCCGTCTCGTAGTTAACCCGCCAACCGGAGAAATCCCTCCATGCCTGCTCCTTCTCGGCGTGCATGTGCATACCGGCCTCCTGAAGTGCGTCGAAGGCTGCATCGAACTCTGATCGTTGGATAGCGATCGGGTCGTCAGCGCTCGGGCTGGGATCAGATTCGATGCCGACGCCTTGCGCGATACGCCGTAGGGACACATATCCCGCCCGTATCATCAGTTGTGCTGCAGCCCGATCGGCGTCGGCGGAGCCGGCGCATGACGAGATCCACAACGACGCCGCGTCAAGCACCGTTCCCGCCGCTGTGACCCAGGAGTGATTCGGATCGGTCGACCTGAACCACGGAAGGGCCGCGTACGTCGTGTGGGTCTCCTCGAGCTCCGCAAACCAGGGTTCCCAACTCAGCCACTCCGTCGAGAGCTGGTCAAGCCAACCGATCCGGTGGAACCTGATCAACATCTCTGACGCACTTGGCGGTGATCCTGCCCGCACCTCGAGAAGTGCAACCTTGCGCTCGCGAGCTTGGAAAGCCGAGTAGACAGAAGGGAGGTACGTGATGAACAGGGTCAGCACCAACAGTCCAAGAATGGCCGCTGTGAACGCCAGCAGTCGCTGTCCCGCTCCCAATGCGGGAGCGAATCCGAGCGTAGTGAGCGACGAGCCTGCAAGGTTGAAGGCACCGCCGGCTCCGATATCTGGGTCGGTCGCCCAGAACATGTTCGCGAAACCAACGAGCAGCAGAGCAAACCACGAGGCGGGGATGAGCAGCATGCCAACCGGAGCGATGATCGCCAACGCGTCGTCCTGGGCCTTGTACGTCTTCTTGTGCGACGCGATCCATCGAAGGGTAAGCGCAACGGCACCGAAGACAACTGCCGAAAGAGACACACGTGCGGCCCTTGGCAGCACAACTGTTCGTACGGCCGTCTGGACCACGAACGCGACGATTACGAGACCAACAGTGAAGAGCGCGTACTCCACGCTCACCCACCCTTCATGTGTGCTGCGTAGCTCGATCGCAACGCTCTTCGCATGACCTTGTGGGAAGCCGTTCTCGGGAGTTCATCGACGACGACGATCTCATCCACCTTGAAGAGCGGATTGAGGCGGGAACGGATCTCTCCCTGCATGCGACTCCGCACGACGTCGATGTCGAGCGTCACGCCCGGATCGCTGACGACGAACACGACGAGCCGATCCGGACCACCCCCTGGAGGAGACACAGCAACCGCAGCAGACTCTGCTACGCAAGCCACGCCACTGATCGCAGCTTCGAGATCTGCCGACGAGACCTTGATACCACCGAGGTTCATGGTGTCATCTACTCGGCCCAGCGCCCGAAAGTAGCCGCTGGGGTCACGACCCATCTGGTCACCGTGTCGACGCAACGGTCTGCCGATCTTGGGAACATCGGAGAAATACACTTCCGCATGATCTCGGTTCAACAACTCCGTCGACAAGCCGATCGATGGTGGCACGATGAACACCTCACCGATGTCACTCTCACGACCGTCATCATCGATCAGCACGATGTCCAGGCCGAGCGCAGGCGTGGAGAACCGAGATGGGACTGACGGGTGCAGAACGGTGGAAGTGACATATCCGCCGCCGATCTCGGTGCCACCGCAATATTCGATGACGGGGACGCCGCCTGCAGTCTGCATGAGCCAGCGATAGTCGTCCTGGTTCGAAGCCTCACCAGTTGACGACAGGACACGGACAGACGACCAATCTCCCTCCTTGAGAACACCGGTGACCCGCCATGAGGTGACGATTGATGGCACGAGACCGAGCATCGTGACTCTGGCTCGCTCGACGAACTCCACGAAACCTCTTGTGGTCGGGGCATCGTCATAGAGCGCCATTGCAGCGCCGTTGAGCAGCGAGGCGTATATGAGCCAGGGGCCCATCATCCAGCCGAGGTTTGTCGGCCACGCAACGACGTCGCCTTCATGGATGTCCTGATGGAATCGACCATCCATTGCGGCCTTGATGGGCGTCGTCTGGGTCCAGGGGATCGCCTTCGGCTCGCCGGTTGTGCCGGAGGAAAACAAGATGTTTGTATACGCGGACGCCGGCATGGAGACCGGTTCGAACGTAGCGAGCGACACTACGAATTCATCCCACGCCACGTCCTCGTCGCGTAACGCCACGTCACCGCCCGTGTCGACGACAATGCACATGGGGGCCCCAGCGTCAACACACTTGCGATACATCGCAAGAGATTTGCCACTGCGAACAGCATGATCCTGGGTTACGACAGCGACCGGCCGAGTGATCCCGATACGTGTCGCGATCTCTTCTGGAGCGAAGGAGTCCGCGATCGAAACGACGATCCCTCCCGCTGCGACAATCCCTAGGTAGGCAACGACAGCCTCGATGTTCATGGGCATCACGATCGCGATGGCGTCACCTCGGCTAAACCCGGCTCTCGTGTAGCCGGTCGCGAAGCTGGAGACACGATCCGACAGGTCTCCAACCGAGAGCAATTCGAATCGGTCGGGTCCACCTGCGATGATCGCGATCGACTCGCGATCATGGTCGAGGCACGAAGCAACGATGTTGAACGACGACCCAGGCAACCACTGAGGATCTGAAGAGCTGTTGGTCGCTCTGATACTCGAGGGTGGGGCAGCGAATCGAATAGCGAGGCGGTCGATCACCTCCTGCCAGAATGCATCGAGGTCCGTCAGGCTCCAACGGTGAAGCTCCTCGAACGAGGAGAACCCCCGATCGGCCATGAGGCGGGTGAGGTTGGCATTCGCTATGACGCGATCATCCGGCAGCCACGCGGGAGAAGGTGAGTGATCGCTCGTCGCCATGACAATCAGCGTAGCGGAGCACATTGTCGACACAGCGAGGCACCGGTCGCGTAAGGTGGTGATGAAGGAGGACGATGCTTATGACACGACGACGAGAAATCGCGGCCATGACCATCCTCGGAGCCATGACGACGCTCGTCATTGCCGGTTTTGCAGCCCCGGCATCCGCCGTGGTCATCGAGGGTCCATGCACGGGGAGCGTGACGTTCGAAGACGGTGTCAACGTCACGACGTTTGAGTCACCGAACACCGTGACCGAGAGCCATCCACTCTCACCAACCATCACCATCCCACTCGACGCGACGGTAAAATATGAGGGCAGCATGAACATCGCCCCGCCGAGCGACCTCGTGGACTTCGTTGGCGGTGTCGATCTCAAGGTCCCACTCATCGGGAACGTCACAGTTGTCAACTGGCCAGATCCTTATGGTCAGACGCTGCAGGTCTCCGACAGCGGTTCGTACACCTATTCGTTGCCGTCGTATATCCCGAAAGGCACAGGGGGTATCGAAGTCACAGCGTGGCACACGCAGATGGGGACGACCTGCACGGTTGCCCTCAACATAGCCATCGCCGGTGAATCCAGTATTGCCGGCATCGTCACAGGACTGCTCGCAGCAGGATTCGGCGCCTTGATGGTCGCTGCGGGGATCAAGAAGAAGGAGTCGTGATGAAGGGTTATGCACTACGCGGCATCTTCGGAGGCTTCTTCGCAGGGTTTTTCCTCGCCGTAACACTCTGGTTCTACGGGGCGATCCCTTTTGCCAGCAGCCTCATGTGGGTTCTGCCGATCCTCGGCGTCGCGATCGGTCTCACGCTTGCAATATGGGCGCCACTCGGTGGCTCGTCGAGGAAGACGACAGCATCGACGGAGCGCTCTTCCTACCAAGTCGATGGAGGTTCCGAACGATCGGAGCCGTCAAGCAAGACGCTCGAACAGGACGTAGTCGATATCGAGCTGCAGTCGATCGACGAGCCCGTTGAGCCGTCGGACGAATAGACACTGTCGGCTAGAACGCACACAATACGACCGTGAGCCAGACACGAACGTTCCAGTGGGGTGGGCGCGCCCACGTGATCTACACGATCGTGGTGTTCGTCGTGCTCGCCTCCCTCGACAACGCTGCGATCGCCCTCATACCGTCAATGGTCCCTCAACTTCGGACGTCCTTTGGGGTCGGGACGGCGGCACTCGGCGTCCTCACCGGTGCTCAGGTGCTGGTGACGGCGATCACGGCTGTCGGTTGGGGATATCTGGCGGATCAGCAGGACAGAAAGCGTTTGCTGCTCTCTGGGACGCTGATCTGGTCTCTCGCCATGGCGACGAGCGGGTTCACAGAGTCGTTCGGCCTTCTCGTCGCCTTTCAGGTCGTCGCCGGGATTGGACTCGGGTCCATAGCCTCTGTTGGGTTCTCCGTCATATCCGATTTTGTGGCACCGAGACGACGAGGGCTCGCCATGTCCTTCTGGGGTCTCTCCCAGGGCATCGGCACACTGGTCGGCAGCCTCCTCGCTTCCCAGGCAGGCGCAACTAGCTACCGCGCACCGTTCCTGATCATTGCAGTAGCCGGTGCAGGGTTCTCGCTGCTCTTCCTCCTCGCCTTCGATCCACCGCGCGGGTTCAAGGAGCCCGAGCTGGCTCAGATGTACGACCGCGGAGATGTCTACGACTACGACATAGATCCAAGCCAACTCAGGGAACTCTCCGAGATCAAGACGAACAGGTGGCTCGTTCTCCAGGGCCTCACGGCCCAGGTGGCGTACGGGTCGCTCATCTGGGTTCCGCTGCTGTACCAGGAGAAGGTGATCGCCGAGGGGTATTCCCTGGCGACAGGTCAACGGGTAGGAGGGCTTTTCGCTGCACTGTTCTCGATCGGTGCGCTCTTCTCGATCCTTGCAGGGCACATCGGTGACCGCTGGCAGCGAAGGAACCTCTCGGGACGAGCATACGTCTCAGCGATCGGCATCCTTGGGGCGATCCCCTTCTTCCTCGTCTTCTTCTGGGTGCCACTTCGAGGCCTGGAGGTGACAGACGGCGCAGGCACGGCAACGTTGCTCGGAGAGGTGCTGACATCGATGTTGACGAATCCGTGGGTCGGCATGGCCTTCGTCTCGGCCATTGTCGCACTCGCCCTCACGTCCGCGGATTCCCCTAACTGGTTCGCCTTGATTTCGGACGTGAACGTGCCAGAACACCGTGGGACCGTGTTCGGAGTCGGCAATCTTGTCAATGGCGTCGGCCGAGCAGCAGGTGCGGGGCTCACCACGGTCACTGCCCAGGCGCTCAATCGCTCGATCCCCGCTCCGTACAACTTGGCCGTGGGTTTATCCCTGTTCCAGGTGTTCTTTCTACCGACGGGTTGGTGCTATTGGAAGGCATCCGGCACCGCCCCGGGCGACATTCAGCGTGTCCGGGTGATCTTGAGCGAGCGGGCCAATACCTCTGTCTCGCGAAAACATCTCTGACTCGCGAAAACCCGCGAGCATCTCATCTGGCAATGTGTCAGACCCACGGGCTAAACATGGGCCGTGTGCCGACGTGCGTCCGGTATTGGCCTGAATGAGGGAATGTTTGACGAGTAACACACTTGTAATTACACTCGTGCAACCACGCAACATGTAGGGGTTAGCGGGACAGTTAGACACTACATGTTGTGCATGTGGGTAAGTTTGTGGATATCTCGCCACGGAGGTGGCGGCAGCCGAGGGAGGCAACGTATGACACAAGGGCTCCGGGTCCAACGGCGGTTCACCACAGAGGGCATCAGCCCCTACGACACCGTTACGTGGTCGATGCGAGACTCGCGCATCACCAATCCGGATGGCTCAGTCGTCTTCGAGATGACCAATGCAGAGGTTCCAACGCAGTGGAGCCAAGTTGCTGCAGACATCATGGTGTCGAAGTACTTCCGTAAGGCCGGCGTCCCCCAGTTCGACGAGCACGGCAACCAAGTCTTCGACGAGAGCGGTGAGCCGGTGCTCGGCCCTGAGCGTTCAGCGCGACAGGTCATCGACAGGCTCGCTTCTACGTGGCGCTGGTGGGGTGAAGAGCACGGGTATTTTGCTTCGGCGACCGACGCCCAGATTTTCGAGGACGAGTTGGCCTACATGCTCCTCCACCAAATGGCAGCACCCAACTCACCGCAGTGGTTCAACACGGGCCTCCATCATCGCTACGACATATCTGGCCCAGAGCAGGGATTCTGGTTTGTCGATCCTGAGACCGAGGAAGTCGCTGTGTCCGAGGATTCCTACAGCAGGCCATCTCCGCACGCGTGCTTCATCCAGTCCGTCAACGACGACCTCGTCAGCCCAGGCGGCATCATGGACCTCTGGGTGAGAGAAGCCAGATTGTTCAAGTTCGGTTCGGGGACCGGAACGAACTTCTCGAACATACGCGCCGAGGGCGAGCCGCTCTCGGGCGGCGGCAAGTCTTCTGGCCTCATGTCGTTCCTCAAGGTCGGTGACCGTGCCGCCGGTGCCATCAAGTCAGGGGGTACGACACGACGGGCAGCCAAGATGGTCATTCTCGATGTCGACCACCCCGACATAGAGACCTTCATTGCGTGGAAGGCAGAGGAGGAGAAGAAGGTAAGAGCGCTCGTCGCTGCGGGCTACCCAGCCGACTTCAACGGCGAAGCGTACGCGACCGTCTCAGGGCAGAACTCGAACAATTCCATCCGGATGACGAACGAATTCGTTCAGGCAGTCCTGAGAGACGACGACTGGAACCTCACACGCCGCACCGACGGTGCAACCATGAAGACCGTTCGTGCCCGCGACCTTTGGCGCCAGATCGCAGACGCTGCCTGGGCGTCCGCTGATCCGGGTGTGCAATATCACACAACCATCAACGAGTGGCACACCTCCCCCGCAGGCGGCGAGATACGCGCTTCGAACCCGTGTTCTGAGTACATGTTCCTCGACAACACGGCATGCAACCTCGCATCGTTGAACCTCGGTGCGTTCTACGACGACACCACAGGCGAGTTCGACCTCGCCGAATACCGGTACGCCATCCGGCTGTGGACGATGGTGCTCGAAATCTCGGTCACGATGGCCCACTTCCCCTCGAAGGAGATCGCCCAAGGTTCCTACGACTACCGCACGCTCGGACTCGGATACGCGAACCTCGGATCGCTCCTCATGCGCATGGGTGTCGCATATGACTCGGACGAGGGACGTGCCATTGCAGGAGCCATGACGGCAATTCTCACGGGCTACGCCTACGCAGCGTCAGCAGAGATGGCATCTGTTGTCGGCCCATTCCCTCGGTACGCGGAGAACGCCTCATCGATGTTGCGCGTGATGAGCAATCACCACAAGGCCGCCTACGGAGCTGAACAGTCAGAGTACGACACCATCGGTCACACAGTCGTCGGTATCGACCAGCAGATCTGCCCACCTGACATGCTCGCTGAGGCACACAACGCATGGGACACGGCGGTACGCCTCGGTGAGTTACACGGGTATCGCAACGCCCAAGCAACCGTGCTTGCACCTACCGGAACCATCGGGCTCCTCATGGACTGTGACACGACAGGGGTTGAGCCCGACTTTGCACTCGTGAAGTTCAAGAAGCTCGCAGGTGGCGGCTACTTCAAGATCGCGAACCAGTCGATCGCTCCTGCATTGGCCCGCCTTGGCTACAGCGACGAAGCGATCAGTTCCATCATCGACTACGTCGTAGGCACGATGAGCCTTGAGCATTCTCCCCATATCAATACGCGGACACTGCTCGCGAAGGGCTTCAGCAAGGCCGATATCGCCAAGATCGAAGCGACACTTGCAGGAGTTTTCGAGATCGGCTTCGCGTTCAATCAGTGGACCCTTGGTGAAGAGACGATGCAACGTCTCGGGTTCACGCCTGAGGAGTACAACGGTCTCGGGTTCAACATGCTCGAAGCGTTCGGGTTCACGCCCGAGGAGATCAGCGCAGCCAACGACGCAATCTGTGGCAGGCAAACCATCGAAGGCGCACCTGGTCTGAAGGACGAGGACCTCGTCGTCTTCGACACGGCCAACAGAAACGGCAAGATTGGTGTTCGTTACATCCACCACTCGGGCCACATCAAGATGATGGCTGCCGCCCAGCCGTTCATCTCAGGCGCAATCTCCAAGACGATCAACATGCCGAACGAGGCGACGGTCGCAGACATCGAAGAGTCCTATCAAATGTCATGGGAACTCGGCTTGAAGGCGGTCGCGCTGTACAGGGACGGTTCGAAGGCTTCCCAACCGTTGTCCGCAACGTCCGACGAGGGAACCTCCGATGAGGAGACCCCCGAAATATCGGCAGCCATCGAGCGCGAGGTGAACATATTCACAGGGTTGTTCGAACCAGGCATGTCGCCAACAGAGGCATACAAGAGGGTTCCGCGTCCTCGGTTCCTTCTCCCCGCGAGACGGGTTGGCTTTACGCAGGAAGCACGGATCGGTGGCCACAAGGTATTCCTCCGCACGGGCGAGTACCCCGACGGCACACTCGGTGAGGTCTTCCTCGATCTTGCCAAGGAGGGTGCAACCCTTCGCGGTATCCTCGGGTGCTTCGCCATTGCGGTGAGCAAGGGCCTCCAGTACGGCGTACCGCTCGAGGAGTACGTAGACACGTTCACCTTCCAGACCTTCGAGCCTCGCGGCATGGTCGAGGGACACCCCAACATCAAGATGGCCAATTCGATCATCGACTACGTGTTTCGGGCCCTTGGCATCGAGTACCTCGAACGAGATGAGCTCGCGCAGATCCCTCCGGACCGTTCCGGGAATCTACCCGAGCCGCCGAAGGGGATCGCTGTGGATGCGGGCCTCCAACTCGACCTGGCCGAGGCCGCGATGGAGCGGGACATCGAAGCACAGATGACGGCGGCTGCTTTCGTCGACGCTCCGGTACCCCCGGCTCTGAGCACAGGCGTCGCACCAACGACAGCGCACTCGACAGCCGACGTCCAGACAGCTGCGATCCAGGCCGTCCTTGCAGACAAGATGGGTGATGCCCCGCTGTGCGACACGTGTGGACACATCACGGTTCGAAACGGGTCCTGCTATCGCTGCCTCAACTGCGGCGACTCCAAGGGCTGCAGCTGATGTGAATTTTCATACTGACATTGGGCAGTTTTTCACGGTTTGTCAGTGCCGTTTTCACAGAATGTCACCGACGTTTTCACACTGACAAAACAGACACATGGGGCGCCGGCAGCCGTGCCAGCCATCACTCCAGGAGTCTTGAGTTCGGCTACGTGTTCGTGACGGTCAATCGCTGCTATCCGTCACCGAACGACGGTCGGCCTCGTTCGATAGCCTCGGCGGGGAAACGGTCTCGACAGGTGTTGAACGCCATGATCCAGAGTGCGTCAGCACCGTTTTCGGGCAATGGACGTCCGATGTCTCCGACACGTATCGAGACGCCAGCCTTGAGGTCGAAGTCGATGAACTCTGCCGCGAGCCGGAGTGCAACGTCGGTGTTCCAGACTCCTTCGTTACACATGCGGTCGAAACGGTCACGCCACACCGCACTATCGACCTGGTTGAGGCCAAGCATGTTGGCCCAATAGGGAGTCACTTGGGCCTCTTCGGCAGTCAGTCCAGCTCTGGAAGTGCTCCTGTAGCCAAGTAGGGAACCAGCAGCGTCGTGGAACTGCCATGCAATATCAGACCTCTTGTCGGGAGAACTCTTGAGGACGAGGAACGCTACACCGCCGCGAGGGACTTGCCAGAAAACGCCTTGTGGCGTGGTCACCGTCACTACGGACGTCGACGCTGGGACTATTCCCCTCACGACTGTGAACTCCGATCCATCATCTGTGCCCCACCCTTCCGCAAAGCCGAACACGGGAGCAACATCGCCTTTGTCTCCAATGCCGCACGACCCGGAGTTGCCTGCGGTATCGACGATGCAGGTGGCTTGCGAGCCGGCTGGTACCAGACCGTCACCTGCCAGATTCTTGGAGGCGGAACCAGAGACGAGAAAGAGGCGATGTGCACCGTCATCGATCTGACCTATTGCGATGATCTGATCTGCTTCAGCGATGAACGACCGGATGTAGGAGGCGTCACTCTGGCGGTATTCGATGATCGGTACCAGAGGCACTTCAACAGCTGCCGAGGGAAGCTCAAAGTTCGGCGGTGTCGCGCCGAGTGCCTGTGCCACAGGTGGGTCGTCGTTGATTTGGGTTCCCGACTCGGCATAGACCGTCGTGTTATCAGTTCGGAATGTGATACTGGCGACCCAGCCGACTCCGATAAGAGCGACAACTGCGGTTGTCACTGCCAAGGTCCGGACCAGTCGGCGAGACGACATCCGTGAAGGTCGCTGTTGGATTCCTGACCGTTCGAAGCCACTCGCCACGCGGTGGGCTTCGGTTGCTGCGTGCTTGAGTCGTTTATTCAACATAGTCATCAGACTCCTCGCTGATCTCGACTCCAAGCATGCGTGCAAGCCGAGTCCGGCCTCGTGCCAAGTGGGTTTTCACGGTGCTGGGGGAACACCCCAAGATGGTGCCGATGTCTTTGACCGGAAGATCATCGAGATAGTGAAGCGCCACGACCTGTGCCTGCCTTCTTGGAAGGGTGCGCACCGCAGCCCACACCTCAGTTGCTTCTGAATCCATCTCCGTTAGGGGCGGCGTTAGGGGCGATCCAAGCAACCTCGGCAGCAGCTTCAGCTCAGTGATACGGCGACGCCTGAGAGACACGGCCCGATTCGCTATGACCCGTCGAACCCACGCCCCTGGCTTGTCGTAACGAGCAACCCGATCCCAGCTCACCAACGCAGCCATGAACGCCTCCTGCGCTATTTCCTCCGCTACGCCTCGACGCCCCGTCAGAACATACGCCAGTGCTGCGACCTGGGTGTACTCGCGCTCATAGAAATGTTCGAACGCCTCAAGTCCCGGCCGAATCGGAGCGCCGCTGTCGGTGGATGTCACCGCTGTCCTCTCTGACTCCACACACCGTAACTCGCACGAGCACCCATTCCGGTTGACACACGCTGTGATCATGGTTGTTACGGTCCGCGCCTCAGCCCAATGTGCCGGCCGCTGACCCGAACGGGTGTCTCCCACTGAGCAACACGCGTGCCGGGGACTCAAGTTTCTCAGTGGAGACCAGGAACGGAGCGCTTCGCCACCGAGAACGGTTGCCAGCGACGAGAACTCGATGAAGCGGGCGAATGGTCCGCTGCGTTCGGTCAGTGTGTCTGGTTGGGGGTCTCTTCACCGAGAATGGCAGTGTGAAAATTTCACTCCCATTTCGATGCAATTTCACAGCTAACACCCAGGCGTCTGGCGTAGGAAACCGCACCGTTGTGCGGTTTCCTACGCCAGACCAACCAAGACGGCACGGAACGCTCTGATAGCATGCGTACATGGGACGCTTGGCTGCCGGTGGCATGGTTCTCGTTTTCGTCGCGGCAGCATGTGCGCCAGGAACTCAGGACGTAGCCGACGCTCCACCTCCCACGCTCACCACCACGTCCCTCACGTCCACGACGACCACGAGACCAACCACGACAACGTCGACGACCACTACACCTCCCCCGTCCGGTCCTGGGTATGGCGGCGTGGCGATCATTGCGGACGACCAGTCCCCGCCAACCATCAATCCATACGCGCCCGGCGGCGACAACTTCATCGTGAGCATCGTCGGCCAGGCATGGCTCACGGGAGTATGGGATATCGATGGCACGACTCTCGACATGATTCCCGAAGTCGTAACAAAGCTTCCGACGGTCAGCAACGGCGGCGTGGTCGTCAATGCCAACGGCACGATGACCGTCAACTATGTGATTCGTGACGAGGCAATGTGGGAGGACGGTACCCCGATCTCGGGCTACGACTTCCAGTTCACACTCGACACCGTCAAGGAGGCAGAGAAGAGCCAGGAATATCGGTCTGACTACACGAACGCAGACATCATTCGCACGGAGCCAGGGGACAAGACCTTCTCGATGACACTGAAGCGCCCGACGATCCAATATGAGAAGCTGTTCCACTGGCTCATCCCGAAGCACGCCGTCGAGGGGACCGACTTCACCAACGACTGGAACACGACCCCGTGGCCGTCGGGCGGCCCGTTCGTCATCGACACCATCGAGCCAAACCGCCGGATCGTGCTGGTACGTAACAACAACTACTGGAAGACCGACGCCACAACCGGCTTACAGCTCCCCTTCCTTGACAAGGTCGAGTTCCAGTTCATCCCGGAGGCAGAAGAGATCATCCGCGCTTTCAAGGCCCGCGAGGTCGACGTGATCCAGCCACCACCGTCACTCGAATACACGATCAACCCATTGACGAACCTCGAAGATGACGGCGCGGTCGTCGATGTCCGCCAAGGGCAAGTGTGGGAGCACATCAACTTCCAGTTCGGCCCCGGCCGCCTCGAGCGCTCACCCAACTCGTGCAACGACAACCTCAGCTTCCGGAGAGCCGTCATGCACGCCATCGACAGGGACGCTGCCGCCGCTGAGATATACGGCGACCAAAGCTCGCCCATGGACTCGTACGTCGACGCCTTCTCACCCACGCTGTCGAACAGCGCGTGGGCGAGATACACCTACGATCCCGAACTCGCCAGCGAGTTGTACGCCCAGGCCGTGAAGGAGACAGGAAGAAACTGCGCCGCGGTGTTCTCGACCACCCAAAATGCCGACATGCGACCCAGACTTGCGGCCATGTACGTCGAAATGTTCGCTGAGGCGGGCATTCCATTCGAACTCAAGCTCATGGATTCACAACCCTTCTTCGGCGAAGTACTCACCGACGGAACCTGGGATATCGGCCAATGGGCGTGGGTTGGCTCCCCAGGCCTCTCCGGCCTGATAGGCATCCACGACATCTTTGATCCACAGAGTCCTCCACCCGACGGCTCGAACTATTACCGATGGGGCACGCGCGACTCGTCTGTGCAGGACGAATACACGCAAAGGTTTGCCGAGATCGTCAAGACGATGAACATGACCGTCGACGACGCGGCGCTGAAGTCGTTGATTGCAGAGGCCGAAGAGATCCTCGCGGACCAAGCAGTCATCCTGCCGCTGTTCTCACGGATCACCGTCGGTGCAGTGTGGGGAGACGAGATCGGCGGCTACGTGTTCAACCCATCCCAGGCGTCCCACACCTGGAACATCGAAGAGTGGTTCCGTACCGACCGGTAGCGCACTTCACCGCCTACCGTGGCCTGATACCCAGGGTTACAGAGCGGCTATATCACGCCTGACAGCCCACGGATCGCCAGATCGCGCGGCATCACGGCACATAGGCCTCGAAACCCTCGGTGCGTTGGGTCTCTCGTATGAAGGCGATGATTCGCTCCAGGTCTGCCCGCGTCAGCCCAGGAATTGGTGGCATGTCTCCGAAGTTCCAATGATGGGCCTGTACGCCTTCGAGTGCGGCGACGACGAACGCTTTGTCAGGGTGGTGGACGGGGTTGTAGATCACCGAGAGCTGTGGCGGTCCGAGAGCGGTTCCGCGGAGGTCGGTGCCGTGACACGATGAGCAGCTCGCCGCGTACAGCGCTGCACCCTCGGCGACCAAGGTGGCATCCTGAACGGGGATGTTGAATTCGGATATGCCCGTCATGGGGTCGATCGGCGCAGCCGACGGTGATGGATCGCCGCCCTGAACTACAGCAAGGACGATCGCGATCGCGGCTGCGACGACGATCAGAGGAATGATGAACTTCTTCATGCAGTTGGGGCGATCAACATCGGCTTCGAGCCTAGCCCCAGGCCGTCTCAAAGCCTCGACCACCGTCTACTCCACAAGAACGTGACCATACGTCTCCCTATGCAGCGGGTCGGTGCGGGCGACTATGGTGTCGCTGTCGGCCAAGGATCGGATAGAGACGATGGCAGCACACGACCGCGGCAAAGCCGCTGCGGAGACGGTCGGCTGCTCCTGCTGCCGACTCTGCCTCCTTGAAGGCACCCCAACCACTGACCATGTCGGGCACGAGGCTGTAGCCGAGCATGTCGGGCACGAGGCTGTAGCCGAGC
>CAYWPC010000003.1:86584-120517 GCA_964460075.1 uncultured Acidimicrobiaceae bacterium
AGGCTGTAGCCGAGCATGTCGGGCACGAGGCTGTAGCCGAGCATGTCGGGCACGAGGCTGTAGCCGAGCATGTCGGGCACGAAGGCGGTGAACATGCAGGCCACGGAGCCGATCACACCGGCCACGAGAACATGTTCCGACAACGGTTCTGGATCTCGCTGGCACTGAGCGTCCCTGTCCTCATCTGGAGCGAGGCCGTCCAAAGATGGTTGGATTACGAGGCACCAACGTTCCCCGGTTCCTTCCTGATCGTCCCGCTCATTGCAACGGCCGTGTTCGTCCACGGCGGTTTCCCATTCCTCAACATGGCTACGTTCGAATTGAAGAAGCGAATGCCAGCCATGATGACGCTCATCGCACTTGCGATCTCGGTGGCGTACGGCTTCTCGATGCTGACACTCCTCGTCGAAATCGGAGACGATTTCTTCTGGGAGCTCGTGACGTTGATCGACATCATGCTCCTTGGCCACTGGATGGAGATGCGCGCTGTGCGCCAAGCCTCTGGCGCACTCGGAGCGCTCGCAAAGCTCATGCCAGACACGGCAGACGTCGAGGGACCCGATGGGACAGTGACGGTCGTTCCGGCCAGTGAGCTCAGCCAAGGCCAGATCGTCCTGATCCGCCCTGGCGCCAGCGTTCCGGCGGACGGAACCATCGTCGACGGCGAGTCGGACTTCGACGAGGCGCTCATCACAGGCGAATCGCGTCCAGTGAAGAAGAGTGTCGACGCAACGGTGATTGCGGGAACGATCAACAGCGGCTCTGGCGCTGTGCGGGCGACCGTCACCGCAACAGGCGACGACACTGCGTTGTCCGGCATCATGAAGCTCGTGGCCGAAGCGGAGGCGAGTAAGTCACCTACCCAGCTTCTCGCGGATCGCGCCGCTTCATTTCTCTTCTACGCAGCAGTGGCAGCGGCAGCAGCAACAGCGTTCATCTGGACACTGATCGACGGTGAAGTCAACGGAAGAACGGTTGCTCGGGTCGTGACCGTTCTTGTGATCGCGTGCCCGCACGCGCTTGGCCTTGCGATCCCTCTCGTTGTCGCGAACACAACATCGATCGCAGCAAGCAACGGCATCCTCATCCGCAAGCGCGAGGCAATCGACGACGCCAAAGACCTGAACGTCATCGTCTTCGACAAGACGGGAACATTGACGACCGGTCAGATGGGTGTGGCCGAGATGGCGACCGTCGATAGGGTGACACTTGAGGAGACCCTCGGGTTCGCGGCGGCGGTCGAAGGCGATTCGGAGCATCCGATGGCCCGAGCCATCCGGGAATCTGCCGAGCAACGCGGCCTCGTCATACCGACTCCATCGTCATTCGAGGCTCTCAAGGGTCGCGGTGTTCGAGCGACCATCAACGGCACACAGGTGTTCGTCGGAGGGCCGAGGCTCCTCGAGAGCATGGATCTGTCTGTTCCCCACGTACTCGCCACCTTCGCCGGCGCGGCTGGTGAACGCGGTGAATCCGTCGTGTACGTGATCAAGGGAACCGAGCCGATCGGCGCCATTGCCATCTCAGACATCGTCCGACCAGAGAGTTCGAAAGCGATCAAGGCACTCAAAGAGCGCGGGGTGCGCGTCGGGATGATCACCGGCGACAGCGACGACGTCGCCCAGGCCGTTGCGAGCACATTGGATCTCGATATCGTCTTCTCCCAGGTACTCCCAGCGGACAAGGACGCGTACGTGTCCCAACTCCAAGAACTGGGCGATCGCGTCGGCATGGTGGGCGACGGTGTCAACGACGCACCAGCGTTGGTGAGGTCAGATATCGGCATCGCGATCGGCAGTGGAACCGACGTGGCCGTCCAATCGGCCGACCTAGTTCTCGTCAAGAGCGACCCGCGGGACGTTGTGCGAATCCTGCGACTGTCGAAGGCGAGCTACCGCAAGCAACTCCAGAACATCTGGTGGGGTGCTGGGTACAACATCGTGGCGATCCCCCTGGCCGCAGGAGTGCTCGTGCCGTGGGGCTTCGACATGCCTCCGGCACTCGCAGCGGTGTTCATGTCGGTGAGCACGATCGTCGTGGCAGTCAACGCTCAATTGCTGCGTCGAATCAACATCGACGTCGACGAGTCGTGACGAGAGAGCGTGCACGTGGCAGGGACCGAGATTTCCGACGAGAGAGAGCAGGAGTCACGTGAATGACGAACACCAGGAGCATCAAGACGCTCAGGAAACCTCGAACCGACGAACCATCGGTCTCATCGTCGCAATCGTCATCATCGCCATCGCTGCGACCTTCACATTCCAGAACACAAGCGATGCCAATATCGAGTTTCTGTTCCTAGGTGGCCGAGCGCCCCTGTACGTGATCGTCGTCATCTCGATGATCCTCGGCGCTTTACTCGGGTGGATCGCAGCGATGCTTCGACGCCGAAGGAAGCGACGCATGTCGCACAGATCCTCCTGAAGGAATCCGTTTCCGTCGCCACATCCCTGCACTACAGTTGTACACGAAGCGCTCATCCAGAGCGGTGGAGGGACAGGCCCTATGAAGCCGCGGCAACCGACGTGTTCGGTGCCAATGCCTGATCGATGAGAGTCACCGAGCGGTCTCCGCTCGAGGCGCGTGAGCGTTTCGAGACAAGAGGAGTCGCAATGGGTAGAACAAGTGAACCTTCCTGTATCCGCACGGAGGCCGCGTCGTGAGCACATATCTCGACGCGGTGAACAGACGCGTGATCATCTTTGATGGTGCTACCGGCACCTGGTTGCAGTCCCAGCGCCTGACGGCAGATGACTTCGGAGGCCCCGATCTCGAGGGCTGCAACGAGATCCTCAATGCCACAAGGCCCGATGTGATCGAGGGTCTACACCGGGCATACCTTGATGTTGGGGCCGACGTTGTCGAGACGAACACCTTTGGCGCCTTCGGTGTTCCTCTGGCAGAATATGGCCTCCAGGACAGGGCGTACGAACTCGCTGCAGCAGGGGCATCGATCGCTCGGCGTGTCGCCGATGACTACGACGGCCGTTTCGTTGCCGGGTCGATAGGACCAGGCACCAAGTTTCCGACGCTTGGTCAGATCACTTACGCCGAATTGACCGACCACTTCGAGATCGAAGCCGCAGGACTCATCGACGGCGGTGTCGATCTCGTCATCATCGAAACCCAGTTCGATCTTCTGTCGGTGAAGGCAGCGATCAACGGTGCACGTCGAGCCATGCGCTCCTCAGGGCGTGAAGTTCCGATCCAGAGCCAGGTGACGATCGAACTCACCGGTCGGATGCTCCCTGGAACGGAGATCGGTGCAGCTGTATCAGTCATGGAATCGCTCGGATCTGACGTCATCGGCATCAACTGCGCTACCGGACCTGTCGAAATGTATGAGGCGGTGCGGTATCTCACCGGGAATGCGCGCACGCCGATCAGCATCATCCCCAACGCGGGGCTGCCATCGGTCGTAGATGGGGCGATGCACTATGACCTCGAAGCACAGGACATGGCGGCACACGTGTTGTCCTTCGTGCGCGACTATGGCGTGAGCGTCGTCGGCGGCTGCTGCGGCTCGACTCCTGGCTACATCGCACGCATCATCGAGGCAGTACGCGGTGAAACACCCGCTCAGCGGACGCCGCTCCACGTTGCATCGGTTACTTCTACGTACGCTGCCGTCCCGCTTGAGCAGGACACATCGTTCCTCATCATCGGGGAGCGGACCAACGCAAACGGATCCAAGGCGTTTCGTGAAGCCATGCTGAACGGGGACATCGACGCCTGCGTGGCTGTGGGCGAAGGCCAGGTCGCTGAGGGTGCGCATCTCGTCGATCTGTGCGTCGACTACGTCGGGCGGGACGGAGCAGCCGACATGGACGTGCTGGCCGGGCGATTCGCAACCGATGTCACGGCACCGATTGTCATCGATTCAACCGAGCCTGGTGTGATGCAGGCAGCGCTCGAGCGCATCGGTGGAAAGTGTGTGCTCAATTCCGCCAACCTCGAAGGTGGGGACGCTCCCGGATCTCGCCTCGACAGCGTCTTGTCCTTGGCACAACAGCACGGCGCAGCAGTCATCTGCCTGCTCATCGACGAACGGGGGCAGGCTCGCGATCTGAAGTGGAAGATGGAGGTCGCCCATCGACTCTACGACATCGCGACGGTCCGCTATGGGATTGCGCCAGAAGATCTCATCTTCGACGCTTTGACGTTCCCTCTTTCAACGGGCGACAACGACCTCCGCAAGGATGCGATGGAGACGATGAACGCTATCCGTCAGATCAAGGCCGAGCTGCCGGGTGTGCACACGGTGCTCGGAGTCTCGAATGTCTCGTTCGGGCTCCGGCCTGCAGCACGACGGGTGCTCAATTCGGTGTTCCTTCACGAATGCCTCGACGCGGGCCTCGACGCAGCAATCATCCATGCGGGCAAGATCACCCCATTGGCCCAGATCGATGACGCACACAAGACTGCGTGCCTCGACCTCATATACGATCGAAGGGCGCCAGGCTACGACCCGCTCGAGGACCTCCTTGAAGCGTTCGCCACCGCGACCGAGTCGGAGAACACGGTCGACCCGCTCGAAGGTCTCGATGTCGGGGGGCGACTGGAGAAGCGGATTATCACTGGCAACGCTGTCGGCCTTGAGGACGACCTCGACGAGGCCCTGCGGGAGAGCGAAGCCATCGAGATCATCAACAGCACGCTCCTCACCGGAATGAAGGCGGTTGGTGAGCTCTTCGCTTCGGGCGAGATGCAGCTCCCGTTTGTCCTCCGCTCGGCCCAGACGATGAAGGCAGCAGTGCGGTATCTCGAACCTCACCTTGATCGGATCGATTCTGCGGACCGCGGGTCGATCATTCTTGCGACGGTGTCTGGCGACGTTCACGACATCGGGAAGAACCTTGTCGACATCATCCTGTCCAACAACGGATACAGGGTTCACAATCTTGGCATCAAAGTGTCGATAGCGGAGATGATCGAAGCATTCCAACAGCATGGCGCCGATGCGATCGGCATGAGCGGACTCCTCGTAAAGAGCACGCTCGTCATGCGCGACAACCTCGAAGAGCTCACAAGACGGGGTTTCGGCACGGTACCCGTCCTCCTCGGGGGAGCCGCTCTCACGCGAAGTTACGTCGAGGAAGATCTTGCACCACGCTACGAGGGAGCGGTCGTGTACGGGAAGGATGCCTTTGCGGGCCTCGCAGCCATGGAGTGGCTAACCGGCGACCAAGAGCGGCCTTCTCAGCCCGACCGCTTTCTCCCGAAGGTCGATCGGCACCGACCAGATACCGCTGCGATCCCGCTGCGAGCTCCAACAGTTACAAGCGACAACCCCATACCTCAGCCCCCGTTCTTCGGGGACCGGATCGTTAAGGGAGTCGAACTCGACGAGGTGGCACATTACCTGAATATCACGGCCCTTCTTCGCAACCAGTGGCAGTATCGACCGCACAAGGGCGAGACCGACGAGGTGTTCAAGACCCGGCTCATGCCCCAGGTTCGCAAGGAGCTTGCGTCCGTGCGGGCCGCAGACCTGCTCCATCCCCAGATCGTCTACGGCTACTTCCCAGCGAACGCCGACGGCGACGATCTTGTTATATGGACCGACACCGATCGTGTCCAGGAGAGGGCACGATTCTCGTTCCCTCGCCAGCAGCAGGATCCGTGGCTGTGCATTGCGGACTACTTCCGTCCGATCGACGGCGAGGTGTGCGACGTCGCCGCATTCCACATCGTGACGATGGGTGCAGCAATCTCTGAACGAGCCGCGAATCTGTTTGCAGAGGATCGCTACGAGGAGTATCTCAAGCTTCACGGCATCGGTGTCGAGATGACGGAAGCCCTCGCCGAGTACTGGCACGCCCGAATCAGGGAGGAACTCGGAATCGCGGATGACGACGATCCTACGATCCGAGGCCTGTTCCGCCAGCGGTATCGAGGTGGCAGATACTCGTGGGGCTATCCAGCGTGCCCAGATCTCGAGGACAACCTGACTGTGTCGAACCTCTTGGGGGCGAGCCGCATCGGTGTAGACGTCGGCCAAGAGACCGGTTTCCAGTACCAGCCTGAGCAGACGACGTCAGCAATCATATGCCACCACGATCAAGCCAAGTATTTCATTGCTCGCACACCGAGGCAGCTTCGCCATGCTGACTGAGAGCGACACCTTCATCAGAATGGCTGAGATCAATCCGCCGGTTCTGCCGAATATGTCCCATCTGCTCCTCGAAGGTAGCTGGGAGCACGTTCTCGTCACGGACAACGTGTTCGGAAGGACCCGCGTCTCACCCTATGCGTTCTCGGCAAGGATCACGCACGATGCTCCTTCGGTTTCTCCGACAGTGGTCATCTCAACGAGGGACCGCAACATCCTCGCGATCGAGTCAGAGGTGCGCGGCGCCCTCGGGAACGGTGTCGACTCGTTTCTCGTGGTTGTCGGTGACACGCTGCCACATGTGGAACACCTCGCCGGTCCACTTGAGATCGTCCAGCACCTCAGGGCGCTCCAATCGTCACTCCCCAACTTCGAGGTTGGTACACCGACAGCATTCAGCGCAAAGGCGAAGCAGCGCCATGTGGACGAAGGCGCGCAATTCCTCGTTGCCGGGCCGCTGCTCGACCCCGCAACCGTCAGCGAACACGTGGAAAAGCTACAACTGACACCACAGGACCCGCCCGTGTTGCTCATGGCAATTCCGCCGTTCTCGGCACGGTGGGTCGACCGCATGGAGAGCATCGGCGCTCGGAGCGTCACCGACGCCCTCCGATACAGCTTGGCTGAAGCGTCAAATCCGACCGCACGCCGCGCAATCGCTTGGGATGCCTCTCTCAAGGTCGCGGCAGAAGCCGAGGCTGCTGGATGTGCAGGAACGATCCTGATGGGGCTTCGCTTCGAAACCGTCGTAGATGAGGCTGCTCTCCATTGGAACGTTTCGATGTCCACGTGACATGATCGAGGCGGTCACCGGTGACAGGACGTCACGACCGATCTGTCGCCTTGTCGTAGATGATGCACCCAACACAGACTCCGCCAAAACCACCGAGTGAGGCGAGCGCCGTGACGGCAAGCGTCACTATCCAGCCGGCCGCTGAGGCCTCGACAATGAGCAGAACCGTGGCGAGACTCAGCAACACGACTCCAAGGAGTTGAGCGAAAGCCGCCGGGGCCGCAGGCTTAGTGACGACGGCTCCCCGAAGTCTCGGACGCAGAGCCCTGACATAAACCTGGGTGAACAGGGCGTATTTCGGTCCAAGGAATCGAGACGTTCCAAGCACGATCGCTACGATCGCTACGAGAGGCCACGACTGCACCACGAACGCGATACCGGTCAACGCCGCGACGCATGCCTGGTTGAATCGTGGAACGTTCGCATCGATCACTTCGTTCACACGCCCGCCACCTCCGGCTCGTCGCATCCACTCTCTACACCGGCGCCGCTCACCGACACATCCAACGCGGCACAGATCAGGGGTGCATCCAAAGAGGGCCGTGCGTTCACTGGTCCGACTCGGTTGCCATGTACGCCTCAGCGGTCGGCTTCACCGGCCGGTCGAGCCACATGGGCCTGCGAAGGCCCCCGGGGCCAGGACCCGGCTTCGCCATCGCCAACCACTGCTGGTACACCTCGAAGCTCTTGTTCGTGTCCACGACAACGTCCCCGTATCTGTCTCCTGGCTGCGCCTTGATCAAGCGCACTCTCTGGTGCCAGGCATGCATACCAGAGATAGGGTCTGGATGTACAGCGAACGCGAGGTTCTGGTTGACGCCAGGATCTCTCCACCATATCCGCTCGGAGTCGGGATCGTTCGATGTGAATGGCTCGATCCCCTTCAGCTGGCGAAGCCTCCACGTGCTGTCGCCAAGTTGCTCGACATTGACGAGCGCTGAGCACCACCGCTCGTTTCCTCGTTCGTCGTCGAGTCTCCACCGCCCGAGGTGGTGGGAGGCCGCGACGACACCTGGGCGTATGCCCTCCGTCGGCCAGGCTCTCATCACGAAGTGGCCGGACTCCGTCTCGATTCGGACGAGGTCCGCGGTCACGAAGCCGAGGCGTTCAGCGTCGTCGGTGTTGATCCACAGGGGATGTCCGTGACTTATCTCGTACAGATACTTGGCATTCCCTGAGCGGGTGTGGATCAGCGTCGGCAAGCGAAATATGGGGACGAGAATTCGCTCGGCGTCTGCAAGGTCTAGGTCGCGCCAGTACACGTGCGTCTTCTGATACCCCGGAACCGCTTCGTCGTGCCACCCCCATGCATCCATGGTCTGGGAATACCATTCCAACTTACGACTTGGAGACTTGAAGCCCTGCACAACGGAGCCTTCTACGGAAACGCCAACGGGTACGCCATTGCGTCGCACAACCCCGTCGTCACTGGAAACCGTGCCGTCGACTGGCCGTTCATGTATCTGGTACACGTCACGTTCGACCTCGACAGCGCCGAAACGTCGCATGTATTGGAGGGGAGTGAGCCCCTTTTCCGCAGCCTTCTCTGGCAGACCTGGCACCGAGTTCTCGAACATCCATCCGTAGTACTCATCGACCGACACGGGTCTACGGTCATCGTTGGGCGATTCGAACCACTTGCGAATTCCAAGGGACCCGTCAGGATCGATCGCCCACGACAGGTCGATCCAGAACTCCGTCTCCTCCCACACCTCCCCAGGGTTGGTCTCATAGGTGCGGTTGATCGTCCGCCCGTCTCGTTCGGCTGCGACTCTCAGCACAGGCTGCCGAAAGCCGAGCCATTTCGCTGCGTGCGTCTCGTAGCTGTGGGTGTCGTGACGTTCGGCAGCTACACCCATCGGAAGCACGTAGTCCGCAAACCAGGCGGTCTCCGACCAGGTCGGCGTCAACGCGACGTGCATCCCGACTTTGGATTCGTCTTTGAGCACTTCAAGCCAGGTGAAGCCATCGGGGTTCGTCCACACTGGGTTGTACACGCGAGTGAAATACACGTCGAGCTTGGCTCTCCCCTCCTTGAGGAAATGGGGAAGCAGGAAGCTCATCTCGTGGTGGCTGAGCGGATACTCCTTGGGCCAAAGCAGTTCGTTCCATCGGCTGTGTGGCCCTGGCATGTTCCAATGCTGTGGCTTGAACTTCACCCACCCCGACGGTGACAGGCCACCCTTCGTGCCGACGGAGCCGGTGAGGACGTGCAGGAACTGGAGCGTTCTTGCCCCCTGCCACCCGCTGAGATTCCCTGACCCGACAGACCGCCATGTATGGGAGGAGAAGGCGTGACCTGCGTCCGCGATCTCTCTGGCTACGGCCTCGATTTGGCCGGGCTGGAGCCCGCACTCCTCGGTGGCCCACTCAGGCGTGAACGCTGCGTACTCCTCCTTGAGGATGTTGATGAACTCGGTGTACGTCTGAGGTCGGTGCTCGTAGCGCGACGCGAGTGATTCCTGCCAGTTGACCCATCGGCGCACGAATCCGTGATCGACGGCGTCCCATTCGAGGAGGAGTCTCGCGACTGCGAGGAGCATCGCAGGCTCGGTACCTGGCCAGCATGAGAGCCAGTGGTCGGACATCGAAGCCGTGTTCGACAGCCGCGGGTCGACGGTGGCGATCTTTGCCCCCGACTGCTTCGCCTCCATGATGCGTTGAGCATGCGGATTGAAGTAATGGCCCGTCTCGAGATGGGCGGATAGCAAGAGGATGAACCGAGCGTTGGCGAAATCAGATGATGGCCTGTCGTAGCCTGACCACATGGCGTAACCGACTCGTGCACCCGACGAGCAGATGTTCGTGTGACTGTTGTGACCATCGACGCCCCACGCCTTGAGCGTCCGGTCCATGAACCCATCCTCACCTGGGCGACCGACGTGGTACATGATCTCGTCGTGGCGACCTTCCCTGATCGCCGTCCCGATCCGCCCGCCGATATCGGTAAGAGCGTCCTCCCACGTCACGCGCTCCCACTCGCCACTTCCACGTTCTCCAACCCGTCGCAGTGGGTACAAGATTCGCTCAGGATCGTTGACCTGGTTGATGGTTGCTGGTCCCTTGGCGCAATTCCTGCCACGCGAGCCTGGGTGCTGCGGGTTCCCCTCGAAGCGACGAATCTCGCCCGAGTCCTTGTCGATGTAGGCGAGGAGACCACAAGCGGATTCACAGTTGAAGCACGTTGTCGGCACGAGCCGGAACCTGTTCTTGATCCGCTTCGGCCACGCGGTAGCGTCGTACTCCTCCCAGTCGTCCCACATCTCGACGGGCGGGTAGCTCGTGAGTTCACTCCCTGGGACGATTCGCGGAATGTCATTGCTGCTCGTCATTGGTACCTCACGTCAAGGGAACGCTTTGTCCGGCTTTCACGAACGCATCATCGATCATCCATACGCCGATCATTGCAATCACACCCCCGGCAGCTCCCACTATGACGGGGGCGCCGTACAACATCGCGCCGGCAGCAAGGACCGCAACGGCGACACTCGCAAAGAGACCGAGGCGGTATTCGGAGGCGAAGAGACCTTTCGACATGTGGTGATAGGCGACGGCAACGTCTTGTGTGTGCGGCGCCTTGGCCTCGAGTGCTGCAATCGCTCCCAGACCGATGGCACCGATGAGCATCGTCCAGGCGAATGCTTCGGTCCCAGCGGGGATATTGCCGGCAACGAGTCGGGCCGGTGACCCAGAGAAACCCCTGGTCACGGACGCTAACGACGCTATCAGAGACACGCCACCACCAACCGTGAGCGCTGCCGCGATCATGTGCCAAACCAGCAGTGGGCTATTCCAGAGGGCACGTCCCTTTGCTTGGCCGAAGAGAAAGGCTGTGTACCCCGCAGTGGCCAGGCCGACCACCGCTGCACCCCAGATCGCTCCTCGCACTACGCCGTCGATCTGTGCGAACGCGGCAAGCAACCAGACAGCGAACGTGGTCGCCTGAGCAGCCAGAATCCAGGTACCTCGTACAAGCCAGGACGACGGGTTGCCTTTGGTCAGGAGGTAGTAGAAGCGATCCGGACGTTTGAGATCCCACACCAGGAGAATTCCGGTCACTACAAGGAACAGGGACCCGACGAGTGGACCGGTCAGGCGCATCCACATCGATTCGATTGCAGCGCCGAACAAGAGCGCCACAGCTGCCGCGATGGCGACGCCTGCCGATATCGCTTTTGTGAGGAAGTAACTCGACACCCGCCATCCCCAGGGCCTTGGGGAGTCGTTGGCGTACACAACCCGTGGATGTCCCGCATCGGTTGTGACGCATCGACGTATCGTTCTCGTGTTCGGTGTCGCCGCGTTGAGGTCGACGTCGAGCCAGGACCGCTCGATTCCCTCTGGGTCTCTCCAGATGCCGCCGTCACTCGATCGCGTAGCGGCGAGCGGCTCGACGTTCGCAGGCTCGACACCCTTGTACCAGAGATTCGGCTTCGTCCCCCTCTCGACGGCACGCTGGGTGAGGTCCCCAACAGCCACCATTGCAGCAATCCTCGAACCGGGATCGTCGAGATCGCCTGCGATGATCGCCTGCTCTGGACACACAACAACGCAGGCCGGCTGGAGGCCCACCTCGATACGGTGCACGCAGTAGTTGCACTTCTGGGCTGTGTGGTCATACGGGTCGATGTAGAGAGCGTCATAGGGACACGCCTGCATGCACGACTTACATCCAATACAGATGCTCGTATCGAAATCCACGATGCCGTCTCGTCGCTTGTGCAGAGCTGACGTGGGACAGATCGTGACGCAGGGCGCCTCCGTGCAGTGGTTGCAACGCATCACAGAGAAGAAGCGCCTGGTGTCGGGCCACTTGCCCTTCTCGACGTACTTCACCCATGTCCGATTCACACCGAGAGGTACCTCGTGCTCCGTCTTGCACGCAACGCTGCACGCGTGGCAGCCGATGCACACGGTCTGGTCGATCACGAATCCGTAACGCAGATCTTCCTCCTACCCAACGCGTCGGCTACCGCCTACATCCGTGCGGCTGCACGAACAACAACCGCGTTGTCGGTCCAGTCGACGCCTGGCGCATCGACATGTGCGAGCCGCGTCCGAACACTACCGGCCATCAGGTGCACATCATGGGCAGACCGCTGTGGAAGTTCTGGAATCTTCAAGCGCTTCCCATCTGGCCACACAGGGTGTCAGTCGCAGGAACCGCTTGGTCTGCTCAAATGAATAGCGCCAGGTCAGCGTCAGCGGCGAAATCGAGAAACGCGGCAGCTCCGAGGCATGTGGCTTCTGGCATGATGTCGTCCTGGCTCACGTTCATGACACCCATCGTCGTCGAACAGGCGTAGAACTGAACGCCGCTTTCGAGGCACATCTCCATCATCGTTTCGAGGTCAGGCATGTTGGATTCCTCCATCCATCCCTTCATCATCTTGGTGGCTACCGACGTCATGCCTGGCAGCATCGAGACGATATTCGGAACGCGCATCTCCTTGCCCTTGAGCGGTGGCGGTGCTGCTGCGTTGCCAATAGGTGAGACCTTGAGCTTGTGCATGCGCTTGGTGTTCACCATGTCGAGGCCGTAGAACGTGCAGAACACACCGACTTCCCAGTCGAGCGCGGCAGCCGTGGTTGCCAGTATGAGGACCGGATACACCTCATCGAGTCCGCCCTTGGACGCGACGAGTGCCATGCGTTTCGGTCCGTGCCCTGGGTCCGATTCCCCTGAGGTGCCTGCATCAGGAACCGTGAACGTGTCGTCTCCCAGCGTTGTCATCGTTGCACCTGCCTCCTCGCGTTGTCGTGAGCCGGAAATGGTACCGGTCAAATGTTGTCGCCTTGCCAACGGGATGGCGTCGACTTCGATCATCGCATGCAATGCGGCATCGGGGGGCAAAGATCGGCCACGATGCCGATATGTCCGCTCCGATGCCGACCGATGCGAACCGTTGAAGATGTACAAGAACTCTCGGCGTTCCGCACGGCTCATGCAACGTCGCTAGCCCTCTCCGGTCCACCTTCCGGCATTGTCGACGAGATGCATCGAGACTTCGTGTACCCGGTCGAATACGTCGCAGAGTGAATCCTGACGGAAGACGAGATCCACGAGTGAGCGCTTCGCCGCTCCCACGACGCTCAATCTTCTGTCCTCCGCCGCCGCGAGCGCTCCCATGGATTCGACGGAGCTGACCTCGATGGGAAGGTCAATCCCCCCGATGCCCGCTAGCTCGGCTGAGAGCATGATGAGATCTGGAGGGTTCTCGAGCGGTGGAAGCGACCAGTTGAAAAAGAACGTCACGAGGTAGGCGTCGTCCGTGTCCTCTGGCACGTCATCGGAATCGTTCAGCGCCTCTTCGAACTTGAGCAGCAACCGCGGTTCCACGTCCACCGCTATATGGAGATCGAGTGGGCCGGTGCACGCGTCTGCGGGATGCACGTCAATCTCCCAAGACTGACGCAGCGTGTACGTCTCGATGAAGTGCCTCTCATCGTGCACGTGAAAGCCGTGCTCCAACGCGTGATCCTTGAGGTAGGTGATCGTGGAGGCGAGGTCTACCGGCATCACACGACCTCGAAGACGCGGATCTCGATGCCACCAACAATCGCCGTTGCGTCAACGAGGAGAAGCGGGGCGTCGTCAGGCACGTCGTCAGGGTTGGTGCGGTTACCGATTTCGGCGAGTACTTCGTTGGCAATCAGTTCGACGCGCCACGTAGGCGGGACCTTCACATCGATCCCTCCCATGATGCTGCGAAGGATGATCGTGGCTCTCTCATCGATGGTTGCATGTACGAGGTTGAGTTCTACGCCACCGAACATCGTGAACACGCTCCCCTCCGAAAGATCCCCCGCCGTACTCTCGAATCTGGCGCCACCGAAGGTCGTCACGATCGAGAACGAATCCGATGTCTCGTCTCCAAACGCTGGGATCAGCTTCCTCACCAAGAAGGCACCAAGAACTGCTGAACCCATCAGAGCGAGCCACGCAACAACGAGACGCTTCACCTTCGACATACCGTGAACCTAGCGCTCACCTGTGACAAATGGCCCGGGTCACGCGATCGGGGCCGGGCTGTGCACATCCTGGAGGCCGAACCGTTGGACAGTGGCGACGGCGATGACAACCACAGCAACACCGGCCCATTGCACGCCACCGAGTTGCTGTCCGAGCAGTACCGCCGCCGTCACAGCAGCTATGGCCGGCTCAGCTGTCGCAACGACGCCAACGACGCCTGACGCGACCATTCGCAGCGCCTGAAACTCGATGATGAACGGGAGTGCCGTTCCGAACACACCAATGATCAGCAGGTCACGCCACGCAGATCCCGAGACGTTCGCAGGAAACGTCCAGGGAGGAAGTGCCACGATCCATAGCAACGAGGCGAAAAGGAAGCCCCATACAGCAATCTGCAGCGGCTTGTACGAGGCTCCCAGATATTCCCCATACAACAGGTAGGTCGCGAAGGTGACGGCTGACACGAGTCCCGCTCCGACACCTACCAGGTCAGACGCATCGAGTGACCAAGCCTCCGTCACGAGAGCGACACCCATCACTGCACCTACGGCCGCCACCCACACGATCGGCCCGACGGCGTGGCCACGGGCGACCTTCATCCAGATGAGTACGAGAATCGGTCCAAGAAACTGAATCGTGGCACCCGGTCCAACACCAAGCAGATCGAGCGCCCAGTAGAACGACACGTTCACCAGCGCGAGGTTCGCCCCAAGAATCATGAACTTCCACAGCTGGGCAGGCACCCTGAACGTACCTCTGAGCACCGCATACGGCAGAAGCACGATCACCGTCACGATCGCCCTGACCTGCGCAACATAGGCAGGGGGAACAACATCGAACACGCCACCGGCCATCGCGCCTGTAACGCCCCAGAGTCCTGCAGTGATCAGCGCCAGTAGGGCACCTGTCGTTGCACGTGATCCGATCATCGTTGGACTTTACGGTCACTCGATCACCTGTTCGCTGCACGCAGCCACGCCCCGACGTCTGCACCACACATGACGCCCCCCCCAGGTGACACTCCCACCACAGGAAGGCCCCGATTCTCGGGCATACTGGACGGCTCGTTCCTGTACTCTCGCGCTCGTGCCATCGAGAGTCGATCGTGATGTTCGTGTGAAGCCACAGGTGCTGTTCGTCTGCGTCCACAACGCGGGGCGATCACAGATCGCGGCTGGTCTTCTCGAACATCACGCCATGGGTCGAATCGATGTGCTCTCTGCAGGTTCTGCACCGACCGACTCGATCAACGCAATGGCAAAAGCGGTCCTTCAGGAGTGGGGCATCGACATCTCTACACGACAGCCCAGCGTGCTCTTGCAAGAGACACTGAAGGAGTCAGACGTCGTCGTCACGATGGGGTGTGGCGACGCGTGTCCTGTGCTGCCAGGCAAGCGGTATCTCGACTGGGATCTCGTCGACCCTGCCGGGCAGGATCTCGACACCGTACGTCACGTCAGAGACGAGATCGACAAGCTCGTGCGCCGGCTTCTCGCAGAGCTCCTCGATTGAGTGCAACCGACCTGGCCACCGAAGGGTTCTCTAGGGTATGGAGCCGATGACTGTTGTGGACCAAAACGAGATACAGCGATCAATTCTTGACGATCTCGACGGTGGCTTCACGCTCATGGTCACGACGTACCAGCCTGGCATCTACTCGGGGGCGCTGCGGCTCACCCGGCGCCACGATGACGCTCAAGAGGTTGCCCAGGAAACATTCCTGCGCGCATACCGAGCTCTCGAACGATACGAGCCCAAACAGGTCAAGAGTCTGGCCCTGCGTCCATGGCTGTGGACGATTGCGCTCAACCTGTGCCGCAACAAAGCAACGAGATCTCGTCGAACCGACCCCCTGCCATCGGAGGACTTCATTGGTATCCGCGACGACGAGCCATTCGACAATGATGGATGGAGCATGAGGCTCGCAGGACTGTCAAGTGCACAACGAACCGCCGTCGTGCTGCGGCACGTCGTCGACTTGCCTGTCTCTGAGATATCTGAAATTACTGGCCGTCCGCAAGGAACAGTCAAAGCAGACATATCTCGCGGCCTGAGCAAATTGCGCGAGATCATCGACAAAGAGGACCTCACATGAACGACCTGATACATGAGCTCGCGTCACTGAGCAGCCACCCGCCATCGGAACTCGCACAGTCAACCCTTCTTAGAGCGGGAGCTGCTGACAGGGTCGCAACAGCGCAAAGCCCATTCGGCCCTGTGTGGATCGCGTGGAGCCCCACAGGTGTCACAGGGCTCACGCCGCGATTCGCATGCGACAGTATCGACGATTTCCTCGCGGCTCACAGAAGAAGCGCATACATCGCCGATCGCCTGCCAAAGGAGCTCGAGGTCTGCCTAGGCAATGCACTAACAAGCGGCATGACGGCTGAGGTGCCTGTCGACCTCCGCGGTCTGGGTAACTTTCAACGCGCAGTGCTTGCCGTATGCAGCCGCATCGAAGCGGGGACGGTACGCACCTATGGGTGGATCGCTGAGCAGTTGGACAACCCTGGTTCGGTGCGTGCGGTGGGAACAGCGCTCGGGCGCAACCCGGTTCCGTTGCTCGTTCCCTGCCACCGGGTGGTTCGCTCAGATGGCACGATCGGAAACTACGCGTTCGGCCCGGAGATGAAGCGCGAACTACTCATCCGTGAGGGTGCAATCCTGGTGTGAGCCAGCACGAGAGACTCTGAACCTCTCACCCGCATTTGGCTGGATTGGTAAGATTTTGTGTATACCGGCACCCAACCGCCGGGTCTCGGGAGGAGTGACAGATGCGAATCGCAATCGTATTCGACAGCCGGAAGGGAACAACCAAGGCAGCGGCAGAGGACATGGCACGACTGGCAGTCGAGCGTGGCCATGAGTGCAGCGTTGCACCGGTAGCCACAGCGGACGCCAAGCAGGTGAATGAGGCGGATGCCGTCTGCGTGGGGAGTTGGACTGAAGGTCTCTTCTTCTTCCTGCAACATGCAACACACGCGACCATTCGGTTTATCGACAGCCTGGAGCTGCAGGCAACGCCGTCGGCCGTGTTCTGCACCTACAAGACGTCGCCAGGCAAGATGCTCGACAAGATGGCAGAACGACTCGAGGCGAGCGGAGGCAGGGTCACGGCTCGACTCCGATCCAAGGGTCCTAGCGCGCCGGCCGGCTTCGACGACTGGCTCGACGCTCTCGACCGCTAAGCGAGCAACACCGGCAACGCCACGGCACACAGACATGGCAACTCCAACAGCGCTGAACGTGCGCCACCGCACACGAAATGTCCGGCCACCTTGTCAGCTGTCCACGCTCCCGGTTCCAAGTACGCTTCTGCAATGGACATTATCGAGACGATCCGCGATTCGGTCATAGGCACAGAACACGTCGTGCCTGGGCCCTTCGGCGACAGACGTGTGACGTACGCCGATTACACAGCTTCGGGCCGATCTCTCAGCTTCATCGAGGACTACATCCGAGACGTCGTCATGCCGCTCTATGCCAACACGCACACCGAATCGTCAGGAACGGGTCTCCAAACGTCACGTTTCCGGGAGGATGCCCGCGAGATCATTCGCCAATGCATGAACGCATCCGACGAACACGCCGTCCTCTTTGTCGGTTCGGGATGTACCGGTGCGATCGATCGCATGATCACCGTCCTCGGACTGGTCATTCCCAGGGCACTCGACGATCGATATCACCTCACAGATGTCATCCCCCACTCGGAGCGTCCCGTGGTGTTCATCGGGCCGTTCGAGCACCACTCGAACGAGCTTCCCTGGCGCGAATCGATCGCAGACGTCGTGAAGATCGGCGAAGATCGCGACGGTCACATCGACCAGACCCACCTTGAACGTGAGCTGATCAGGTACCAAGAGCGACCTCTCCTCATCGGTTCCTTCTCTGCTGCCTCCAATGTCACAGGGATCCTGTCGGACACCAGAGGCATTGCGTCCCTGCTCCACAAGTACGGTGCGTTGTCGTTCTGGGATTTCGCGGCGGCGGCGCCTTACGTCGCCGTTGATATGAGCCCCGAGGATGAGCCGGATGCGTACAAGGACGCTGTGTTCATCTCGGCGCACAAGCTCATCGGTGGACCAGGGACGCCTGGGCTCCTGGTCGCGCGAAAAGAACTGTTCAGGAACGCCGTCCCTGGAATACCTGGCGGTGGCACGGTCTCGTTCGTTCGTCCCGATTCCCACGAATACCTCGCAGACATCGAACATCGAGAGGAGGGAGGCACACCGGCAATCATCGAGTCGATCCGAGCAGGCCTTGTGTTCCAACTCAAGGAAGCTGTCGGTTCAGATCGGATTCGGAAACTTGAAGAGGGCTTCATCGACAAGGCGATCGTTTCGTGGCAGCAGAATCCGAATATCGAGATTCTCGGCAACCCCGATGCTGATCGACTGAGCATCGTGTCGTTCGTGGTGAAACACGAAGGCCAGTATCTGCACCACAACTTCGTGGTCTCGCTTCTCAACGACCTGTTCGGCATCCAGTCCCGTGGCGGGTGCTCATGTGCAGGGCCGTACGGACATGCGCTCCTCGGTATCGATGATGAGCATTCTTCAGATATTGCCGATGAGGTGCTCCTCGGATGTGAGGGCATCAAGCCCGGCTGGATCAGGGTCAACCTCAACTACTTCATCTCGGACGCTGTGTTCGACTTCATCGTCGAGGCGGTCAACGTCGTGGCGACCCACGGATGGAAGCTCCTTCCGTGGTACCGATTCAACGTGGACACTGCTGGATGGGAGCACGTCGATGGTCGGGGCCACACACCCTTCTCCCTCTCCGACATCGACTACGACGACGGTGCTCTTCGGTACACCGCAGCTCCTCAGCGTGCAAGCGACTATGTGCTCGCCACCTACCTCGAGGAGGCTCGCACCCTCCTCGACTCGATCGATCCTTCAACAGGACCTGTCCCAGATCCAATAGAGTCGACAGCATCCTTCGAGGACCTCAGATGGTTCCTCCTCCCAGACGAGGTTCGAAGCGGTGAGTGATATGACACCTGCCTGGTTCACATCAGCAATCGCCCACGAGCCAAGCCGCAGCGACGTCGCGGTCGAGGGCACGCCGATTCGATACCTGTCGTGGGGTGACGACAAAGGCAAGCCAGGGCTCGTCTTTGTACACGGTGGCGCAGCCCACGCCCATTGGTGGTCGTTCATCGCCCCGATGTTCACAGAGAACTGGCACCCGATCGCCCTGCATCTCTCTGGCCACGGCGATTCGGGGCGTCGGTCCTCCTACTCGCATGAGATCTGGGCGAGGGAAGTCATGGAGGTGTCCCGACACGCGGGGTTCCCCGGTCCACCGGTCGTCGTTGGTCACAGTCTCGGTGGAATGGTCACCATCCAAACCGCGGCGACGTACGGCGACGATCTCGCAGGCGCCGTGATCGTGGATGCTCCGGTCCGTCGGCCGGACCCAGAGTCCGTAGAGGCCCGGTCTGGCAGAGCGTTCCGTGCCCCAGGTGTCTACCAGACCCTTGAGGAGGCCGTGTCACACTTTCGACTGATACCGCCGCAACCGTGCGTCAACGGATACATTGTTGACTACATCGCCCGCACCTCGATCTACGAAACGGATCAGGGCTGGACATGGAAGTTCGACCCGCGTCTCTTCATGGGAACACTCATCTCCATGCGAGACCAACTCGCGTCCGTTCGCTGCAGGGTTGCACTGTTCACCGGTGAGAGCTCCGTTGTCGTACCCCCCGACACTGCTGCCTACATGTACGATCTCATGGGACGCGTCGCTCCCGTCATCGCGATACCTGAGGCACATCACCATCTCATGCTCGATCAGCCGCTCGCGTTCGTTGCCGCACTTCGGACGCTACTCGCCGACTGGAATCACTCGGTGGGCTTCAGCCGGGACTGGTAGTCGGAGTAAGGAGAGTGGCACGGTTGGCGGACACTTCGACGTCAGGCCCCGTGGTGATCCGTGACGTCTCCTACTCGTCGGTCTCATGTTTGGATCGACGCTTGCTCCCATGCATCGGCCTGTCAGCGGCCTCAGACCCTGTGATGGACACCGATCGACCAGCAAGCTCCATTCGTCGAACCAGCGCATCACGAAATCTCCTCGGAAACGCACCGAATCCGGTGAGGGGGACGATCTCTCCCCGAGCAAAACGGTTGCGCTCATCTCCGTCGACGGCAACAGGAGGACGCGCTACGAGAGGCTGACCAGGCACACTCCCTGGTTCCAGGCGGGTGATATCTCCGCTGGCATCGCCACCGATCGCGATCCTGACGTACCACGGCAGAAAGTCGACCGTTTCGTCGAAGTCGAGCCGGATCTCTCCAATCGCCTCGTACGGCACTCGATAGGCGTAGTCGCTCGTCGCGGAACCTACGACCAGGAACAGGGCCCTGTCCGAAAGGAGCCAGAACATCACGACACGCTCGCCTGTGCGCGAGTCGAGGCCGGCCGCGGAGCGGTCGAGCGACTCGCCACCGACCGTCAACGGCCGAGCCTTCGTCTTGGCCTCACCTCGACCGAGCTCGAGGACCGTCTGTTTGAACGTGTGAAGAATGGGCATGGAGCCAGCATAAGTTCTCTCCGAGAGGATTTCTGTTTTCGACACTCGATACTCGACGAAATGTCTACTGTTAGCTGCTATGTCAGGGGACATGGAAGCAACCACACGAGAGCAGGCCTTGTCGTGGCCAGTCCAGGACTGGGATCGTATGTGGAAGCCGAGCATGTGGCTCGAGCGGCCACCACGGCCGCACAAAGCACACATGTTGCACCTGGGTGCGATCGTCGCTCTCGCCCTGTACGCCAATGTCATCGCCAACGAGGTGCTCGCGTCCGAGTGGCACATTCCGTTCAATCTCGGCATTCTCGGTGTCGCGTTGTTCATTGCACGCAGAGCAGGCACCACGTGGACGTCGATGGGCCTGCGCAAGGATCGGCTTCGCAGAGGACTCCTCGTCGGAGGCGTCGTGGTAGGGCTCATAGCTTCGGTTATCGCCCTCGGTGTCACGGTCCCAGCTACTCGCACCTTCTTCGAAGACGACCGTGTCATCAACAACTCTGTTGGCTGGGTGCTCTTCCAGACCTTCGTGCGAATCCCCCTCGCAACCGCCCTCTATGAGGAAGTGCTCTTTCGCGGGGTTGTCTTCGGCATGTTCGCGCGGAGATACTCCCCGTTCCTGTCCGCCGTGTTCACCTCGGCACTGTTCGGGCTTTGGCACATCCTCCCGACAATCAATACGCTGAATGTGAATCCGGCCGGTGTACTCGTCGATGGAGGGCTCGGCGTGGCGATCGCCATCCTCGGCACCGTTGGCGGCACGTTTCTCGCGGGTCTCGTGTTTCAATGGATCCGCCTCTACGCCAACAGCGCCGCTGCCCCGGTGCTCGCCCACATCGGCACGAACAGTGCTGCGTTCCTTGGGGCGCTGATCGTTGTGCATCTGCTCTGAAGGCTTGACACCTCCGCCGCACCTGTGCGAGCATGGCTTCTGTCTGGTTCTTCGCGGAACCGGGTTCGCTACGTCAGGAGCTTCGATGAACGGGCTACACATGCCAACATCACCATCGTCAGCTCTCGCGCGCGCCCGTTTGCAGTAAACACAACTGCGTTCCCGCCTTCCGAAACATGCTGAGCGGCAACCGCGTTGCCGTAACTCTGCCTCGTCTCTGATCCTCGAAGGACCTCCATGATTCCTGTACGTGCCTACATCAGACTTTTCACCGGCTACCTGCGGCCGCACAGACCCAAGGTATCGCTCCTCGGCGTCGTCCTTCTGGCAACCATTGCTCTGCAACTGGCGAACCCGCAACTCATTCGACTGTTCATCGACGGTGCTATTGCGGGCTCTGCCGTATCAAGCCTGGTTCCACTTGCGATCGTATTCATGGTCATAGCGGTCGTGACCCAGTTGCTGATGGTGTTGGCAACGTACCTCGCTGAACAGATCGGCTGGTCTGCCACGAATCAGCTCCGATCGGACCTCACCGATCACGTTCTGCATCTCGACATGGGATTCCACAAGTCGACGAGTCCAGGGGCTCTCATCGAGCGGATAGATGGGGACGTGACTGCCCTCTCCAACTTCTTCTCCTCGATGATCATCAAGGTCATGGGCAACGGGGTGCTGCTCACGGGAATCCTCGTGCTTCTCTGGATCGAGTCTTGGATTGTTGGCCTGGGGATTTCGATCTTCACGGTCCTGATGCTCGTTGGGCTGTTCCGCCTGCACGGCATCACGGTGCCATGGCAGAAGGCGATCAGGGCTACGAGTGCCGAGATGTACGGCTTCATTGGGGAGCAGATCGACGGCACGGAGGACATAGAGGCGAACGGGGCGACCGGCTTCATGCTGTCGCGCTTTGATGACATCCAACGAACGTGGCTCCCACAAGTGGTCCGAGGTTGGACCGGCTGGTCATTGATGTGGGTCTCGTCGATGGTGTTGTACTTCGCGTCGCTCGTCATCGTGTTCGTACTCGGATCTTGGCTCTTCGGAGTCGGATCCCTCACGATTGGGTCTGTGTACCTGGTCTTCCAATACGTCGAGATGGCACACAGACCGATCGAGCAGATTCGTGAAGAGCTCGTAGATCTCCAGAAGGCAGGCGCATCGATCGACCGTGTGCAGGAACTCTTGCGCACCGAGACTCGCCTCCCCCAGCGAGATGATGCGTCGCTACCTCCTGGGCCGCTTGGCGTGTCGTTCGAATCCGTGACCTTCACCTACGACGACGAGGCAGGAGACGAGATCGTGCTGAAGGATGTCAACTTCACGATTGCGCCCGGACGCGTTGTCGGCCTACTCGGTCGAACGGGAAGCGGGAAGTCGACCGTTGCACGACTCGTGACACGACTCCACGAGCCGCAGATCGGCACCGTGACCGTTGGTGGCCGTGCAACGTGGGATGTCGCAATGACCGACCTGAGAGCCCGCGTTGCAATGGTGACGCAGGATGTTCAACTGTTCAGAGCGACGATCAGAGAGAACCTGACGTTCTTCGACGCATCGGTCCCAGACGAGAAACTCAAGCAGGTCATCGAGCGGCTCGAGCTCGATCCGTGGCTCGCGACGCTACCGCTTGGCCTCGATACGATGCTCGATTCGGGAAGCGGCGGCTTGTCAGCAGGCCAAGCGCAGCTTCTCGCCTTCACGCGAGTGTTCTTACGGAACCCTGGCGTTGTGGTCCTCGACGAGGCATCGTCACGCCTCGACCCGGCAACCGAGTCCCTACTGGAGCGAGCAATCGACCATCTGCTGGCCGACCGCACCGCGATCCTCATTGCACATCGACTCGCGACGGTCGCTAGAGCAGACGACATCATCATTCTTGATGACGGCGTGGTCATCGAGCAGGGCGAACGTGAGGCACTCGAACGTGACCCCGACTCGGTTTTCTCGCGACTGCTCACAACCGGCATGGAGGAGATGCTTCAATGACATCACGAAGGCCACCCTGGTTCGGGTCGATCATGTGGCAGATGATCCGGCGTCAGCCTTACCGCTACAGCTTCGCTCTGGCGCTGTGGGTCAGCATCTGGACGATGCCGGTCCTCGTCGGGCTCATCGCGCAGCAATTCTTCGACGCGCTCATCGATGACATCGAGGTGTCACAGATTGCGTGGATTGTCGCTGCGACGTTCGCCTACGCCGCGGGTCGTTCTGTGTTCATCTTGCTCGCAATGCGCAACCATGGATCCCTGCTCTTCCGTGCAGGCGCTCTGATGCGTCGCAACCTGCTCGAACGAGTATTCGAGCTCCCTGGGGCTGCAGCGTTGGACGAGACGCCAGGTGAGGTTGTGAGCCGATTCCGTGACGACGTCGAACACGTCGTGGAGCCGTTCGATATCTCTGTCGACCTCGTAGGAGCGGCAGTTGCCGGCCTCGTCTCGTTCCTGATCCTCTGGAACATCGACCCCGTCATCACCATCGTCGTGTTCATCCCGGTCATCGTTGTCGGCATCGTCAGCAACAGAACGGGTGGACTGGTTCGCCGATACCGAGAGGACGCCCGCGACGCGACCGAGGCGATCACGGGTTTCCTTGGCGAGACGTTCACCGCCACCCAGTCGGTGAAGGTCGCGGGGGCTGAGTCGCACATGCTGGAGCGCTTCGAAGAACTCAACGCTGTCCGCAAATCGATGATGGTGCGAGATCGCACCCTCACCGCAGTGCTCGACGCCGTGTTCAAGAACACGGTAAGCATCGGTACGGGGTTGATACTGCTGCTCGCCGCGGGTCGACTCGGCGCACAAGGGTCGGGAGGTATCTCGATAGGCGAGTTCGCGCTGTTCGTGTTCCTACTCACCCAGGTGACGGACTCTGCCTACTTCGGCGGGATATTCCTCGCGAGGGCAAAGCAAGGATCGGTGTCTGCCGAGCGCCTTACAGAGACACTTTCAGGAGAACCGTGGAGACGCCTCTTCAGGTCGACTGAGCTCGGACTCGATGGCGCTGTTGTGCCACCTACGGACCCGCCCGCGGCCCCAGAGCCGTTCACATCCCTCCAGGTGCGCGGACTGACATACAGGTACCCCGATTCGACGGCAGGCATCGCTGGTGTCGACATCGACGTAGGAGCAGGCGAGTTCGTTGTCATCACCGGCCGAATCGGTGCAGGCAAGACAACACTGCTTCGAACGATCCTCGGATTGCTTCCGCCCGACGGTGGCACGATCAAGTGGAACGATCAACTCGTTGAGCACCCGGCGTCAGTCATGGTGCCTCCCTTGGTCGCTTACACGCCGCAGGTACCGCGATTGTTTTCGATGTCGCTGCGAAGCAACCTGGATCTCGGCGCAGGACTCTCCGAGGTGGAGCTCGACGAGTCGATCCACATCGCAACGATGACGCGCGACGTCGCCACCATGCCTGGCGGGCTCGAAACGATGATCGGGCCCCGAGGCGTGCGCCTTTCGGGTGGTCAGGTGCAACGATCCGCGTCTGCGCGCATGTTCGCGAGGGATCCCCAACTACTTGTTCTCGATGACGTGTCTTCGGCGCTCGACGTCGAGACGGAGCGAACGCTGTGGAACCGTCTCTTCGACGCCAGGAGCGGTGTCGCCGCCCTCGTTGTCTCGCACCGCCACACTGCTCTTGCGAGAGCGGACCGAGTGATCGTCATGGACGAAGGACGGGTTGTCGCGGTCGGCACGGCTTCGGAGCTGGAACGGACGTCGGCAACATTCCGCGCTATCTGGAGAGGTACGGACGCCAGGCCCTAGCCCCGCGTGATGGCGAGAATCTCGATTTCGAACGTGAGAGCCTCGCCTGCGAGCGGGTGGTTGATGTCGAGCTTCACCGTTGTGTCGGAAACCTCGAGCACAGTTGCGGGCTGGCCGCTGGTGAGATAGACCTGGTCTCCGACCGCAACATCTCCCTGATCCGGGCTCAGTGGCACCTCCACCACGTTGTCGGGGCTCCATTCTCCGTATGCGTCAGCAGCCTCCATGCGCACGGTGTTGATGTCACCGACTTTCGCGCCGCGCACAGCTTCGTCGAATCCTGAGATCACCTGCCCCGAGCCAACGACGAAGCTGAAAGGTGTGCCCCGGTCACGGGAAGAATCGAACTGCGATCCGTCGTCGAGCGTTCCAACATAGTGAACCTCGACGGTGTCGCCATCCTGCGCGACGAGGTTGTCACCTTCTGTGCTCGAAGGCACAGTCTCACTCGGTGTGCCGGCCTGGTCGGTCACGGTTGCCTCCGTCGTGGGTACAGCGTCTGGAGAGTCGGAGCTAGCTCCGCTGCACGCAGCGGCAACGACGCTGAGAACGGCGAGAATCACGAGAAGGCGGCGGTATCGCATTGGAGTCAACTCCGAGATCGGGGGTCGGTGTCTGAGAGGCTACAACGAAGCGCGCGTAGTGAGACTGTCTCCCCCGTCTTCTGGTCCAATTCGCCACGCAGGTACGCTTTGGGCATGGCTGACTACACACCTCCGGTTCGCGACATCACATTTACGTTGCAGTCGATCGCGGATGTCGACTCAATCGTCTCCCTACCAGCGTTCGATCATGTCGAGTCCGACATGATCGATGGCGTGCTCACAGAAGCGGCACGCTTTTTTTCAGAGGTTTTCGCACCGACGAACGAGATCGGTGATGAGCAAGGTGCCACACTCCGCGAGGGGCAGGTCATCACACCTGATGTGTTCAAGCCCGTGTGGACCAAGCTCGTCGACGCCGGTTGGACCGCGGTCACCGGCTCACCCGAATATGGAGGCCACGGCTTCCCTAAGGTCATAGGAATCGCCATATCGGAGATGATGACGTCGGCGAACCTCGCCTTCTCTCTCAACCCGATGTTGACCGGCAGCGGCATCACGCTTCTCACACGGCACGGAAGCGACGAGCTGAAGGACCGCTATCTCGCAAAGCTCATTGCGAGTCAATGGACCGGAACAATGGTGTTGACCGAGCCTGAGGCCGGGTCTGATCTCGGTGTGCTTCGCACCAAGGCAGAGCACAACGACGATGGCACATACCGCATCAACGGCACGAAGATCTTCATCACATGGGGTGATCACGATCTCGCCGAGAATGTGATCCACATGGTGCTCGCACGGACGCCTGACGCCCCGCGAGGTACAAAGGGCATCTCTCTGTTCGTCGTCCCGAAGTATCTGCTCGACGACGACGGTACGCCAGGCGAGCGAAACGCTGTAGAGGTGGTTTCGCTTGAGCACAAGCTAGGCATCCATGCAAGCCCTACGTGTGTCCTCTCGTTCGAGGATGCCACTGGATACCTGGTCGGTGAAGAGAACCAAGGCATGCGCTACATGTTCACGATGATGAATCAGGCTCGCCTCGAAGTCGGCCTTGAGGGTCTCTCGGTTGCCGAGCGGGCGTATCAGCATGCAGCCACGTACGCGAAGGGGCGCATACAGGGGAGGGCGCTTGGTTCGTCCGAACCTTCCCCGATCATCGAACATCCAGACGTGCGCCGCATGTTGATGACGATGAAGGCATACACCGAAGCGATGCGGGCACTCGTGTACGACGCTGCAGGTGCTGGGGACCGTATGCGTTCGGCAACGAGTGGCACTGAGCGTGACACTGCAAGGGATCGACTTGCACTCCTCACACCGATCGTGAAGGCGTGGTGCTCGGATCATTGCGTCGATGTGGCCTCGATCGGAGTCCAGGTACATGGGGGCATGGGATTCATCGAGGAAACCGGCGCTGCACAGTTCTACCGCGACGCCCGGATCACACCGATCTATGAAGGTACGAACGGCATTCAGGCGCTCGACCTCGTGATGAGGAAGCTCCCGATGCTCGGAGGCGACGTCATCGGGTCGTATCTCAAAGAGATCGAAGCATTGGCCGATACCCTCTCCGGCGACGAGGAACTTGCCGATATCGGAGACCGTCTGCGCTCGGCCCTGAACGCCGTTTCACAGGCAACGTCGTTCCTAGCCGATTCAGACACCGCATCCGCAATGGCGGGGGCGACACCGTATCTCGAGATGCTCGGCACACTCGCCGGCGGCTACTACCTTGCGCGCCAGGCGCACACAGCGCTCCCACAAGCCGACGACGACCCGTGGATGGCGGCAAAAGTCGCCACAGCGCGCTTCTACGCAACGAACCTGCTCCCCAGGGTCCACGGGATCACGCCGAGCGTTATCAGCGGAGCCGATGTCGTGTTCGGCGTGGACGAGGCTCATCTCGGCGCAACCTCGTGACGAGCACGAAGGCCGCCGCGTTCTTCGATCTCGATCGGACGATCATCGCCGGATCCTCCGTATTCACGTTTGGCTGGGTCGCGTACCGTGCAGGCCTCATACCAACCAGGCAGCTCGTTGCAGACGCCACGAATGCGCTCTCATTCAAGTTGACGGGCGCATCCGATGACAAGACGGAGACGGTCAAGAACAGGATCCTCGAAGCGATCCAAGGTGTTCCTGTCACGATGCTGATTGACCTTGCCGATGACATCATCCCGCGCATGATGAGCGACGTTCGACGTGAAGCACGGGGGCTGATAGATCTTCACACCGACGCTGAGCGTGACACCTACATCGTATCCGCCTCACCCGTTGAGATCGTTGGAAGGTTCGCAGAGGCAATGGGTATGACAGGTGGCCTGGGAACCGTGTCCGAGATTGAGAACGGCATCTACTCCGGTCGGCTCGCCCAGCCGTTCTGCTACGGCGAGGGAAAGGCGGATGCACTCTGTCGCGTTGCTTCCCAGATGGGGTACGACCTTACGGCGAGCTACGCCTACACGGACTCTGTCGGCGACCTGCCGATGCTCGAAGCCGTAGGTCACCCTGTTGCGGTCAACCCGGACCGTGCCCTCGAATCCGTTGCGTACAGCCGCGGGTGGCCGATCGTCGAATTCTCGCGGACGAGGAAGAAGGTCGTCAAGCGAACGACCGCGGCGACGGGCGCTGTCGCGTTCGCGGCCACTACCTACGCTCTCGGTCGGCGCCACGGCCGCAGAGCCACAACAGTCTGACCGCCCAACCACCTGTGCGCAGCATCAGTGTGGTGGATGCTCCAATCCGAGAGCATCGTAGAGAGCATCGACAACGTCATGGCGATTCTCGCCGCCACGCCAGTCGTCGAGCAGTTGCCTGATAACCGTTTCGTGGTCGTGGCCTGCGGCGGCTTCTGCGGCCTGGACCAGGTGGAAGTCCACATCCTGCTCTCCGTCACGCTGGCTCGCTGAGAGCGCCATGCCGACGTGAGCGGCTACGACATCGAAATCGCCTTCTGCTGCGGGGCCGAGTATCTCGAGAGCTTTCGCCTCGACATCGTGGAGTTTGCCTGCCTCCAGGTCCACCTCCATCTGGGATACCAGTTCCAGTAGCGTCGCGTCGCCTCCGTGGAGGGCGAGATGGTTGACGTGCCGGATGGCGTCGTCGGCGTTCTCAGCTTCGATAGAGAGCAACGTGAGCCTCAGGTGGGCGATCTCGGTCGGCGTCAGATCGCCCGCGCCGACTTCGCGTTCGGATCCGGCCTGCCCACCCTCTGGTTCGTGAGGAGCCATTGCCATCTCCTCGCCCAGTGTGACGATCCAGGCATAGATGTCTCGTATATCATCGTCACTCAGCACCTCGACGGAGAAGGGGGGCATGATGTCGCCCTTGGGCACGCGAACCTGCCGAAATAGCTGATCCTCGGTGTGGCCGGCCAGTGCAGGGCCGACGCCACCTTCACCAACCGGGCCGTGACAGGCAGAGCATCCAACCGTGCTGAACGTCTCGAACCCGGCGGACGCCTGAGGTGACAGATCTGTCGGCATGGCGGATTCCTCGACGGTATTCCCCTCGACGTAGTGCTCGCCGACAGTGGCACAGCCCGCTGCAAAGACGGCGCCAACGACCAATCCCAATCCGATTCGCCGCCACGCGGCACGGCGGAATCTCGGTTCTCGTCTTGACACATGAGCCATGTCTTCACCCCCACAGAACCCCGCAACTGAAGATGGATCGTACTCGTGGTATCCGATCGTTTCCACCGACGGGCGCGTTGAGGCGCCTCAGGCACGGTCGATGGACGTGGAGAGTAGCGCGGTCGGGTCACGTTCCCTCGCTCCGTGGGCTGTGTTCCTGCATCATGTACAGCGAGACAATGGTGAAGAGTCCGAACATCGAACACCCTGTCTGTGCAGCACCGGTACGGGCAGTACCGACCTTGCACCGTTAGCGTTCTGCGATAGGGCATACCTCCTACCCGCCCTCAGGAATGACCAACACGACGCAAACATCCACACCAACCACTTTCGCTGATCTCGGAATCGCATCCGACATCGTTGCTGAACTCGATTCGCAGGGGATCACCACACCGTTCCCAATCCAATCGTTGACGATCCGCGACGCCCTCAAGGGACGCGACATCACGGGGAAGGCTCAGACCGGCTCAGGCAAGACGCTGGCGTTTGGGATCCCGATGATCATGAAGGTCGGTGTGTCCAAGTCCAAGAAGCCGCACGGCCTGATCCTCGTCCCAACTCGCGAGCTCGCAGGTCAGGTGACTCGGACGCTCGAGCCGCTGTTGCGGGTGAGCGGCCTCACCGCCGTGGCCGTATACGGGGGCGCCCCCATGGGCCCCCAAGTTGATGCGTTGCAGCAGGGCGCGTCGATCGCCATTGCAACACCCGGCCGCCTCATCGATCTCCTCGACCGTCGAGCGATCGACCCTTCCGAGATAGCGATCGTCACCATCGACGAAGCCGACCAGATGGCCGACATGGGTTTCATGCCACAGGTGCGCCGCATCATGGCGCAGCTCCCCGAGCAGCGACAGACGTTCCTCTACTCGGCAACACTGGACCATCAGGTGAGGGAACTCATCGATCGTTACATGAACGATCCGATCGTGCACGAGGTCGAATCTGAGTCTGAGACCATCGAGACGATGGAGCACAGGTTCTTGAAGGTCCATCACATGGACAAGGCGAAGGTCGTGACCGAAATCTCACGCCACAACGATCGGCTCCTAGCGTTCACACGCACCAAGGCTGGGGCAGATCGCCTGTCTCGCGATCTGCGGGACTTGGGTGTTGCGGCGGCTGCGATCCACGGTGATCTCCCGCAACGCAAACGCGAGCAGTCCTTGCAGCGATTCACGGACGGCGAGATACGAGTCCTGGTAGCGACGAATGTCGCAGCACGGGGTCTCCACATCGATGGCGTCGACGTGGTGGTCCACTTCGACCCACCAGACGATCCGAAGACCTATCTGCATCGAAGCGGGAGAACCGCCCGTGCAGGTGAGGACGGCCTCGTTGTGACACTCGTCGAGTGGGACCAGGTCAACGAAGTTCTCGGCATCCAGCGAAGAGCCGACCTGAATGTGCCGATCATCAAGATGTTCTCGAATGACGAGCGCCTTGCAGACCTCGCATCGTGGGAGCCGCCTCCCGAGGATGTGCCGTTCACCGCAAAGTCGATCAAGAAGCGCAAACGCCGCGGCTTCTAGGCTCCCGACCTGATGGGTACATCTTCACGTGCCGCTCTCGCCATGAACGAGAAACACCGCTGAACGCTGCCTGCACAACATCGGCACATCCCATGTCGTGGAGTCACATCCCGAGGAGCCACATAGCTCGAGGAGCCCGGTATGTCTCGATGACATACCTCTTTGTCTGACGGGGCCGAGATGATCAGCCGGCAGCACCCCCGGACGCCACCTGGCATCCGTCATTCCTGATTGAACCGTTCACGTATATCGAGTTACACCAGAATGACCGCCGGTCGACCATGCTTTCGACTACGGCACCGACCATGTTCACTGATCTCATGTTGGCTTCCACCAGAACCGCAGCAGTCAGGTCGGCCCGTATGAGGGTCACATTCGACAGGTTGGTCTGGAAGAACACCGCACCGGGTGCGCGAATCCCGGTCATGTCAGCCCCCGTAAAGTTGGTGTTCGAAAGGGATGCACCCGCCAGGTTCGCGCCGCTCAGATCTGCTCCTACCAGCATCGCTCCGTCGAGGAGCGCCCCTTCCAGGTTGGCTCCTGAAAGGTTGATTCCTGGCAGGACACGACCACTCAGGTCCTGACCAGAGAGATCAGTGTTCGAGCAGTCGACGTTGGGTCCGAGCTCACACACAGTGACAGCAGCCACGGCCGGAGTGCTCGCCTCGGATACAGCCTGGGCACTTGCCTCAGCCACAGCCGGGGTGCTCGCCTCGGATGCGACCTGGGCACCCGTCTCGGGTGCAGTCGTTTCGTTGGTTCCAGCACAGGCGGCTACCACTATGGCGAGGGCCAAAAGCATCCCGATCACGGTCGAACGTCGGATACGGAGGCCTGGGGCCGTTCTTGGCGTTCGTGTCATGGGGGACCTCCAGAAGCTCATGGTGTGTCACCCTGGATCAAGGTGCTCTCGTCTCGCGAGAACGGGTAGTAGATCCCTTCCAGGTCTTCCAAGCCAACAGGATCGCCAGCCTGGTTCCGAGCAACGGAGCTACCGTCGTCTCCTGTCTCTACCGTGACCAGGTTCCCGTCACCGGCAACCATCTGGTACGACACTCCGTCCCTGGCACCTTCGAAGGCCGCTCTCAGGGCTTCCTCTCCCAAAGCAACCGTCACACCATTCTGTCCGGTCGTTGCGATGGCGCGCTCCCCCGACGGCTCCGTTACTTGCTGCTGTGCACCGCCTGCCACGATCCGGACCTCGGCGCCTGCCCTGTTAGACATAGTCGTTGCACCCGTCTCGTCAATCGTGGTTGTCACGATCGCTTCGCCGTTGTGGCTGATGGTCACACCGCCATCCGGATCGAACTCCACGGTCCGGATGGTTTCCTCATTCGAGCCGGTGGAATCCACTATGGGTTGCTCAAGGATGAGCGTTCCACTCGGTTGCAAGGCGAGATCCACCGTCGAACCGTCGCTGAGCACCAGCGTCGTTGCTCCGTTGGCTTTGTCCGTCATCACCGCTTGTGGAGCCGAAGGTCCCTCGTCGGTGGTGTCAGCATCGTAGGTGGTCGTGACGACACCGTCAGCATCGGAACTCTGTGTGATGCCCACACCGTCTGGCATGTCGACCCGCAAGGATCCGTCCTCAGTCCGCTGCGTCGTTGGTGTCCCATCCTCGTCCACGAACGCCATCGTGCCATCTGGGCTCTCTATAACCTGAGATCCGTCAGCCAGAACCGTCTTGAACGAACCGTCTTCAAGTCTCTCTGTGGTCTGTGTCGTACCGTCGGCAAAGACGACCTTGGTCGCCTTGGTGACCGGGTTGTAGCTGGTGGCCCTTCCATTCGAGTCCGTTGTCAACATCGATCCGTCGCGCTGCTCCCGGATGACGATGGCAGCTCCACTCGGATCGGTGAATGTCGTGATGTTCGCATTGGGGTTGTATCGGGTCACACCTCCATCGGCGAAGTTCACTTGAACCGACCCATCCGGCAGCGTCTTCTGCAAGGTTTGCAGCCCCGCAGGATTGGTTGTGATTGCCCAGCTGCCGTCAGCGGCAACAACCTGACTCGCACCGTCACTGAAGGCAGTCATTCGGTTGCCGTCTTCTCCGAGTTCGCTCGTACTCTCGAGTCCCCACGGATCGACCCAAACTTCGCGCCCGTCTGGAGATGCGAACCCTCGCGAACCATCTGCGTTCTGCGTGATGAGATTCCCAGATTCGTCGAAGAACGACACGTCTCTGCTGCCGTCTGGATAGGTCTGGTCGAAGGTCCCGTCGGGGCGTACGACTTGCTGCATGCCGTCGGAGCTTGTCGTGATCGTTCCGCCGGTTGAAGGATCGACGAAGGTTGCGATCATGAAGCCGGACGGCTCTACCCACTGGGTCACGCCGTCGGTGCGTTCAATCACCATCGCCCCGTCAGCACCCGTGGTGACCCACGCATCGTCCTCACCCTGAACTCTGTTGGATACGCCGCCCCACATGTCCGTGAATTGTGCGGATCCGTCGCTCGACTGGACCCATTGTGAGCCGTCGGAGAACGACTCGACGAGTGATCCGTCCTCACCGACAACGGCCTCGACAGATGATCCGTCTGGCCACTCTATTGCGTAGGAGCCGTCCGAGCCCTGCGTCTGGCTCATGCCATCCTGCCAGGCGACTGTTCGAGAACCGTCGGGATTCTCGAAGCCCACCGGGGGCTGCCATGCTGCACCCATCCCATCGTCGGGACGACCAGGCTCGGCCGAATCGAATCCACCATCGCCAGGATTCGCTGAAGCGACGAACGCGGCAGGATCAGTCGGGACAAAGAATGCGGCAGGGTCGGCAGGGCCAAAGAACGTGGCAGGATCGGCCGGTGGTGGTGCCAGGAAATTACCAGGTAGAGCTGCCATGAAGTCACCAAGAGTTGCCGTGAACTCACCAGGTGGCGGTGCCATCAACTCACCAGGCGGGGGAGGCGCTATCAGGTCACCGGGCGGCGGTGCCATGAAGTCACCAGGCGGAGGGTCCATGAAATCGCCAGGCAGAGGCATCGTGAAGTCACCAGGCGGAGGCGGTGCGAAATCACCAGGCGGAGGCATCGTGAAGTCACCAGGCGGAGGCATCGTGAAGTCACCAGGCGGAGGCGGTGCGAAATCACCAGGCGGAGGCATCGTGAAGTCACCAGGTGGAGGCATCGTGAAGTCGCCAG
>CAYWPC010000004.1:0-56260 GCA_964460075.1 uncultured Acidimicrobiaceae bacterium
TCTGAGTATCCACCAGGCACGCCACCCGAGGCGTGGAGATTCCCGACACGAAACCGCATCATTGCGGGGCTCAGCGATGTGTTGCTGGTCGTCGAGGCTGGCGAGGCCGGTGGGGCTCTGATCACGGCGAGAATCGCTCTGGACTACGGAGTGCCCGTCTATTCGGTGCCAGGCGACGTCGAGCGCCCAGCCTCCATCGGGACGAATCTTCTCATCCGCGACGGCGCATTCCCGATATTGGGTCCAGAAGATCTCTCTCAGGTCCTCGACCTGCTGGAACCGCTGTGCCATGATCGTGCAGCGGCCGTTCGCGAGACTCGCCGCTGAGTACACCCAAGCCCGGCAGCACACCACAGATGAGCGAGACGTCGCTAGCCTCATCTCAAAGCAGTTCACGGTCGTCCGCCAGGGACGAATCGCACAGCGGAGGTAGGGGTTCGATGACGGGTGAGATAACCATGTACGGGGCCCAATGGTGTAGCGACTGCAGGCGCACGAAGCGGTATCTCGAATCCAACAACATACCGTATACGATGATCGACCTAGAGGCGCAGCCGACAGAGATCGAAACGGTGATGGCGTACAACAATGGCCGCAAGAGCATCCCCGTGGTGGTATTCCCCGACGGCAGTCACCTCACGGAGCCGACCGACGCGGAGATGGATGCCAGGCTCGGCCGGTAGCCGTCATCGGAAGACGTTGACGCTGTCATTCGCTTGCACCACCATGGGCTGATGAGTTCTGGGTCGATCACCGACCACGTTGAGGAATACCTCTCTCGCGCCCAAGACGTGCGTGGCCTGTCGCCCCACACGATCGAGGCCTATCGGCGCGATCTTGCTGCCTTCGTGGAGTTCGTTACCAGGATGGGTATCGCTGAGCTATCAGCTGTCGACCGGAGAACGATTAGACGATTCATTGCAAGCCTGTCGATCCGAGGATACGCGCCGAGGACCATCGCGAGAAAGGCATCGGCTGTTCGCGTGTTCCTCTCTGACCAGGTGCAGCGAGGAACAATCGATGCCAACCCTGCACAGGGTGTCAGCCCGCCGAAGCTTCCTCGGTCGCTTCCTCGGTCGATTCCGGCTAACGCCCTCTCTGAGGCACTTGATGCTGTGGACGGCGATCGAGCCGTAGATATTCGCGATAGGGCGCTGCTCGAGATGTTGTACGGCACAGGCTTGCGTGTATCTGAGCTTGCGTCACTTCGGGCATCTGTCGCCGGCTCAGGACCGTTTCTGCGGGTTAGGGGCAAGGGATCCAAGGACAGAACGGTGCCGATCCCACGCAAAGCTATGGCTGCGCTCAACCTGTACGTCGAGCGTGCAAGGCCGCAGCTGGCAACATCGGCGAGCGAGACAGCACTCTGGCTCGGTGTTCGTGGGCACCCACTCGGCGTGAGAGGTATTCGCCGCGTCGTTCGGATCCGGCTTGGGTCGTTCCCTCATGCCCTCCGACACTCCTACGCTACGCATCTCCTCGAGAACGGTGCCGACCTACGATCGGTTCAGGATCTGCTCGGCCACTCCGAGCTCGCAACCACCCAGATCTACACTGCGGTCACGAGAAAGCACATGACAGACACATACCAAAGAAGTCATCCCCGTGCCTGAGGGAATTACCGACGAGCTGAGCAGTCTGTGGCAGCGATTCAAGTCGACCGGTGACGAAGCTGCTCGCGAAGGACTGATTCTGCATTACTCGCCGTTGGTGAAATTCGTCGCGGGTCGTGTGGGTTCGGGTCTGCCCAAGAACGTGGAAAAGTCTGACCTCGTATCGTTCGGTACGTTCGGATTGATTGATGCGGTCGACAAATTCGAGCCTGAGCGTGGTTTCAAGTTCGAGACATACGCCGTCAACAGAATCAAGGGCGCGATCCTCGACGAGCTGCGGGCGTTGGACTGGGTGCCACGCTCAGTTCGGTCGAGAGCACGTGAGATCCAGCGGACCATGGCCACTCTCGAGCACAGGCTCCAGCGGACACCGACGGAAGATGAGGTTGCCACGGCGATGGAGATGTCGGTCGATACGCTGAGGGAGCACCTCGGTGAGATAGCGAATCTCGGCTTCGTCGCACTCGACGAGCTGTTGAATCCCTCTGAACGAGATTCCGGTGCGATCAGTGAGGTGATCGCAGACAAGGACGCTACCGACCCGTCCGGCAGCTTCGAGAAGGAAGAGACCCGTTACCTGCTCGCCGACTCGATCAACCGGCTCCCCGACAGGGAACGACTCGTTCTGACGTTGTACTACTACGAGGGACTAACCCTTGCAGAGATTGGTGCGGTGTTGAACGTCACCGAGTCTCGCATCTGTCAAATCCACACCAAGGCTGTGATGAGTCTACGAAACCGGTTCATCGAACCCGCATATCGCTAACGCCCGATACCAGACGTCGCCAGGTACACTTTCGGCTATCACACACGCTCACCGCAATCCCGTGTGGTGCGTCCGCGCAAGCTGACGTTCGGGGCTCGAAGGGTGAGCGGAGGCACGAACCCGAAAAAAAGGAGATACACAATGGCAGCTGTTGCCATGCGCCAACTCCTCGAAGCTGGCGTCCACTTCGGTCATCAGACCGCAAGATGGAACCCGAAAATGCGTCCGTTCATCTTCTCGGAGCGAAACGGGATCCATATCCTCGACCTGCGGCAATCGCTCGAAGCTGCCGAAGAGGCATACAAGGTCGCCTACGACATTGCTGCGTCCCGCGGCTCAGTGCTGTTCGTAGGAACCAAGAAGCAGGCCCAGGCTGCAATTGAAGAGGCGGCTAAGCGGTCGAGTCAACCGTACGTCAATCATCGATGGCTCGGCGGCATGCTCACCAATTTTCAGACGATTCACAAGCGGATTCTCTACATGCGTGAACTTGAGCAGATGGAGACGAGCGGTGAGATGGACTCTCTTCCCAAGAAGGAACGGATTCGGCTCCGTCGTGAACTCGTCAAGCTGCAGGCGGTACTCGGTGGAGTTCGTGACTTGAGGAAAGTTCCCGAAGCCGTCTTCATCATCGACGTCAACGCCGAGCAAATCGCTGTCGCTGAGGCGAATCGGCTCAGCATCCCCGTCATTGCCCTCGTTGACACAAACTGCGATCCCGATCTCGTCGACTACGTGATTCCTGGCAACGACGACGCTATACGGGCGGCCCACCTCATTGCAGGAGTCATCGCGGACGGCTGTATCGCCGGCGCAGAGATCGCGCGAGCCAAGAGTAAGGATGCATCCGCGGCGCAATCCGAGAAATCGAATAGGGAGTAGACGGTGGCTGACTTCACGGCAAAAGACGTACAGGCGCTGCGGAAGGCTACCGGTGCAGGGATGATGGATGCCAAGAAGGCCCTGGAAGCAACAAGCGGAGACACAGACAAGGCCAAGGACTACCTACGCGAATCGGGTCTCGCCGCCGCAGCGAAGCGTACTGAGCGTGATCAGGGCGAAGGTGCCGTTGGCGTGTATCTACACAAACAGGCAGGGCGCCCGGTCATCGGCGTGTTGATCGCCCTGGCGTCCGAGACCGACTTTGTTGCCAAGAGTGATGAGTTTCTCGGCATTGCAGACGACATTGCCATGCATGCTGCGGCAGCGCGTCCGCAATGGATCCGCCAGGACGACGTTCCAGAGGACGTCGTAGCGAAGGAGAAACAACTCATCGCCGCTCAGGCCCGCAACGATGGTAAGCCCGCTGAGATCATCGAGAAGATCGTCGAAGGGCGGATCAAGTCGTTCTACAAGGACAACGTGCTTCTCGATCAGGTTTTCGTGCGGTCCGAACGATTCGAGGGGACGGTCGGCGAGATGGTTCACGAACTCGCCGTGAGAATGGGAGAGAACATCTCTGTAGCATCGATGGCGAGGGTCGAGATCGGGGAAGGTTGAACACATGGCGAAACGGCGGGTTGTTCTCAAGCTATCCGGGGAAGCGTTCGCGCAGGCTGATCTGGGCTACGGCATAGATCCAGCGACGGTCGATCAGACAGCACAGGAGATCGCAGCCGTCGTCGCCGAGGGGTACGAGGTAGCGATCGTCGTCGGCGGTGGCAATATCTTCAGGGGTCTCTCAGATGCCGCGAGCGGTATGGACAGAGCAAATGCCGACTACATGGGGATGCTGGCGACCGTCATCAACGCGGTCGCACTGCGCGACGCCCTCGAACGAGCAGGTGCGGAGTGCAGAGTGCAGACGGCAATCAACATCCAAGAGGTGGCCGAGCCGTACATCCGCCTTCGAGCCATTCGCCACCTTGAGAAGGGGAGGATCGTCATATTCGCTGCCGGCACAGGCAACCCCTTCTTCACGACCGACACGACTGCTGCGCTTCGTGCTGCTGAAATCGGTGCAGACGCGGTTCTCAAGGCCACCAAGGTCGATGGCATCTACACCGCGGATCCGCTGACCGATCCGGGTGCGCTGCTTCTGCGCGAACTCGGCTATATGCACGCAATCGCCGAGCAGTTCGGGGTCATGGATGCCACCGCGATTACGATGTGCATGGAGAACGACCTGCCGATCAGGGTCTTCAACATGACCGTAGCGGGCAACATCGCTCGAGCCGTGCGCGGCGAATCGATCGGTACGTTGGTGGATGCCGGGAGGCAACAGTGATCAACCAGCAGCTCAAGGATGCCAGCGACAAGATGGACCACGCCGTTGAGCACGCAATCGCCGAATTCGGGTCGGTCCGCTCCGGTCGGGCGAACGCAGGGTTACTGCAGCGGGTGACGGTCAACTATTACGGTGCCCAGACCCCACTCCAGCAGCTTGCAAACTTCTCGGTCCCCGAGGCGCGCATGCTCATCGTGCAGCCATTCGACAAGACGGCGATACCAGCCATTGAACGCGCAATCCAGGAAGCTGATCTTGGGTTGAACCCCTCCAACGACGGGAACGTGATTCGTTTAGCGTTTCCCAGCCTGACGGAGGAGCGACGCCGAGAGCTCATCAAAGTTGTTCGTGGACTTGCTGAGGACGGTCGGATTGCCGTACGCAATGTTCGTAGACACTCGAAGGATCGTATCGAAGCCGAGGACGTCTCAGAGGATGACATCCGACGGGCGGAGAAGGAACTCCAGGAGCGCACAGACAGCCATATTGCCGCGATTGATGATGCGCTAGCTCGCAAAGAGGAGGAGTTGCTTGAGGTTTGAGCGCCAGAGACCTCAGCGCGAAGGCGATCCTCTCGATCGCGCGGAAACTTCAAGTACCGTACGGTGAACATGGCCGAAGATATGACATCTGGATCGGGTGGATTCGATGACTGGCTCGAAGGGGAACCTGGGCCGGCGACGGATCCGTACGCAGATCTCGTCGACGACGACTCGACCGAGGAGTTGGCGGACTGGGTCGCATTTGCGGACGGCCGGGTGCCAGCCAAGGCTGACGCGGAGACACCATCGATAGAAACGGACATCACCCCAACCGGTGCGTCGTTCGATGATCAGCCGACAGAAGAGATCGACCGCACACCGCAGCGTTCACGGTCGCCCGAGCAGGCTGACCCTGACACGGGTGAGATCGACCTAACCGAGGTCCCCCAGACCGAGATCGCTCTCGAAGGAACCCGGCTCGTGCCCGCGGACGACCCTGCGCCGATCCCATCTGCTCAAGATGATCCAGGCGCAGAGATCAGTGGCGATGGCACGTCTCTCGACGGGGCTGACACGCAGGGCTTTGACGACGAGGACACCGGAGAGATCGAAGTCATTCCGATCGCTCCGTACGGTGGATTTCAGGATGTGCCAGTCGAGGGATTCTCCGATATCTCCGATGGTGGAGACCCTGACGTCCCAGACATGTGGCCGACGTCTGGTGTGCCTACTGATGCAGGTGGGCCGGAATTGTTCGATCTGTCGGAGGAGGGCTATCTGGCTGGCGCGACACGGGAGCACTCACATCTCGCTGAAGCGATTGCGATTGCCGACGAAGAAGCCACGGAGCAGGTCGCGGTCGCTGCGCCCATCCCGGGTATCGGCGAAACCGTGGTCGGTTTCGAGGACGTCGTTGAGGCGGAGGGCCTCAGGAGGGCGCGGTCTCGCAGGTCGGGGGACCTCATTGCCAGAGTCATCACAGGAATCATTCTCATTGTCGCCCTGGCTGCATCCCTGATGTGGCAGCCGGCGCTCGTGGCGTTCGTAGTTGCCATATTCGTCCTCGGAGCCGGAGAGTTCTACACGTCGCTCGTTCGCTCGGATCGCAAGCCGATCGCTTTGTTCGGTTTCGTCGGCATCATCGGAGCCTCACTCGGCGCCTTCTTTTGGGGAGCAGTCGCGATTCCGACAGCTTTCTTCCTAGCGGCAACCTTGCTGCTGCTGTTCTACGCCGTTGTTCCAGGCAGAAGCGACCCGATGGGCAACCTGGCACTGACGATCGCCGTGATGGTGTGGGTCGGAATGGGGGCGTACGCGATGTTGATCGTGAAGTCAGACGCCTATCGGCCCTTGGTCATCGGCGTGGTCTTGACCGTCGTAGCGATGGACATTGCGCAGTACTTCATCGGTCGGCTCATCGGTAGGACGAAACTTTCGCCGTGGGTATCACCCAACAAGACGGTCGAAGGCCTCGCGGCTGGAATCGTGGTTGCTCTCGCGCTCGGGGCAACATTGGATTTCGTAGAGCCGTTCGATCTGACTTCAGGACTCGTACTTGGCGCCGTCGTGGCTGTGCTCGCCCCGATGGGCGACCTCGCAATGTCGGCGGCGAAGCGTTCGCTCGGTCTCAAAGACATGGGCTCCGTGCTCCCTGGGCACGGTGGCTTCCTTGATCGGGTCGACGGGTTGTTGTTCGTCATCCCCGCAGCATGGGTGACCTTCATGTGGGCAGGTATTCTCTGAACCCGCTCGTCGTACTCGGTGCAACTGGATCGATCGGCCGGCAAACCCTCGAAGTGGCAGACGGTCTCGGTACGCCAGTTATCGCGGTTGCTGCAAGGCGCGCGTCGCGTGACCTGCTCGAAATCGCCGGTCGGTACCGGGATGCAGTCGTGTGCGTGACCGATCCAGGCGAAGGAGAGGACCGGTTCCGAACCGAACTAGGATCTCGGATTCGCTTTGGACCAGGGGCGCTCACCGAAGTCGCTGCAACGCCTGGGTGCACCGTCGTCAACGGCGTCGTGGGCGCCGCCGGCCTGCGCAGTTCACTGGCAGCGCTGTACGCTGGCAATCGCCTCGCCTTAGCCAACAAGGAGAGCCTTGTCGCAGGAGGGTCCCTGGTGAAGAACGCCCTCTCGGAGGGTGGAGGCGAGATGATCCCTATCGACTCGGAACACGCCGCAATTCTTCAGTGCCTCCTCGGCGAGCCGCGATCATCGGTCGAGCGCCTCATCCTCACCGCCTCGGGAGGACCATTTCGAGGGATGCGCCTAGAACAACTTGAGGGCGTTACACCCGAACAGGCGCTCGATCACCCGACCTGGTCGATGGGCCCACGAATCACGATCGACTCAGCGACGCTCATGAACAAGGCGTTCGAGGTGATAGAGGCACACCACTTGTTCGACATCGACTATGACGCCATCTCGGTGATGGTGCATCCCCAGAGTCTGGTCCACTCCTTTGTGGAGTTCGTCGACGGGGCGGTGAAGGCGGAGATCGGGTTCCCAGACATGAAGAAGCCCATTCAGTATGCCATCACCGCACCGGGTCGGATTGCCACATCGCATCGTCCCTTCTCGCTCGCGGGACGCGATCTCTCATTCGAGGAACCGGACCGTGACGTGTTCCCGTGTCTCGAGCTCGGGTACGACGCTGGTCGCACTGGTGGCACGGCAACAGCCGTATTGAACGCCGCCGATGAGGTAGCGGTTGCTGCATTTCTCGAAGGCCGTATCGGCTTCACCGCGATCCCCGAGGTGGTTTCCACGGTGCTGGAGCGTCACACTCCGAGCGAGCCGCATCGTGTTGAGGATGTCGAGGCAGCGGATGCTGAAGCAAGAGCCCATGCGAGCGAGGCGTGCCACCGATACGCATAGCAACGCTTGGGTCGTCCGGGAGAAGGAGGCTCGTATCGGCCGGGAGGACGATGCTCTCGTGCCCATGAGCCAGGTACGATCACCACATGCCCACAGATCGACCGTGGCGAAGTCTCAGGCTCGACATAGCTATGGCTGTGTCGATGTTCATTCTCGCGTTGCTCTCTCTGACGGGTATCACCGAAGTTGTCGATCAACGCCCATTCGACGTCGGCGCGCTCATCCTCATAGCAGCACAGACGCTGAGCCTTGCGTGGCGCCGCCGGCTCCCTGTCACCGTGCTGACGGTCGTCGTGGCTTCGTTCATGGTCGAACGCGGGTTCAACTACGCAACAGGTTGGGCGGTGTTCGGGATCGCGTTTGCTCTCTTCACGATCGGTGAGCAGCTTACGGTGGCCCGCTCGCTCAAGGTTGGGGGGACGACGGTTGGCGTCATCGTGGCATGGACAGCCGTTGGGGTGGCGGTGTACGACCTGCCGATGCCGATGCTGGTGACTGTGTTCGGGTTCGTGACGTTCCCACTGATCCTTGGACGTGAGGCACGACGCCGTGAGCAACGAACCTTGGAGCTCGAGGCTCGGGCAATTCGCGCCGAATATGAGCGCGAGAGACAGGCCGTAGACGCGGTCAGGGCCGAGCGGTCCCGGATCGCCCGTGAGTTGCACGACGTGATCGCTCACGAGGTGACGGTGATGACGATCCAGGCTACCGCCGCCGGGAGGGTCCTCAGCACCGAACCGGCAAAAGCGCGCGACGCTATTGACGCAGTTGAGGATGCCGGCCACAGAGCGCTCACTGAGATGCGCCGACTGCTCGGACTGTTACGTACGGACGCAGAAGGCGAGCTCACTCCGATGCCGGATCTGACGTCTCTTGAGTTGCTTGTCGAGCAGATGGCCGATGCCGGGCTTCAGGTTCAACTGACCATGGAGGGAGACCTGAGCATGCTGCCGGCAGGTGTCGATGTGAACGCGTTTCGAATCGTGCAGGAGTCGTTGACGAACGCCGTCAAGCATGCCGGCCCTGGAGCGCACGTCGATGTCGTGGTCGCCATCGGCGATGAGGAACTTCGAATTGAAGTCACCGATGATGGACGGGGAGCAGCAGAGGCCTTGACGACTGACGGCTCCGGTCATGGTCTCGTCGGCATGCGCGAGCGGCTTGCCCTCCTCGACGGTTCGCTGTTTGCAGGTCCACGTCGTGGAGGTGGCTATCGAATCCTGGCCACCATTCCCCTCTCCCGACGATGACCGCCAACCTCCGTGTTCTCGTCGTGGACGACCAGGCCCTTGTCAGAGCTGGATTCGTGATGATCCTCAACAGTGAGCCGGACATCGACGTCGTAGGGGAGGCCGAGAACGGGCAGGAGGCGATCGACCTTGCCCGTGATCTGTGTCCAGACGTAATCCTGATGGACGTTCAGATGCCCGTCATGGACGGAATCGCCGCGACACGTCGACTTTGCGAAGGCAGAGAGGCCGACGCCGACCCTCCCAGGGTGCTGATGCTTACAACGTTCGATGTCGATGAGTATGTCTGGGATGCACTGCGCGCCGGTGCCAGCGGGTTTCTGCTGAAGGACACTCCTCCGAGGGAGCTCAGCAACGCAATTCGAGTAGTTGCAGACGGACAAGCGCTCTTGGCACCGTCGGTAACTCGCAGACTGCTCGACGAGCTCTCCCGATTGTCTGTCCTTCCGAAGCCGAATCCTGGGCTGTCGGCTCTTACTGACCGCGAACTCGAAGTGCTCCAGTATCTGGCACGCGGCAGATCGAATGCGGAGATCGCGAAAGGTCTGTTCGTCTCTGAGACGACGATAAAGACCCATGTGTCGCACATTCTCACGAAGCTTGAGCTACGTGACCGCGTGCAAGCAGTTGTCGCCGCCTATGAATCCGGTGTTGTGGTGCTAGGCGACTGAGGCATAGGGTTGCCGTCACGAGCCATGCGCAGCCCGGCCTGCATGGGCAGGCTTGCTTCCGCAGGAGTCATCGGTCGTAGGGATGAGCCGACGATCGGCTATGCGGCCGATGTCGGTATGCATGAATTGACGTATCGTGGCTGAAGGCTTGGAGGGAGAGTCAATGACAGCGGCAACAATCACGAACATCGCTGCCCGAATCGAGAATGGTGTCAAGACGTACGGCGAGGGTGAAGCAGCAGTCAATGCGCTCAACGGAGCCTCGGCAGAGTTCGAGCGTGGCAACTTCACCGCGATCATGGGGCCGTCCGGATCGGGTAAGTCGACGTTGCTTCACTGTATTGCAGGTCTCGACACCCTCACCTCAGGGAGTGCCTATATCGGCGATGTCGATCTAGCGACGTTGAAAGATCGGGATCTCACCCTGTTGCGACGCAAGCGTGTCGGGTTCATCTTCCAATCCTTCAACCTGATCCCAACCTTGACGGCCGTCGAGAACATCCTGCTCCCGCTCTCGATAGCAGGACAGGACGCCGAGCCGGATTGGTACGATCAGATCATCGAAACCGTTGGGCTCCGGGACCGTCTTGGACATCTACCCTCTGAGCTTTCCGGAGGCCAGCAGCAACGGGTTGCTGCTGCGCGTGCACTGGTGTCCCAGCCCGAAATCGTGTTCGCTGACGAACCAAGCGGGAATCTCGACTCCAAGTCGAGTTCCGAACTTCTCGGCTTCATGCGGAGAGCGGTCCACGAGTTTGGTCAGACCATCGTCATGGTTACGCACGACCCAACCACTGCGGCGTATGCGGACCGAATCGTCTTCCTCGAAGACGGTGAAATCGTCGATGAGATGCCGGACCCAACAGCCGAGTCGGTTCTCGATCGTCTCAAGAGTCTCGGGGGCTGAAAGCGTGTTCAGGACCGCTCTCAAGACTGTCGTCGCACACAAGGTGCGGCTTCTGTTGACGGCTGTTGCCATCGTGCTTGGTGTCAGCCTCGTCGCAGGGACGTTCATCTTCACGGACACGATCAATTCGCAGTTCGACGGCCTGTTGGACGAGATCTATTCCGGGATCGATGTAAGTGTCCGTGCGGATGCCGGCGACTTCGGTGCTGGAACCGAGCCGTTCCCAGCGGATGTTCTCGATATTGTCGCAGAGGTGGACGGCGTCGGGATCGCCGAAGGTGGTGTCGCGTCCGTTACGACACAAGTCCTTGATAGGAGCGGAGACCCGATAGGTGGCCAGGGGCCGCCAACCCTTGCGTTCTCTTGGGGTGAAACACCGTCGCTCAACCCAATGAGAATCAAGGAGGGCGCAGGGAGGCCGCCCATGGGGCCAGGAGAGGTCGTGCTGGATGCCAACACTGTATCCAACGCAGGTTTCGCCGTAGGTGACACGGTGACGGTCGTCGGCTTCGGCGGCCCAGAGCCGTTCACACTTGTCGGGGTTGCGTCGTTCGGCAACCAGGACAGCTTGCTAGGTGCAACGATCAGTCTGTTCGAGCTCGAGGAGGCGAAGCGAATCTTCGGCTTCGCAGACGAACTGTCCGGTATCAGCGTCCAGGCGAAACCCGGTGTAGATTCGGACGAGTTGGCACAGCGGATCTCATCTGTTCTGCCCTCAGGGGTAGAGGCTGTGACAGGGCGAACCGAGCAGAGTGAGCAGGCTGCAGACATCAACGAAGGTCTCAGCTTCCTCAGTATTGGCCTGCTCTCGTTCGCTGGTGTTTCGATCTTCGTTGGCGCGTTCATCATCCAGAACACCTTCCGAATCATCATTGCGCAACGCACGAGAGAGCTCGCCCTGCTGCGAGCCATCGGAGCGACAGGGCGGCAGGTCTTCTCGATGGTGATCCTCGAAGCGCTATTCGTTGGCCTGTTCGCGTCAATCGTCGGCATCGCTGTCGGGTTTGGCATGGCTCTGGCCATCAGGGGGCTCATGAACGCTGTCGGGCTCGGAATCCCGCCTGGCGGTTTGCTGCTGTTGCCACGAACGGTGATTTCGGGCCTTCTCGTGGGAGTTCTCCTGACGCTGGCATCGTCGCTACTGCCCGCCCGCAAGGCGTCTCGGGTCCCACCGATGGCTGCTCTCAGGGAGGACGCGAGCCGTGCTCCGAGACGTAGCCTGCGCACACGTGCTCTTGCAGGTAGTGGGATCAGTGGAGTGGGCGTGCTACTTCTCGCGGTCGGTCTTTACACGGATATTGGTCGTGGCATCGTCTACGTCGGCGCAGGAGCTGCCATAGCATTTGTCGGTGTATCCGTGCTGGCACCATTGGCGGCGAAACCCCTCGCGGACGTCATTGGATGGCCGTTACCGAGGCTGTTTGGAATCAGTGGCCATCTCGCGAAGGAGAACACCAAGCGCAAACCACGCCGGACGGCGTCAACGGCTTCAGCGCTCATGGTCGGAGTGGCTCTCGTTGCGTTTTTCTCCGTGTTCGCCTCCTCGACCAAGGCGTCCGTGTCCGAAACGGTCTTCGAACTGTTTCCTGCAGACCTGACCTTTCAGTCGACGAATCAGACGGACCGGAATCTACCGTCACCTATGAGTCCGTCGCTCGTACGGGAACTGCGTACGTACGACGAGTTGAGCGTCGTATCCGCGATGCAATTCGGCGAAATAGCTGTTGACGGAGATATCCAATTCTTTGGAGCTTTCGATCCCAAGACGATCGAGCAAGTATTTTCGCTCGGCGCGAACGGCGATGCTGTCGGCGCGCTCGAGCAGCCCAATTCGATGATCGTTTCGCGCGCCCTTCTCGCCGAGAAGGGATGGGGAGTCGGTGATTCGGTCGTCGTCGAGTACGCACGAGCCGGAGATGTCTCGACAACCATCGTTGGCACGTTCGAGGCAGACGACTTCTCCAACCTCTACGTTTCGAGTGCGACCTTTGAGGCGAATGTTCGATACGTGGGCGACGGCGTCGTGTTCGCCAACACCGCTCCTGGCCTCAGCGTGGTCGACGCTCAAGAAGCTATCGCCACGACTATCGAGAGCTTCGGGAATGTCAAAGCGCAGTCCAAATCCGAGATCGTGGACGAAGCAGAGCGACAGATAGACCAGGCCCTCGCGCTGTTCACCGGCCTTCTGCTGTTTGCCGTGATCATTGCAGTGCTCGGAATCGCCAACACCTTGACACTCTCGATCTACGAGCGCACTCGTGAGATCGGGCTGCTTCGAGCAGTCGGAATGGTGAGGCGTCAAGTTCGTCGGATGATCCGGTGGGAGGCGGTGATCGTCGCCGTGTTCGGCGCACTCCTCGGCGTCGGCATTGGCATCGTGCTGGGCTGGGCTGTGGTGCAGGCGCTCGCAGACGAAGGTCTCGGCGCCTTCAGCATCCCCGTGGGCCAAGTCGTTCTGGCACTCGTGCTTGCGGCTGTCGCAGGCGTCGTGGCGGCCATTTGGCCAGCGCGGAAAGCGTCACGGATGAACATTCTCGACGCTGTCAGCAGCGAATAGTTAACCGCCCAAGTCGGTACCGTACAGTGGCGCTGCATACGACCTGAGGGGATGCATGGGACCGACCATCATGATCATCGGCGTTGTGCTGATGATCGTCATCCACGAGGGTGGCCACTTTGTTGCGGCCAAGAGCTTCGGCATGAAAGCGACTGACGCCTTCTTCGGATTCGGCCCGAAGATCTGGTCAACGACCCGCGGAGAGACCGAGTATGGGGTGAAAGCGATCCCCCTCGGAGGGTATGTTCGCATCATCGGGATGAACCCGTTCGAAGAGATCGACCCGAGCGATGAGCACAGGACCTATCGTGCTGCGTTGTTTTGGAAGAAGACAGTCGTGGTCCTTGCAGGTGTTGCAACCCACTTCGTGGTTGCCGTGGTGCTGCTGTGGGTCGTCGGCATGGTGTGGGGCGTGGTCGCGTTCGAAGCTGATGGATCGGTCGCTCGATCCACGACTATCGCCACCGTCAGTGAGACCGTTCCACAGACGACAGACCCGTCACCTGCACGCCTTGCGGGTGTCCAACGAGGAGACACCATCGTCTCAGCGGACGGATCCCCGATCGATACCTGGGGCGAGTTCAACGTGTTTGCAGGGGCCAATGGAGGCAACGAAGTCATTATCACCGTTGAACGCGACGGTGAGACGGTTGATCTCGTTGCGACCCTCGCGACGTACCGTCGCTCGGTGGTCGTCGATGGTCAGGTAGTGCTCGACGACAGAGGTGAGCCAGTAACGGAGTCGGCCGGATTCTTCGGGGTAACACCACAAGTGCGCAGGGACCAGTTCGGTCCGCTTGGGATGATTCCTGAGGCGTTCGTGCAGCTATGGAGCGCCATAACGCAGAGCCTGAACGGACTCTGGCAGCTGATCGTCGGTTTCCCTGCTCTCGTGCTCACCTTTTTCGGTGGAAGCGATGAGATCCTCAACACGGTACGGCCGATCAGCCCGATCGGTCTCGTACAGATCGCCGGTCCGCTTGAGTCGACCCTCCAGTTGCTGGCTCTCGTCAACATCTTCGTCGGTGTGCTGAACTTCGTCCCTTTGTATCCCCTGGACGGTGGTCACTTCGCCGTGGCAGCCTATGAGAAGATCACAGGGAGAGAACCGAATATACAAAAGTTGCTTCCCGTGGCAGCAACCGTGTTCATCTTCCTCGTTTCCTTAGGCCTGATGGGCGTGTATCTGGACATCTTCAGACCGATCCAGTGAGCCAGGAAGTACGTAGTCGCTACCACGTACTCTTCTGTCATGTCGTTTCAACGTCGAGTCACTCGCAAGCTCCGAGTCGGTGATATCGAGGTCGGAGGCGGTGCCCCCGTGTCGGTTCAGTCGATGACCACAACCAAGACTTCCGATGTCGACGCGACGCTGGCACAAATCTACGCCCTAGCAGGGGCTGGGGCGGATATCGTTCGTGTCACCTGCAACAGCGTCGAAGCTGCACAGGGCATTGCCGAGATCATGCCCCGATCACCGGTGCCTATTGTTGCTGACATCCACTTTCAGCATCGGCTGGCACTCGCGGCCATCGAAGCCGGTGTGTCGGCGCTCCGCCTCAATCCTGGGAACATTCGCGACGAGCGTCATATCAAGGAGGTAGCTACGGCCGCAAAGGGCGCACGCATCCCGATCCGGATCGGCGTCAATGCTGGCTCACTCGACAAGGAACTGCTCGATGCCCATGGCGGACCAGTGCCAGAGGCGCTCGTGGCATCCGCTATGCAGGAGGTCAGGTACCTCGAGGACGTCGGTTTCCATGACATCAAGATCTCGGTCAAGCACTCGAATGTACCTCTCATGGTTGAGTCCTACCGCCTCCTTGCTGATACGACCGAGTATCCACTTCACCTCGGGGTCACAGAGGCTGGCCCTCCTCCCGGCGGTCTCATCAAATCGGTTGCGGGAATCGCGACGCTGCTCCATGAAGGCATTGGAGACACCATCCGATTCTCGCTCACAGCGGACTCTGTTGAGGAAGCAAAGGCCGGGAGGGCGCTGCTCGAATATCTCGGTCTGAGAGAGCGATCATTGCTCGACCTCATCGCCTGTCCTTCGTGTGGGCGCGCCGAGGTCGACGTCATCAAAGTGGCATCTGAGGCGAACGAACGCCTTGCGGCGCTGGAGATCCCAATCCAGGTGGCAGTCATGGGCTGCGTCGTGAACGGGCCAGGTGAGGCCCGTGAGGCAGACCTTGGTCTCGCCGCCGGACGTGGCAGAGGTCATCTGTTCATCAAGGGTGAGGTCGTTCGCGTCGTTCCAGAAGCCGAGATGGTCGATGCGCTGGTGGATGAGGCCCTTCTACTGTCCGAGCAAGGCGCCGAAGCCAGAATCGCTGCTGCTGATGTCAAGGCATCCGATCTTGCAGAAGAAACGAGCATTGAGCTTTTGTCGCTCCAGGGCGATGCCAACCAATCAGAGGCCAGAAGGAGGGCCGTCAAGGACGTCGCCGACGGCGGAGGATCGACGTGATCAGGCGCTAAGCTCGCCGCCACCGAACACCCAGGAGCAACGTGCGCTGGTCACAAGCTTTCATTCCGACTCTTCGCGAGGATCCGGCCGATTCTGAGGCGGTGAGCCACAAACTGCTGGTTCGCGCCGGTTACATCAGACAGTTGATGGCTGGCGTGTACTCAATGCTTCCACTCGGCCAGCGTGTCAGGGACAAAGTCATGACGATCATTCGCGAGGAGATCGATGCCATCGGCGGCCAGGAGTTCCTACTTCCCCAGATGCACCCGCGAGAAATCTGGGACCGAACGGGAAGAGCCGAGACAATGAAGGACATCATGATGGCCTTCGACGACAACAAGGGCTCCCCAATCGTGCTCGGTCCAACGCACGAAGAGATCTTCGCAACCGTCGCGCGTGAACTGACGTCGTACAAACAGCTTCCACAGCTCTGGTATCACATTCAAACGAAGTTCAGGGATGAGGCGAGGCCGAAGTCGGGTCTCTTGCGGGTTCGCGAGTTCACGATGAAGGACTCCTATTCGTTCGACATCGACTTCGACGGCCTCGGCGTGCAATTCGATCGACACTTCGACGCGTACATGCGAATCTTCACCAGGCTCGGAATGACCGCAATCGCTGTCCGGGCATCCTCGGGAGCCATGGGAGGCAAGGATTCGGTGGAATTCATGGTGGCTAGCGATGTTGGGGAGGACGCCGTTGCCCACTGCAAGCACTGTGGCTATGCGGCGAACGTGGAGACAGCCCCCTCCGTGATTGCCACTGTTGCCGATCCTTCAGGCGACCATGCCATCGAGACGTTCGACACCCCAGGTGTGCGCACGATTGCGGACCTCGAGGTCTTCGAAGGTGGGGCATCTGCCGACAGACAAATCAAGACGCTGGTGTACGTTGCGGACGAGGAACCTGTCCTCGTGCTCCTTCGCGGTGACCACACCGTTCAGGACCAGAAACTCTCCGACCATCTCCGGACAGTCGACGTTCGGCCAGCTCAGCCAGAGGAGATCTCGGCGCTTCTCGGCGCCGACGCCGGCAGCCTCGGTGCAATAGGCGTATCGGGCGTGCGTATCGTTGCCGATCATGCGCTGCTGGGTCGCACGGCGATGACGACGGGTGCGAACGAGAACGACAAGCACATGCGTGGTGTGAGCGTCGAACGCGACATCGACGTGACCGAGTGGGCCGACCTGCGCACGGTGGCACCAGGGGAGGGATGCTCGGCGTGTGGTGAGCCGCTCGATGTATTCACCGCTATCGAGGTCGGCCACATCTTCAAGCTCGGAACGTTCTATGCCGAGCCTCTCGGCGTTACCGTGCTCGACGAGCACGGCGAGACCAGACCAATCGTCATGGGCTCGTACGGGATCGGTGTCGAGCGGTCCATGGCGGCATCACTCGAAGGGAACTACGACGACAAGGGCATTATCTGGCCGATGTCGATCGCGCCATATCATCTGATCATCACCGTCGTGCGGTTGGATGATGAGGCAACGATGTCGGCAGCAGAAGCAATGTACAGAGACCTGGAATCTCGAGGAATCGACGTGCTCTTCGACGATCGCGACGAACGTCCAGGAGTGAAGTTCAACGACGCCGAGCTCATAGGAGTTCCGTTGCGGCTCACTGTCGGTCCACGCGGCGTCGGCAAAGGAGTTGTGGAATTGCTCGATCGCCGAACGGGCGAATCGAGCGAGATAGCGCTCGACGGCGTAGTGGCCACGATCGAGGGAGTGGTCGCGGAGGCATTCTCGTGAGATTCCTGTGTTGAGAGAACCACGATGATGGCCGTGCTGGTATAATCATTCCACGAACCGAGATCTCTGCTTGAGGTGGGCCGTGGCCCGCCTCTTTGTTTGAGCAGAGTTCTCTTTGGCGTGTAAGGAGTACGGTGAGTAGCGTCGCCCAGAAGTTGTGGGATCGGATCGACCCATACGTGTCTGCCGAAGGTATCGAGCTCGACGATGTCGAGGTGCTCGGCGGTGGACACATTGTGCGGATCGTCCTCGATGCGGAGCAGCCGGTCGGTGTAGACCGTATTGCTGAGCTCTCGCGCGGTATCAGCAGACTCATCGACCAGGACGATCCATTCAAAGGCGCGTACACCCTTGAGGTGTCCTCCCCAGGGTTAGAGCGGAAGCTCACTCGTCCAAGGCACTATGCAAAGTCCATCGGCAGTCTTGCCAAGGTGAAGACATTCCATGAGGTCGGCGGGTCGAAGCGCCACGAGGGCACGATCGCAGCGGCCAGCGAAACCGGGTTCACCGTGAACGTCGGCGACAGCGAACGAAACATTGAATACGACGACGTGTCATCCGCACGAACCGTTTTCGTATGGGAGAAGAGCGCCCGTCCGGGCAAAGACGCGTAGGAGAGACCATGGACTACAACCTAATGGATGCGCTCGAGATGCTCGAAAGAGAGAAGGGCGTGCCGAGGGACACGATCCTCGAGGCGCTCGCGAACGCGCTCGTCTCCGCCTACAAGAGGACCCCAGGCGCTGCGGAAGAAGCTCGTGTGACGATTGACGCCGACACGGGCGAGATCAGTGTCTATGGCCAGGAACTCGACGAAGACGGCAACGTGACGAACGAATGGGAAGACACACCTGACAACTTCGGCCGGATCGCGGCTTCCACGGCGAAGCAGGTCATATTGAAACGTCTCAGAGATGCAAAGCGCGAGCAGGTGTTCGATCTCTATGAAGGTCGTGAAGGTGATCTCATCACTGGGATCGTCCAGCAGTCAGACCACCGGTACGCGATTGTTGATCTCGGAGACGCTGAGGCGATCCTTCCCGGCTCCGAGAAGATCCCATACGAGCGTCTCGAGCGCGGCAACCGCGTCAAGGCGTGGATTCTCGAAGTTCGCGGTGAGGGCAAGGGACCCCAGATCGTGATCTCGAGAAGCCATCCAGAGTTCGTGCGCGCACTCTTCGAACTCGAGGTTCCCGAACTCGTCGATGGCGACATCGAGATCAAGGCGATCGCTCGAGAGGCTGGTCACAGAACGAAGATCGCTGTCGCCTCGAATGACCCGAATGTTGACCCGGTCGGCGCGTGCGTCGGGGCCAGAGGATCCCGTGTACGTCAGGTCGTGAATGAGCTCAAAGGCGAGAAGGTCGACATCGTCGAGTGGGACGATGACGTTTCGAGGTTCATCGCGGAAGCACTCAGCCCCGCCAGGGTTCAAGCTGTTCGGATCGACGAAGAGGAACACACTGCCGTTGTTATTGTGCCGGATCACCAACTCTCGCTCGCGATAGGCAAGGAAGGCCAGAACGCGCGTTTAGCGGCGAGGTTATCCGGCTACCGGATCGATATTCGATCTGAGTCTCAGGATCTTGGCCTCGATGTCGAGGATGAAGAGGACGTCGAGTTCGAGACCGTAGCGGAGGGTGACGGAGCCTCTCGTGCCACGCAGGTGGTAGCCGAGGCAACAACCGGTGAGGTGTCCGCTGAGGATGGTCAGGAGCCTGTGAGCGACACCGAGGCGACGGTGAATGAAGAGGACACAGAAGATGATGGTGACGACGTATCCCCTAATTCGGCTACGTCCCATGACGAGAAGGACCAAGCAGCAGATCCCGAGGGGTGATCTGGCTGCAACGACCGCGCGGAGGTAACGGTGGCGAAGGTACGTGTATATGAATTGGCTCGCGACCTCGGACAAGAGTCCAAGGATGTGCTTGAGCGCGCCAAGGACCTTGGCATCGAGGTAAAAACCGCATCGTCGGGTCTCGACGAAGATGCCGCGGCACTTGTTCGTGTGTCGTTCGAGGATGAGACGAAGACAACGACAGAACCAAAGGTCGAGGCAAGTGCTGTTGCGGCGACACCGACAGCAGACGCTGTGCAGGACGAGCCGGAAGGCGAACCGCAACAGGCCCCGATCGCCGAAGATGAGCAGCGCGAGTCAGCAGAGGATCCAGGTGCATCCGAGCCTGCAGCCGCCGACGACAAGGTCCTGCTTGTAGAGCCGGGAATCACTGTCCATGATCTGGCGCGTTTGGTGAGGATTCGCACAGCAGAGATCGTCAAGACCCTCATGTTCATGGGGGAGATGGTTCCTGGTGGAGGGGAGATCCCCGTACACGCCATCGAACCGCTCGGACGAGAGCTCGGTTGGGAGATTCTCGTCGCAGAGTCAGACGAGGAAGTCGAAGACCTTGGCAGGCAACGACACCTCATCGAGTACGAAGACGACCCTTCGACGCTCGTGACGAGGCCTCCTGTGGTCACCGTGATGGGTCACGTCGATCACGGAAAGACGCAGCTGCTCGACACCATCAGACACACCAACGTGATCGAAGGTGAAGCTGGAAGGATAACCCAGCACATCGGCGCGTATCAGGTGGATCGCGATGGGTCTCTGATTACGTTCATCGATACGCCTGGACACGAGGCGTTCACCGCGCTCCGCGCTCGGGGAGCCGACATCACGGACATCGCGATCATTGTGATCGCCGCCGACGACTCTGTGATGCCCCAGACCGCAGAGGCGATCAGCCACGCCAAGGCAGCAAACGTTCCGATCATCGTCGCGATTAACAAGATGGATCTCGAAGGAGCGGACCCGTACGCGGTTCGTGCAGCTCTGACACAGCACGAGATCGTCGTAGAAGAACTCGGAGGAGACGTACCTGCGATCGAGATATCCGCGCTCCTCGGCACGAATGTCGACGACCTGCTCGAGATGATCTCGCTTGTCTCGGAAGTAGAGGAACTCACCGCGAATCCGAAAGCGCCAGCAATCGGGACCGTTATCGAGGCGCAGATCGAGGTTGGCCGCGGGCCGGTAGCAACGGTCATCGTGCAGCGCGGAACCTTGAGGAAGGGTGATGCGATCGTCGCGGGACCCGTCTCTGGACGTGTCAGGGCGATGTTCGATGCTGCGGGACAGCAACGGAACGAGGCGGGGCCGTCGACGCCCGTGCTCGTGATGGGATGGGATGAGATTCCCACGGCTGGTGACATGTTCGAAGTCGCCAAGAACGAGCGCTCCGCGAGAAAAATGGCGCAGGCCAAGCTTCACCAGATCAGAGCACAAGAGCTCACGGTTCCCAGTGCCACGGATCGTCTCGGAATGCTCATCGAGCAGCTTCGCACGCAGGACTACTCCGAGCTGAGAATAATCCTGAAAACCGATGCCCATGGATCATTGGAGGCGATCAAGGACTCCGTTGCCAAGATCAGTCGCGACGATGGCTACATGACCATCGTGCACGACGGCGTCGGGGGAATCACGACAAATGATGTCGCCCTCGCTGAGGCATCCGGGGCAGTGATCTACGGCTTCAACTCGCGACCAGATGCCTCAGCTCGCACAGCAGCGAAGAAGGCCGGCATCGACATACGGACCTTCTCGATCATCTACGAACTTCTCGACGACGTCGAGTCGCTTCTCGTTGGCGAGCTCGCCCCAGAAGAGGTCGAGAACTTCCTCGGTGTTGCTGAAGTGCGGCAAGTGTTTCGTGCCCCAAGACTTGGCCTCGTGGCGGGTTCATACGTCACAGAGGGATCGATCAACAGGAACGCACGGGCACGACTCGTGCGCGACGGCACCGTCATATATGACGGGACGATCGTGTCGCTGCGACGATTCAAAGACGATGTACCCACCGTTGCGACCGGATATGAGTGCGGCATTGGTCTCGCGAAGTTCCGCGATATCAAAGAGGGTGACACGATCGAGTCGTACGAGGTTCGCGAGATCGCTCGCACCTGATCAACGGCATGTCAGTGATACCGTTGACCGCGACAGGACGGAGCTATGGCACGACACAAGAGCCCGCGTATGCGGAAGGTTGACGAACTCATCCGCGAAGTAGTCGCTGAAGCCGTGGTTGACCTTAAGGACCCTCGAATCGGGTTTCTCACGATCACGGGCGCAAAGACGAGCCCTGACCTTCGCCACGCAGTTGTGTACTACTCGGTGCTCGGGACTGACGAGGAGAAGCGCGGCACGGCGGTCGCCCTCGGACGCGCTGCATCGCGGATTCAGAGAGCGATCGGGACCGAGACGCGTCTTCGCTACACACCGAAGCTGACGTTCCAGGTGGATGCCGCGATAGACGAGGGTCTCCGCATTGCACAAATCGTTGCGGAGATGGTCGAGGAGGACACCACTGATGACTGATCGCGTCGTAGCGATGGCGGACGTGGTCTCCGTCTTGGGCGAAGCTGAGACAATCGGCGTCGTTGGCCACGTCGGGCCAGACGGTGATGCGCTCGGTGCAATGATTGGCCTCACGATCGCCGCGAGATCGGCTGGCGTGGAAGCGGTCGCCTCGTTCGATGAGCCGTTCGTCATCCCAGATGCAATGTCGTTTCTCGACACGACGACGCTCGTCCCCCCTGGCACGTTTCCGAAGGATCTCGATGTTGGCGTTGTCGTCGATACCTCTGTACGTGATCGCGTGGGGACGTTGGCTACGGCGCTCGAGCAGGCGAGACGACTGGTCGTTGTCGACCATCACGTCTCGGATGGCTCATGGGGGGACCACCTGCTGATCGACCACACTGCTGCCGCCACCACAGAGCTCATTTACGAGATCATCCTGGAACTTGGTTGGCCGATCACAGAGTCGGTGGCTACGGCCTTGTACACAGGCATTGTCACAGACACGGGAAGATTCCAGTACGCCTCAACGTCGCCTCGAACGCACACGATCGCTGCAGATCTGCTCGGACGCGGTGTTCACCCGGATCTCATCGGCCAGAAACTCTTCGAGGAGGCACCTTTCGGGTACTACAAGCTCGCATCGATTGTTCTTGGGCGCGCGACGCTCGACACCGATCGACGTTTCGTCTGGTCCATGGTCACGCCGGAAGATCTAAAAGCGGCAGGTCTCGAGTATCACGAGGCCGACGATCTCATCGATCTCGTTCGCATGGCTCGAGGTACACAAGTTGCCTGCCTCCTGAAGGTGAAGGGGGCAGGCGTCATCAAGGGCAGTCTGCGTTCGCGTGGCGAGGTGGACGTCGCTGCGATTGCCGGCACGTTCGGTGGTGGAGGCCACCACAATGCTGCCGGATTCACATCAGGCGAATCTGCTGAGGCCATCATCACCCAGATCGGCGACCAGTTGCCGTGAGCACGCTGACGACTGCCGGGTTCCTGCTTGTAGACAAGCCGAAGGGCTGGACGTCGCACGATGTCGTTGCAAAGGTGCGAAAGCATGTTGGGGGCAAGGTTGGTCATGCAGGAACCCTCGACCCCATGGCGACAGGCCTGTTGGTTCTTGGTATTGGGGGGGCAACGAGACTGCTTCGATTCGTCCAGGGCGCGAGGAAGGAGTACCTCGCAACAGCACAATTCGGTGTTGCCACAGACTCGCTCGACGCGGATGGGGCGATCATTTCCCGTGAGCCGCTCCCTGTGACCCCCGAGGCGGTTCAAGATGCGATGAGGCGGTTCAACGGGGAGATCCTGCAAATACCGCCAATGGTCTCTGCGCGAAAGGTCGAAGGCAGGCGACTGTACGAGTTGGCTCGCGAGGGGAAAATCGTAGAACGCGAGGCACGTCCCGTCACGATCTACAAGTTAGAGCTCATCGACCTTGCACCGTCCGACTATCCAGAGGTCACGTTTCGAACGGTGTGCTCCACTGGTACTTATATTCGCACACTCGCCGACGATCTTGGCAGGGCAGTAGGTGGCAGGGCACATCTGACGGCTCTTCGCCGCGTCAGGAACGGTGAGATGGATGTGAACGACGCGTTGTCGGTCGACGAGATCGTGGAAGCAGCGGGAAGCGGCGACGTAGGACGTCTGATGATCGGGCCATCTAGGGTACTCGCAGCGTATCTCGAGCTGAGAGTCGACGATTCGATGGCGTTTCGCGTCAGAAACGGTCGGGATCTCCCATCCCAAATGGCTCCAGATGACGCACCGTGCAACGGTTTGGTGCGCATCGGAGACCGAGAAGGCAACCTCATTGCGATGTACAGGAGGGAAGGCGCAGCGCTCGTAGCAGAGGTCGTGCTCCAGTGAACGTTCACCGAGGCGACCCGACGACATGGAATCCCGGGGGTGTGCCTCACGCTGTCGCGATTGGTGTGTTCGACGGTGTCCATCGTGGACACAAGGCAGTGTTCCGAGCGCTCGTCGAAGCTGCTGAGGGATTGCCGATGGTCGCGTTGACGTTCGGAACACACCCAGACGTCATTGTGTCCGGCATGCCGTCGCCACCTGCGCTTGCGCCGATGGAACGGAGGTTCGAGCTGTTCATCGAGGAGGGCTTCAATTCGGTCGCGGTGATCGATTTCACCGACGATGTCAGACGGCTCTCACCAGAGCACTTCGTCGACCGATACTTGGTCGTCGGCCTCAACGCTCGCGTTGTCGCAGTGGGCGCCGGTTTCCGGTTCGGCTATCAAGCAGAGGGGTCCGTAGACACGCTGCGTCTCCTCGGCCAGGAACGTGGATTCGCCGTTGTAGAAACGCCGATCGTTGATCTCTACGGGACGGAGGTGAGGTCGTCGGCTATTCGCGCAGCGATCGCATCCGGTGGCGTCGAGTTGGCTGCACGGTTGCTTGACCGACCGTTTGCGATCGAGGGCGTGGTCGTTCCAGGAGATTCGAGGGGTAGGACGATCGGAATCCCGACGGCGAACATCACGATGCCTGAGGGGCTCGTGCGCCCGGCAGGAGGAGTGTACGCGGTCGTGTGCGCCGTTGATGGTGACGACTATGACGGGGTATGTAACGTTGGGACGAGACCAACATTCGGCGGTGGTGTTGAGACCATCGAGGTGCACCTTCTCGGTGTCGATCTCGACCTGTACGGCAAGACCGTTCGTGTTGCGTTCATCGACAGAATTCGCAACGAGCAGCGCTTCACTTCCGTTGACGCTCTCGTTGCACAGATAGACGTAGACATACAGCAAGCACGGACGGTTCTCGACGCTCGGTGATGTCGGCGGTGCCGAGGATGAATCAGCCATCTTGACGGCGATCGGTGTGTGACGCATTCTGAGGGCACCCGCGCTTCCCTGATAGGGAGCGCACATGATTGCCATCATCGTCGCTGCGATCAGCCTCGCTGTTCCGCTATCGACCACGGATGCTGTTGCCTTGGTGCCTGGCGACGGCGTTGGTCTCGACTCCGTTTCGCCCGCCGTGTCTCGCGTTCACCTTCCCGCTCCAACCGCCCCTCCGAACCCTACGCCAAGGCCGTACGGCTTCGGAGGGCTCGCAGGCATGGCGGTCTTGGGGGGTGCCGTCGTCACTCGACGATCGACACGACGCCGTCGCTCGACAGAACCGGTGTACGTGCTCGTCCACGGCTACGGTGGGTCTCCAAGCGATTTCGATGACCTTCTCGCATTGCTGGGCGTAGACCGTAGCGACACCGTAGCGTTCGACTATCGCGATGTCGTGGCAAGGAGCACGAGTGGAGACGCGTCCAAGGTCGCCGGTGCCGAGGAGGCGGCTCGGCGTCTCGACGATCTCATTCGTGGGTTGTCAAGTCGCTACGAGAACATCTATTCACTCCACCATTCCAAGGGCGGAGCAGTTGGTGTATCGATGATCGCGTCGCTCGATGACGGCACTCGGCCACCGATTGACGGGTATCGGGGTGCGGCACTACTCGATCCTGCAATTGGCTCGGGCTTGGTCGGGAGCATGCAGCGGTTGGGCAGTTTTGCTCGCGTGATTCCAGACAACGGTGGCTTCGATCCCATACAATGCCGCGCCGGGACGTGTCGGGATACTCGCGAGCACCTCGGTGAGGCATCGGGAGTGGAGGTGATCGCGATTCGAAACCCCGATGCCTTGATCACGAATTTCACCGACGAACCAGAACACTTGCGGGTGTACGACCTCATCAATGATGGTGGGGGCTCTGCGATGTTCTCGCTGTGGTCGCCGGTAGCCTTTGCAGGGCGAATTGCAGAAGCGCACCGCTCGGTACTCGAGGACTGGGCAGTCGCAGATTGCATAAAGGCGGAGGTCGCACGATCGGGGAGCTGCGTGTGGAAGGGCAGCACATCAGGTCGCAGACCCATCTGGGGAAGCGGGAACGCCAAGAACGTCATGCGTTGAGCAGTATTGTGCAGGTGTGCAAGGATCACGGTTTCATGGTGTGTCGCCGTACGAGGAGACGTACGGATTCGCGCGCGCAGCCAGGGTGGGTGATGTGATCCATGTGGCAGGCACGGCGCCGGTTCCAGCGCCCGGCGCCGCCCTTGCTGTGGACGCCTACTCTCAGATGCGCCGGTGCGGTGAGATTGCCAGGGAAGCCATTGAAGGTCTTGGTGGTTCGATGCATGATGTGGTGCGGACCCGTATGTTCATCGTTGATGCCCACGATGCTGATGCGGTAGGCCTTGCGCACAGAGCGATGTTCGGGTCATCGGAACCCGTCGCGACGATGGTTGTCGTCGCCGGGCTGCTCGATCCGATGTGGCGTGTAGAGATCGAGGTGGAGGCGATCGTCGCGGTCGCACGGTAATTGCCGACGTTAACCCGAGCATCCGATAGCGCCAATAGAGCTCAGGACTGCTATCCTCCCGACCGGGCGATCGCCCAATCACTTACTCGCGTATGAAAGTACCTCGTGAACGACACGAAGACTGTTGTAGAAGAATACGGCACGCATGCGACCGACACGGGATCTCCCGAGGTCCAGGTGGCATTGTTGACCGAGCGCATAAACCATCTCACCGAGCACCTGAAGGTCCACAAGAAGGACCATCACAGCCGACGCGGCTTGCTCATGATGGTTGGTAAGCGTCGGCGATTGCTTCGGTATCTCCAGGATCAAGACGTGGAGCGCTACCGATCCCTGATTGCAAAATTGGGATTACGTCGCTAGCAGTGACCCGAAGGCGGCCAAGTTCGCCTTCAGTCATATCTAGGTTGATACCTAGGCGACGATTCAATGGAGGATGAGATCCAGTTGTCAGTGGTCAATGTTCGACCAACCGTCGCGAACGCTGACCACTGCCAATTGGGCCTCCTCCCTTAACGAAGGAGAAACGAGTGGCAGAGACCACCGTTCGCGGGCGTGTTGGCGAGATAGAGATCTCGCTGAGCACAGGAAAGCTCGCTCAACTCTCCGATGGGGCAGTCGTTGCCCGCATTGGAGACACCGAGGTCCTCGTGACCGCAACTGCAAGCCGGAGCATCCGGGAAGGGATCGATTGGTTCCCTCTAACCGTTGACGTCGAAGAGCGCACATACGCTGTTGGGCGTATCCCCGGCTCATTCTTCCGCCGTGAAGGTCGAGCCACGGAGAAGGCGACGCTCACTGCCCGCCTCATCGACCGACCGCTACGACCAAATTTCAAGGATGGCTATCGCCACGACACACATGTTGTAGCGACGATTCTTGCTGCCGATCTTGAGAACCCGCACGACATCATCGCGCTCAACGGCGCTTCGGCGGCGCTCACGGTCAGCCCGATTCCATTCGAGGGGCCTATCGGCGCGATCCGCCTGGCTCTGATCGATGGTGAGTGGGTGGCATTCCCGACATACGAGCAAGGTGAAGACGCCGTGTTCGAGATCGTGGTTGCGGGAAAGCGGAATGCCAGCGGCGATGTCGATATAGCAATGGTGGAAGCCGGCGCATCCGAGGACGGCTTTCGGAAGGTTCGCGACGGTGCCAAGGGATCAGATGAGGAGACGGTTGCTGCCGGGCTCGAACTTGCCAAGGAGTTCATTGCAACCCTCATCGACCTTCAACTCGAGCTCGTCGCACAGCATGGTGAGCCAGAGCAGGTGGAGTGGGTCGAGATGTCCGACTACACCGATGAGATCTACACCCAGGTCGAGAAGCTTGCGAAGTCGAAGCTCGAGGCGCTCGGAACGATCATAAAGAAGCACGAACGTCAAGACGCCGAGAAGGCGGTTCGCGAGGAGGTGCTCGAGGCCCTCGAACTCGACGAGGACGACACCGACACCCTGAAGCAAGCAAAGGCCGCGTTCTCGAAGGTGCAGAAGAACGTCATGCGGAGCCGCGTTGTCAACGAGGGCGTACGGATCGACGGTCGCGGGTTGACCGAGATCCGCCCATTGACCGTCGAAGTTGGCTTGGTTCCTGGCGCACACGGTTCCGGTATGTTCCAGCGCGGTGAGACCCAGGTTCTCAACATCACGACCCTTGGCATGCTGAAGATGGAGCAGATGCTCGACACGATCTCCCCTGAGGAGTCGAAGCGGTACATGCACCACTACAACATGCCACCGTACGCAACCGGTGAGGCCGGGTTCATGCGTGGTCCGAAGCGTCGCGAGATCGGGCATGGGGCACTTGCAGAGAAGGCCCTCCTTCCCGTCATTCCGCCGGCAGAGGACTTCCCGTATGCGTACCGGCTCGTGTCTGAGGTATTGATGTCGAACGGGTCGTCTTCGATGGCATCTGTGTGCGGTTCATCACTTTCTTTGATGGACGCCGGTGTGCCAATTCACGCTCCAGTGGCTGGTATTGCAATGGGGCTCATCAACCACGATGACAAGTTCGTGACTCTCACCGACATCCTCGGTGTTGAGGACCATCTTGGAGACATGGACTTCAAGGTCGCTGGAACCGCAGACATGATTACGGCTCTGCAACTCGATACCAAGATCGAGGGACTTCCCGCTGACATCTTGATTGCTGCTATGAACCAGGCGCGCGAAGCGAGACTGTTCATCCTGAACGCGATGGCTGCAACGCTCGACGGTCCCCGTCCCGAGCTTGCAGCGACGGCTCCGAAGATCGAAGCGATCATGGTGCCGAAGGACAAGATCGGTGAGGTCATTGGACCGAAGGGCAAGACCATCCGTGAGCTAGAAGAAGAGACGGGTGCGAGCATCGAAATCGATGACGACGGAACTGTCCGTGTCGGAGCCCCGGACACAGCGTCCATGAACCGTGCCAAGGAGCGCATCCTGGCGATCGGATTCCCGCCCGAAGCGAAGGTCGGGGAGATCTACGACGGTGAGGTTGTGAACATCACCAAGTTTGGTGCGTTTGTGAACATTCTTCCTGGTCGTGATGGTCTGTTGCACATCTCGAAAATTGGTGGCGGCAGGCGCATCGACAAAGTCGAGGATGTCCTCTCGCTTGGAGACAGTGTCAAGGTTGTCGTTCGTGAGATCGACGACCGCGGCAAGGTGAGTCTGGATATGGCCGATGCCCCGTCCGGCGGCGGCGATGCCGGCTCTGACACACCACGAGAAGAGACGAAGAGCGACGATCGTCGTGACCGTGACGGCAATCGCGGTGAGAGACGGAACGACCGTGGTAATCGTGACGGTGGTCGCGGCCGAGACCGAAACCGTAATCGGGATCGCGAGACCAAGCCGGAGGAGAAGCCCGGCCGCAAGGTCGTGTCCTTCGAAGACACCTTCGAGTCAGGTCTCTAAGGAACACCAGAACCGACGAACGAACACAGAGAGGCCCCGGAGTGATCCGGGGCCTCTCTGTGTTCGTTGACCTGGGTGGTTCTCTACTCGAGAACGAATGTCAGTTTCATGTCGACACGGAAATTCTTGATGGTGCCGTCCTCTGCAAGTTCGACCTTATGCTCGGAAATCCAAGCTCCCCGAATCCCATCGATCGATTGTTGTGCCTTAGCGATGCCTTTGCGGATGGCATCCTCAAAGGATCCGGGGGAAGTAGACGTGATCTCGATCACCTTGGCAACTGACACGTGCCGTGCTCCTTTCGTAGGCGAAGAGCTATCTGTGAGAGTACACGCCAGAGATCAGGTTTGAGAAGCAGGACAATTGTTGCCTATGTCAGCCGCTCACGAACGGAACTTCGCAATCCTCCCTTGCAATCGAACATATGTTCGATTATCGTGACGTTCCAGCGGAGGATGCACGCTGGTGAGACGGAGAAGAGGACACCGGCGTGGTCGCACATCTTGAGCGTATTGTTTCATTCCAAGAGTCGTCATTCCAAGGGACGATTATCGGATCCGGTGCGGTACCGGAGGAAATCGTCACGCTCGAGCGAGGCCAGATCGCAGGTCTCTCCGGTGTTCCTGGCTCTGGCCTCACGAGGATCGGCCTTTCACTCCTAGCCCCGTACACGGCACGAGGCTCCCTGGTGTATCTCGACGTCCGAGGATGGGTGAGCCCCCTGGCTGTGTGGGAGCTGGGGATTGAGCCGAAGCGGTTCATTGTTGTCCGCACTGCAGACATCACCACATGGTGCAGGGTCGCCGCAACGCTGCTCGATGGCGTGTGTGCTTTGTACGCGGAGGTTCCGCTGGGAGTCAAGGACGCTGCGCTTCGCACCCTTGCAGCGAGAGCAAGAACACGGAGAACCCCACTGGTGTTTCGCTCACTCGACGGCAATATTCCCCAGGGTGTCGTGCATCTTCAACTCGAGGCGCGCGAGATCACATGGAAGGGCGCTGAACAGGGGCATGGGAGGTTGCTGGTGCGACGCTCGCTTCTCAACGCCTCAGGTAAGGCGACGAGGGGCATGGAACGGACAATCGAGGTTGAGGATGATGGAACGAACAATCTGCGTGTGGTATCCCACCTGGGCACTCAGACATCCAAGCGTTTCGCATGACACAGCGCTGCAGGCCGTAGACGACAGGAATATCGTCGTTGCATTGAACGACCTTGCATCCGCATCGGGTGTCACAGTCGGGATGCACCGTCGGGCAGCTGAAGCGCTGTGTCCGACCATCGCCACGATCGAGTGTGATCAGACCGCAGACATGGCACGGTACGAACCTATTTTGGAATGTATTGAATCGGTTGTGCCTCGCGTTGAAACTGCCGGCCCAGGCCTTGCGTTCATTCCCATTGCTGGTGCGGTTGCGTACTATGGAGGGGAGCGGTCGCTCATCGAGCGGATCGACAAGGAGTTGGGTGCGTTCGGAGGTGACTACAGGTTCGGTCTCGCGGCAGGTCCCTTCGCTGCATGGCAGGCAGCGCGAAAGACCTCTCAGAGCGCTCCCGTATTCGTTGTCGAGGATGATGAGGCGTTCCTTGCAGATCTCGATGTATCCGCTATAGGGAGTGATGATCTGCAAGCAACGTTCCGCTGGCTTGGTATCACTACTCTCGGTGCGTTGGCTGAACTTCCACATGACGCGATCGTTTCGAGGTTTGGCCGCAAGGGGTCGGAGGCTCACCGGATTGCCCGTGGTATGGGGCCAAACGCGGTTCCGAGAGAAATCCCACAGGATTCAGCTGTTGAGGCCTCATTCGATCCCCCGATCGAAGGCTTCGAACAGGCAGCGTTCATCGCGCGTAATCTCTCGCAACGCTTGATCGGTCGTCTCGCGCTGCACGGAGTAGCACCACATCGTGTTGTGGTGACCGTGATCGCAGCCGATGGTACCGAGCGGGTTCGTGCATGGTGGAGTGCGGACCCGTTCGATGATCACACCCTTGCAGAGCGAGTGCGCTGGCAGTTGCGTGCATGGATCGACGGGGTATCTGCAGGGATCATGGGTGGGATTGCGATATTGCGCCTCCACCCTGGCGACTTGTCGGATAGCGGCCGCCAACTTGCACTTGAGGAGGATGCCAAGGCTCTAGATGAGACCAGGCGAGCCTTGTCGGAGGTGCAGGCCATTGCCGGTGCAGACAGCATCCTCGTCACATCTCCTCAGGGTGGGAGAGACCCACAAGAGCGGGTGCTGTGGAGCCGGTGGGGTGAAGAGTCTGTGCTACCCGTGCGAGACGTTGCCGCTCCGTGGCCAGGGAAGATACCTGGTCCCTCGCCGGCTCTTGTGCCTCCAGAGCCACTCCCATTCAACGTTTCCTGGGTGGAGGGGATACCAGAGCAGGTGCGTCTTGCCCATTGCTGGGTGCCTGTGCTGTCGTGGGCCGGTCCGTGGAGGAATGTTGGGAGATGGTGGGATGGGGAGAGACCTTCAGACCGGTATCAGATCGTCACCTCGACAGGTGCCTACCTGTGCGAGATCAGAGAAGGGTCGACCTACCTCATCGGCATCTACGACTAATGCGCGTACCCAGGGTTACAGAACGGCTATACCACGCTGACAGCCCGGAGAATGGCGAAGAGAGGTAGGTCACGCCTGTGTGGAGGTGTGTAGATCGGCATATACCGACCGCATCGAGGATTCGAGCGTTCGCAGCAGGTCGTTGAGGTGATCCTTGTTCGTCATGTCCGTTGTCTCGATCGGTTCGAGGATCACGATGTGGGCATCGCCGCGGAAGAACAACCGTGATCCGGGTGGCGAAATACGGCTGGTGCCCTCGATGACCACGGGAAGAATCGGAAGCCCGGTGTCGATTGCGATGCGGCAGGCACCCTTCTTGAACGGGAGTAACTCATCTCCGTCTCCACGCGTTCCCTCAGGGAACACGATCAAGGAGTACCCTCGTTCGGCCGCGATCTGCACACCCTCCTTTATGGCCTGGCGGGAGGATCCGCCTGCTGTGCGATCGATTTCGATGATGCCGATGGTTCGCATGGCCCTGCCGACGAGCGGGACCTTGAAGACTTCTTTCTTCGACAGGAAGCGACCGTGGAGCGGCAGCGTATAGAACAGCGTAGGGATGTCGAACATGGAGAGGTGGTTGGACACCACAATGTATCGTTGTTTCGGATCGACGTTGTTGATGCCGTCGATCTCGAATCGAACGGGTGGGATCTTGAGGAAGAGGTGTGACCAGCGTTTCACGATGCGGTCGTGGACTGGTGCGGCCGGGCGGAACGCCCCATACGCGATGATGAACGCGGCAACGGCGAGGGTGTAGATGACGAAGATTGGGGCAAGTACGAATGTGCGAAATGCTGCGACAACGGTGCGAATCATGGGCAGTAGCGTAGGCATCGTGCGTGCGGTGAACGCGTGAAGCGCATCTCGATCGATGCGGCCAGGAGGATCGCGCTCGGGGCACAGGGCTTTGCTCGAACTCCTCCCGATGGGAGGATCGATGTTCGTCACTTCCGACGCGTAATGCAACACGTTGGACTCATTCAACTGGACTCAGTCAATGTGTGCGCCCGTACTCACTACATGCCCTTCTATGCCAGGCTTGGTCCGTACGACCGCGCGAACCTCGACGCATGGCTCAATACGTCCGGTGAGAATTTCGAATACTGGGCACACGAGGCGGCGGTCTTGCCAGTCGAGCACTATCCGCTTTGGCGCTGGAAGATGGCGATGATGCAGCCGTGGCGGCGTGCTCAGGCACTGCTCGATGCCCACCCAGGTCTTGCGGATGATGTGCTGAAGCAGGTTCGTGAACGGGGCCCTTTGACCGTTCGCGATCTGGACTCACCAAGCCATCGGAGCGAAGCGTGGTGGGGGTACGGGCCTGGCAAAGTAGCGCTTGAGGTACTCTTCGCGAACGGGCTCGTGACAGCGCTTCGAACCAATAATTTCACGAGACTCTACGACATGCCCGAGCGGACAGTTCCTACAAGCATCCTTTCTGATGTGAGCATCGATCAGGTCGAAGCTCATAGGCGACTCTTGCTGAACGCTGTCCGCCACCACGGCATAGGCACGGTCAGGGACATTGCTGACTACTTTCGCCTTCATGTCCCGTCAGCTCGCCCGCTTCTGACGGAACTCGCACACGGAGGCTTCATCGAGCAGGTTGACGTTCCCGGTTGGAAGGGACCCGTGTACCTCGACCCGCAAGCGTCTCGACCGAGACGCATCACCGGGTCAACCCTCTTGAGTCCGTTCGACCCGATCGTATGGAACCGTGAGAGAGTTGAGCGGCTCTTCGATTTCCGCTACAGAATCGAGATATACGTACCCGAACCGATGCGAGTGTTCGGCTACTACGTGCTTCCGTTCATGCTCGATGGCGAACTCGTCGCTCGGGTTGATCTCAAGGCTGACCGCAAGGCGCGCACGCTGTTGGTTCGCTCTGCATTCCATGAGGACGGCCAAGATCCCGCTGTGATCGCGATTGCCCTCGATATTGAGCTGCGAAAGTTCGCTCGATGGCTCGATCTCACGGACATACGCATCGAAATGAGAGGGAACCTGTCTGAGGAGCTGTCCCTGCGATTCTGATCAACCGACACGCTGGCTGATTACCTCGTACTCGCTTGGTATCGGCACAGTGTGGGTCGCGCCAGTTCGCCAGTTGACGAATACGATGTCGTTCGAGTCGAGCGCATCGAACAGGAAGTACTCGCTCGTTGCAGAGAAGCCGATCGGTGAAACGCGGGTGTCGATCTGGATGATGCGTCGCGTAGCTATTCGAGGGCCGTTGATCGTGAGGCTGGTCCTCCTGTCAAACATAGCCACCACTCCAATGAGGTTTGTATCGAGCGACGTGGTCATCCATACGTCAGCGGGTGATCCGTCGATGGGTTGGCCAACAGGCTCGCCCGAAGCGCGGTCGATGACGACCCAGCGCTTGTAGTGCTTCGTTTCGTCAGGCACCATCGTCGCGACGATTGAGCGAGATGCAGAAGTCGCGACGCCTCGTCGCGACCACAGTTGGGACCCATCCGGGTTGAGCGATATAACGGCCATGTCATCGTTGAGCAGGGAGTTGATCAGGAACCCTGCGGCATCCCACCGGATGATGCTGGCACTGCTATCGAGGTTGATGACGATGTTCTCGACGACAGAGCCAGAGAGCGGATCCAGCGTTGCCGAGTGAAGTTGTGTGCCGCCGGCTGCATCTCTGGCGATCCATGCGATCGAGCCAGCCTGGGTTGCATGCCAGGCGAAGGACGATACGTCGATGAGGCTGGGCTGTTTACTCATCTCCGTTGGGGACCCGAGGTACACGTCGGTGCCGACAGATGAAGGTACGCCGATGGCGATGGAACGTCCCGCACTGTCGAACTTCACGGTGACTGCGTCCGTCCGACCGAGGGTGCCTACGGACAACGTATGTGGTTCAGGTATGCGGAACGACGGCTCCCACACCAACGAACGTAGGCCGTCCTCGGTCTCGACAACCAGTGTGAGTCGATCGTTGAGACCTGGCACTAACTCGTCGAGACGCGGTGGAAGCGCTGAGGACCCTTGCGTGGTGTCTGCTTCGCCGGCGTTGGATGCGAATACGGCCGGGTCCTGACTCGCCGCTTCGTCGAATTGCAGCGCCCCGAATGCCGACACCACTCCGATGACAAGCACAATTGCCGAGATCGAGATAGCCAGAGGTAGCCACCGGCGTCTCTCTGTTGACTCAGAGGTCGCGTGCTGGGTCGCCAATCGGTCGGGATCGGCACCGTCGTCGTGGTCGATCCCGATCGGGCGAACTAACTCGTGGTCATCCCGTGTGTTCATGGCCGGATGGTACGCCAGGCTCCGATGTCCGCGGACAGGCCGCTACGGTCTGTGCGATGACGGGAACTCAACTGTGAACGACACGCAGCCGCCGGAACTCGATGCGCCCAAGTCGGAGTGGCGTCGATGGGCCCGGAGCCTTGATCACTCGAAATTGTCCGAGGCCGTGGCCGGTCACCTATTGGAGTGGCGGCCGCTGCACGGTGTTGTCGCGACGTTTCTGGCGATGTCAACCGAGGTCGACCTCGGTTCGTTGTCGGAGAGCAATCGTTGCTTCCTCGCTGCTCCGCGGGTTGGCCCTGGCGGAATAATGACCTTCCATGCGTATAGCCCTGACCGACTCGAGAGCCATGCAATGGGATTCGACCAGCCGAATGAATCCTCGAAGCGTGTGCTGGTCGAGGACATCGAGATCGTGCTTGTTCCTGGGCTCGTGTTCGACCGCTCGGGCGGTCGTCTTGGTAGAGGCAGAGGTTTCTATGACAGATTACTCAAGGAGCTCCCCACAGCGACGGCGAAGGTGGGTGTCACGACGGACCGTTCCATTGTCGAGGCCGTTCCAACAGATGGGCATGACCAGTTTGTGGACTGGATTGCGACGGAATCTGGTGTTCATTGGGTGGGACAGGAATTATCGGCTGGCACGACTCGAGTGATGCACCATGCGATCGATGCGGGCATCGCTGCGAGGATGCGGCAGTTTCCTGAAGGGACGAAGACCTCTAAGGACGCAGCGAGGGCTGTTGGGTGCGACCTTGGCGCGATAGCGAAGAGCCTGGTATTCGAAGTCGATGGCGAGCCCGTCCTTGTGCTGTGTTCAGGAGATCGGCGGGTCGACGAGACCAGACTTGCTCAACACTTCGGAGGCTCCCGAGCGAGGCCGGCCTCTCGTGATCGAGTCCAACAAATCACTGGATATCCTGCAGGAGGTACACCCGCCATTGGGCACGCTGTGGCGCTCGATGTGGTCGCCGATGTGAGCCTTGCACGCTACCGTTGGGTTTGGACTGCTGGCGGGACGATGGACACGGTGTATCCAGTCTCGCTCGAGAGGTTATTCGCAGCAAGCGGTGCACGATGGGCAGAGATTGCGACCAGGGAGTAACGGTGCCAGATTGGAACGGAAGTACAGCGCTCGTCGTCGTTGACGTGCAGAAGGGATTCGATGACGAGGTCTATTGGGGGCCTCGCAACAACCCTGACTGCGAAGCGAATATCGTTCGTCTGATCACCGCGTGGAGACACCATGGGTGGCCGGTAGTTTTCGTGCGACACGATTCGCGCATTCCGTCTTCGCCGCTCGCAAAGGGCTCAGAGTCGAACGGCTTCAAGTCGATCATCGAGGGCGAGCCGGACCTGCTCGTGGTCAAGGACGCACACTCTGCTTTCTATGGATCCCCCGATCTCGACGCTTGGCTGAAGGAGCATGGCATCACCGGGGTCGCCATTGCAGGCATCCGGACCAACATTTGTTGTGAGACGACCGCACGAACCGCGTCGGACCTTGGCTACGAAGTGCTCTTCGTTGAAGATGCAATGCACACGTTCGATATCGTCACCCCGACGCACAAGGTGTACCGAGCCAGAGAGATCTCGAGGTACGCGGCGCTCACTGTCGGTACCGAGTTCGGCAAGGTCGTACACACATCAGAGCTCATGCCGTGATCGCCGATATTTCCAAAGGGACATCGACATGCTCGTTGTCAGTCGTCGAGCTGCGAATCCACACGTAGCTCGGTCGCCAGAGCGGTCTCGACGGTCATTCGGATCTCGTGCCCTGGTGCAGTTGTCTCCGCAGAGTGCACCTTCAGGAGCGTGCCATCGGTGAGGCGCACTGCGAGTTCGTGGTGACCGTCGACGAATGTGGCATCGACCACGGAGCCGGTGATTCTGCCAGCGTCGTCGATCGTGATCGCATCTGGGGGGATCGTGACTGCATCGGTGTCGAGTCCGATCGTGGCACCGGAGACGACGTTGGCATGGCCGATAAACCGTGCGACGAACGTCGTTTCCGGATTGTTCCAGACTGCTTCTGGTGTGCCGACCCGGATGACCGAGCCCTCTCGCATGATTGCCAACCGTTGAGCGAAGGCGAACGCCTCCGTTCGATCGTGGGTCACATAGAGCGAGGTTGCACCAGCGCGAGCGACCGTTGAGCGCATCGTATCGAGCAGGGACTCGCGTAGTTGTAGATCGAGCGATCCGAGGGGCTCGTCCAACATGACCAACGACGGATCCGGCGCCAGTGTGCGAACCAGTGCGACTCGTTGGCGCTCTCCTCCGGAAAGTGAACCTGTCGAACGCTGTTCGTACCCAGCGAGTCCCGCGATCTCGAGCAGCTTCGAGGCTTTGCTGCGACCTTCGGATTTCGCCACACCCTGCATTCTGAGTCCGTATGCGACGTTATCCACGACGGAAAGGTGCGGAAACAGAGCGTAGTCCTGGAACATGAGACCGACGTGCCTGTCGTGCGGCTTCAGGTTCGTGACGTCGCAACCGTCAATGAAGATAGACCCAGACTCGAGTGGTTCAAGGCCCGCAATTGCTCGCAGCAATGTCGACTTCCCCGAGCCCGACGGACCCATTATGGCGAACCGCTCACCGGTGTCGATATCGAGACTGACGTTGCTGACCGCAATGGTGCCACCGAAGTGCACGCTTACGCTCTGCGTGCGCGCACTCACAGTTCGCTCCGCGTACGTGTGCCAGAGGAGGCGTCGATGACCATCATGGTGAGCCCCGTTATAGCCATCAGGATCGAACTGAGCGCGATGGCGGCACCGAAGGGAGTTGAGCCAGGGCGACCGAGAAGTTTGAAGATCGCGATCGGGATCGTTGGGGCATTCGGTCTGGCTATGAAGGCGGTCGCCCCGAATTCACCCATCGAAATCGCGAAGGCGAACGCTGCAGCAACGAGGATCGCTGAGCCAACGAGTCGGAGATCGATCGTCCACCAGGTGCGCCACGGACTTGCACCGAGGGTTGCCGCTGCCTCCCTGAGTCCGTGTTGGACGGAGGCGAGCGCGGGTGTGGCTGTGCGCACGACGAATGGGACTGCGACGAGGGCATGTGCGATTGGGATCAGGATAAGTGATGTGCGTATGTCGATTGGCCAGTCGAGAGCGACGAGAAATCCGAAGCCGATCGTGACCGCCGACGTGCCGAGGGGGAGCATCACGAAGACGTCGAATACTCTGGCGGTTCGCTGTCGCGCGTAGGTGAGGCCGACTGAGGCGAGGATGCCGACAGCAATGGCAATCCCTGAAGCCACGACCGCGATCAGCAGCGAGTTCCTGATCGCTAGTGCTGGTCTGACGAATGCCGCCGAGTTGGCAGGCAATGTGAAGAGATTGGCGTAGTTCTCGAAACCGAATGAACCGTTGGGGCCGAAGAGTGACCGGCCGACTAGCACGGTTAGCGGTGTTCCGAGGATCGCGACCATGGAAGCAACAATGGTGAAGACGAGCCAACGTTCTCGGCCTCTCGGCTGTCGTGCGATGGCGACTGCGTGCTCGAACTGGATTGTGGTTCGTCGTTGGAACCACCCGTACGCCGCCAGGATGACTCCGATACCCACGAGTTGCAGCACGGCGAGTGTGGAGGCGATGTCGAGACGAAGGAACGCTGTTGTCTGACGCCATATCTCTACTTCGATGGTCGTGCTGTTGAGGTCTCCAAGGAGAAGCACGACTCCGAAGGACGTGAACGAGAAGAGAAAGACGAGAGCGCTCGTCGAAGCAATCGCTGGGCGCAGAAGCGGTAGCGTGACCGTCCGGAACGCTGCGAGGGGTGATGCTCCGAGCGTTCTGGCTGCAGCTTCGAGTTTCGGGTCTATTCGTTCCCAGTATGCGCCGACGCCGCGTACGACGATGGCATAGTTGTAGAAGACGTGTGCGATCAGTATCAGCCACAATGTGCCGGTTAGGTCGATGCCTAAGACGCCGCGTGGCCCGACCAAGGTGAGGAAGGCCGACCCGACGACGAGTGTGGGAAGGACGAAGGGGACCAGCGATGCGGCTCCAAGGAGTCTCTTGCCTGGGAAGGTGAATCGTGCGAACACCCAGGCAGAGGGGAGGGCGAGTGCGACGGTGATGAGGGTCGAGAGCAGGGCCTGCACGAGTGTGAAGCGCGCGACCTTTCGGAGGATTGGATCGGACAGGACGTCGCCGAAGACCGAGAAGCTCAACGACCCGTCGGCTGTGAGACCTCTGAGTGTGATTGACACGGTCGGGTATACGAAGAAGTAGGCAAGGAAGACCAAGGGGACAGCAATGATCCCTGCAAGGGCGAGACGACCGATTGGGCTGCGGTCTACGAGCGAGCGATGGTCGTCCACTCTTCGATCCATCGTTCTCGGTTGGCGTCGATCGATTCGGGATCTAGCGTGACTGGCGACGCAGGGAGGATCGTGAACTCCGCGAATACGTCGGGAAGCTCGGCCTGCTTGTTGGCGGGATACACGAACATGTTGAGAGGGATGTCTTCCTGTGTGCTTGTGCTGAGGAGAAAGTCGATGAAGTCTTGAGCCGCTGCCTCCCTCTCTGTGCCCTTGAGGATGCCGGCGTACTCGACCTGGCGGAAACATCCGTCTGTCATGATTCCCGTCGGCGCTGCGGCGAGGTCTCCGAAGAACACTTCTGCCGGTGGGGATGATGCGTACGATACGACGAGCGGTCTGTCACCTCCCGAGCGCGTGAATCGTGCTGTGTATGCCTCCGACCAGTCGGCGGCCACTGCGACACCGTTGGCGAAGAGGTCTCGCCAGTACGCCTTCCAGTCATATGCGGTTCCCTCCGGGTATGTCGCGACGGTGGCGAGGAGGAATGCGAGGCCAGGCGATGACGTCGCTGGATCTTGGACCACGAGGAGGTCCTTGTACAACGGTTTTGTGAGATCGCTGAGATCCCCTGGTGGCTCGATATTGAGGCTGGCGAGGCCTTCGATGTCGAAATTCACGCACACGTCTCCGAAGTCGATAGGTGTGACGATGTCGCCGGCGACGCGAAGTGTGTCGCCGACCTGGTCGATCTCGGCCGCCTGGTACGGCGTGAAGAGGTCGTTGTCGATTGCTCGGGAGAGGAACGTGTTGTCGATGCCGAAGATGACGTCCGCTATCGGGTTGTCCTTGGTGAGGATCGCCTGATTGAGCATCGTTCCTGCATCTCCTGCGGTCTGGATAACAACCCGAACCCCTGTGTCTTGGGTGAATGCCTCAAGGGTTGCGTCGCTGAGAGCAAACGACTCGTGGGTGAGGAGCACGAGTTCGTCTGGCGAGGATGTGGATGTGCAGGCTGTGGCTACGAGTGCAATGGCTACGCCTGTGACGAGGGTTCGGGAGGTCCACCGGTTCATGATCCTGGTGTCCCTTCCACGATGACGAGGAGTGCCCCTTCGGCAAGAGAGATGGTGCAGTTATCCGCCTCGACGATGTTGGACAGCCCCCGTGATGTGCCGCGTATGAGTGCGTCGTCGTCGAGCTGCCATTTCAATCCGACGGTCGTGACGCCTGCAGCATCGCCGATGGGGAGGATCGTGATCGGCGTGTTGATGGGGACCGTGAGACTGAGTGGTCGGTGGGGGAGCACAGCGTGAACGGTGTCGCTCCCGATCTGCCACGACATGTCGATGTCCTTCCATGCTCGTGACGCGAGGCCGAGTGCGATGCCGACGAGGTGGGCGCTGCGACCTCCTTCGCCTCCGTAGATCATGATCTCCTTCGCTCCAGCGTGCACGGCTGCTTGGAGCGCCAATTCGAGATCGGAGGCGTCCTTCTCCGAGGGGTAACGCTCGATGGGTATGCCCGACCTGATCGCCTCGGCGAGACCTGCGGCAGTGATGGAATCGAGGTCACCGACGATGAGGTCCACGTCGATGTTGTGTGCCTTGGCGAGGTCGTATCCGGAGTCCGCTGCGATGACCAGATCGGTTGGCTCGATGTGCGGAGTCGAGGAGATGTCTCCTCCGGCGAAGATGACTGCTCTGGTTGGTTTGGGTTTGGGTGTGGTGGTTTCCACTGCTTCCTCCGCTGGCATTATCCAGTCTCAGGTTCGGCGGGTCGGTACTCGGCGGCACCCTCTCAGCCCGATGGTCGAGCTCCCCGGTGTGGTTGATTGATATCCATGGTAGCGCGATTGTGGGCGTTGGGGATTGAGCGTTGACATGGAGACATTAGTACGACACTATAGTGACAGCATACTGACATCAATAGAGGGTGAAGAGTGGAGGATGATGATGGTGTGGTACAACAACCCCGAAAGTGTGAAAGCGATACAGGACGCTGCTCGCGAGACCCTGATGGGGGATAGGAATCGCTTGATGCGTCTCGTACGAGAACGGCGTACCCCGGTCTGATTGGTGACGGGTAGAGAGGAGGGCACATATGGATATCGAGACCGTCGTAGGTCAGGTGCGGCTTGTGGTTGAGGGCCAACTCGTTCTCGCCGGAGACGATCCATCGATTGCCGTAGCCGCCGAGGCCATCCTTGGCGCGCTCGCACCCGCACTCCGTCAAGCAGGCATCAGCCTTGCAGAACAGGCAGCGGCAGAGGTCGATGCGCAACTCCCTGAGCACACGGTGGATGTGGTGTTGTCTGGCGGTGAGCCGAACCTCGCGGTACGACCAGCGACCGACACGATCGCGATCAACACAGAGCACCTTGATGCCCGAATCACGGTGCGCCTGCCAGAGGAGCTGAAGGGGGATCTCGAGGAAGCGGCATCCGACATTGGTGACTCGCTGAATACGTTCGTCATTCGCGCTCTCGCTGGTCGGACGAAGGCTCGGGGGCACTCTTCGGGGTCGGTCTTTGAAGGGACGATCGAGACATGACGGAGCGGTGTGAGACGTACGACGTGTCTGAGGCGCCGCGAATCGAGATTTCGTCGGCGGCAGGGGACGTATTGATCAAGCAGTGGGACGAGAACCGGGTGAAGGTCGTATTGAGCGGTCAACCAGAGGCGGTTGAGAAGGCAATCATCGAAGCGAGCCACGACACGGTGAGTATACGATCGAGGTCCGACAGCCGAGGGCGCCGGTTCTTCGCTCGAGCAATGGATGTAACCGTGACTGCCCCACCGGGTGGAACTATTCACGTCAGATCGGGTTCTGGTGACGTTCGAGTGCGGCTTCGGGCTTCCGGAGTCGACATCAACGCTGCCTCTGGGGATGTGCGGATCGAGGAGGACGTTGACGATGTTCGCGTCAAGGTCGCCTCCGGCGGCGTGAGTATCGCGCATGTCAATGGTGATGTGGAAGTCGTCTCTGCTAGTGGTGAAGTCGAAGTCGAGCACGCAGCAGATGTGCACGTCAGCTCGGCGTCTGGGTCGATCATTGTGGGAACCGTTGAACGCACGGCGCGGCTGAAGTCGGCAAGCGGCGATGTGAAAGTTCGAGACTTTCGCGGCAGCGACCTCGTGGTGAAGACGATGTCTGGTGACGCGATCCTCGGCTTGGCCCCCGGCCGGGTGGTGGAAGCTCGTGTCAAGACACTCTCTGGAGACTTCCGCAACAGGATCGAACCCTCGTGCGGTGACAAGACTGGGCGGATGACGCTCGTCGTTACATCGTTCTCTGGCGACGTGATCCTGCTATCGGCTCGATAACGGTCTGTTGGAGGAAGCGTCGTCAACGAGATCCCCAGGCGCCGTTGCAGTGATGAGGCACGAAAGGCAACACTGCGTTCTGGGCTACCGTTGTAGTGATGACGTTTGACCTTGCGGAAATCATCGCGACACACCAGTTCGGTCCTGTAGTCGGGGATTGGCGCCCCTTGTTCATTGCGATCGCCGGCGGTTCTGGCTCAGGGAAGACGACGATTGCTCGTTCCGTGGTCGACTTGGTCGGCCGTGACAAGGTCGTGTACCTACAGCAGGATGCGTACTACCGGGCCTATCCGAACCTCGACCTCGAACAGCGCGCAAAGATCAACTACGACCATCCCGACTCCATCGAGATGGAATTGCTCATTACACATCTTGACGCCTTGCGCGCCGGCCAGTCGATCGATCGACCGGTGTACGACTTCGCGTCCCACACGCGTACCTCTGAGACCTACACGCTGGTTCCCGAGGCAGCCGTCGTTGTCGAGGGGATCCTTGTGCTCGCCGACCCTGAACTTAGAAAGCGGTTCGATGTTCGGGTCTTCATCGACACGGAACCAGACATTCGGCTCATCAGGCGTCTTCAGCGTGACACACTTGAGCGGGGCCGAACGGTTGCATCGGTGATCGCGCAGTATGAGAAGACCGTGCGACCCATGCACTATCAGTTCGTTGAGCCATCGAAGCGGTATGCAGACATCATCATTCCCGAAGGCATCAATACCGGCGCAATAGGTACCGTCTCGTCGATGATCAAACACTTCCTCGATCAGCGGCCTTAGCGCACGCCCGCGAGACACGCCCGTACGATCGCTAGGCGATGGCGTCGGATCTGGTCCGATGAGGTCAGGGGCGATCGAGTGAGGCTTCCCAAATCTCGACAAGTTTGTCGACGACGACCGTTCCAACAGATGCGAACGCAAGATGGCCTTGCGCTGAGGCATGGAACAGATCGGCACCGAACAACGAAGGTTCGACGGTGAACATCCGCTCCATCACCTCCCAAGCATTCGACTTGACTGTCCGAGGGTAGTTGCGGGCGACTCTGGCGATTGCAGAGTCGACGGAACGGGCACGTACTCGAGCAACACCGGCAACGAGCGACGGTAGACGTGGGATGGTACCGAGGTCTCCGATGCCTGAGAGGCCTACAGCGGGCACGGCGTCGTGGAGCCTGGCCGCTGCTCGGTCGTAGTCGGCCTCGAATCGTTGAATAGGCGTGCCCCGGAGGGCGTCGTTGGAACCCACCGACAGGTACGCGATGTCGGGTTTGAGGGTGAGTGCCTTCTCAAGCTGTGTGTCGAGCACATCGCGGATCTTCGAGCCTCCGACCGCAACGCTGAGTGCTGTGACATGGAACCGGCGTGCGAGGTGGATGGCGTACTGGCGAGGCCATGAGTGGTCGAGAGGCTCCACGCCTGGTGATGTGATTGAGCTATCGCCGAGGAACACGATGGTCAGGGGCGTGGCATCCGGCGATCCGAAGATACCGGAGGGGTCCTGATTGTCGAGCGACGGGAGGTCGTCTCGATAGATGGCTCTAGCCATCTGACTTGCAATCACTGCCCCGGCGGCTAGGGGCGGTCTGATCATCTTCCATGTCTGCATCAGCACATTCTGGCAACTATTCGCGGATGTGTTGACGGTGTGGGCAGTCATGTTCATTTCTGCATAACTGAGCTCTGCATTGCGGGGGTGGTGATACGTGGGGAGCGGTGGCTAGACGTTGAAGCGGAAGTGCATCACGTCACCTTCAGCAACGATGTAGTCCTTGCCTTCGATACGCCTCCGACCGGCATCCTTGGCCCCCGACTCGCCTCCATGCTCGACGTAGTCGTCGTAGGCGATGACCTCGGCCTTGATGAAGCCATGCTGGAAGTCCGTGTGGATCACCCCTGCCGCCTCTGGCGCCGTGGCGTTGGCCTTCACTGTCCATGCCCGTACCTCTGGTTCGCCAGCGGTGAAGTACGTGAGGAGGCCGAGGAGGTCGTACGCCCGGCGGATGACCTTGTGCAGCCCCGGCTCGTCGAGGCCGTATTCGGTGAGCATCTCGTCACGGTCGCAAGGGTCGAGTGACGCGAGTTCGGCCTCGAGAGCACTACAAATCGTGACCATGCCTGCGCCTTCTGCGTTGGCGAGCTCACGGACGGCGTCTGCCAGAGGGTTGCCTCCAAGGCCGTGCTCTGCCACGTTGGCGATGTATAGCGTTGGTTTGGCGGTGAGCAGAAAGAGGTTGCGGACGATCGGCATCTCGGCATCAGAAATGTCCATCGTCCGAACGGGATCCCCCGATCCGAGATGCGTGTTGAGGCGCTCGAGCACCGCAAGGGCGGCCATCGCGTCCTTGTCACCTGAGCGAGCCTTCCTGGTTTGCTTGTCGAGCGCCTTCGCAACCGTTTCGAGGTCGGCGAGGGCGAGCTCAGTGTTGATCGTGGTGATGTCGTTCGTCGGGTCTACTCGCCCATCGACATGGACGACGTTCTCGTCCACGAAGCACCGTACAACATGGGCAATAGCATCGGTCTCCCTGATGTGGCTCAGAAACTGGTTTCCTAGTCCCTCTCCTCGTGATGCTCCTGATACGAGGCCGGCAATATCGACAAACTCAACAACTGCAGGAATGATCTTCTTCGGACCGACAATCGCAGCAAGAGCATCGAGCCGTCGATCTGGGACCGTTGCGATTCCTGTGTTGGGATCGATGGTCGTGAAGGGGTAATTCTCTGCTGCGATCGCTCCACCGGTGAGCGCGTTGAATAGTGTTGATTTCCCGACATTGGGCAGCCCGACGATGCCACAGGTGATTCCCATGTCGATTCTCCGAGGTAGGCGTGGTGATTCGCAGCTGCAATGACCCAGCAGCTGCTGATGCGATGTCCAGATGATACGGCCCGATCTGTGGTTATGGCTGTGCCATCATCGGACTCAACGCAGTGCAACGGTGTGTGTCTCGAGCGAAGGGAGCCCGATGATGGTACGTGTGGAATGTGATGGGCCAGTAGCGACTGTGATCCTGGACCGACCCGACGTGCGCAACGCCGTTGACGGACCAACGGCCGCTTCGCTGTACGACGCCTTCTGTGCCCTCGACGCCGCCAACGACGTGTCTGCGGTCGTCCTATGGGGAGCCAACGGGACCTTCTGCAGCGGAGCAGACCTCACCGCTATCGGGACCGACCAAGGTAACACCGTGCAGGAAGACGGTCCCGGTCCAATGGGACCGACGCGCATGATCCTCTCGAAACCGGTGATCGGCGCAATCGAGGGCTACGCGGTTGCAGGCGGGTTGGAACTCGCGCTGTGGTGCGACCTTCGCGTGGCTGCCGACAGCGCCGTGCTCGGCGTGTTCTGTCGGCGATGGGGCGTCCCACTCATCGACGGTGGAACCGTTCGATTGCCGCGCATCGTTGGATTCTCGCGGGCGATGGACATGGTTCTCACAGGGAGGTCAGTCGGCGCATCGGAGGCCAAGGAGATTGGCCTTATCGATCGAATCGTTCCAGAGGGCCGTGCGAGACAAGAAGCGGAACGTCTCGCCAGCGACCTTGCCGCTCTCCCTCAGGAGTGCCTGCGCAACGACCGGCTCTCTATGTACGAGGGCGCGACACTCGATGAGGCCGAGGCGTTGCGCAATGAGTTTTCGAGGGGGATGGCCACGATCACCCATGGCGACATGCCAGGCGACATCGGAAGGTTCCTCACAGGTGAAGGGAGGCACGGCGTCGAGCGCGAAAACTTAACGTAGAGCGCGAAGCCGTTCGGCGACTCGCGAAAAACGCTCTAGGGTCGCGAAGTTCGGCGGCAACTCGCGAAAGATCCCGTCGCAAGGGTCTTGCAACCTCTCTGTGTGTCGGCTTCTCTCGATAGTGGGGACGAGGCCGATGGACGGGCGGACGCAAGAGGGGAGCGACATGGACCCGTTTAGTCATCCCGATCTCGAACGCCTCGGGCGGGCATTACGAGATCGGCTCGACGAAACACTCATCGCTGAACAGAGCGCTGCGCGAGCCGCCGCAAGGCGGCGGAGCAGTCTACGAGATCGCTTTCTCGAGGCCGAAGACAGAGGCAGCCTTGTCGTGATGTCAGCAACCGATGGTCAGACGTACAGGGGCGTGGTCGATGCCGTCGGTCTCGATCATGTAGTACTCGCAGACGGTGGACGATCGACCTATGTGGCGATTGCTCATGTCGTTTCCGTGGACACACTCTGATGGCTGTGCTCTCCCACACTCGGCCGCTGTCGATCGGTTGGCTCGACCGCAGGACCATTGTTGGTGTGCTGCTTGCGGCCCTCGCAGCAGCGATTGTTCTCGTCGTGAGCCAACCAGCGGTGCTCGCTCCTGTGCTCGTTGCGGGCAGCGACCTGCCAGCAGGCGCGCCACTGAGCGAACTCGACCTAGACGTACGTCGTGTGTCGTCTGCTGTCGGTCTTGTCGAAGGTGACACTGTCGGGGACCTCGCCGAGTGGACGTTGCTGGTACCACTTGCTGCCGGTGAACCGCTCGTGCCGTCGCTACTGGTCCCACCCGAGGTGCAGGCATCCCCCGATGCGTTTGTGCTCTCACTGGATCGAGCACACGCCGTTGCAGGCAGGCTGGCTCGCGGCGACTTCGTTGATGTACTGGTCACGATCGCCGGAAATCTCGACGTCACCCCCATCACCAAGACGGTTGCCTCCAGTGTGTACGTGCTCGAGGTGGAACTGGGAGAGAGTGGATTCGATGCCAACCGAGTGGATGTGCTTCTTGCTGTGAGCAGCGATCTCGCTGCCAGCCTGGCGAATGCTCGTGAGACAGGAACCATCGATCTTGTCCGGGTGGCACCGTGACCGTGCGCGTCGCGACGGTTCTGTCTGCCAGGGAGTGGGAGCCAAGGCTGGTCGCACATGCCCATGAGACCGCTGCGATCCGTGTGGTTCTACGAGCGTTTCAGCCGTCCGACCTCGAGGAGAAGGCAGGCGACATCGACGTCGTCGTCGCAGGTGGTGACGTCGCGTGGGTGACACCCCGACAGATCACGACTTGGAAGCGCCTCGGACTCGGCGTTGTTGGGGTGTTCCCCCAAGGAGATCAGCCCGCAGCCGACCTACTTACGATGGGGGGAGCCAACGAGGTCGTATCTGACTGCGTCGATCCTCACGCACTCGTCCAGGCGATTCGATTCGTTGTACCGCACGCTGTCGCCCCCATAGGAAACGAACTCGGTGTCGTTACGGTCGTTGTTGGAGCCCACGGTGCACCCGGATGCACCGAGGTGTCGCTCGCGTACAGCCTCGTTCGGTCGAAGGATCGGAACGTCGTGCTGATCGATCTGGACCTAGCAGCTCCCTCGATTGCGATCAGGCTCGGGTTGGCGCCGCGCCCGGACATCGCCGATGCGGCCGATTCCGTACGACGCGACGGGGCGATCGATCCGACAGCGCTCAGATCCTATGAGGGGCTCGCGGTGATAACTGGCTCACATCGACAGGGTCAGCCCGGTCTGTCACCGACGATGGTTCAGGGTGTACTGGACGCCGCTCGCGCAGAATTCGAAGAAGTCATTGCCGACGTGGGATCCGTTCGGTCGGATGACGAGTTTGTAGCTGAGGCGGATCGGGCAATCATCGTTGTGGAGGCATCGGCAATCGGTATTGTCAGGGCAGCACAGATGACGTCGCAGTGGGTCGGTCCCACACCTTCGATCATCGTGAATCGGGTGAACCCTAGGGACACATCGAGTGTGATCGACGCGGTTCGCACCTGGACGGGTCTCGAGCCCGTCGCAGTCATCCCAGACCACCGAAAGGTCCGTGAAGCGACGCTCGCAGCGCGGCCTCCCGATCGAAGGCTGAGTCGTGCTATCACGCAGGCGGGTCCGCTATGACGCTGACTCCCGCGCCGTCGCGGTACGGGTACCTCGCTGACCTTCTTGATGACCCACTCGTCGAGGAGATCATCGTCATCGGCGGTCAGCGGACGTTCGTTGTTCGTAACGGGACCAAAGAGCTGATGAACGTCGTCGTCGATGCGGCAACGGTACGGCGCATCGCGGATCAACTCCTGGCGGGCACGGGTCGCCGTGTCGACATCTCAAGTCCCATCGTGTCGGCTCAGTTGCCGGATGGAAGTCGAGTGCACATAACAGGTCCGCCTGTAACCCACGCTGATCGCATGAACATCCAGATTCGTAAGTTTGTGGTGACTGCGGCGGATCTGGCGGATCTGGTCGATAGGGGAACTCTCACGCGCGCCGCGGCGGCGTTGTTGCGCGATGCCGTGGAACGAGACGCGACGATCCTCATTTCAGGTGCACCCGGCGCAGGTAAGACGACCCTCGTGAACTGTCTTCTTCGCGAAGTTCCGCCGGATCGGAGGGTCGTGACGTGCGAAGAGGTCTTCGAAATCGATGTGGACCTACCAGACATGACCCAGATGCAGACCCGTGACGTGAGCCTCGACGGCGGAGCCGAGATCACGTTGCGAGATCTCGTGAGGGAGGCGCTGCGGCAACGTCCGGACCGTATCGTCATCGGTGAGGTACGGGGACCCGAGGCGCTCGACATGCTGCTGGCGCTCAACGCTGGGTGTAGCGGACTCGCGACGATCCACGCGAACTCGGCGTATGACGCGCTCGAAAAACTTGTCTCTTACGGTGTGCTCGCTGGCGACAATATTGCCATTCCGTTCCTGCGACGAACGGTGGCGGCTGTCGTCGATCTCGTCGTGTATCTGAAACGCACGGCGAACGGCCGCCACGTGCACGAAGTCCTCGCGGTTCCGAACCAACTCGACGCAGATGTGTTCACGGTTACCTCGCTGTACCGACGTGTCGACGGCAGCCTCGTGTGGGTCGGCTCTGGTGCCGAGTCCCCCGAATCCTGGAGCGGATAACGTGAGGGGACTCGCTGTCATCTTCGCAGCCTCGTCGGCATGGGTCGTCGTCACAGGGCGGATGCCGCCTCTCCGCATGCGGGTGCGTGTGCAGTGGCGTTCGGTGGTGCTAGGTGTGTTATCTGGCATCCTCGTGACGGGCGTCATGTACGGGTTGCTTGCCACGATCTTTCCGTCCGTTGCGATCGGGCTGCTGTCGTCTTCCTTTCCGATGATCGCTAGCGGTGTTCGGGACCGCGCAGCGATGAGAGAGCGGATGGAGCTATGGCCAGACGCCCTTGCACACATGCGATCGAGCATCGGTGCGGGCATGACCCTCCCTGACGCCGTCATCGACGCCTGTCAGCGTGTCGGAGGGGATCTCGGATCGTTCGCCAAGGAAGTACGAAGGCAGGTCGCGTTTGGTGAAGGGTTCCCTGCGGCACTCCGAACGATGAGAGAAGAACTCGATGACCCGGTGACGGATCGCGTGGTAGCGACCCTTGCTGTGGCACAGCAGGTAGGCGGCCATCGAGTTGGTGATGTTCTGAGGTCGCTTCAAGCTTCCGTTGCTGACGATCTCAGGTTGCGACGTGCCCACGATGCCGCGATGACCGAGCAGCGATGGACGGCAGGTGTGGCACTGATCGCCCCGTGGGCACTCCTCGTGCTGTCTATCACGACGAACGACCAAGCTGGATCGTCGTTTGACACAGCCGAAGGTGCTGTGGTCGTGGGGCTGGGCTTCACTGCGACCAGCGCTGGTTGGTATCTCGCCAGAAGGTCGGCACGTCTCTCCCAACCACCAAGGCTGTTCCTATGAACATCGTTGCGTCGATCGTCGCGGGCGTTGCGGTGTTCTTACTGGCCACGAGAACGACAACGTCGACGTTGTCACGCGTTGTCGGTGACTATCTGGTTGGACCGCCTTCGGAGTCAGATGCACAGCGAACGCGCTATTTCGAGGATGTTTCGTTCATCCCTTGGGTGCTCGGATCGACGGTCATTGGACTCCTGCTGGCACAGGGCGATCTCTTTCTTTCCGGGGCTGGCCGGTCTGCCCCCGCGTTAGGCCTGCTCGGCGCAGCTGGCGGATGGTTCGTGTGGTCTGCACGGCGCTCGACGCGCCGCGAGCGGCGTTCGCTTCGCCTCCGACACGAGCTCCCGGTCATCGCAGACGCGATCGCGCTGCACACGCTTGCTGGCGAGTCCGTCGCGTCCGCGATTGTTGCCGTCGTCGACGAAACCACGGGAGTTATGCATGATGAGTTGGCCACAATTGTGTTTGCCCACACGCAAGGCACCGGCCTGGCTGAAGCACTTGCTGAAGGAAAACGTGTTACCGCTCATCAGGACGCCGTTCGACTGTATGAGGCGCTGATCCATGCGCACGGATCTGGCGGCAGGGTTGCAAGCACACTCGGAGACCTGGCAATGGATCTGCGATCAGGTATTGCGAGCGACCTGACGTCTGAAGGAGGTAAGAGGGCAGTCACAAGCTACGGGCCCGTCCTCGCCCTCATGGTGCCAACCGCCCTGTTGTTTCTGCTGTATCCAACACTGCTGGGCCTTCGCGCACTCTCCGGTGCGCCGTGAACGAACGATCCCAAGGAGGTATCGAATATGTGGAAGAGCGAACGTGGATCCACCACCGTCGAGTGGCTGGGACTCGCGACGATCGCCGTGCTCGTGATTGCGCTGCTGTTGCCCCAAGTGCGTGGCACCGCAGGCGACATATGGTCGAATGTCGCCGGTCAGTTCGGAGGTTTCTTCGGCTGACCGACGGCTCGACGACGATTGAAGGGATCGTCGCGATGGGTGTGTTCTTTTTGCTGATCGCTCTCGTCGTGCAGCTCGGCTTCCTAGTCATTGCTCGCACCGCAGTGTCCGCGTCGCTCGAAGGTGCGGCTCGAAGGCTGGCCGTACCCGGTGCCGACATTCGATCCCAGGAGCTGCGACTGATCGCTGAGATAGGCGCCGTTGCCCCGGGCGTGCGGGTCATCGATGCGTCCGTGGAGCGCTCAGATGAACAGGTCAGCGTCACGGCGACGCTTGAATGGGTACCACCAGGTCCGGATCTGATTCCTGTGACATTTTCGCTTGTCCGGACAAAAGTTCTCAGCGTGCCACCGTGAGCAGTGAGAGAGGTACCGTCCTCATCGAGATGATCGTTCTCGGCTTCGCGACGTTGCTTGTGGTGCTTCCGACGCTGACGACGATTGCGAGAATCGTCGACATGAACGCTGTGGTCGCAGCAGAAGCCCGAGATGCAGCGAACTGGGTTGCACGGCACGGCAATCAACGGATCGTCGAGCGCGACGGTGTGCGTGTTGAGGTCTCAGTGGAAACGGGATTTATTCGGGCGACCGCTCGCGCAACGGTCACGCTCGTCGCGCTCGGAGGAGCAAAGATTGATCGCGAGGTCGTCGCTTCATTCGAAGCTCCTGTCAGCCCATACCGGAGCGACAGGTGAACGACGAACGCGGCTCGATGCTGCCCGCGTTCGGTGGGCTGCTGTTTGTGTCGTTCGTGTTGTTGACGCTCGCAGTCGACATTGCCCTTCTCGGAGCCGCGTACCGCGACACGGCGACGCTCGCCGATGTAGCTGCTGAGGCGGGTGCAGCGATGATCGACCAGCGCGCGCTGCACGGAGGTACCACGACAGTCGATCCTCGCGCCGCGACCCTTGAGGCACTGGCGACGCTGACCCGGGCAGGTGTGTCCAACAGTGAGACGGCTGTGGAAGTACGTGGTGCGTCGGTCTGCGTGTCGATTCGGAAGCGACATCGTACGCTGGGGCTTCGCTACCTCGCCGTAGGTGAGATCGTCATTGATGTGTCCGGGTGTGCTCGACCAGGTACCGGCTGAGTGTCAGTCACGATTAGGGTCGGGACCCTGATGGACGACACGTTGAACACACTCATTGAGAGCTCAGACCTCTCCGGTCTCTCTAGACATGTTGATGGTGTGTGTAGCACAAGGGCATGGGACCAACTCATTGAGGTGCGGGATCGATGCAATGAGGCGACCAAACGTGGCAAGCAGGTGTGGGCCATTGCTCAGTACGCCGAGTACCGCATGGCGCTCGACGCCCCTGCATCTCTCGCGGCGTCGGTTCTGTCGGATGGCAGAGGCCGGTTCGCTCTCGGGCCGCTCTGGGAGGTGGCTGCCTCGACGCACACATGGGAGGCACTTCGCGGTCACGTCTCGGTGCCAACTGTTAGGGCGATGACAGCACACGAGCGGTCCATTCGGGGGGAGCATGTCGATGAGTCCGACATCGATCTGCAAGTTATCGGCATACCTGCCGCGCTCACTCCGTGGGAGCCCCGATACCCCGTCGCCGAGTATCGACCGGACAGAGCTGTGTTCCCAGATGACATATTCGATATCCCAATGGAGTGGACCGAGCTGCCAGGGCCTGTCGAACAGATGCCAGATGACACTGTCTGTGACGCATTGAGCGATCTCGTTCGGCCATGGTGGGAGGACTCTCTTGGCAAAGCAGAGGTGGTCACCGTGGACGGCACGCTCGAGGAGGGCATTCGTAGCCTCGGACCGCACCGGGTGCGTGTCGCAGAGATCGATGTGTCCACGGCCCTTGAGGCGATGGCATGGGCAGGCGCGAGCGGAGGTGCACACGGGCGTCGCCGAGGGACGCCGATCGGTCGCGCTGGTGCCTGGTGGGTCTTGCTTGACGTCCTCGGTTTCGAGGAACTGCCAGAGGATCTGGATGTGATAGGAGTTGAGGCAGCTCGTCTGCGGTGGGTTCTGTGGGATCCAGGGGATCGCATTGGCGGATGGAACCTCCATCTCGGTATTGAGGACTCAGCGAATGGTGTTGCGTGGGTCCTGAGTGCGGTGGATGCAGTCTGATGACATGCTCTGAGGATTCGGATTCCGAGCGACTACGCTTGATCGGTAGCCTTCAGCCGGACGGACGCTGCTGGACTGCGGAAGCCTCGCAGGAAACCTCGCCTCGGAGAGCACTCGACAATGTACCTGGAGCACATCGATGGGCCGGCGGATGTTCGGTGTCTCGACTATGACGAGTTGGCTGTCCTAGCTGAAGAGATTCGCACACTCATCGTGGATGCTGTTACGGCAAACGGTGGACATCTCGGATCCAATCTTGGTGTAGTCGAGCTCACGCTTGCGCTCCATCGCGTCTTTGACTCGCCGCGAGACCGGATCCTGTGGGATACGGGACATCAGGCATACGTCCACAAGATCGTCACCGGTCGGCGTGAAGGTTTCGATCGTCTCCGCAAGGAGGGTGGGTTGAGCGGTTATCCGAGTACGGCTGAGTCCAAACACGATGTCATCGAGAACAGTCACGCCAGCACAGTGCTTGCCTACGCGTACGGCCTTGCAACAGCCAGAGATTTGGAAGCTTCACCAGATATTGGAAACATAGTTGCGGTGATCGGTGATGGGTCCCTCACCGGTGGCATGGCATTCGAGGGTCTCAACAACCTTGGGCACAGTGGCCGCAAGGTGACGATTGTTCTCAACGACAACGGTCGGAGTTACGCACCAACGGTGTCCAAGCTCGGCGGAAGTCTCGTCAAGATCAGGTCGAACCCTGTGTACATGCGCAGGCAGCGCAAGCTTGAGCACATGGCACAGAGCCTGCCTCGCATTGGGCGTCTTGCCGAGCGAGGCATTAGCGCCACGAAGGCAGCTATTCGGCAATTCTGGGAGCCTCCGGCGTTCTTCGAAGATCTCGGCATCAGATACCTTGGGCCCTTCGATGGCCACAACGTTGAGGAGGTCGAGAATGCGCTGAGGAACGCTGCACAGTTCGACAAGCCAAGCGTTGTGCACGTTCTCACGCACAAAGGGCGCGGGTATGCGCCCGCAGAGAACGACACTGTCAAGTACATGCACGACACTGGTTCTATCAAGCCAGGGAGTTATACGGCAGCCTTCACTGAGACGCTGTGCAAGCTCGGCGAGGAGCACGCGAACCTGGTTGCTGTCACAGCTGCGATGCCGGACTCCACCGGCATTTTGGCTTTCGGCGAGCGCTTCCCTGATCGAACGTTCGATGTCGGCATCGCCGAGCAGCACGCAGTTACCGCAGCGGCAGGCATGGCCCTTGGGGGGTTAATACCCGTCGTGGCCCTGTACTCGACATTTCTGACTCGTGCGATCGATCAGCTCAATCTCGACGTCGGGTTGCTCAGGCAGCACGTCATCTTCTGCCTCGATAGGGCTGGTGTGACCGGCGATGACGGCCCCTCACATCACGGTGTGCTGGATATGGTTCTTTGCACCAAGGTGCCCGGTATGACGGTGATGGCTCCATCGTCATACCAGGAGCTCCAAGTGATGATGGCTGACGCCGTGCAACTCTGTGACGGACCGGTGTCGATTCGCTGGCCAAAGACGGCCGCTGTCATGGCTGAGGAGCATGAAGTCGGTTCGGGCCTGGGCGGCCGCAAGGCCCGATCGGCGCTGGGAAACCGGCTGTGTATCCTCGGGGTAGGCAAGATGCTCGCGCCGGCGCTCGAGGCGGCCGAGATCCTTGCTGCCGAAGGGGTGGATGCAACGGTGTGGGACCCACGGCTCGTCAAGCCACTCGATCCTGACATGCTCGAGGATGCGGCGCGTCATGACGTCGTGATGACCATCGAGGACGGATTCCGCGAAGGGGGAGCAGGAACCTGTATTCAGACGGCGCTCGAAGATATGGGAGCTACGTGTCAGGTGGAAGTGATGGGTGTGCCTATTCGGTACATCCCACACGCCAAGCCTGACAAGATTCTCTCGGAACTCGGTCTTGATGCCGGGGGTATCGCAGAATCGGCCAGGCGTCTGTGCACCTGACTGGCGCTTGATCTAGCTAGCAACGACGCGAAGCGCCGTGTCTGTGTTGTCGACCGTGACTGCTACGTGGTAGCCCTCGGCATTCGTGTGCAGCAGGTACATGGATTCAATGTTGATACGTGATCTGGCGAGATTCTCCACCATGTGAGCGAGCGATCCGACGCCGCGAGGCAGGAACATGTCGAGAATGTCTCGCTCTTCAAATTCGAGATCGGCGTTCATGAGTGATCGTCGTACTCTGGCTGCGTTGTCGACGACGAGGCGGACATGGCTGTGCCCGTTGTCCGCCACGGTTGCAAGAGCTTCGATCTCGATGCCGGCGTCGGCGAGCATCCTCGTTAGTGACGCGAGTTGACCCGGCCGGTTCGCGAGGCGGATCGAGAACTCTCTCATGCGGACAGCCTACGCCGCCAGCGAGTGGCGTGCGAGGGCTTTTGACGACCAACGGCCCACCCTTCCCAGAGCGATGGTGGCGGATCAGTCTCCGTGCGGCACGCCGCGCTCAGTCAGCAGCGAGCGAAGGTGCTCGATCCTCGCTCGGATTTGCGACAAGTCATGGTGCTGTATCGCCGGGCTCGTCTCTGGGGCATCGGCTTCGTCTTTGCCGCCCGACGCTCCTGCAACGAGATCCCTGAGTTCGATGTATATCTCTTCGGTGGGTCTCTCGCCACGGTCGCCGTGGCCGTCTGTTGAATGGGAAATGATCGACCTCGTGTCGTTTCCACCGTAGCACTGAGGGATGGGACTGAGGCCCACTGATTCGCAGCGACCTCGGTGGCACTGACGCTCTGCGTGTTGTGCCGGTGGAGCGATATGGGATTGTTGGCCCGGTGAGGTCAGTCGTCGTCGCTGTCGTCGTCGCTGCTGTCGTCGCTGCTGTCGTCGCTGCTGTCGTCGCTGTCGTCGTCGCTGCTGTCGTCGCTGCTGTCGTCGCTGCTGTCGTCGCAGTCGTCGTCG
>CAYWPC010000004.1:56360-112850 GCA_964460075.1 uncultured Acidimicrobiaceae bacterium
GTCGTCGCTGCTGTCGTCGCTGCTGTCGTCGCTGCTGTCGTCGCAGTCGTCGTCGCTGCTGTCGTCGCTGCTGTCGTCGTCGCTGTCGTCGTCGCTGCAGTCGTCGCTGCTGTCGTCGCCCGAGTCGCCAGAAGGCCCTTGGGATGTGGCGGTTTGGAGTGAGCTGCCCAATTCTGAGAAGCTGCTCGCAATCGCGCCACCAAGCAGTTGGGCAGACAAGATGATGGTCACACCGAGCATGGAGATGAGAACGACGTACTCAACGAGTGCCGCGCCTTGCTCTCCCTTGGCGTGTGACAGTAGCTTTTGCACGAAGTCTTCCTCGGTGTCGCCTTGGTCGAATTATCGCTCTGTATGGTCAATATCGGAGATTGAGGCGCAGAAGTTGAGTGCTATTTCGTCGAGTTTTCCTTGACTAGTCAATTGTTCGCGGCGATGAGAAGCTCCCGGCTATCTATGAGGAACGAACATATGTTCGAGTACAGTGTGTTGTATGAGTTGCTACGCCGAACTGCACAGTCACACGAACTACTCTTTTCTCGATGGGGCATCGTGGGCAGGTGACCTCGTCACTCGTGCAGCCGAGTTGGGATACGAGGCGCTTGCCGTCACCGACCATGACGGATTTCGTGGTGTAGTCCAGGTACACGCCCATGCTTCCGAGGTTGGGCTCCCCATTGTCTACGGGACCGAAGTCGGCATGCCACAGGAGTCCGTAGAGAACGTGAATCGTCCTGTTGAGGCGGTGCTTGCACCTTCCAATGATGCTGTTGTGCTCACAGGGTCACAGGATGTGACGCGTCGTGGGAGGATCCGGAGGGCACATGGGTCAAAGCCGTTGCGTCGCAACCCGACAGACCATTTGGTCATCCTCGCCCCAGATCCGACAGGTTATGGAGCCATTGGGCGGTTCATCACAAAGGGGCAATATCGAGGTGAGAAGGATGCTCCCAGATACTCGTACAGCGATCTCCAGGATGCGGTACGTTCAGGCGGCCTCGTCGGTCTCTCCGGCTGCTGGCAGGGTGCAGTCCCGCGTGCTGCACATGCTGGTGATATCGCCGCTGCTCTTCGGTCGGCATCCTGGTTGAAGGAACTATTCGAGGGCCGTTTCTACATCGAGTTGACGCACCACGGCATGCCATCCGATGACCGTCGCAACGATGTTCTCGCAGAAGTGGCAGAGCGCATCGGTGTGGGCACGGTTGCGACGAACAATGCTCACTACGCCCATCGCCGCGATGCCGATCTCTGCGAGGTGCTCTCAGCAATCGGTGGGAGGCGTTCCCTGGAGGACGCAGATGGCTTTCGGCCCGCTAGCGATCTACGACACCTCCGCAGCGCTGACGAGATGGTTGCTCTCTTCTCCAGATATCCCGGTGCAGTCGACCGCGCCGTAGACCTTGGACGTTCGATGGCATTCGATCTCGACCTGCTCACACCGGCTCTTCCTGACTATCCGATGCCAGGCGCTTTCACAACCGAAGACGAGTTTCTTGCTCATCTCGCCTACGAGGGTGCACGTGGTGTGTACCCCGGTTCCGATGACGGACTCGATCCCGTCGCGAGAAGACGTATAGAGCACGAACTCGACGTGATCGCGAGCCTGGGGTTTGCTGGCTACTTCCTCGTTGCGTGGGACATCGTGAACTTCGCTAGATCTCGGGGGATCTACTGCCAGATCAGAGGATCAGGGGCCGACTCGGCCATCTGTCGATGTATCGACCTCACCAGAGTCGATCCGATCCGGCTCGGGTTGCCGTTCGAGCGCTTCCTCTCCCATGAACGAGGCAGACCGCCAGACATTGATATCGACTTCGAAGCCGAACGTAGGGAAGAGGTGATCCAGTACTGCTACCGGCGTTATGGCCGCGAGCGAGCAGCAATGGTTGCCAACGTGATTACCTACAGAGCACGATCGGTTCTTCAAGACGTAGGCAAGGCATTCGGGCTCACCCAGGCCCAGGTCAACGGGCTCACCAAATACATCGACACGCGAAACCCGAAGGTGCTGAGGGAAGTTGTCGACCTGCCTGCGGGTCTCACCGCAGAGCACATCTACGACGTGTGCCACCGTCTCGACGGCTTTCCTCGCCATCTTGGCATTCATTCTGGTGGGATGGTCGTAGCGAGAAGACCGCTGTGGGAGACGGTACCAATGGAGTGGGGAAGGATGGCCGATAGGTCGGTACTCCAGTGGGACAAGAACGACACAGCAGCAATGGGACTTGTGAAGTTCGATCTCCTCGGGCTTGGTGCCCTCAACGCGCTCCACCTCTCCGTCGATGCCATCTCCGAGGCGCATGGCATAGATATCGACCTTGCGACGATCGCACAGGAGCCGGTGATCTACGAGATGCTCACGAGAGCCGACACCGTTGGTGTGTTCCAAGTCGAGTCGAGGGCACAAATGGCGACCCTTCCCAGGATGAGGCCCCGTACGTTTTACGATCTTGCCGTTGAGGTCGCTCTGATAAGGCCGGGACCGATCCAAGGGCAGTCCGTTCACCCATATTTGAGGAGACGCAACGGGGAGGAGCCAGTTCGGTACATTCATCCGTCTGCTGAGCCAATCTTACGGAAGACACTCGGCGTGCCGATCTTCCAGGAACAACTGATGGAGATAGCTCGCGTGTGTGCAGGGTTTACCCCTGGGCAGTCCGACCGACTTCGCCAGGCCATGACACACAAGCGATCGGAGGAGCAGATGGCGAAGCTCCGAGACGAGGTCTTCAGCGGGATGGCAGGTAAGGGGATCGTCGGCGCCCCGGCAGACGAACTGTGGGAGAAGCTACAAGGATTCGCTTCCTTCGGCTTCCCCGAGTCGCATTCGGTGTCCTTTGCGTACATCGTGTATGCAGCAGCGTGGATGAAGTATCACTGGCCGGCGGAGTTCTTCTCTGGGCTTCTCAACGCACAGCCGATGGGTTTCTACTCTCCAAACTCACTTGTAGCGGATGCCGTGCATCATGGTGTGATCGTGCTCCCCCCCGACATCAACGAATCTTCGTACGACTGCACTATCGAGGCGACAGAGGTGGACCCGAATGATCTCGCTGAATACCTTGGTATGGCGTGGCGGAGAGGCATGGGGGCGGCAGACGACCCCATGCGACGACCGGTTGCGCTACGGCTCGGACTCCGCTACGTCCGAGACCTAGGTGATGCGGAGATCACTCGAATCGAGGCCGCACGCCTGACAGGGGGTCGCTTCGGATCACCTGGCGACTTCGCACATCGCACAGGGCTATCCGTTGCCGCATACGAAAGCCTTGCCGCCGCCGACTCGTTTGCATCAATCGGTCTTGGGAAGCGAGAGGGCATGTGGGCAGCAGGTTCGTTGTCGGACCTCGGCCCCGGTCGCTTGGAGCTTGAGGATGGGGCCCACACCCCACGGCTTCCCTCCATGGACATCGCAGAGGCGATGCAGGCAGAGTTATGGTCGACAGGGATCTCGTTGACACACCCGGTATCGTTGATCCGGGATCGTCTGGTCGGAGATGGTGTGATCACCACAGCCGAAGCCATCACCCTGCACAAGCACAACACCAGGGTGCAGGTTGCAGGCGTGGTGACACACAGACAGCGGCCGGAGACAGCCAACGGTATCAGGTTCCTCAACCTGGAGGACGAGACCGGCATCTTGAACGTCGTTGTTATGCCGCAGGTATGGGAAGCGAACTATGAGGTTGCGCGGAAAGCAGTCGGCATGGTGATCGCTGGAACTCTCGAATATCGCTCAGGTGTGACGAACCTCGTTGCGCAACGGCTGACGGCGTGGCCCGTTCCGGAATTGGTTTCGAGAGATTTCCGATGAGCAGTGACCACAAGACGGGTGCCAGCATGTGCCATGGGTCGCTCGGACCATCTCGCGTCCTGACCACTTCAGGTGCGTGGCGACACAGCCGATACACGCGTCTGGTCCGATATTGCCGTGTGGAGACTGTGAGGGGCCGCTGATGAGCCAGATATTCGGAGGATCCGTGCTTCTACCTGGAGAGGTAGGAGCCGGTCTGAGTGCCTCGATCGAACTCGGACCGGACTTCATCCGTCTCTTCGCAGGCGATGACGACCTTGGCACTTGGCGTCAGCGTGACTGTGAAGTCACCCCCGACGGGAATGGGTCGTATGTCATGGTGCTCGATGGCGAACAGGTGACGTTTACGCCGACGTCCCCCTTGGCTTTCGCCGAGGCTGTGCCTGTATCCCTCCAATCCGAGACGGTGTTGCGGGAGGGAGATGAGTTGGAGGGGACGACATACGACCTAGACGCAGCGATCGACGACGTTGTCGCTCAGGTCAGGCACCTCAACGACACAGATGACGAGATTCTCTCCAAGCCGATGCTTGTCGGGATTGTCACCGTCGCGACAGTACTCATAGCCGGACTCGTCGCACTGTCTTTGACTATCTAGCGGCACATGGCTCTCGAGGGGCTGCTGCACGGAGTGGGCTATCCGCTCACGTCCCGTCAGGACGCCACAGCGCAGCGCACGATTTCGGCCGCGGTCGAGGCGTCGGCTCCTGACACATCGAGATGGAACACTGCACGGATACGCTGCTCCGTGACGAAAGCGAGCATGGCCACACCCTCGCCGAAGCAGGCGTCGACAATGCGTGCAGGATCGTCGACATCGAAATACACGATGTTGGTCTGGACCGATGGAAGGTCGATGGCCAGACCTTCGACATTGGCCAGTTGCTCGGCAAAGAGGCGGGCGTTGGCGTGATCCTCGACGAGGCGCCCCCTGTTGTGCTCAAGCGCGAACAGTGCTCCTGCAGCGATGAGGCCGGCTTGCCTGAAGCCGCCCCCAAACATCTGCTTGAACCTGCGCGCCTCGGAGATGAATTCGGCATCCCCTGCGAGCGCCGATCCTATTGGAGCGCCGAGACCCTTCGAGAAGCAGACACTTACAGTGTCGAAGGGGTCTGCATAGCGTGCGACGTCGATCCCGGTCGCAGCGGACGCGTTCCAGAGTCGAGCACCGTCGAGGTGGGTAGCCATTCCGAGTTCGGATGCTGTGGCTGTCACGTCGTCGATCACATCGAGATCCCAGAGCGTTCCACCGGCCTCATTGTGTGTGTTTTCGAGAGAAACGAGTGTGTGCGGTTCGAAGAGGTATGAAGGGAGAGACGGGTGAGGCACAGGCACGTGCTCTCGGAGTGCTGCAGCGTCGAACGTTCCGCGAGACCCCTGTATACGTTTGAGCGTGACACCCGAGTGGTGTGCAGCGCCGCCCATCTCGTGTGAGCCGATGTGCGCCGAAGCTTCGAGAACGATCGTGTCCCCAGGTTGGGTGTGCATCCGCACCGCGATTTGATTCGACATCGTACCCGTCGGCACGTACATCGCAGCCTGCTTGCCGAGGAGACCTGCAACCCGTTCCTCAAGGGCATTCACGGTGGGATCATCGTGGTAGACATCGTCTCCGACGACTGCTTCTGCAATGGCCGAGCGCATCGCAACGGATGGTTTCGTAATGGTATCGCTTCTGAGATCGATCATGGCGTCCTCGCCCTCGGATGATCCGATTTCAGCACGATTCGCGAAGCTGTGTCACTCGGAGAGAAAGGACCTGGCCTGAAGCAAGGTTCCGAGTGTGCCTGCTCCCTCGCGAATCGACGTCCAGTCGTGGCTGGTGAGCTCGATGTCTGCCACCGTTGCGGTTCGCATTACACATCTTGCTCCCGTGAGGTGTGCGACGAGGAGGGACCACACCGGCTGGTGACCGACCAGCATGATCCGCGGCGTATCACCGCCTAGCCGGGCGAGAACGTCAATGGTTGTCGCGACCGACGTTCCGTAGAGCGCGTCTTCGAGGACGAGTCTTGAATGCCAGCCACCTGTGATCCGGGCCAGTTCTGCTGTTGCCCTCGCTCGTCTTGCCGTGGAAGAGATCACGAGGTCCGGGTCGAGACCAAGGTCTCTGATGACCTCACCCATGCGCTCAGCAGAAGCGACGCCACGGGGACTGAGCGGCCGATCATGGTCATCGCGTGCTCCGGTGTCCCAATCCGACTTTCCATGTCTCATGATCATGAGGCTGAGCATGTGACCAATCGTACTCTTTGCAACGCAATGATTCGGTACTCACACGGTGAGAGCGAACAGTGTCTGGGCGCCAAAATACAGAGGCAGTCCGATGATGCGATTCCACTTGGACACAGCGACGAACTGCTCTCTGGCTACGAGCATGTCCGAGCCAGCGAAGGCCACGGCTCCGAGAGCGATGAAGGAACTCGGTGCTGCACCCTGCGTGGCGAGGGCGATGGTCACCATGGTGGAGATGATCCATACGTACGCGATCAAGGGGACACGGAGAGGCAACGGGCGATGCGGTCCCAACCATCGCAGTATCGCGAGGCCCACTCCCACCATAGCGACGCCTGCGATGGCGAAGAGCAGAGGTTCGATTGGTGCGCGAACGATGAAGGCGGCGATGTACATCATGTGTGCGACTGCGAACGAGATGAGACCGAGCATGAACGGTCCACGCCCCTCGAAGGTGAGGGCGAGATCACCAAACCATGACGCTGAGAACGCAGCAAGCAGGAACCACACGTAGGAAGAGGTCCCGCTCATGTGAACGAACAGCAGAGCGATCACTGCCGTTGAAGCCGAGAGCTTCAGGAACCGCGCCGAGCCGCTGTGGGAGTCCTGCAATATCGCAGCGCCAATAGCGAGCGTGAGGATCAGACCAACCAGTATCACAGGGCGTCAAAGGCGTAGTCGATGCACGCAGTGAGGGCCTGTACGTCAGCGGTCGGGATGTTCGGGAACGTCGCTATCCGCAACTGGTTACGACCAAGTTTGCGGTACCCCTCAACGTCGACGATTCCGTTGTCACGAAGCACAAGAGCTACCGATTCGGCGGAGATGGCTGCGCCGATGTCGATGGTGATCACCGTTGGTGACCGGAAGCGCTGATCCTCAACGAAGGGTGATGTGTGGTGGTTCGTCGTAGCCCACCCATACACGTGGTGAGCAGATGCATTCGAGACAGCGAATGCCGACGCAAGACCGCCTGTGTCGAGGATCATCGAGATCTGCCGATCGAGCAGATACAACGTGGCGAGTGCTGGCGTGTTGTAGGTCTGGTCCTGTCTGCTGTTCGAAAGGGCAGTCGAGAGCGAGAGGAATGGTGGAATCCATCGATCGGATGCACCAATCGACTCGATACGGGCTATAGCGGCAGGACTCATAAACGCCAACCACAGCCCACCCTCAGATCCGAGAGCCTTCTGAGGAGAGAAGTAGTACACGTCGACCGATCGAACGTCGAACGGGATCGCACCGACAGCAGATGTCCCGTCGACGACGACGAGAGCGTCTCCGATCCGATCGAAGGGTGCAAGGACTCCCGTCGAGGTCTCGTTGTGGATGTAAGACGCTGTATCAACGCCTGCGACCTCTTCAGGGATCGGGGCTGAGCCATAGTCGGCTGCTACGACGACTGGGTGGTCGAGGTGAGGCGCGCCGGCGGTGACCAATGCGAACTTTTCCGAGAACTCGCCACAGACGAAGTGGGCCGACCGGTTCTCGATGAGGCCGAACGTTGCCGCATCCCAGAAGGCGGTCGCACCTCCCACACCGAGTACGACTTCGTAGCCATCTGGCAGGTCGTAGAGCGCCACAAGACCTCGACGAATCGACGAGACGACATCTCTCACACCAGGCTTCCTGTGACTCGTTCCGAGGAAGGTGGAGCCGGACGATCCGAGGTCTTCCACAAACGATGTCTGGATTCTGCTGGGGCCCGAACCGAAGCGCCCATCTGAGGGAAGCAGATCCGTTGGGATTGTGATTGTGCGCTGCGTGGACATGTCTATCGTTCGGTATTGAATATGAATGTACGAGGAGCGTAGCGCCGATGACGAATCCTGGATCTATCTCACAGCGGGCGGGGAATGTGGCACCATCTGCGACGCTTGCGATCACGGCTAAGGCGAACGCGCTCCGCGCGGAGGGCAAACCTGTCATCGGGTTTGGTGCGGGAGAGCCTGACTTCGCGACGCCACGACGGATTGTCGAGGCTGCCGTGGCAGCAGCATCGAACCCTGCATCCCACCGTTACTCACCCGCCGCTGGGCTCCCAGCGCTGCGTGAGGCCGTGGCAGCAAAGACGCTGCGCGACTCGGGCTATGCAGTAGACCCGTCGCAAGTTGTTATAACCAACGGTGGGAAGCATGCCGTGTATCAGACCTGCCAGGTGCTCCTAGATCCAGGTGACGAGGTTCTTCTGCCTGCTCCCTACTGGGTTACATACCCGAGCGCCATTGAGTTGGCGGCGGGGAGACCGGTTGTCATTCCCACGGATGAGTCCTCGAATTTCACGGTCGGTGTTGACGAGCTGGAAGCCGCAAGAACGGACCGTACCAAGATGCTCATATTCGTGAGCCCTTCGAATCCGACAGGTTCCGTGTACTCCGAGGACCAGATCCGCGCCATTGGTGAGTGGGCAGCAGAGACCGGTGTTTGGGTGATGACCGATGAGATATACGAGCATCTCGTGTACGGCGACGTTGCCTTCTGCTCCATGCCCGTTCTGGTTCCCGAGATGGCAGCGCGATGTGTCGTGGTCAATGGCGTTGCAAAGACCTATGCGATGACCGGGTGGCGCGTGGGGTGGATGATCGGACCGGAAGCGGTTGCCAAGGGTGCGACCAGAATCCAGTCACATTTGTCGTCGAACGTCAACAACATCGCTCAGCACGCGGCCCTTGAAGCGGTTTCGGGCTCTCTCGATGCGGTGACGGAGATGCGTGAGGCGTTCGATCGGCGCAGACAACTGATGTTCGACCTACTTGGTCGGATCGAAGGCGTGACCTGTGTCGAGCCCCAGGGAGCGTTCTACGCATTTCCGAACATGCAAGGTCTTCTGCATCGCTCTCTTGGGGGAAGCGTTGCGACATCGACCATGGAGCTTGCGGCACTGTTTCTCGACAGCGCGAACGTTGCGGTCGTACCAGGAGAGGCGTTCGGCGCCCCGGGATATGCCAGGTTCTCGTTTGCGTTGAGCGACGAGCAGCTCATCGAGGGACTCACGCGGATCGCCGAGCTTGTCAACGACGGGTGATGTCGTCGAGCAGCGCTGTCAGCCTGCCGAATGCAGGATCCCCAGGATCGATGAGCGCCATGTGCCCGGTTCCTTCGAGGAGGTGCGCCTCAGACCCCTTGGGATGGCGGGCGACGTAAGAGGTTGTCTGTGTCACAGGAACAGCGTCGTCGAGCGTGCCATGGATCAGGTGTATGTCATAGTGTGTGCCTCCCGACAAAGACGCCGTCTCCCAGAGTTGCGGATCGGTGTCCACAGAGGCACCGAGAAAAGCCTCCACAGGGTTGTCGACGGTCTGTTCCAAAGCCATGGCCTGCAGGTCAGTGACAGGGGCAAGGGCAACGGTTGCGGTGATGCCACTATCGGTGGCAGCGGCTTTGAGAGCGAGATAGCCGCCCGCTGAGTGTCCGATCACGACGATTCGTGCGTCATCCATTCCACGATCGTCTGCGTTGTTGTGCACCCATTGGATTGCGCCAATGAGGTCATTACACGCACGAGGAAATGATGCAGGGCCTCTGGTGTACTCAACGTTGACCGTTGCCCAGCCGCGGCGTGCTAAATCCACAGCCATCGGCTCCATGACGTCGCGTTTCCACACATCTCGCCAGAAACCGCCGTGGACGAGAACTGCCACCGGCGGGGGCTCTGCCGCGTCCGGTACGCGCAAATCGAGGATCGTGTCGTCGCTGTCGCCATACTGCACGGTTAGCGGCTCCATGATGAGGTGTGCTGCGAGCACATCGATCGCGTTGAGATAGCCGATCGAGCCACGACCGTAGATGATTCGAATAGCCGCTGCGCCGGTAACGCTCGTGTGCCGCCAGGTCTCTCGTTCATAGATGTTCGAGATGTGGATCTCCACCGTTGGTATGCCGACGGCGACGAGTGCGTCGTAAATCGCGTAGCTGTAGTGGCTGAGCGCACCAGCGTTGATCACTATCCCGTCGATTCTGCCAGATGCGCCATGGATAGCGTCGATGATGCCACCTTCGTGATTCGACTGGAAGGTGCTAATCGCTACCCCGATCCGCCTGGCATGTCGGCGCCATTGTCTTGAGAGGTCATCGAGGGTGTCGGTTCCGTATGTTGCAGGTTCACGCGAGCCGAGAAGGTCCAGGTTCGGTCCGTTGATGATGAGAATGCGCATGGTGGGAGTCTTGATGGTTCCGTTCGATCACGCAAGTGGAGCAGCCACGTGGTCGGGGCGGAGCGTGAGCGCGAGGTGAGCGGTCGCTTCGCTCGGCACCGTTGCGATGATGGATCGCCCTGCTGCGAGTTGCACTGCGAGCTGATCTGCAAGGGAAGTGGCAGACACGCAGGTCGCGTCCGCAACACTCGCTGTGAGATCAGGGTCGAGCGGGATATCGAGCAGTTCGTACACGGGTACGAGAATGTCGTTTATGGCAGCGGAGTCACGGACCACGATCATTCCACCAACTTGTGCAGCGGTCCGGCTCAGTCGCTGTCCGACGCCCATAATCTTCCCTCCACCTGCGAGGTGCACGCTGTATGCGCCTGGGCAGTACTCCTGAGGGAGCTCACCTACCTCGCTTGCGATCCCGAACGCTTCGAGCGCCCGTACCACGGCATCCGCAAGACGCGCGAAGCGGCTGTGCATCGAAGGTGCAGGGTCGGGGTCGGGTACGGTCCATGCGAAGCGGATGGTCCCAGGATGGAAGACGACTGCTCTGCCACCGGCGATCCGAATGGTTGGGTCGTAACCCTGATTGATCGCAACGTCGACGGCCTGCTCGAATCTGTCCGAAAGTGCGTCATGCTTCCCGAAGGCCACGACACGGTGTGGCATGCCGACCTGAAGGGTTTCTGGCAGATCCCCCGATCCGACCTGCTGGAGAATCGCCCTCGACGTTGCTGTGTCCAGTGCTGCGTCTCCGCTCAGATGGCCGGTGATGATGTTGAGAGAACCGATGGTCACCCGCGCCAGGGTAGAAGGTCACTGAGCGGAGTGAATCACACCGAGCTCCGCCACAGCAGAGAGATGCCGAAGGGGGGCGGATCGGTGATCATGTCACTTGCCCTGGAACCGTGCCATCCTTCCAGCATGAAGAGAATCGCAGTGGTAGCGGCGTTCATAGCTGTTCTGCTTGCAGCGTGCAGTGAGTCTGGTCCACTCAACGGTGTGGGAGATCGAGCGAAGTCGTTCGTCGAAGGAGATGTGACGACCACGTCGCTTGTGGCCGTAATCGCTGCAGGCACCGGCGATGAAGGCCTCATTGGAGCGACGGATGTGCTCTGGTTCAACGACATCATCGAACCCCAGTTCACCGGCGTGGCGGTGGATGTCGTGCAGGCCGTCTGGGATCGAAAACTCAACAGCAGATTCGTTCAGGCATCTCGCAGCGAGATTGCAGCCGCTATGCCTGGCATCCGCTTTCCGAATCTCGTGCCATCTGACGTTCGCTGGGTGACGAGCCAACTGGTGTTCGACAAGGACACCGGACTACTGGACCCCGACACATCTGCCGCGTTCGGACTGTGGACCGCGGAGCCGTATCAGTCCGATACAAGTCGTCTGGGTGTTCTCCGTGTGGGCAGAGCTCCCGTCGATGTCCCCGCCACACGGTCCGAGGTGGTGCCCATCCTCGTACCGGACGGTATCTCGCTTGGTTGGACGGAGGGCGGGTACCGTTACGAGCTGTTTTGTAGGTCGACTATCTCCGATGAGCTGTGCACCGAGGTTGCACGGTCTTCAGAAGTGATGACCAGACTCGTCCCCTGAAGGGCGCATCGTCTTCGGCGTCGGAAAGTATTCCTAAGGTCCCGTCCATGATGCACGGAAGTTCATTTGGCGCGTTCATGCGCCACGACGATTCACAGGCTCCCCCTCCGATCGACCGCGCACTCTTGAAGCGGGTTCTCGCGTATGCTCGTCCCTATCGCGTGCAGTTGGCTGTTGTGTTGGTGACGATCGTGATCATCTCGGTCTTGACGCTTGTACCGCCACTCCTGTTGAGGACGCTGATCGACACGGCCATCCCAACCAAGGATCTGCAGCTCGTGACATGGCTGGGCCTCGGTATGGTTGCGGTGCCGTTGACCAATGGCGTGGTCGGGGTTCTGCAACGTCGCTCGACTGCGCGTATGGGCGAAGGGATCATCTTCGATCTCAGGCGCGAGCTGTTCGACCATCTCCAGTCGATGTCTCTCGGCTTCTACACCAACACGAAGACCGGTGAACTGATGAGCAGGCTCAACTCCGACGTCATCGGAGCTCAACAGGCGGTCACAACTACGTTCGTGTCACTTGTCTCGAACACGTTCACGGTCACCGCCACGTCCATCATCATGCTCAGGCTCGAATGGCGGCTCACCCTTCTCGCGGTCTCCATTCTGCCGCTGTTCATCGTTGCGTCACGCCAGGTAGGCAAGCGGCTACGAGACGTGCGTCGACAGCAGATGGCCAACAACGCGACAATGAACGCGCTGATGCAGGAGACGCTGTCCGTGTCAGGAGCGCTCCTCGTGAAGCTCTTTGGGAGGGCGACCTACGAATCGGACCGCTTTGGCGGAGCAGCAGCTGAAGTGCGCGACCTCGGCGTTCGCCAGGCGGTGATCGGTCGTTGGTTCTTCATGGCGCTGGGACTGTTGTCGGCGCTTGGCACGGCTGTGACGTTCTGGCTCGGATCTGTCTTCGTCATCAACGATGTCATCACGCTTGGCACGATCGTGGCTCTCAGCGCATATCTGGGCTCGCTGTACGGTCCGCTCGCCGCACTTGCTAATGCGAAGGTCGAGTTCACCACCTCGCTGGTCTCGTTCGAGCGTGTGTTCGAGCTTCTGGATCTTCCGCTCGACATACCCGCACCGAATGATCCCGTGGAGTTGGAGGAGGTGGCCGGATCGCTCGAGTTTCGCGACGTCTCCTTCACCTATGGCGCCACGGCGGATTCGGGGCTCGAGTCGGTGCGTAGGTTCGGCTGGGGTGATACCGGGCAGGTCGATGACAACGCCACGCGGAGGTCGTCTGACCGGACGCTCGACGGTATGTCATTCTCGGTCGAGCCTGGCCAAACGGTCGCACTGGTTGGGCCGTCGGGGGCGGGTAAGACGACGACCACATACCTAGTTCCCAGGTTGTACGACGTGACCGAAGGAGCCGTGTATATCGATGGTGTGGACGTTCGCCGGATCGCTCCGCACTCGTTGTCGAGGGCAGTTGGCGTTGTGACGCAGGAGACCTACCTGTTCCACGACACGATCGAAGCGAATCTTCGGTACGCGAAACCGTCAGCTTCGATGGACGAACTGCGATCCGCAGCGGAAGCAGCGAATATTCTTGCGTACATCGACTCGCTTCCCAACGGCCTTTCAACAAGGGTCGGTGAGCGCGGCTATAGGCTCTCTGGGGGTGAGAAGCAGAGGCTTGCGATCGCCCGAGTGATCTTGAAGGACCCATCGATCCTGATATTGGACGAGGCGACGTCGCATCTTGATGCTCGATCTGAAGCTCTGGTGCAAGAGGCTCTGGAGCGTGTCATGGAGGGTCGCACGTCGCTCGTGATAGCACACAGGCTGTCAACGATTCTCAACGCAGATGTGATTCTCGTCATAGATGGTGGACGAGTCACGGAATCGGGGACGCATCACGATCTGCTCGATCTCTCCGGTTTGTACGCCCGATTGTTCGACACACAGTTCCGTGACGCGGTTGCAGGCGGGACGTGATCCGGCGGATATCGGGGCTGGCACTCCTCGCGTCTGCGTGTGGGAGGTCAGGGGCGTCTGGCTACTTCGATGGGATCGAGTCGGGCGAGGACCGAAAGCTGCCTGGCGGCTCGTCTTCGAGATCGGCGCGCGCCTGTGGGACGACCAAGACGGGTCGGCCGGCCTCGAGCATGACCTTGGCAGACACGCTCTCCCACGCATCGAACGTGAAGATCTGCTTGGTCGTGCCAAGGATGACGACGTCGACATTCAACTCGTTGGCGGCGGCCGAGATCGCGGTTGCCGGGTCTGTTCCTTCCAGCACGCGGACTTCGCAGGGTATTCGAGCGCTCTCAAGAGCCTGCTTGATCGGGTCGGTGAGTCGGTGCCCGCGCTCTGCTAAATAGGTGGCTACGACGTGGTCGTTGCGAGGCGGCTCTGGCGTGTCGCGCAGCGGGTGCCAGTCGCCTGCATCGAGATCTTGGAGAAAGTCCCGCGGAACCTCGACGACCGTCGTGACGGTGACGTAGCCGTTGCCGCCAATGAGATGGCGGGCGAATTCGACGACGGGTTCGGGGCTGAGCGCCCCGGCTGTTGCGACGAGAACGTGCATCACCAAGGAGCATAGGAGGATGTGGCGGATGGCGGAAAGTCACAGCCGGATTCTGTAAGCGATGGCGACGTCGTGCCGCTCCCAGACCTACCCTCACGACCATGGAGATGACCTCTACACAGCTTCTGACGTTCTCTGTCGGCTTGGTCGCGATCGTGAACCCTCTGATGCTGCTCGCCCCGTTTCTGGCTCTGACGGATGCGTACCCCGACAAGCTACGGAAGCGATCGGCGAGGCGCGTCGCACTGACTGCAGTCATCGTATTGGCTATTACCACGTGGATTGGGCAGAACATTCTCTTCTTCTTCGGGATCGGTGTTGCGGAGCTTCAAATGGCCGCAGGGTTTGTCCTGCTGCTCCTGGGCGTACCGATGTTCACAGGGCCAGCCGGTAAGGCGATTCCGAAGGGGAGCGAGGGCGATCCGGAGAACTGGAAAGCGGCAGCCATCGTTCCGCTGACGATCCCGCTATCAGTCGGAGCAGGGACGATGGCGTTCGTCATCGCTCAGGCTGCCGCCTATCCCGGGTCCGTCGACCTTCTCGCTATCACGGCGGTCGATATTGTCGTGGCCGGCATTCTCGGAGTCGTGCTCGTCTTTGCGAACAAGATCAGGCTCAGACTCGGACACGTCGGCATCAACGTGATGTCACGCGTGATGGGCATTCTGCTCATGGCCCTCGGCTTCGGGCTTCTCACGGCAGGACTCCGTCAGCTTCTACCTGGTCTGTCCTGAGGCCTGGCTGCATCGCCACTCACGTCGAACAGCTCACCGGTTGGGGCAGGTCGCATCGATGCATCGCCCCGAAGGCATCGCGGGGCTACTCACTCTCGGTGTTGGCGGTCAGGGATGCTTGTGCGGAGTTGCTCGAGACGCTGCGTGAGGGATGCGACCTCTTCTGCGTGCTGTTCATCGATCATTCTGTTGATCGTGGCGCTGTACGCTCCAGGATCCTGAATGTTCTTCCCACTCCGACGTTCCTGATATCCCTCCGTGATGTGCATGACATCGATCGTGTGTAGCCGTGCAAGGATCGCCTTGATCTCCTGGTCGACCGATGCGGGATGGCGTCCGCTCAACGACAGCGCAGCGGCCTTATCGCGAAGTTGCTGCCGTTGGTGTTCGAGGTGCCGTCGTTCCGTGCCGTCTGGCAGATCGGAGATCGTAGCCGACAGCTGCTTGATGTGAGACAGCAGTTCATCAATGGGAGATTGCATGTTCACCTGCGGGGGAGACGGGTTCGCGCACGGAGGGTAATCGGTGCCCACTCTGCGGTGAAACCGCGAACGGACACGCCGCCTGTGCTGCGCTGTTGGCACCGTCTTCGGGTAGCTGATAATGGTACGTGCTCCAAGCGACGTTCGGTGATATCGCTTGGCGCGCCCAGTCACTTCCTGGTGATCTCCTGGCACATCCACGGGTTGAGCGACGACGAGGTAGCAGGCGGTGGCAACCCTCATCCGATGGTCGAGGGTTGCCGTGTTGGTTGCGGCACAAGGGCTACACGACGATCTCTCGATCATCACATGAGGTGGACACGAATGACAAAACCGACTTACCCACGGTTCTGTGGGTAAGAACTGCTGGCGGTCGACTGACACAGATCGGTCAGCTCGCAGGGGCAGAGTCGCCCGAGTGGGTCGCGCCTGGCACGATCGTGGTGACCGCGTACCAGGTGAGACCCTCGGATACAGACCTGAGAAGTCGGGACGATCTGGCGAGCGTGTCAGTAGGCCCTTGCGATGAGGAGTGCCGTTTCGGCGAACTCTCCGACTGCCTTCAGACCGGTCTCGTCTGCGCTCTGGCGTTGTACGACGAGACGACACCAGTCGCCCGCCATACCCTTGATTACCTGGTCGGTGTCCTCAGGGCCGAACCTCCATGCAGCGTAGAGCGGCCCCATGACCTCAACGCGTATTCCCTGCTCTGGGAAGTGCTCTCCGGCCTGATCGAAGGAGAAGGGGAGCGATCGTTGGCCGAGAGACGCGATGTGGCGGAGACGGGTGGTGTCGGTGAGAGGGTCCTCGTACTGTTCGTCATCCTCTGGCGGCTGCTCGAGGGGTGTGATACGCCCGAGTATGGCCGACTTGACGTCGAGCCCGTGTGCCCAGGTCTCCATGAGACGAATCGCTGCGAACGATCTGGCGCTCATGTCGCCGTAGAGCCACGGAACTCTTCCGACTCCTGGCATGCGCGAGAGGGCATCGACGACGTCGGCCCGCCCGAAGCGCCACCATTCGATGATCTCTTGGTGGCGTCGCCCACGACCCATGTCGACCCCGGTCTCTGTCCAGGTGTCCATGTCCGAGATGTCCTCTGCCTGTACCCGGTCTTCACCTTGCTGAAGGACCTCGGCCGCGAACGCCTCGGTGAAAGCGAGATGGCTTACCGTGTCCTGGATGGTCCAGCCAGGCGCAGGCGTCGGCGTCGCCCACTGTCGGTCTCGAAGTGTCTGGAGGAACTGGTCGAGGTGCTGCTGCTCCGCTACCAGATCGGAAAGGATCTCACGCATAACGCAATTCTACTGCACCTCGGGATCGAGACGGATCTTGTCGCCTATGCGGCCGACTTGTTGATCCTGTCGATCAACGCCCGGAGGCGGCCGTAGCCGTGGCGATCGAAGTCGAACGCGAGTCTCGGGAGGTCAACGTTGTCGTCTGTATCGATTTCTGCCTGTGTTGCTTCGATTCTCTCGATCTTCCCCGAGCGGATGATGTCGTCGAATTCGTCGTTGAGCTCGACGATCAGAGAGTCCGACACGTCGTTGTTGAGGCGAAGCACAAGTCGACGATCGACGAAACGCTGGGAGTGATACAGGTGAAAGAACAGGTTGATTTCCTCGATGGCTTCGTCTAGATCGGTTGTTACGAGGTACAGATTCTTGTCAGATGGTGAGATCATGCCCTGTTGCATCAGCTTGTCGCAGAGCACCTGCCATGCCTGCCAGTAACCCGTGTCTTCATGATCGATCATGACGATGGGGTGTGTGTCAGATTTTCCCGTCTGGATGAGTGTCAAGAGCTCGAAAGCTTCATCCATCGTGCCGAATCCACCAGGGAACAAGGCGAATGCACTCGACTCCTTGACGAACTGGACCTTGCGGGTGAAGAAGTACTTGAAGTTGATGACTTTCCCTGGCGACAGGTAGTCATTCGCACCGTTTTCGAACGGTAGCCGTATGTTGACTCCGAAGCTGGCATCGGTGCCTGCGCCCTTGTTCGCTGCCTCCATGACGCCAGGACCGGCGCCTGTGATAACCATCCACCCATGTTCTTCGGCCATTCTTCGACCGAACTCTTCCGCCATTTGATAGTTGGGGTCGTCGGGAGCGGTTCTTGCCGAGCCGTACACGGCGACTTTTCTGTGGTCTCGATGCGGGTTGAACACGAGGAATGAGTAGCGGAGCTCCTTGAGCGCCGTGTTCATCAGCTTGACGTCTCCGCGGTCGGTCTTGTCCTTGATCAATTTGAGTCCGGTCACGATGATCTCGCGCACCAAATCTGCATCCGTGTTCTTCCCGTCGGTGCCTGCAACGACTTCAGTCACCAGGTGATCGATCATCGCGTCGATCGAGGCGTTGTTCATCTTGTAGCTCATGCCTCCAACGGTAGTTGTGCACGCGTGTATCCCAGACGTGCAGCAGTGACGGACGGAACATGCTCACGGTTCCGTGATGGAGGGAACGCCTCGATTGGCCGGATCGAGGATGACTGCCGACGCTAGCTACTCAGGAAGCCTCCAATCTGTGGGACAGCCTCATCGATGGTGATGATCGGTTGGATGGTGAACTCCATCCACTGACCGTACGCGAGGGAGTTCTCGTAGATCTGCTCGAGTGCGGTCTCGTCCACGATTACGAATCCGCCTCCACCATCGGCGTACACGTAGTGCTGGATCGTTCCCTTGACGGCTCCGCGTTCCGCGAACAGCGCCATCAACTCAGCGACGTTCTCCTTGGTGCGGTCGCCGGTGAGTGTGTAGAAAGTCACGAACTGCATTGCGAAACTCCGTTTCGTCCGACTCGATCCCAGAGGCGCACCGAAGAGTTCCCCCTTGTGTGCCACAGTTGGGTTGGGCATCAACCCGAACATACGCAGTGCTTCCGTGTGGTGCAGTGAAGAGTTTCGCGGTCGCTCAACGGAGATCATCAACCTTGGATGCGGGGCATCTGATGCCCAGGTCGAACGCGATGATGGCCCGGCCTTGACAACCCGAATGCATCGGCAGTGTCCCACGTGCATCGCTCATCTGTACAATGCCTCTATGCCTTCATTCGACATCGTTTCCCAGGTAGACATGCAGGAAGTCCGCAACGCCGTCGACCAGTCGATGCGCGAGGTGATCTCCCGATACGACTTCAAGGGGACCGATTCAAGTGTCCGGCTCACCGACGAAGGAGTTGTGGTTGAATCGTCGGCGGAAGGTCGCCTGGAGGCGGCAGTCGACGTCCTCAAAGGGAAGCTCGTACGCAGGAAGGTGAGCCTCAAGTCGATAGCTGGTGGAGAGAGGAAGCAGATCGGCGGAGGGCGTTACCGCGCTGTTTTCACGCTCAACGAGGGCATTGCCCAGGACGCTGCGAAGGAACTGTCCAAGAACATCCGAGACATGAAACTCAAGGTCCAGGTCCAGATACAAGGGGACCAGCTGCGGGTCTCAAGCAAGAAGCGTGACGAGCTTCAGAACGTCATCGCCGCTGTGAAGGCACTTGACTTTCGTCTGCCGCTCCAATACGTCAACTTCCGCGACTAATTCTCTGATGGGGACGCGTCCGGTGTGGGGCGCGGATCAGTGACCCGTGGAGCGTCACCCACACGCTGTGAGAGTGGCGCTGGGACGGCTGCTCAACCTGAGAAGGGTGATCCTTGTGGTCCCTTTCTCACGACAGCGGACCACACCGTTTCGTAGTGGTCTCTGTCGTGCTGGTCGATGTGGGGTAGGACGAACTCCTCCCACGCCGAACGCATCGGATCCTCCGCGGTGGCGTACATGCGCAGTCCAGCTGGGTACCGATCGAGAACAGTCCTCAACGACATAGGCGTCTCGACCCTCGTCCGGGCATCACCTGCGGTGAACGACGTGTTGATCTCAACGGCGAGCTTTGTAACGAGATCCCTGACCTTCGACGACATCCCAGGGTGGCGCCGTTTGATCATGGCTGCGAGATCCTCGACACCGGGGAAGATTTTCTCCCAAATGATCCATCTATCGGCAAACGCCTTGTTGAGCGTCTGGGTGCCGGCGTAGTCGCGGAGATCCGTTGGGTTCAACGTGCCGAAGATGCGGACGTCGCTGCGTAGCCGAACCATCTCGCCGGTTGGCAGTTCCAGCGCCTGGTGTCGGTCGAGGAGGCCGTGCAGCGCAAAGAGTGTCTCTGCGCCGGCGGCGTTCAGTTCAGAGAGGTTCACGATCGCTGGACCGCGCAATGCCCGCGTTATATCTCCGTCTTGCCAACGACTCTCGGTTCCACCTTTCCCGTCACCGTGGAGCTTCACCGATCCGATGAGCGTGATGTCGCGCACCTCTCCCGTGAGCGGAATGCGGTAATACGGCGTCTTGAGCCGAGCCGCGAACTGTTCAAGGTCATGGTCCTTGCCCGTTCCCATGTGTCCTCTGAGCGCAAGGTGAAGCGGTGTGTCGGCGAAGTGCTCTCGCCTGATCACTTCGAGGCGAGCCAAGCGATATTGCATCCCCAAGTCGACGTAGTACGGATCCAGTGCCGGTATGTGGTCGAGGCGGTTGTCGCGGTCTGGAATGTCTTCCGCGATCACTGCAATCGGAAGGTCAACGTCTGGACCCGAGCCAGACGGATCGCTGAAGATGACGTGTTGTGACATGGCTGTCTCCTAGTTGACGAAAGTTTCTGTGATGCTGTCTCCTGCGTGGGCCCACCACACGTCGGCGCTCGACTCAGCAATGGTTCGGTACAGCGTCGAGCGGACGCCTTGGACCATGGCTGCAGCGAGATCGAGAGGTTGCTGCACGACCTGAGCACGCGAGTACGCTGCGCGCACGGTGTCGTCACCGATACCGATGCCGAGCACGGTCGTTCCTCCATGCTCGATGCTCGCTGCGGTCTCTGCGAGGGCTTGCACCGATCCGCGCGTCATGCCGTCGGCGAGCACGACCATGATGCGGTGGGTGACTCGCTGAGATGCGAGGCGCTCGGCTGCGTGCGCGATGTTGAACTCATCGACGTTCGCCGCCCGATCGAACATGGAGACCGGCGGAGCCTGTTTCGGTTCTTTGCGCGCCTTTCTCGCTGCTTCCTGGGGAGCTGCAGCGGTGTAGAACAGCCCCGCAAGGACATCGGCAGATGCTCGCCACCGGTCGTTGAATCCCTTGACGAGGTAGTGGTTCACCGTTCGAGTGAGTCGTTCGGCGTTCCCTCCCTGGGACTGTCTGAGACCAGCAGTCGCCCTGGTGCGCATGTCTCTGTACGAATGTTCCGTGTCATCTGGTGAGGTTGCGAAGGAGCGATTGAAGATCGCTATCTCGAAGTCGATCTGAAGTTCGTCTGCGAGCTGCGCAAGTGTCCAGGCTCCGAGCAGAGCAGCAGCCATCGCCCATGGTGACTTCCTCGAACCGATAGCACGTGGCTGAAGCATCGACGCTGATCCGTCGACAAGGAGGCTGACCGCGTACGACCGGCGGCTCGGTAGGTCTCGACGCTCGAACATGCGCTCGTACAAGCCCGCACCGAGGAGTAGCGGCGTATATGGGGAGAGGTCTCCGGCGTCGAAGCCTGATCGGAGTCCTCGGCGCTGATTCGCGAGGAACAGCGGATAGAGCTCTCCTGACACGCGGTGCTGTGTGACCCCCCAGTCCAGTGATGCTTTCTCAAGCATCGTTCGACCTTCCGCAGCGAATGTCGCAAATGCATATGGGAGCTCTGTGACGAGCAGTTTCCCTCCCTGCCCGGTCGGGAGGTAGACCGTTGGCGCTGTCGAGACCTTCATGATCTGGTCGGTAGCGGGATCTCCAGCCGTGTCTGTGTCGCTCTTCCTCCCCTCCTGGGCCGCGACACTTTGAGCGGCCGCTCTGGTTTGTTCATAGGAGTCACGGTTCGCAAGGGCGGGAGACAGCATGCGAACGGCGTCGACAGACTGTGAGATTGCTGCAGCGTCGGACTCCATCTCAGCCGCACGTCCGCGCCGCGACGACGTATCGGCGCCTTCCTGGACGAGGTTGTGCATCCGTGCCACCGAGAGCAGCTGGAGAGCGATCGTGCCTATGGCCCAAGGATCGTCGATGTGGGCGACGGGGTTCATGAATGCCATAGCGTCGTCGAGTGCAACCGCCACATGAGGCTCGAGGCGCTTTTGTACGTCGTTTCGCTCCTCATGGCCACCAGCGACGAGGAAACACGCGAGGGCGAACTGCCCGAGCGGCCTGGCGCTCCCCATTGCGTGACCTACCGAGGTTCGGTACAGGTCACGTAGAACGGATCCGGCTCCCGGGTATGCATCGAAATGGATTCGCTCTTGTCGTGCATCTTCAATGGAGAGGAACATCGCTTCTGCCGCAGGTCCTCCAATGGAGTTGAGCGCATGCAGGAGCGGAACCGCGTCTGGATCGGAATCGTCCGCGTCGTTGGATCCAATATCGCTTTCTTCGATCTCCGGCCTGATGATGTCCTCTTGCATCTCGCCGAGTTCGAAGAGACCGACGGGCACGGTTGCACCTTCTTCGTCGGACGAGTCGTCACCGATCGGTTCTCGAAAGTCGAGCCATTCACTCGGAATCGGTCGCTCCTCGTCAAGGTCGGTTGCGATGAGGTGTATCGCTTCGTGGAGGGCAGTCGTGAGGGCCACTTCCGATGGTGTCACTGGGGCGGATCGGGCATAGGCAGTTTGAAAGACACGGGGGTCGAGCACGATCGTGTCTTCCGTCGAAGTGGCCTGGGTGCCGAGGCGCACCTGGAGGTCCTCGTTGCCGGAGAGGGATCTTGCAAACCTCGTGACGGCAGGTGCAACACGTTGATATCGCGCGACGACGGCCTCTATTGCCCGCTCTTCGGGTGGGAGGATCTCGCTGAGAACAGATTGGTCTCGGTCGCGCATGAACAGCTAATTGTACGATGGTTCCGTCTTGACGAGACACAGGAGATGCATGCGGTTCGATATTCCCGATTCCGAGTTGCAGTGGCGTTTCGGGCCGTCTGGCGGCCCAGGCGGCCAACATGCGAACCGGAGCGCCACACGGGCAGAGCTCACCTTCGAGGTTTCGTCGTCGAGTGCATTCGACGACGCGATGAGGGAGCGGCTCCTCGATTGTCTCGGGGCGACGATTCGGATCGTCGAAGGTGGGTCGCGATCTCAAGCGGCGAACCGCAAGCGTGCTGTGCGAAGACTCCACGCCGTGCTTGAGACGGCCGCCAAACCGGGACCGCCGCGTCGGCGAGCGACACGTCCAACACGCGGGTCGCAGCGTCGCCGTCTCGACGTGAAGCGGGCGCGTGGAGAGCTCAAACGTCTGCGCTCGCGTCGCTACGACTCCTGAAACCAACCTGGGTGCAGTCACGTGCATCGGAGGGCAGGTGGGTTGAAGAATCTCCTTTACATTCCGGTCGACTGGAAGGCATACGATGGCGCGACTGTGCCCCAACACACGCTTTCGGAACCTAAATCAGTCGACGATCACCAGCGGGTCTTGCATGCTCCTCTGCGAGTCGGCATCGTGTTCACCATCCTGATCCTTGGCCTCAACCTTGGTGCGAATCTTCTCATTGGTGGCTTCGATCCTCAGATTCACCAACTGTTCTTGAGGGGTGTCTCTGCGCAAGCACTCGTTGCTCCTGCCGAGCCTCCAGCCTTCTCCGAGATGGCGCCGCCGCAGAACGAAGCTGACGTGGCTCACATGGCGTTCGAGGTCGCGCTCACAGACTTCTTCCCACAGAGCCTCTACAACACGATCTATGTCTTCCTGATCGCCTTGTTCGCCGCAAACGCTCCGTTCATTGGTGACCACGAGAGAAGCGTCATCACGTGGATGGCAGGGGTCGGGGGGTTCACGTTCGCGCTCGTGTTCCTGATCACGGCGCTCCTCACTCCCACCTTCGGTGCGGCGGGTCACGACATAGCTCGCACATGGCTCTTCCCGATCCCCGCGCTGATGATCGCAGGGGCATTCACCTGGACGACGTTCGCCTATGTCGCAGATTTGTTCGTGCCACGTCCAAAAGGCGCGACCTGACATGCGGCTGCTTCGACGACATCGACACGTTCCAGCCCTTGATGCCCGCAAGGAGTCGACAGCATCCGCTGCAATCGTTCCGATCCCTCTGCCAGAACTCGTCGTGGTACCGCTTCGACAGCACATCGGCGAGATCTGTGAACCGACGGTCTCGCCTGGTGACCGCGTGCGGATTGGCGACGCTGTGGGTGAGAGCGCTGCATTCGTGAGTGCAAGCGTCCATGCCACAGTTTCGGGCCTTGTCGTCGAGGTCGCCCAACGCCCTCATCCTCTCGGAGGCCTTGTGCCTGCGGTCGTGATTGAGAATGACGGTACGGACGAGTGGGCAGAACTCTGCACGGTCCCGAACCCCGAAAGCGCCGGTCCAGACGAGCTGCGCGCCGCTGTCCGTCGTGCAGGCATCGCAGGCATGGCTGGTGCGGGCTTTCCTGCCGCAGTGAAACTCGCTCCGCCCTCCGAAGCGGACATCGATACCGTGATCATCAACGTGATGGAGGGTGAGCCGTACCTCTCTGCCGACCACCGAACGGCTCTTGAGCATGCAGACGAGGTCATCGACGGTGTGCGGTGGATCATGCGCATGGTCGATGCTCCCCGTGTGATTCTCGCAGTTGAGGCAGACAAGGAAGATGCCGCCGCGGCGTTGGAGCAGGCTTCTCTGGCCGCAGGACTTGCTTCGATGGCCGAGGTGCGTTTGATGGCGCCTGACTACGCGGCGGGTGCCGAGAAGATACTCATCGATCTCGTCCTTGGTAGGGAGATCCCAACCGGAGGCTTCCCCTACGACGTTGGGGTTGTCAGCCAGAACGTCAGCACCACAGTCGCGATCTCAAGGGCGGTTCGGCTGGGGAGACCACTCGTCGAGCGTGTGGTGACCGTTGCAGGCGACGGTGTGGAGCGTCCTGGAAATTATTCGATGCGGATCGGCACCACGTTCGCCCACGTTCTCGATCACGTCGGCGTGGAGACGGATGTTGATCGGGTGGTTATGGGTGGACCGATGATGGGGATAGCTCAGGCCGACCTTGCGGTTCCTGTCATCAAGGCGACCACGGGCATTCTGGCGCTCTCTGTCGACGAGTCTCGGCAAGGGACGGAGGTTCCCTGTATCCATTGTGCCTGGTGCGTCGAGGTCTGCCCCATCGGACTCATGCCATTCCTGCTCGTCGACGTCCTCCGATTCGACAGGCCGATCACAGCTGACTCCTATCACATATTCGACTGCTTCGAGTGCGGATTGTGCGACTACGTGTGTCCCTCAAACATCCCACTCGTCGAAGTGATTCGTGGTGGCAAGCGTTCGATCAGGGAGCAGCAATGATGAACCTCTCGTCGTCTCCTCATGTACGGCGCCCCCTGGCAAAGCCTCGAGTGATGTGGGAGGTCGTGGCCGCCCTTGTACCGGCAGCAGCATTCGGTGTTTGGTATTTCGGCCCAGCCGACACGATTCCCCAGTTAGCGGCAGCCCTCGTCGGTGCTGTACTCGCCCAGGCGGTCGTAGAGCGGATTCGGCGTCGCCCCATAACGGTCATGGATGGTGCTCCGTGGGTGACGGGTCTCATACTTGGCATGAGCCTCCCTCCGGCGCTCAACCCGTTGATCGCTCTCGCAGGCGGCATCGTGGCGACCGGTGTGATCAAGGCGTTCGTGACCACGTCTACCGGCAGGAGCCTGCTGAACCCAGCCATGGTGGCGAGGGTTCTGATCGTGTCTGAGTTCCTTGTGCCTGCGACAACATTCTCGGTCGACGGTGTCTCAACAGCGACGCCACTCGCTTCCTCGTCTGTACCTGGCTATCTCGATCTCTTCATGGGGCGACGGATTGGCTCGATTGGCGAGACGACGGCGATCCTGCTTCTTCTCGGTGGTGCGTATCTGTTGTGGCGAGGCATCATTCGCTGGCACTTGCCTGTCGCGTACCTGGTCGGTGTTGCGGCGACGTCACTGGTTCTTGGACGCGATCCCTTCTTCGATCTTCTCGCTGGAGCGAGCGTGCTTACAGCGCTCTTCATCGTGACGGATCCAACGACGTCGCCTGCGACAATTCCCGGCCGCTTCGGATTCGGGTTCGCAACGGCAGGCATGGCGACCTTCATTCGGATCACGACGCTCTTCCCCACAGGCGAGGCTCTGGCTGTCGTCCTGGGCAACATCGCGACGCCATTCATTGATCGGGTTGTGACGAATCGTGTGTACGGCACCCGAAAGCGCAGAGAGAGGATCTCCGCGTGATCTCCCGGCGCCGTTTCGTTCGCGACATGTCTGGCGTCATCGCTGGTGCGGGAATCGTGGCCCTACCGGTGTGGAAGTGGGTGGCCGAACGCCGGCGAGTCGACCGATATGTTCGCACGATGATGGGAACCGATGTCGAGATCGTCCTCATCGGTCTTGATCGTGATGCCGCAGAGTTCGCCGCCGATCAGGCGTTCACGACGATGGAGGAGGCAGCGAATCGCCTCACAGTCTTCGAGCCACGCAGCGCGCTCAGCCGCCTCAACGCCTCGGCAGGCAGAGGCCCGGTGCGCCTCCTGCCCGATGTCGAGGCCGTGCTGCGCCAAGCCGATTCGATACGGTTACGCACAGAGGGTGCCTTCACACCGACAATTCTCCCTCTCAGCCGCCTTTGGCGCCCGACCCAGACGCGGGTACCTGATCCCGGAGTGATCGAACAGGCCCGTGACGCCGTGTCGCGAGCAGAGGTGCGGTTGCCGTCGGCGGGGTGGGCTGACATCACCTCGACAGCTCAACTCGACCTTGGAGGTATCGCAAAGGGGTACGCCGTTGATCGAGCAGTTCGAGCGCTTCGTGCCGCCGGGGTCACAAACGGCATCGTTGATGCAGGGGGTGACCTACGGCTCCTCGGTTCACGGGACGGTCAGCCGTGGCGCATCGGCATTCCAGACCCGGTTCGACCCGAGCGGATCGTCAGGGTTCTGTATCTTCGCGATGCCGCTGTTGCAACATCTGGAGACTATGAGCGTTTCTTCGTCGTCGGGGGCATCCGTTATCACCACATCGTTGACCCTCGGACGGGATACCCGGCCAACGAGACAAGATCCTTCACTGCCGTCTTACCCGATGGAATGTCGGCGGACGCGGCTGCAACGGCAGGCTTCGTGCTCGGACCGGGACCAGGGCTCGAATTCGTATCAGGGATTGGTGGAGAAGCTGTCGCCGTGGATCAGTCGGGTTCGTGGATACAGAGCAGCGCTCTCGATAGCCGTCAAACCTGACGTCGCGAGACACATCCTTCTATCCCAGCGAACATTCGCATAGGCCCCAATGAATCTACCTTCAGGTACTTCCATGAACCCGTCGCGGGTGATGCCACCTTCGCCTCCACAAGGCTCGCGCCCCTGATGCAGAGCGCGGTGCGGGGCCGGCGAAGGGGGGGAGACTCGCCGACCCCGCTGTCTTGATGGGTCATGTACCTACTTGCGCCCGGTCCCTAGCGGTTAGCTAGGCGCCGTGGGCGAGGTTGTCGTGTGTTGGGCCGGATCGCAGTTCACGCGCAAGTGCTTGCTCGATGATCTCCCAGCAGGCGACCGCTACGACGCCTGCGCCAATGAGCCACGCGTTCCAACTCGCATCGCTGACACCGGTGAATCCGAGTACCAACGGCGCGACAAGGAGCCACGCACCGTAGAGGCCCTGCAGCCACCCTGGTGTCTTCTCCCCAGGTCTGGCGAGCGCCCACCACGCGGTGGCGACTACCAGAACACCGAGCGTCCACGCATTCCACGAGGAGTTGTCGTCGGAGCTTGTGCTCAATGCCCATGGAGCAATGAAGAGCCAAGCGCCTCCGAGGAGCAGTAGCCAGTCCTGCCAACGCTGCCAAGGTTTCGAGGTCATGTTCTACCTCCTTTTCTTGTAGCACGAATCGTGCCTCTCCATCGTATTCCTTCCCCTACGGTGGAAGGTCAAGGAGGCATACGTCCCAAAGCGATCGAAGCGACGGGCTGACGGCATGGGGTGGGACCGATCGACGTTATCGACGGCCAGCACGGCAGCCCTTGACGTACATAAGGATTCGGGAGGCTCTCGGGTTCCTATCATCCTGTACCAATGGACTACCAACTCACCACGCTCCCAAACGGCCTGCGCATCATTATTGAACGCATGCCGTCGATCCACTCCGCCTCAATTGGATGCTGGGTTGACACCGGCAGTCGGGATGAAGCCCCACCCGAAGCCGGCGCATCTCACTTCCTTGAGCACTTGTTGTTCAAGGGCTCGCAGGAGTGGCCAGCACGCCGTATCGCAGAGACCTTCGACGGTATAGGGGCGAGGCACAACGCTTTCACGTCCAAGGAGTACACATGTTTCTGGACGAGGACACGCGACGAAGACATTCCAACGGGTGTCGAGATCCTTGGCGAGATGCTGCAACGACCGTCATTTCGCCAAGAGGAGATCGACTCAGAACGCAGTGTCGTGCTCGAAGAGATACACATGAACGAGGACGACCCCACCGACGTGGCTCACGAGCGGTTCATCGAAGCGATCTGGCGGTCTCACCCCCTTGCTCCACCGATTCTTGGAACCCCTGAATCGATCTCGACCATGTCGAGGGACACGATCGCCTCCTACTGGGGCAGGAGATACACACCGCGCTCCACCGTGATCGCGATTGCGGGCAATCTCCCTTCCAACATGGTGGACCTCGTTGCGGAGCACTTCGGTTCGTGGCATGGGGAGTCGCTGACGAGGGAGACGGTAACTCCGAACGTGACCGCGAGCGTGCGTGTCCGCACCAAGGACACAGAGCAGGCACACCTGGTGTTCGGGTCCCCATCTCTGGTGCGCGACGACGATCGGCGCTTCGCTCTAGCACTCGCCGACCACGTCCTGGGCGGCGGCATGTCCTCTCGCCTGTTCCGCGAGATCCGCGAGGTTCGTGGACTGGCATACGCTGTGCACAGCTTCCGATTGCCGTTCCTCGATGCGGGAGCGTCCGCTGTTTACGTTGGTACGACACCCTCTCAAACCGACGAAGTGCTCAAGATCGTCCGAGATCAGATCGATGGCGTCATCTCTGACGGAATCTCAGAGGACGAACTGGAGCGAGCAAAGGGCCATATCAAGGGTGCGTTGGCTCTCGGCCTCGAAGATGCTACCGCTCGGATGAACCGCCTCGGTCGAAACGAGCTCACAGGCATCGAACACCTCTCGGTCGACGAAACGGTCGAACGGATTTCCGCCGTGTCGAACGCCGATATCAAGGATGTAGCAAGCGTCGCCTTCTCCGGCCCGTACGTCTTGGGGGCCGTTGGTCCCTTCGGTGAGGAAGATCTTGTGAGGCATATCGCATGAAGGTTGGTGTATCTGGCGCTTCTGGTCGCATGGGCAGCCTCGCCGCGGTGACGATCGATGCGACAGAAGATCTCCACCTCATCGCCTTGTTCGACACCTACACGGCTGGGACAATCGGTGGGCTCACCATCAGTCAGGACGCGGACTCACTCGAGGGTTGCGGTGTGATCGTTGAGTTCTCGCGTCCCGGTGTGGTGATGGAGAATCTCGCGAAATGGCGGCAGCTCGGCGCCGATGTCGTCGTCGGCACGTCTGGTTTCAACGCAGAGCGCCTCACACAACTCGAAGAGCTGTGGGGGAACGGGCCAGGCAACTGTCTCGTGGTTCCGAACTTCTCGATTGGTGCCGTCCTCATGATGAAGATGGCTGCGGTCGCTGCAAGGCATTTTCCCGTGGCTGAGATCATCGAGATGCATCATGATGGAAAGGCAGATGCACCCTCAGGGACAGCGATTGCCACAGCCCGTGCGATCGCTGCGGCCTTGCCTGTGCAACCACGGCAGGTCGACTCCGAGGAGCTCTACGAGGGTGCGTTGGGTGCCGACGTCGAATCGGTGCGCGTCCACTCGCTGAGAGTGCCGGGCGTCGTTGCGCATCAAGACGTCGTGTTCGGAGGCGAGGGAGAGACGCTCCGCATCAGCCATGACACCACGGACCGGTCATCATTCATGTCGGGGCTGCTACTTGCTGTGCGCAGCATCCCAGGACAGAAGGAGACGCTCGCCGTCGGGCTTGATCGGCTGCTCCAGATCTAGCGGTCCGTCGCTAATAGAGCGCTGTCGCGAGTAGACGTCTGTAAGTGGAAGTCAGCGGATGGTCGGACCCGAGAACCCCGAAAATGTCGACCATGGCTCGTCGAGCAGCTTCCTTACCTTCGCCCCTGCGTTTCACGACGTCGAGCATCCGATCGAGTGCAGGCTCGAACTCTGAGTGAGCTGCGAGTGCGCGTGCGAGATCGAGTTGCGCCTCGTCGCTTGACGGGTCAGCTTGAGCCGCAGCTTCGAGTTCCGCCATGTCCCCACCTGCGGCCTGTCGCAGACGAGCAGCCGACTGCAGGCGCTCAACTTCGGCATCGGGAGCAAGTTTGCCGAGCACGATCAGCGCCTCATCGGTGTCGCCTTTGTCGATGAGCAATGCCGCCAGCGACGTGCCCGCCTCTTGGTGATCGGGCTTGCGGTCCAGGACTTGTCGGAGCATGTGCTCGGCACCGAACATGTCGCCAGAGACGAGTGAGGTGCGAGCTTCGTCGACCATTACATCGAGCTCGGTCGGCATCACTGATTCGATGAATGTGAGAATGGATGCTTCGGGCAGAGCACCGGTGAATCGGCTCAGTTCTTTGCCGTGACGGATCGCAACCACGGTGGGGATCGACTGGATCCTGAATTGTGTAGAAAGCTCCGGGTTTGCGTCAACGTCTACCTTCGCGAGTTCGAAGCTCCCTGCCGCATCGCTGGTGATGCGTTCAAGCATGGGAGAGAGCGACTTGCACGGTCCGCACCACTCCGCCCAGAAGTCAACGAGAACTGGGAGTTCGCGTGAACGCAGCAGGACTTCTTGTTGGAAGTCAGCGGTCGAGACATCCTTGACGTGTGGGCTCGTGCCATCCATATGTACGAGGATAGATAACGCTGTCGTGGTAACTTGCCATCCATGGAGCAACGCCCCGACGCACCCTTCGGGCGGGTCCTCACCGCCATCATCACACCTTTCTCGCCGAGCGGTGCCGTCGACTATGCGGCATTCTTCAGGCTTGTGAAACATCTAGGAAAGAACGGTTCAGACGGCGTCGTCGTCTGTGGAACGACGGGTGAGGCACCGACTCTGTCATACGCAGAAAAGATTGCTCTGTTCCGTGCTGCTGTAGACGCCGCGCCGCACGGAATGTCTGTTGTTGCAGGCATAGGGACCTACGACACCCGCGAGTCGTGTCGACTTGCGCATGCAGCAGCTGAGGCCGGCGTGGACGGTTTGATGGCGGTAACGCCCTACTACTCGAAGCCTCCGCAGTCTGGCATCGTCGCACACATGAGGGCGATCGCGGACGTCACCGATCGTCCCGTGTTGCTGTACAACATTCCGAGCCGAACCGGAACGAGGATCGAGATCGAAGCGCTCGTGGCGTTGGCAGAACATCCGACGATTTGTTCCGTGAAAGATGCCGTTGACGATGTCCATTGGTCGAGGCAGGCGATCGAGGCTCTGCCGGAGGGCTTTGCCGTGTATTCGGGGAGTGATTCGATGACTCGTGTACTTGTGGAGGCCGGCGCAGTCGGCGTCGTATCCGTGGCCTCCCACCTTGGCGGACTCCAGATCGCCGAGATGGTCGCAGCAGTGATCGACGGTGACCGTGGCAGGGCCAAGATGCTTGACGATTTGCTTCTTCCGCTGGTGGAGGCTCTGTTCGTAGAGCCGAATCCTATGCCACTCAAGGCAGGCCTCAACGAGTACTGGGACTCTGTGGGCGATCCGCGGCTCCCTCTGATGCCGGCGCTCGATAGCACGGCGGAAGCCATTGGTGCCGCACTTACGTCTATCAACGACAGCAGATCGCGATGAGTGTGCGGATTGGCTTTCTCGGCGGACTCGGCGAAGTCGGCAGAAACTGCGCCTCGATAGAGATCGATGGCCAAGTCGCAATGATCGACTGCGGACTCATGTTCCCAGAAGAGGACATGCTCGGTGTCGATCTCGTCCTGCCGGATTTCGCTTCGATCCTCGAGCGGTCGGACGATCTGAACTGTGTGATCCTCACGCACGGTCACGAGGACCACATCGGGGCCCTTGCCTACCTGCTGCGCGACGTGAACGTGCCGATCTATGGCACATCGCTGACCGTGGAATTCGCAAGAGCTCGCATCGAGGAGCACGGGCTCACACCGCAGTTGCGAGCAGTCGAGCATTACGAGTGGATCGATCACGGACCGTTCCGCTTCACATTCATCCCTGTTTCGCATTCGATTCCGGATGCTGCAGGCATTGCGTTCGACACGCCTGAAGGGATCGTTCTTCATAGCGGTGACTTCAAGCTCGACCCGACACCGATTGACGGGGTGCCCACCGATCTTCGATCGTTCGCCACAATTGGCAAGCGCGGTGTGCGGCTGTTACTCGCCGACTCGACCAATGCTGAGCGTGCAGGATTCGTACCGTCCGAGACGACGGTTGGTGACAGGCTCGAAGAGATCGTCAGCCACGCTGAGGGTCGCATTATCGTTGCGTGTTTCGCTTCCCACGTGCACCGGGTGCAGCAAGCGATCAACGCCGTCGTTCGCGATGGGCGGAAATTCGCCTTCATCGGTCGATCGATGCTTCGAAACTCCGACATCGCAGCCGAGTTGGGCGTACTCGAGATACCGGACGGCTCTCTGGTGGAACTCGACGAACTGGTTGACCTACCGAATGCCGAAACCGCGATCATCTCGACGGGGAGCCAGGGAGAGCCCTTTGCGGCGTTGTCGCTGATGGCGGCAGGCGAACACCGGTCGGTGAAGCTCTCCGAAGACGACACGGTGATTATCTCGGCAACGCCAATACCTGGGAACGAGACACGCGTCTCGCGTGTGATCAACAACCTATACAGGGCAGGCGTGACGGTCTTCCACGGCCGTAATACCCACGTGCACGTGTCGGGGCATGCTGCTGCCGAAGAGCTCAAGACCTTCTACAACACGGTTCGACCAGAGGCACTGGTACCTGTGCACGGCGAGTACAGACATCTCGTGACGAACGCCGCGATCGGGGAGTCGATGCGGATCCCTGACGTCGAAGTGTGTGTGGATGGCGACGTCGTCGTGCTCGAGAATGGTGAGCTTCGTGTCGAGCGGCAGGCCATTGCGGGCGGCTACGTCTACGTCGACGGTGCAGAGGTTGGTGAGGCTGAGGCCGTCATACGAGACAGAAGGCATCTTGCTGACGATGGTGTGTTGATCGTCACCGTCGGGGTGGATTTCACGACAGGAGAGATTCTCATAGGTCCAGACGTAGACAGTCATGGAGTTACGGCTGATGAGAGCGACATGCACGCACTCATCAAGGAGCGAGTCGCGACGTCCATCGCGGGCCTTGAGCACCCCATCGACCCTGATGTCTTGAGGAAGCGTGTGCAGAACTCAGCGACGAGAGCAATCAGGAAGGCTGCGAAACGTCGCCCGGTGGTGCTTCCCGTTGTGATCGAGATGTAGGCGAGTCCGTAGCCCTCTTCACACGCGTGCTGAGCGGGACAATGATGTGTATGAGAGAGGTGTTTGTGCACGCATCGTGCGCCTCCACTTCGCCTTGAGGGACACACCGAATCACATGCGTGTAACTCTTCGCGCGACAATTCGCGCGAAGGGTGGTTTGTTCATCGCAAGACCTGGGGTACAGTTCATATCCCATGGCGACACGCACAACGTCGAGTCGGGCCACGGGGCGGAGTGCGACAAACCGAAAACAAAAAAAGTCGAGACGAACGAAGCGAACGCTCCTCGCGCTGAAGGGCGTTCCGACGAGGATCGGCAACCACCTCGGTGATCACCGCACCGATGTTTGGGGCATCGTCCTGATCGTGGCGGGCGTCCTCATCGTTCTCTCCTTCTTTGATCTCTCCGGGCCACTCGGATCGTCAGCGTCGACAGCAGCACGATTCCTGTTCGGGATGTGGGCCTTCGCCATCCCCGTTGCGCTGATCGCAGCAGGACTCTCGCTGGTGGGTGTTCTTCCACGCAAAGAGCACAACCGCGCCGTGGTTGGGTTTGGCGTGATTTTCTTTGGGTCGTTGGCCCTCTTCCACCTCATGTTGGGCAACGTTCCCCTCGTGGGCTCTCGGGAATCCGTCACAGAGGCTGGGGGAGCCGTCGGTTCGTTGATGGCGTTTCCCCTGGAACGCCTCGCGGGGTATTGGGGGGCGTTCGTTGTGCTGGTCGGGATCATCGGTATCGGCGCCCTCCTTGTCACGGGAGCATCCATAGGTGACATCGTTCGCACGATCGGCCGCTCCGTGAGGGGCTTCTGGAGATGGATCGGGCTTGCACGTCCCAAGCGTTCTCCTGTGGCGGAGGTCACCGCGGAATTACCAGCATCTGCTGCAAAGACAACCAAAGCGCCCGAGGTAGCGAAGACGAAGCGGAAGAAGCGACAGGTTGCCGTTCCTGTTCCAGAGCCTGTCAGCCCGCCGGTGAAACACGCCGCCCCACTTCACACGGGCGGGTACACCTTGCCTCCACTCGAGATGTTGCACCTTTCGAAGCAGTCGGCACATGATGCTCGGGGTCTGAAACAGACAGGAGAGGCGCTCGAAGAAGCGCTACTCCAGCATGGTGTCGACGCGCGCATGACCCGGATTGTTCCAGGACCGACGGTGACGAGGTACGAGATCGAACTCGCCCCAGGCGTCAAGGTCAACAAGGTCACAAACCTCAGCAACGACATTGCGTACGCTCTCGCCGCAGCCGATGTCAGGATCCTTGCGCCGATTCCCGGCAAGTCGGCAATCGGTGTCGAGGTGCCGAACCGGAACCGGCAGCTCGTCACTGTCGGGGACACGTTGCGTTCAGAGGTAGCACAGTCGGACCATGATCCGATGCTCGTCAGCCTCGGTATGGACGTGTCTGGGAGGCCACGCATGCTGCGTCTGACCGAGCTTCCGCACCTCTTGATTGCAGGCGCAACCGGTGCAGGTAAGTCTTCGTGCATCAATTCACTTCTCACGTCGCTGTTGATGCGGTCGACGCCGGATGAAGTCAAGCTGATACTCGTTGACCCGAAGCGGGTAGAGCTTGGTCAGTACAACGACGCTCCGCACCTCCTCACGAGGGTGATCACCAATCCCAAGAAGGCAGCGGATGCGCTGCAGTGGGCCGTTTCTGAAATGGAGCGTCGATACGACCTCCTGGCAGATTCCGGTGTTAGGGACATCGACTCGTACCGTGAAAAGTACGACGCTGGTGGCATCGATGAGGAGATGTTCGACCGTTTCCCGTACATCATCATCGTCGTCGACGAGCTGAACGACCTCATGATGGTCGCCGGTCGGGTGGTGGAGGACTCGATCGTGCGGATTGCGCAGATGGCACGAGCAGTCGGCATTCATCTCGTCCTTGCGACGCAGCGTCCGTCGGTGAACGTCATCACGGGAGTCATCAAAGCGAACGTTCCGAGCCGTCTTGCGTTCTCTGTGGCCTCCCAGACCGATTCAAGGGTGATCATCGATCAGGCAGGTGCAGACAAGCTCGTCGGGCTTGGTGACATGCTTGTCGTGACGAGTCGCGATCCCAAGCCTGAGCGGATCCAGGGGTCCTTCGTATCTGAGGCAGAGATCCATGCCGTGGTCGGCTGGGTGCGAGATCAGCAAGAAGCGCAGTATCGCGACAAGGAAGTGTTCGAGCAGGCGCAGCAGCGGGCAGCCGATGTCGACGAGTTCGATGGCGAAGATCCTGAGATCATGCGCCAGGCCATAGATCTGATCGTTCGCTCACAGTTGGGGTCGACGTCGATGTTGCAGCGGAAGCTACGGATCGGCTTCGCCAGGGCTGGGCGCGTGATGGACATTCTCGAGACCAGAGGCATTGTCGGCCCATCTGTGGGCTCGAAGGCACGCTCCGTGCTTATCACTGAGGACGAGTTGGACTCGGTGCACATCTAGCGGCCTGTCTTGCGCTGAGCGATCTTGCGTTCGCTTAGCTTTCCATCAGAAGATCCGCGTACTCGCCGCGGACGACCTTCTTGTCGAATTTTCCCGTCCCTGTCTTCGGAATGGAGTCGATGAAGATCACCTTGTCTGGCATCCACCACTTGGCGATTCGTGGCTCGAGGAACTCCTTGATGTCCTCCGGTGTCACGTTGGACCCTTCTCGAGGCACGACGAATGCCGCAGGCCGCTCCTGCCACTTGGCGTGCTTGAGGCCGACCACGGTTGCTTCGAGAACGTCTGGGTGCGCCATAATCTCGTTCTCGATGTCCAACGACGAGATCCACTCTCCGCCGGACTTGATTACGTCCTTCGCCCTGTCGGTGATTCTGACATATCCGTCCGGTGTGATCTTGCAGACGTCACCTGTCCGTAGCCAACCATCCACAAACGACTCTGGTGAGCGTGGATCGTTGAGATATTCTGCCGCGATCCATGGGCCTCTGATCAGCAACTCACCGAAGGCTTCACCATCGTTTGGGAGTGTGTCGAAGTTCTCGTCGACGATCTTGACTTGAAGACCGGGAATCGGGCGTCCTGCTGTCTCTAGAACGTCAAGCTGGTCATCCCAGGACCAGTCCTCCATCCATGGCTTGATCGTCGCGGCTGCCGCCACGGGGTTGGTCTCCGTCATGCCCCATCCCTGGACAACCCGCACAGACGCGTTCTTCTCGAACCAATCGATCATCGCTCTCGGGACGGCGGACCCGCCGCAGAACAGTGCACGAATATGTGACAGGTTGATATCGGGATTCGCCTCCAGGTGCTGCTGGATGCCGAGCCAGATCGTCGGTACGCCTATCGAGAAGGTCACGTGCTCATCTACGAACAGCTTCGTGATCCCTGCCCCAGACATGTCAGGGCCCGGGTAGGTGAGCTTCGCTCCGACGGTCACGGCCATGAACGGGTACCCCCAAGCCGAGGCGTGGAACATTGGCACCACGGGCAGAACGTTGTCGCTCGAGTCGATCGGATTGGCAGCAAGATTCGAGATCGTGTGCAGATACGTGGAACGTTGCGTGTAGGCAACCCCCTTTGGATTCCCCGTGGTGCCTGACGTGTAGCAGTACATCATCGGGCTGCGCTCATCGAGCAGCGGCCATGTGTCTATCGGCTCCGCATCACCGATCAGATCCTCGTAGGCCAATGCGCCGTCGATGCCGGAACCTTCCGCTGTTGGGCCCATGATGACGACGTGCTCGACGGTTGGGAATTCCGAGATCATTGGTGCAAGCAGTGGCGCAAGGTCTGGGTCAACGAAGATGACCTTGTCCTCAGCATGGTTCACGATGTATTCGAGCTGATTCGGGAACAGCCGAATATTGAGTGTGTGACAGATACGGCCCGTGTTCGCAATTGCCCAGTAGAGCTCGTGATGGCGATGATTGTTCCACGCAAAGGTGCCAATGGCGTCTCCAGCAACCGTTCCGAGCTTGTCGGCTAGGGCTGTTGCAAGCTTCCGGATGCGAACGTCGGCCTCCCCATAGGTCGATCTGTGGATAGACCGGTCGGACTCGACCGAGACAATCTCCTGTTGGGGAAACTGCCACACAGCGTTGTCGTACAGCGTGCTCAGCAACAGGGGGAAGTCGTCTTGCATGTGCATCGAGAGAGTCCTTTCGTGATGTTCCTACGATAGAAACGCGGGAAACTTCACGCCAACACATTGTGTACGACGCCGTGGTTCGAGCCTGGTGTCACCAATGCCTGTTAGTCGTCAGCTAGGAAGGTTTCCGTTGCCGCCCAGAGTTGCTCGATGCGGTCGATGCGGTCTGTGGCCTCGTCGTGGAGGTCCTTGGCGATCTGGGCGACGAGGAGCTCAGCTATTGCGACCGCAGGCACGGAGCTGTCGAACGGGCCGATTGCAGGAATTCTGAGCCCGCACCATGTGTCGGTGAGACCGGCGAGCGGAGAGAATGGGCCGTCAGTGATTGCCACGATCTCGACGCCGAGCGCGGCGAGGATACGAGCCTCCACGATCGCCTGGCTTCGGTACCGTGGAAAATCGAATATGACGGCCGTATCTCCAGGACCAGCGCTGCTGAGGTCGGTGCCCGCTGTATGGCCCTCAACGAGATGTACGCCAGGGCGGATCATCGCGACGCCGCTATAGAGGGCGTAGGCGCCTGCGCGCGATGTCTCGCCAGAGACGATCCAGACGGATGTGGCCCGCACGATGGGCCCGGCGAGTGTCGCCAGTCGGTCGCCGTCGACGGATTCGAACACCGACGCGATTGCGTCATCGAGTGCTTCTTTTGCTTGGACCATCGTCGGGTCGTCGTGTCGGATGCGGTCACTGGGCCGGGAGAGTTGATGCGACAGTCCATTTCGCACGTGCCCCTGAAGTTCCGTGTACCCGCCGAAGCCGAGCTTGTTAGCGAATCGCACGATCGATGGCCTGCTCGTGCCCACTTGGTCGGCGAGGTCAGAGACCGTACCGAACGCGAGGAGGGTCGGTTCGGCGAGTACTGCTTCGGCGATTCGACGCTCCGTAGGAGTCAGGCGATCGCTCACGGCAGCCACGAGGTCGGCCGTCGCTGTTGGCGCCGAGTGGATGGTCATTCTGTTACACTAGCATCGAAAGAATATGCGTGGCGTTACATCCTGTGAGATGAGCGACGACTCCAAGCTAAGCGAATCGAGGACCGACATGAGCAGGGCAGGCAAGTATCTCCCCACGGAGAGGGAGCAGTCCTTCCTCGACACGGTCGAGAACCCCAAGTACGACCGCAGGATTATCAACGGTTTGAATCCATTCTTCGAGGACAGGGCCCCCGAGGATATGAAGGGCTTCTACTCGAGCGACGAGATCGCCGACCTGCTGAGTCTCCGTGGAACCGAGCGCGATGTCGAGACGCGCATGCCGGTCAAGATCACTCGCCACTATTTTGAGATGGCCAGAACCAGTGCCGCCCTCCAGAGGCTTGTGAAGGCGAGCCCGGATGAAACGCTCAACCTCTCAGGGTCAGAGGATCCGGGATTCCAGATGGATTACAGCCCTGTAGAGGGCTTGCTCCACAAGTACGAGATGGGTCTCATGTACGTGATCTCGACGTGCTCTGCGCACTGCAGATTCTGCTACCGCGAAGAGCTGATCAGTCGCAAGGACATCGAGCGTCAGGATGGGACCGTTGCCAAGAAGGGTCTGGCCCAGATCGGCGAAGTCACCGCCTACATTCGAGCCCACAACGAACTGGTCGCGGCCAACGGCGGCACGCACCCCGAGTCTGGGCGCGAGAAACTCCGAGAGATCTTGCTCTCTGGAGGCGACCCGATGGCCCTGCCGAATAGCAAGATCGCTGCATGGATCGCAGCTCTTGCCGAGGCAGGTGTCGAGTCGATTCGGCTTGGCACAAAGGAGATGGCTTTCTTCCCTGACCGATTCGATGAAGCGTTCCTCTCGATGCTCGACGGCTTCCACGCGACGTACCCAGACGTCGGCTTCCGACTCATGGTGCATTTCAATCATCCAGATGAGTTCCTCAAGAAGGGTCCCGACGGTGCGTACATCGAGAACCAGAACGGCACGTTGCAGTGGCACGACACGACGAAGCGGTCAATGGACGCTGTTGTGTCTCGCGGGTGGATCAATGTCGAGAATCAGGCTCCGATCATCAGAGGCATCAACGATGATTCCGACGCGCTGAGGATCATGCAGCGGGCGCTCAACCGGGTCGGTGTCGGCAATCACTACTTCTTCTGCGGTCGCGACATTGTGGCGTATCGGGCATTCAACGTACCGATAGAGACCGCGTGGAGCATCCTCAACGAGTCGCAGAAGGGGCTGTCTGGAGTCGAGACGCACGCCCGCCTATCGATCACCCACTACAAGGGAAAGACGGAGGTGGTCGCGGTAACGAACGAGCCCATCCCCGGTGTGCCTGCCTCGGAACACGGTGTTCTGATCTTCAAAATCCTGCGGAACGCTGCAGACGCACCAGATCGCGGCAAAGTGTGCATTGTGGGACGCAACCCGGAGGCAATCTGGTTCGATGACTACGCCGATCGGGTCATCTTTGACGAGGCGGGACTCTTCGATTACACCAGGGTCGACAAGGAAAGGCTCGAGGTGCCCGTCACCATTGAATCGGCGACTGCACGGTGAACGATTGATGCGTCGGTAGATTCCCCCTGGAGAACCACAGGCGATCGTGATTGGAAGGACATCTCGATGATCGACAAGCGAGTCGCGACAGTCGGGGAGGCTGTGGTCGACATCTTCGACGGGGCCACCGTCATGATCGGTGGCTTCGGCGAAGCGGGGAGCCCCATCGAACTGATCCACGCGCTCATCGACCAAGGTGCTCGGAACCTCACCGTTGTGAACAACAACACAGGTAGTGGCGAGGTTGGCCTCGCAGCACTCATCAAGGCAGGGAGAGTTGGCAAGATGATCTGCTCGTACCCTCGAACAGCCAATTCAACCGTGTTTCCCGCGCTGTATCAGAGCGGACGCATAGCACTGGAATTGGTGCCTCAGGGAACGCTTGCGGAGCGGATTCGGGCCGGTGGCGCGGGCATTCCAGCGTTCTACACACCGACCTCCGTTGGCACACCGTTGGAGGAGGGCAAGGAGCGGAGGGAGTTCGCCGGTCGTGCCTATGTGCTCGAACACGGCCTGCGAGCCGACTTCGCGTTGATCAAGTGCAGGACGGCCGACCGCCATGGCAACCTCCTCTACAACAAGACGGCGCGGAATTTCAGCCCAGTCATGGCCACGGCTGCCGCGGTCACGATCGTGCAAACAGCAGAATTCGTGGCATCTGGCACGATCGACCCTGAAGCCGTCGTCACGCCAGGGATCTTCGTCGATCGTGTCGTAGGCGTCCCGCATCCAGAGCACGAGTCCGAACTGGTCGCACAGGGAGCGTCGTACCCATGAGTGCCCCAACCCAGGATTCGGGCTGGTCACGCGACGAGATGGCCAAGCGGGCAGCCGTTGACATTCCAGACGGTGCGTATGTGAATCTCGGCATCGGGATTCCCGAACGGGTGGCTGCCTACGTACCCGAAGGCAGAGAGGTGATCTACCACACGGAGAACGGTCTGCTGGGGATGGGCCCCTCTCCCGAGGCTGGCGAGGGTGACCGCGAGCTCATCAACGCAGGCAAACGGCAGGTCACAGTGGTGGATGGCGCCTCATATTTTCATCATGCCGACAGCTTCGCGATGATTCGTGGAGGTCACATCGACGTCTGTGTCCTGGGTGCGTTGCAGGTCTCGGAACACGGAGACCTCGCGAACTGGTCGACGGGAGAACCCGGCGCTATACCAGCTGTTGGTGGAGCGATGGATCTGGTTGCGGGAGTCAAGACCATCTACGTCATAACCCAGCACTGCACGAAGGGCGGCGAGCCGAAGCTTGTGGAATCTTGCACGTACCCACTCACCGGTCCAGGGGTCGTGAACCGCATTTACTCCAACCTAGCCGTCATCGACGTGACGGACACCGGATTCCACCTCGTCGAGCTCGCCCCCGGCGTCGATTTTGACCATGTGAGAGAGCGGACCGGAGCAGAGCTCAGCCCTGTTGCCAACGATTCGAGGAGGCTGGACACGTGACAAGGCCATCCAACACGCCGTCCTCCAGCGCATTGCTCTATGAGCGGGCCCTCAAGACGCTCCCAGGGGGAGTGAGCCGTAACACCGTGCTGCGCAAGCCCCACCCCCTGTATGCGGAGTCCGCCACAGGCTGTCGAGTGACCGATATTGAGGGTATCGAGCGGATCGATTTCGCCAATAACATGGCGTCACTCATCCATGGGCACGCCCATCCAGCCGTCGTGGAGGCTGTGACGGCGCAACTCCAGAAGGGCACGGCCTTCACGCTTGCCACGGAGATCGAGATCGAATACGCGGAGCACCTCTGCGGCAGGAATGGTGGATTCGAAAAGCTGCGGTTCGTCAATTCCGGGACGGAGGCAGTCATGGGTTCGTTGAAAGCGGCGCGAGCTTTCAGCGGTCGTGCCAAGATCGCCAAGGTCGAAGGCGCCTATCACGGGTTGTATGACTACGCCGAGGTGAGCCAAACATCGAAACCGGCGAACTGGGGTTCGGCGGACCATCCAGCGACCGTGCCTGTCGCGTATGGAACACCTCGATCGGTACTTGACGATGTCGTCGTGATCCCGTTCAACGATCCCGACGGCGCAGTCGCGATCCTTGACGATCACAGGGGTGAGTTGGCGTGCGTGCTCGTGGATCCGATGCCCCATCGAGTAGGGCTTAATCCTGCGACATCGTCATTTGTCTCGGCACTGCGCGAATGGACGAGTACCGATGGAGCGCTACTCGTTTTCGACGAGGTCATCACCTTCCGCTCACAGTTCGGGGGTGCTCAGTGCTGGTATGACGAAGTCCCAGACCTCACGGCAATGGGCAAGTTGATCGGAGGTGGCTTCCCTGTTGGTGCCATTGCTGGCCGCAGCGACGTGATGGATGTCATGAACCCACTTGCCGACAATGTGCTGTTCCCTCACTCTGGCACGTTTTCTGCGAACCCGATCACGATGACGGCAGGTCTCGTCGCCATGGAGATGTTCGATCGGCCCGCTGTCGAGAAGGTCAATCACCTGGCGAGTCGGGCCGTTGAGGGGATCGAGAGAGCCATCGAGAGCACAGGAGTGGTGGCCTGTGTCACAGGTGGAGGCTCGATGTTCAGAGTGCATCTCAAGGATCAGCCGCCACGCAACTACCGCGAAGCATTCGTCGATCCGCGAGAAGCCGCGCGGCTCAAGCTGCTGCTCGATCACCTACTCGATCAGGGCTTCATGATGATCAACACCTGCTCTGCATGTATCTCGACGGTGATGACGACAGCTGAAATCGATGCACTCGTTGCGGCGTTCGAGAGCGGCTTCGCAGAGCTGGTTAACCCCTCACCCCAATACGGGGGATAGACGCTTCTTGTTGGTGAGCTACCCTTAGATCATGGCCGATCCCGGAGAACTCGCCCGGCTGCTTGCTCAGGTACAGGATCGGCTTCTCGCGCTACCAGACGATGCTTTTGGCGAGCGGTGGGAGCTTCGCAGGCAACAAGACGAACTCCGCAGCAAGGCTGCGTCATTCGCTGTAGTCGGTGACGAGACGCGTTCCGACGGAGACCTTCTCAGGGAGCTTGGTGCGCTGCGTCAGCAGATGAGAGCGATCGAGCGGCAGCGAATCGATATCGTGAGTCAGTCGGGAGGCAGCGGCGGCTCGACATCCGAAATGGGCAATCTCGGCGCGCTCAAGCTCAACAGGGCAATGGACGAAGCAGCAGGCTTGCTCAAGATCAGGGAACGCATCGGTCTGATCAAGGGGATCCTCATCGACAGGGGAGTCGAAGCCCCTTCGCCTGACTGAGTGACACGCAAGGGTTACTACGCTCGCAGAGGCATGGGCGATTACCACGTACATCTGCACCCTCATGGGCCATACACCGGACGTGGCCCACGGCCTGGGCACTACCCGGTGGATCACATCGAGGCTTACTTCGAGGCTGCGTATGCCAATGGGGCGACCGAGGTCGGCTTCACCGAGCACTTGTACCGTTGTATCGAGTCCAAGGCTGTGCTCGGTCGGTGGTGGGACCGCGATCCCCGCAAGGACCTGAGGGAGTTCACCGCGTCATATGTCCGATCAGAGCGAGTCCTGTCTGTGGAGCGATACGTCAACGCCGTCGTCGATGCAAAAGATCGCGGGTTACCGGTGAAGCTTGGCCTTGAGGTCGACTTTTTCCCTGACACAGTCGAGGCTGTCGTTGAGTTTCTCGAGCCGTACCCCTTCGACTTCCTGATCGCCTCCACACATTGGATCGACGCATGGGGATTCGACATCGAAGGGCAGACGCACGAGTTCGATCGCAGGGGCCACCGCCAGGCGTATGAGGACTATTTTCGATTGGAGACGAAGCTCGCAGCCTCCGGGCACTTCGATGTCCTTGCGCACGCAGACGTAATCAAGAAACAAGGCGTGTTTCTCGATTCGTCGCCATTGGATCTGTACGAAGAGCTCGCAGCCGCTGCGGCTCGCGGTGGCATGGCGGTGGAAGTGTCGACTGCCGGGTTGCATCAGCCAGCGCTTGAGATGTATCCGAGCCGACCACTGCTCGAATGTTTCTTCAACCATGAGATCCCGATAACGCTCGCATCCGATGCGCATGTGCCTGGGGAGTGTGGGCGTGACCGATCGAAGGCGATCGAACTTGCACGCTCGATCGGCTACACGCAGCGTATAGCGTTCACCGACCGGGTCGGCACGATGGTGCCTCTCTGAGACGCTGCTCTCTGTCTCGGCTGTCACGCTTGGTGGGGTGTTCGACCCGATACAATCGACATCCATGCCCGCTCCATCCGTTTGGCTGACGACTCTCGGCTGCTCCAAGAACCAGGTTGATTCCGACAAGATCTCGGTGGTTCTTGGTGATTCCGGTTATGTCGAGGCGCCTGACCCCGATTCCGCAGATGTCGTGATGGTCAACACCTGCGGGTTCATCGAGGCGGCCCGTCGAGAGTCAATCGAGACGATTCTCGAGCTGTCGCAGGCCAAACGGCCCGATGCGAAGCTTGTCGTCGTTGGGTGCATGGCGCAACGCTACGAACAGGAATTGATCGAGGCGCTCCCAGAGGCTGATGCCGTGATCGGACTCGACCGATACGGGCAGATCGTCGACGAGATCGACACGGTGACGGGTTGGCAACCGATCGAGATTTCCGGTGTTGCGAGATCGCACATGGACATCCTCGACGTCGTTCGGCGACCGACACCATCAACACCGTATGCGTACGTCAAGGTTGCCGAAGGCTGCGACAAGACGTGCGCCTTCTGTGCCATTCCGCTCATCCGCGGAAAACAACGTTCCAGGGCCGGCACAGGGATCATCTCCGAAATCGAAGGCCTCATCGAGGGAGGTGTGCAGGAGATCGTGCTGGTCGCTCAAGATCTTGCCGCATACGGGCGAGACAACGATGCGGGATCTATCGAACAACTCGTCCAAGACGCTGCCTCCGTCGAAGGCCTTGGCAGGCTCAGGTTGTACTACCTGTATCCGAGGGAGATTCGTGGGCACTTGATCGACATCATTGCCGGCCACCCAACGATCGCCGACTACTTCGACCTCTCCCTCCAGCACTCCTCCGCGAAACTCCTGCGTTCGATGAACAGACCGGGGAGCGGAGCCAAGCATCTCGCGCTCATCGAGCGCATCCGCTCCGTAGCACCGCAGGCCGCTGCACGCTCGAGCTTCATTGTCGGGTTTCCAGGCGAAACTGAGGAAGACGTCGAAGACCTTGCAGTATTCCTGTCCGATGCCAGGCTCGACTGGGCTGGGTTCTTTGCCTACTCGAGGGAGGAAGGCACGGTTGCAGCATCGATGCCAGAGCAGGTCCCTGCTGAGGAGATCAATGTCCGATTGCGATACATCCAACGAATCCAGGATGACATCACGAGCGGCCGCAATGCAGATGCTGTTGGTCGCACGCTTCGTGTGCTCGTTGACCAGGTCGAGGACGGTCGAGCGGTCGGGCGGTCCTATCGGGAGGCCCCAGAGATCGATGGCATGATCCTGCTTGATGGTGGCAGGCCTGGCGACTGGGTCGAAGCAACGATTACCGGCGCCTATGGGACCGATACGTCAGCAACGGTGGTGACGTAGTGGATGTCGAGACGCTTGCTATCGGGACTGAGCTCCTCCTCGGCCAGATCGTCAACAGCAACGCCGCAGACATAGCGGTTCGCCTCGCGGGGTCTGGCATGACACATATGCGCCAGAGTGTCGTCGGGGATAACCGGGAACGCATGGAGCAGGCGATTCGTGAATCCGTTGCGCGAGCGGACGCGCTGATCATTACCGGTGGTATCGGCCCGACACAGGACGACATCACCAGGGAGTCGGTCGCAGCGGTTGCTGGCGTGTCGCTCGTCTTCGATGAAGCATATGCTGCTGCGATGCAGGACCTGTGGGAGCGCAGAGGGCGTGACTTCCCTGCATCGAATCTTCGTCAGGCATACCGACCAGATGGAGCCTCGATCCTTGAGAACCCGAAGGGGAGCGCGCCTGGCTTCAGGGTCGAGATCGACGGATGCTGGGTCTTTGCACTCCCCGGCGTGCCAGCCGAGATGCACAGCATGCTCGATGACCATGTGATGCCGTTTCTTCGCTCACTCGAAGGTGGCGACGCTGGTGTCGTAGTGAGCAGGGTGCTCAAGAGTTGGGGCATGTCTGAAGCAGCCGTCGGCGAGCTCCTGAGCGACCTGTTTGAGGAGTCCGAGAATCCGACGGTCGCATTCCTTGCATCGGCGGGGGTCATCAAGGTTCGTCTCACAGCCAGGGCAGCGACCGAGAAGGACGCATTCGGGCTCATCGACCCGGTTGAGAGCGTCGTGCGGGCACGTCTTGGCACGAAGATGTTCGGTGCAGATGACGACACCATCGAACGTATCGTTCACACGTTGTTGCTCGATCATGGCTGGACGATCGCAACGGCAGAATCTGCAACGGCTGGGCTTGTGGCATCGAGGCTCACGAGCGTACCCGGTTCAAGCAGGACCTTTCGAGGTTCCATCGGCGCGTACGCGCCCGACATCAAGATCGACCTTCTCGGTGTTCCCGATTCTCTGCTGCGCGAGGTCGGGATCGTTTCCGAGGAGACGGCCCTTGCAATGGCACGTGGGGTCCGACAGCGGCTGACATCGGATGTCGGCATTGCGGTGGCGGGATCCGCTGGCCCTGATCCCCTCGAAGTCGAGATAGGGACGATGTGCGTGGCAGTTGTGACCCCGACAGTCGAGCGATCGCGTACGTTCAAGATGCCAGGTGACCGTGAGCGTGTGCGCACCTACACAGCAACGGCTGCCCTTCACATGGTTCGCCTGGCGCTCGACACTTCGTGACGGGACACGCCTTCCTGGCGATCGGGCTCTCGGATGAGGAACGTCATGCCCTGTCTGCGGCTCTGCATGAGGCAAGCCCTGGACGGCTGATCCCTGGCAAGCGCCAGCCACCAGCCAACTGGCACATCACGTTGCGGTTCCTCGGAGTGTGCTCCGAGGAAGCAGTCGACTCGATCCTGCACGCATTGGACGACTCGCTCGATGTCACACGGGGACGCGTTGTTTGCACCCACATCGACGCCTTTCCTAAGCCTTCCAAAGCTGCTGTGCTCTATGTTGGATTGCAAGATACCGAGCAACTGGTGTCCCGGCTGGCTGGACTGTGTGAGGCCGTGGCACGAGACGTCGGGTTCGAGCCCCAAGAACGGCCGTATGTCCCCCACCTGACCCTGTCGAGACTCAGGCCGCCCCAGGATGTCCAGAGGCTCATCGAGGCTTACGAGTTGTTCCGAGCACCCATCGGCATCTCGGCGATCACGCTCTTTCGCACACGCCAGTCGCGCTCGGGCCTGTGGTACGAACCAATCGAGACGGTTGCTCTCGAGTCTTAGGGCCGAAGAGGCTGTGTGCGATGCTCTCGGTCCAGTGGCGGACAGCAGTGCACTATCCTCGACATCGAACACGTGTTCGGTTAGCCTTCGGCGAGCGCGAGTAAACACCAACGATGTGATTCATTCCGTATTCTGTCACAGGCAAACGATACGGTGTCACAGACAAGGCGAAAGGGAAGAGCAGATGGCTCCAGAAGCGAAGTCGGGTGACAAGGACAAGAATCTTGAGATGGCGATGTCCCAGATCGAGCGCCAGTTCGGTAAGGGTGCGATCATGCGGCTCGGCACCGACGAGATTCGACGCATCGAGGCGATTCCGACCGGTGCGCTCTCGCTCGATCTCGCTCTTGGCATCGGAGGTGTTCCCCGTGGTCGGATCGTTGAGATCTTCGGTCCAGAGTCGTCGGGCAAGACATCCCTTGCCCTTCATGTCATCGCCGAGGCACAGCGAAACGGAGGGGTTGCCGCGTTCATCGACGCCGAGCATGCACTGGACCCGATCTACGCCAAGGCGATCGGTGTCGACATCGATGAGTTGTTGATCTCCCAGCCAGATACGGGAGAACAAGCGCTGGAGATCGCTGACATGCTCATCCGATCCGGAGCACTCGACGTCGTTGTCATCGACTCGGTTGCAGCGCTCGTGCCTCGGGCGGAACTTGAGGGAGACATGGGGGACATTCACGTTGGCCTCCAGGCGAGATTGATGTCCCAAGCCCTGCGGAAGCTTGCGGGGACGATCAACCGATCCAACACCACAGCGATCTTCATCAACCAGCTCCGTGAGAAGATCGGCGTCATGTTCGGAAGTCCGGAGACGACACCGGGTGGGCGTGCGCTCAAATTCTATTCAACGGTTCGCATCGACATTCGCCGGATCGAGGCGATCAAGGTCGGTACCGAGAACATCGGGAACCGAGTTCGCACGAAGATCGTCAAGAACAAGGTCGCTCCGCCATTCCGCCTTGCCGAATTCGACATTATGTTCGGGGAAGGCATTTCTCGGGAGGGGAGCCTGCTGGATGTCGCCGTAGAACAAGGCATCGTACGCAAAGCAGGTGCGTGGTACACCTACGACGGGGACCAACTTGGTCAGGGTCGCGAGAAGGCGAAAGAGTATCTCCGACAGAATCCGGAGCTGGCAATGCAGTTGCAGGATCAGGTGCTTCGGGCTGTTGGGGTTATCGTCGATGAAGACGAAGAGGAAGAGGTCGGCGATGGCGCTGAGTCCGAGACAGCGGAATCAGAGTAGGTGAATCTCGGTTTTCGCGTTCCCGAAGGTGACACGGTGGGGTACTATCGGTGCACATTCACACACACCATTAACGAAACTGAATCCGAAACGTGAGCGAACCAATGCAAGACACGAGATGACTGGGAGATAGTCCACCAACTCAATAGGTCCTGTGTGTGTGCCGAGCCCGGTGTGGCTCGGCACGTTCGTATCCGTATCGGGGGGAATGAGGCAGCGAGATGGAACAGATCGCCAACCTGTTGGTTCCGGGTCTGGTCGTAGCTGGAGTCTTCCTAGGGGGTCTCATCGTGGGTCGTCTCATCGTCAGGCAGCCGCCCGCCCCTGAAGAACTCCTCGCGGGGGCGAGAACGGACGCCCAGAGGATCCTCGCTCGGGCCGACGAAGAAGCCCGTGCGAAGGCTGCGACGTACAGGGACAGGGAGGAAGCAACCCTGGAGCATCGACGGGTCGAGGTTGGATCCAAGGAAGACCGCATCGATCAGCGTGCAGCGACGCTCGAACAACGCGCAGCGAATCTCGCACAGCGCGAAGAGTTGATTATCGAGAAGGAGCGCGCAGCAGCAGCCCAGTCCCTAGATGCGGCTCGCATGCAGGAGGACGCCCTTCTGGAGCTCGAAGCGCTTGCCGGGTTCGATTCGAAGGCCGCGAAACAAGAGCTGCTTCAGAAGGTGGAGGACGGGGCGCGTCGGGACGCCATGGTGCTTGTTCGCGATATGGAGACGAAGGCCCGTGAGGAGGGTGAGAGGCGATCGAGACGCATTCTGGCGACCGTCATCCAACGCATCGCCTCAGAGGTCGTGTCTGAAACGACGATCTCGTCTGTTGCTCTTCCCTCGGACGACATGAAGGGCCGCATCATCGGCAGAGACGGCAGGAACATCCGGACATTCGAGGCGATCACAGGTGTCGACCTCATCGTGGATGACACCCCTGAGTCGGTGTCGGTGTCAACCTTCGACCCGGTTCGCAGGGAAGTGGCTCGCCGGGCACTCGAGCGACTCGTTGAGGACGGGCGCATCCATCCCACATCGATAGAAGAAGCTTATGAGAAGGCACGTGACGAGGTAGAACAGTCGATTCGCGACGCCGGGGAGTGGGCCATGCTCGAGGTTGGTCTCACAAGGCTCCACCCTGAACTGACCACGCTGGTCGGTCGTCTGCGATACCGCACCAGCTACGGCCAGAACGTGTTGGATCACCTGGTCGAATCTGCGCATGTCGCCGGCATGCTTGCCGCCGAGCTGGGCGTAGACGAGATCGAGGCGAGAAGGGCCGCGTTCCTCCACGACATCGGCAAAGCGGTGAGTCACGAAGTTGGTGGTTCGCACGCCTTGATCGGAGCGGAGATCGCTCGGCGTTTCGGTGAGGAAGCAGGCGTCGTGCACGCGATCGAGGCTCACCACAATGACGTCGAACCGAGATCTCTCACTGCGGTGATCGTGCAGGCTGCAGACGCTGTGTCGGCGGCTCGTCCCGGTGCGCGCAGGGAGGCGCTCGAGTCCTATGTGCGTCGACTGGAGAGGCTCGAAGAGATCGCAGAGGGTTTCGACGGCGTAGAAAAGGTCTTCGCATTGCAGGCGGGACGTGAGGTTCGGGTTGTTGTCGACCCAGGGACGCTCGACGATGTCGGGTCAAAGGATCTCGCTCGGCGGATCGCAAGGAAACTCGAGGATGACCTACAGTACCCGGGCCAAATCGAGGTCACGGTCATCCGGGAGTATCGGGCGAAGGACTACGCCCGATAGCGATCGGTCTGGTACAGGCCAACCGAATTCAGCGGAGATCACATGTCGGAAGTCACCAAGCTCGGCACCCCGAGCGTCAAAGAAGTACGGCAGCCAACGCGCACAGGCCAACGCTACTTCGTGCGGACCTTCGGGTGTCAGATGAATGAGCACGACTCTGAGCGGATCGCTGGTCTGCTGGAGGCAGACGGGATGAAGGCCACAGGAAGGGCCGAGGACGCAGACCTCATCGTGCTCAATACCTGCACGATCCGTGAGAATGCAGACACCAAGTTGTATGGATATCTGGGTTCACTCAAGGCCGTCAAACAGCAGAACCCGAACGTCAAGATCGCAGTCGGAGGATGCTCAGCCCAAAAGGAGCGCGACACCATCCGAGAGCGTGCAGGTTGGGTCGACGTTGTGTTCGGCACACACAATGTGCATCGCGTTGTGGAGTTGCTCGACCATGCTCAAGAGTGGGGGCCGGTCACCGAGATCTGGGACGAGACGAGGTCACTCAGCGACATTCCGAGTGGCTTGCCGGTCCATCGCGAGATGGATCATTCCGCGTGGGTCACTATCACGATCGGCTGCAACAACTCGTGTACGTTCTGCATTGTCCCGATCGTCAGAGGCGCCGAGATATCCCGTCGTCCTGGCGACATCATTAGAGAGGTCGAGAGTCTTGCACGCGATGGTGTCAAGGAGATCACGCTCCTAGGCCAGAATGTGAACTCATATGGCAGGGACCTCGATCTCAACGGCAGGAAGCCGCTGTTTGCGGACCTGCTCGCGCGGGTAGGTGACGTTGATGGCATCGAGAGGATTCGCTACACGAGCCCCCACCCGAAGGATTTCAGGGAAGACGTCGCCCGCGCCATGGCGGAGACACCTTCGGTCTGTGAGCACATTCACTTTCCTTTGCAGTCTGGTTCCGACCGGATCCTTGCTGCCATGCATCGCGGATACACAGCTGAGAGCTTTCTTGGCCGCCTTGAGATGATGCGTCGCATTGTTCCTGGCCTAGTGGCATCGACGGACGTGATCGTTGGATTCCCCGGCGAGACCGACGGCGATTTCGATGCGACCATTGATGTGATGGCACGGGCCCGTTTCGACTCTGCTTACATGTTTCAGTTCTCTCCTCGACCTGGAACACCTGCGGCCGAGATGGAGGGTCGCGTGCCGCGAGACATCGTGCAGCGGCGTTTCGACCGACTCGTCGAACTGCAGAACGAGATCACTTTCGAGCGTAACCGCGAGCAGGTAGGCCGGGTCGTGGAAGTGATGGTCGAGAGTCCTTCGAGGCGCAATCCAACGGTGGTGACAACGAGGACACGCGGGAACACGATCGTGCACCTGGCGGGGGAGTGGGAGCCAGGGACGCTACTCACGGTGAGGATCACGAGGGCTGCTCCACACTATCTAGAAGGGGAGCTCTCGTTCTGAACGTTGCAGCGATCGTAGGTCCCACAGCTTCCGGAAAGTCAGCAACGGCCGAGGCGGTAGCCGAATGCTACGGTGCGTCGATTGTGTCGGTCGACTCAATGCAAGTGTATGTGGGCATGGACATCGGTACGGCCAAGCCTGACAGCGAGACCCGTCGGCGCTTCGATTACCGAATGTTGGACGTCTGCGAACCGTCCGAGAACATGTCCGTACAGAGATTCCAGGACCTCGCGAGAGGCCATGTGGCTGAGATCATGAGCGAGGGAAAGAGGGTCGTCATCTCTGGCGGCTCTGGGCTCCACTTTCGAGCCGTTGTCGATCCGATGACCTTTGCTCCTACGGATCCTGATGTGCGGGAGCAACTCGAGTCGATGGATGGAGAAGAGCTTCGCAGCCTGCTCCTTGCCGCCGACCCCACGGCTGGGGACCACGTCGATGTAGCCAACCCGCGCAGGGTTGTGCGCGCCGTTGAGGTATGGCGTTTGACCGGTCAGACGCCCTCGTACCGCGCAATGACACGGGAGGCCGCGGCTGTGCGCCGTTATGAGCCGCTCGTACCGTTCAAGGGGTTCGGTGTCGACGCTGGCACGATGCTGGCCGGTCGGGCTGCGAACCGCCTCCACACGATGGTCGAAGGGGGTTTCGTGGATGAGGTCGAGGGACTCAGAGGCCGGCTGGGTACGAACGCGGCACAAGCTGTTGGGTATATGGAGTTCTTACGCGCAGTCGACGGCGAGATCTCGATGGATGATGCCTTCAATGGGGCTATTCGATCCACGAAGCGTCTTGTGAAGGCGCAGCGCACGTTCTTCAGGAGGGATCCACGTATTGTCTGGCTGACGTGGCAGGATGATGAGGCGGTACGGATCCAATCGGCTGTGGAGAGAATCGGGGAGGTAATGCAGTGGACTTCGTGAAGGCGCACGGTATCGGCAACGACTTCATTGTTCTCGAAGGGCCGTACGTTCCGGACCCCGCCGATGTTGCACGCTGGTGCGTGAGACGGACAGGTGTGGGTGCAGACGGTGTCCTGGTTATGACATCGATCGATTCAGGGCGCGTGTCCATGCGGTATTGGAACGCCGACGGTGGCGAAGCGGAGATGTGCGGGAATGGCCTGCGATGCGTTGCGCGACTGGCATATGACAGGGGATGGGTGGCCTCTCGTCGGTTCAGCGTTGCCACGGCAGTCGGCGATCACGAGGTCACGGTCAAGGACGAATCTGTTGTGGCATTTGTTGGCGAACCGAACCCGTTTCGCACCGGAACCCTCACGGTTGCCGATCACGAGGTACATCCGTTCGCGATCGGCAATCCTCACGCCGTGATGTTCGTCGATGACGTAGATGAGGCCCCCGTTGCAACGGTCGGACCAGTCATCGAGCACGACCCTTTGTTTCCAAACAGAACCAATGTGGAGTTCGTCCAAGTGATCGAAGATGGCAGCATCAAGGTGCGCGTGTGGGAGCGGGGAGTTGGCGAAACCGCTGCGTCTGGCACCGGGGCGACTGCGGCTGCTTACATAGCCCACACGGTTGCCGGTGTGACTGTTCCTGTGGACGTCAACCTCTCAGGCGGGCGGTTGACGGTGACCTTCGACGATGCAGGCGCGTGGATGGAGGGTCCAGCGGAAGTGGTGTATTCCGGCACGCTCCGCTGATTAGTCGATCCGACGGAGCACAGCAACGACGATACCGAGGATTTCGACACCGCTGTCAAACACCATCGGTTCGTAGGCTTCGTTCTGCGGTACCAACGTGACTGTGGTCGCGGTGCGCTGGAACGTCTTCACCGTTGCTTCCTCGCCCTCGATAAGAGCGGCAACGATCTGACCGTTCGCGGCGGTCGCCTGCTTTTCTACGACAACGTAGTCGCCATCGTAGATCCCGACGTCGATCATGGAATCGCCACGAATCTTGAGCATGAACACAGGTCCGTGCCCTACGAGCTCTGTTGGGAGGGGGTAGACCTCTTCGATGTCTTCTTCGGCGAGCATTGGAGATCCTGCTGCGATGTGTCCGACAAGGGGAACGTCGCGGATCGCCGCTCGCGAGATCGCGGTTGCACCGTCGTCTTCTATCACCTCGATGGCCCGAGGTTTCGTGGGGTCACGCCGAATAAATCCTTCCGCGGACAGCGTCGAGAGGTGGCTGTGAACGGTCGAGGGCGAACTGAGTCCCACAGCTTCGCCGATCTCCCGAACCGATGGGGGGTAGCCGCGATTGGTAACGGTCGTTCTGATGAAGTCGAGGATCTCTCGCTGCCGCTGTGTCAGGGTTGCTCGGTCTGTCACGGTCCCTCCTCGTCGTTGCCGACAGGGTAGCGCAGATCTACGTTCGGACCAAACATATGTTCGATCGTGCGACGGATCGTGGCTGTTTCGAAATGTCGTACAGGCGCCTTGCCGCTGAGACCGAGGGATATCCTTGACAAGCGAACACATGTTCGATAGGTTTGACACCAAGATCGAACATGTGTTCGGACGGCACGTACATGGCTGATGTGCCCACGTACTTCAGAACGTGTCACACCCGCTCGATACGTTGGATCCTGGGAGCTCAGCTCCCCCCACGAAACTGGGTAGCAGGCAGTAGGAGACAGCAACATGGCAACGACTATCGGTGCTCGAATGAGAGCACTCTTCATCATCTCCATCACGGTCGTCGTCGTGTTGCTGCTCCTCGCCTCTGCGGGAGAGGCGAGCGTTGATGCAACCGAGACCATGGATTACCGCGTCAAGACCGGAGACACGTTGTGGGAGATCGCAGCAGAATACGGGCCTGAAGGCGTCGATCGTAGACGGATCGTTTCGTCAATCGAAAAGCTCAACGATGTCAGTGCTGAGACCCTCCAAGCCGGCCAGGTGATCGAGATTCCTGTCGTTTCCCGTTGAGTCGGCGAGTCGCACCGACGCATCTCCACCACGTCCAGCGTTACGCTGGAGATATGCGATGTCCGTTGTGTACAAGCGATGACACCAGAGTCATCGACTCACGCCAAGCCGATGATGGCCGAGCTATTCGCCGAAGGCGGGCCTGCCCACGATGTGGGCATCGGTTCACGACGTTCGAGCGAGGTAGCACGGTTGTGGTGATTAAGCGTGACGGCCGCCGGCAGCCCTTCGATGCCTCGAAGGTTCGCCTCGGTATCGAGATAACCCTCGCCGATCGGCCGATCGAGCGAGAGGCAGTCGACGATCTCGTCGCGACAGTCGAGCGGGCGGCTTACACCTCGAGGGGATCGATCCACGCTGACGAGATTGGAACGATCGTGCTGGAGGGCCTCAGAGACCTAGACGAGGTCGGCTACCTCCGCTTCGCCTCGGTGTATAAGGAGTTTCAGAAGGCGTCGGACTTCGAGCGAGAGGTTGCGTCGCTCGATGCCGAGGAGGCGGCTACCGAGTGAGGTGATCGAGGTGCGCCTGGAGTTCGCCTGCGAGGGAGACGATTCGTCCGTCCAGTGATGAGCGGAAGGCGAGGAGCGTCGCCTCGTTCTCTTCAGCGAGTGACGACTTGATTGCTGCGATCTCTGCTATCAATCCGGCGGCTGTTTCCGGATCGTTGCTCGTGAGGGCGCCGAGGTAGGCGATCTGCCAGGGCCCGTAGCGTTCCTGTGCTTGTGTTGCTCGGGTGAGGACGGATGCGAACGCTGGATCGGTTGGGAGGTCCGAAATCAGTGCTGCGTCATCGGCGAGTGATGAGGCGAGCAGGATCGCGATTGTGTTGATCTCCTGGGTCGAGGCGGACGCGGGTAGGTCGCCGGTGTCGAGCAGTTCAGGGATCGATGTTCGATAGACATAGCCGTGTCCGAGCCTACGAGCGACCTCTGAGGCGTCGGACGCCAGAATGGCGGACTGGTCCTGGATTGGCGCGAGGTCGTCGATCGCTTGGGATGACACGAGCGGTATTCGGGGTGGGAGGGGCTCCTGAGCGGTCGTTGCGAGGTTCGTGGCGTGGCTTGAGAGCTGCGAGATGATGGGCACCGACGCACTCAAAACGTCGGGTGTCGATGCAGGATCTGTGACCGCGTCGAGCGCTGTCTGCGCGGTAGGCAGATAGCTTCGCACGGCGAGTGTCGCGTCGTAGTTGCTCTGACGTACAGCGAACGCTTCGTTCTCCACTGCTCGTGGCAGCCACAGTGCCGCGACACCGAACGCTGCGATGGCGAAGACGAGGAAGCCGGCGACGGGCCACCGGAACCGGCGTCTCGTGCGCAGTGCTGGAGCGAGAACGGTGTCATCGAATGCCTGCCCTGGCGAAATGATGTCCATCTCGGTGGTCACCTCAGAGAGCTCTGGGGGAGTCGGAGGAGGCACAGGTATGGGTGCGAACGACGATGTCGATGTTCCAGGGTCTCCGTCGAAGGAGACGATCTCGATCTCCGAGTTGGTTTCCCGAGGCGATGGATGCTTGGTGTCGTCGACCGCTGGGAGGTCCGGCTGTGTGTTCTCACGCTGAAGTTCTGCCACGACTTCGCTCGCTGTTGGTGCTGGCGGCTCTGCCCCTACGGCTTGCAGGAACCACGAACCGTCATCATGGTCTGGCTTCGTGGTCGGTTGCTTCGCCATTCCATTGCACTCCGTGGGAGAATCCTGACATGAAGATACCCGTAAGTCCGAAAGAGTCGTTGTATCCACGCCTTCAGTTCGCTCACACAGGTGATGCTGGGGCCGATTTGACCGCAAGCGAGCATGTTGTGATCGAGCCTGGACGACGCGCTCTGGTACCCACGGGGATGTCGATGGCGATACCGCTTGGGTATGCAGGTTTCGTTCTTCCTCGTAGTGGGCTCGCCATTCGCAGGGGAGTCACCGTGGTGAACGCTCCGGGTCTGATCGACTCTGGATACCGTGGAGAGCTGATGGTTGGCCTCATCAACCACGGTGAGGAGTCGTTCGAGATCGCGCCTGGTGACCGAATCGCGCAGCTCGTGATTGTGGCTGTTGAACGTCCCGAATTCGTGTTCGTAGACAGGCTCGAGTCGTCGTCGAGGGGTGAGGATGGCTTCGGTTCGACGGGTGTTGCGGGAGGGTAGAAAGCGTCCGAGCGTGGTACCATCACGCTCGACGCGGACGTAGCTCAGCTGGTAGAGCGCAACCTTGCCAAGGTTGAGGTCGCCGGTTCGA